>CAZIDN010000020.1:0-56408 GCA_964537875.1 uncultured Eubacteriales bacterium
TTTTTGCCAATCCCCAGAACCCCCGGACGCGGGCCTACCTGACCGGCGAGATCAGCTGATTTCAAAGCCCGTTCTTAAAAAATACAACTGAGATTAGAGACTTCTCGGAGCGATTATTTTTTCAGCTTTCAGCAGACGCGAAGAGGACGAAAGCCGAGACAAGGATTTTTCTCATCAAAGATGGTTTCTTGACGACGGGAAGAATCACCCCAGGCGCCGGGTTTTTTGAGGGCGACCTTGAGCCGCTCCGTGAATTTGAGCCTATTCATTTTTGGCCTTGGCTAAGAGATTACCGGAGAGGGGGTAGGCCTTGATGAGGATGGTCGCGGAACGATCAAAATTTTCTTCTAAATAGTAAAAATCATGCCCGGCGTAGGGAGGCACTGGGTCGACCTCGAGCCAGGCCGATGTCCCCCGCTTTTCATAATAGGCAAAGGAAGGGTAAAAGGTCTCATCGATCCCCAGGCTGATTTTTGAACGCGCGGGGAAGTCTTTGTCTTTCATCATTTTTAGGTCTTTGAGGAGGTCTTTTGTATCGGCGTCGCTTCTCCATTCCACTGTCATGGCCGTGTTCGCTCGTTCGATAAAATGATAGAAAGCGAGAAGGGTCATGATCCCCAGGAAGGAGATGGAAATGAATTTCAGTGCCGTCCTGCCAAGGCAGAGTTCGCGGAACAGGAATATCAGCAGGAGCGTGAACAGGGGGATCAGAAACAAGCCCGTGCGCCCGCTGAGACAGGGGTTGTCGAACAAGGCCCTTTGGACAATCGTGGAAATGGATACGACGACAAGCGTCGTAAAAACGGACAATCCTGGCAGGACTTTGGCCAGAGATCTCTTTCGATAACGGACGAAAAGCAGGATCAGGAAGCCGAATATAACGAGACAGACAAGGAGAAAGATCATCCACTCCTGGCGGTGGAAATAGAGATTTCCGTAGAAGGAATTGTTGATCAGCGAGAAGACGGTGTCCCGGATGAACCCGGTCTCGCCTCCCCAGTAAAATTCTCCGCTTTTTTTGAGGAAATAAAGAGGGTATCCGATGAATGCGGCAAGCCCAAAGGTTGTCCAGGCGAGGGGACGGAATTGTTCCAGGGTGAGAATATGCCGCCGCTTCAGGACGAGTCCCAAGAGATACAGAAGGGTGAAAAAAACAAGGTCAATTGCGAGGAGCAAAAGCATCCGGCCAAGGAAATAGAAGAAAAAGATGCGATCACCTTTCCAGTTGATGACCGGCTTGAAAACCGGGAGCAGGGAGCGTTTGAGGGAAACCGAGTAATCGCTGTAAAAAACAAAGTATCTTCTGTGGGGGTGTTCATTCTTTATTTTGAGAATATGGTGGGCCTCGTAGGCGAACGCTTTCTGCCCGATCCGGATTTCGATCCGCTTGATCTTGTCCATAATGTGGGGCAGACATCGGAACTTGATGGCCGAAAAATAGACCGGCAGATCCAGGGTCCAGATGTCCCCTTTATAGATGAGACGCCACTGTTGGTTTCTGACGTCCATCCTGAAGACATCCATGTATTGTTTGTCCGGCTCGCTCAAGCCCGTGATCTTAACGGCCACGGGTTCATAGAGATTTTTGGAGATGAGGAAGGCCCGGGAGACCTGCGAGATGTTAAAAAGAACGGCAGCCAGGATGCACAGGGACCAAAAAATCCTTTTCTTTTTCGATGGACTTGGTCTTGGCTGATCCAGCGGAGACGGCAGCCTTTTCTGACGATTCCAAACAACAAAGACTGCAAAAGTGATAAGGACCAGGCTTAAATAGACATTTAACAAGTTGAAGTTGGACAGGACGGCCAAGCCGCCGGCGATGAGCGAGAACTGCAACCGGCGATAGCGGTCGGGCTGGTGATCGGCCTCTTTATCCAGGAATGAGAAAAAGAAGAACAGGGCCGCCATGAGGAAGGCCAGGGATAATCCATATCCCCGGCAGAGAGAGAAAAAGTCCAAGACATAAGGATTGGCGGCCAACAGGAAATAGCCGAAGACGACGAGGATTTTATTTTTGACAAATCGATTGAGGATGAGGAAGGAAAAAAGGAGATAGACGACAAAAGCGAGAAGATTGGGAAGCCGCAGGACGAATTCACTGTTCCCGCCCAAGGCGGAGAAAAATTTTGTCAGCAGCGTGTTCACCAAGTGGTTGTTGGCCGAGTTGAGGTTAAAAACGGCCGTGGGGCCCGCCGAGATATAATTCAGATACGTGGCCGCCTCGTCGAACGTAAAGGGCGCGACGATGGCTCTGTCGACTAAAAAAACGATGAAAAAAAGAGAAATTCCCGCTATCGCGACTTTAAAGAAAACCGTATCGATATCACTGAGGAGCTTTTTCATCCGTCCAGGGATTCTTGTCTACATTCATATAATCATAATCAACGGGAGTGTCAAGAATCTATTCATTCTATTTGCGTTTCACCAGGATCGTCCCGGACCGAGGGTAGGCTCCAATGAGGATCATCCGGGAGCCGTCAAATTCTTGCTCCAAATAATAGAGATCGTTTCCGGCCCAAGGGGGACCGCATGGACCTCGAGCCAATCGAATTTGAGGCGTTCTTAATTGAATTCCTTTAAAAATTCGTAGAAATTGATCTCGTTGGCGTCCAGGCCGTACTTGTAAACGTATTGTCCGGCCAGGCGGGAGGCGAACACGGCTTTCATGTACTTGGCCGGCAGCCGCTTGAGCAGCTTGTCATGTCCGACCAGGCCCAAGAGGGCCGGCGGGCAGCCGCAGACGCAGACCTTCTTGACCAGGGCTTTGTTGGAGAACAGGTCGGATGTGCTGACGGCGTCCTTGATCTGGTTGATCTTGTCGCTGATGAGGTCGGTCAGGACGGCCCTGGGGATCCTCTTGGCCTTGTTCTCCTTCCAGATGATTTCGAACTCCAGGGAGGCGTTTTCCCGGATGATCTCGAGGATCTCCTCGATGTATTTCCGCCGGAACTCGGGAATCAGGCCGTTCTTGACGCACAGATGCTGGTCAAATTCCTCGTCCGAGAGGGCCAGGCTGGCCAGCACTTCGAGCGAGGACGAGGTGACCCCGCCCTTGTTGGCCGAGGCATCTTTGTAGATGATGACGCCTTTTTCCTCCAGCCGCAAACGGGCCTGCTGGGTGATAAAAAGATTGGCCCCTTCGATGATGATCTTGAAGCGGGGCTCGCCGTTCTCGTTCAGGTAATTCTGCCAGTTGTTGATGTTGATCGACGACGGCCGGCCGCCGCAGGGGACGAACAGGTCGGCTTTGAACAGCGGATGGAGATGGAAGGTGTTGCGGAATTCAAAGCCGCTCTCGACACGCTCGCCATGGGGCAGAATGACGTCACGGTCCTTGACGCTGACGAGAAAACCGCCCGGCGAGAGGCGTTCCTTGGGGAAGTTCTCGACCATCTTTCGCGCCTTGGCCAGCTTCCTCAGCTCCTTGCGGTCGAGGCCTTCGGCGTCATAAAGGACGCCGGAGCCGTCGACCACGGCCAGGATCCTATCCTTGGAGATGAGGATCTCGTTTGAGCCAAGGTCCCCGTCCGGACCGCCGGTCATGACCTTGGTGATCTCTTCTTCCTTGATGCCGAGCTTCCGGAGCGTGTCCAGAACGTACTGGTGGGTGGAATTGGTCGTCATGCCGTAGAGGTCGTGCGGAATACCGCCCATGGAGACCGGTTTCCCGGTCGAGAAGGCTTTCCAGAAGGCGTAGCCGCGCTCCCTGCCCCGGAGGGCAGCCCATTCCATGAGCTCGGCCGTCCCCTCATCCGGCCCCAGGAAGAGGATGACTTCCTGTCCGTAATAATCCACGATGTTCGGGTCGGGCATCATGAGGTCGAGCAGCCCATCGACGTATTTTTTGAAGCTGGGCTCGGACTTGTCCATGAAGCCCCAGTTGAGGAGGATTGTTCCCTTCGAGCCGCCCTCGGGCAGGTCCTTGTTCTTGCTCTGCTGGGTCAAGGCCAGGTTGTAGTTCTCGTCGAAGATGAAGTCCGAGTTGGCCAGGTAGGCCTGGATGTTGGACGAGCGGACGATCCGGATGCCGCCGCGCGCGATATCCCGGAAGCGGATGTGGAAGCCGCGGAACTCGGCGCCGACGACATGGAAAATGCCGAACGGAGTGACGGGGTAATCCACCTTGTTCAGGTAGGCCGGGTTGTACATAAAAGACAGGGCCGTCTTTTCCTTGAGGAAAAAATTGGTCCGGAGGGTGGCTTCGATGAACATCAAGACGGCCAGCAGGATGTCGCGGTCGATCTCGGTCTGGACGCTGCGGAGGATGTCTTTCTTGAGCTCGGCCATATCCGGTTCGATGGCATGGCCTTTGCGATAAGGGTTGAATTTTTTTTCGAAAAGCTTGAAGGCCTTCTTGATGGTACCGTGATTGTCCGTCAGGGCTTCCCAGACCCGCGATTCGTGGTAGGTGTCTTTGACGAGTTTCGTCCGCAGGGTCCTGAGGATGCCCAGGAGCTCGGGCGAGTCCTTGAGCGTCTCGGCGAGCTTCAGGTATTCTTCGTTGTAGCCGCTCAGGAACTGGTGGGCGAAGCTCCAGGCCGAGACGCCGAAGACCATTTCCTGGGCGTTGAGCTTCCCTTCGCCGAAGAGCGTGGACAGGGAGCTTTCGGGAATCGCATAGACCAGGCTGATGTCCTCGATGAGGTCCTGGATAAGCCGCTGGTCTTCGATCTTGTCCAGGTAGATGGAGATGACGGTCTTGCCGTTGGCCAGTTGCTCGATGTACTTGCGGCTGGAGACCAGGTTGTGGGAGTTGAGGACGTCGGAAATGTTGGAAAAGAACCGCCGGCTCGAATCGCGGTGGGTGATGATCATGAGGCGCAGCTCTTTTGTTTTGGCATCGTGGGAGACGTCGATGAGCGGGCTCTCCCAGCCCTGATGCTGCTTGACCAGCTTCTGGAAGCGGCGGAGCGTTTCTTCGGGGGCGGACTCCAGGAACGCCTTGTCGGCGAGTTTCCTGATATCGGTTTCCTCGGCCAGAATCTTGTCCATGTCGAAGCTGGGCTTATAGACGAGGTACATCCTCAGGTATTCGAGCCCGGCCGCTTTCCGGGATGTCCGGTAGCACTGGAGCCTATAGCGAGGATATTTTTCTTCGATCTTTCGTTCGATCTCGAGAGCCCGGAAGTGATAGTCATCGACGAGGTAGATGGCTTCGTTCTCGAGCTCGGTCGCGAAATCGATCTTGACGATCTTTTCCTGTTTGACGGTCGCCATGATTTCCGCCGCCATGAGGGCTTCGATATGATTGGCGATCATCTCCAGGGGCGTGGTTTTGAAGTAATAGGCATTCATCACCAGCCCGGCGCAGAACCAGTTGAGCTCTTCCCGGACGGCCGTCTGGGTGTAGCGGCCGTGGTCGAGGATCCTCTCTTCGATTTTCCGGATCTGGGCTTCATTGAGCACCGACTTGCAGGCGATTTCCTGTAAGGTTTTCATCGTGTCACTCCTTGAACAAGCCGAATCAAAAAAAAGTGAAAAACATTATACCAGAAAATAGGTTCGGCAAAAATTCAGGTAGGCATTTGCCAGAGAACCACTTAAGTTCCTATTCGATTTCCAGCTCGATTTTTTCGAGAAAAAGCTCGGTCCCCTGCCGGATTTTCAGGTTTGTCGAGCCGCAGGCGGGGCAAACAAAAATATAACTGTCTTTGAGCGCCTCCAAGCCGCAATCCTGGCAAAGCACTTTGAGCGGCATCTCTTCGATCTCCAGCTCCGCGGTCTCGGCGATCGTCCCTTTTTTGTAGGACTCAAAGGCCGTTTCGAGAGCTTCGGGCACGACGCCCGAAAGCTTCCCTACGTTCAGTTTCACGCCCGTGATCTTCAGGGCTTTTTGTTCTCCGGCTTTTTGGAGAAGGATCTCGAAGAGGCTGGCGATGATCGAAAGTTCATGCATAGGGCGGCCGGCGGAGCGAGGCGATGAAGAAATCGACGAGCTCATCGAGACCCTGTCCCGTGACGGCGGACGTCACAAAAACCTTCAAACGAGGGTTGAGCTCCAGGGCTTCTTTTTTCACCTTTTCCTGATCATAGGGAAGATAGGGAATCAGGTCGGCTTTGGTCAGAATCAGACAGTCGGACGTCGTGAAGGCCTTGGGATACTTCTTGGGCTTGTCGTCTCCCTCCGGGGCCGAAAGAAGGACGCAGCGGAGACGTTCTCCCAGCTCATAGCCGGCGGGACAGACGAGATTGCCGACGTTTTCGATGAACAGAAAATCCAATCCAGCGGGCAGTCCGGGCAGGATTTTGGCGATCATCTTGGCCTCCAGATGGCAGGCCCCGCCCGTCGTGATCTGCCAGGCCGGAACGCCCTTGGCCCTGATCCGTTCTGCATCCCGCTCGGTTTCGATATCCCCTTCGATCACCGCCATCCGGTAGCCGGACTTCAGCCGATCGGCGATTTTTTCGAGGAGCGTCGTCTTCCCCGCCCCGGGAGAGCTCATGAAATTGACGGTCAGGATTCCCCGGGCCTCGAGCTTGGAGCGTATCTCGGCGGCGATCTTTTTATTGGAGCCGAGAATGTCTTCGATGACGATAAGTTCTTTTTGCTTCACGTCTTTCTTGGACATGAACCCTCTTTCATCCGGGTTTCAGGCCCGAGTTTGAAGAAAGCCTTTCAGGGCTTCCACAGCCTGGGAGAGGTTTTTTGCGGCCTCTTCGGACAGGGATTCCTCCATGTCCCAGTTGTACCCCTTGATGGCCAGGACAAAGGCCTCGGGGGCACGGCCGTAAAGATCGTGGCAGAGGGCGAGCACGGATTCCGGCGCCATTTCGTGCGTCGTGAAGGTGATGGCCTTCGATGGCCGAATTGGGAAAAGCTTCCAGGCCGTGTCGATATCCTTGGCCGCGTCCGCGAAGACCACAACCTCGCTGTCTTTGATCGTCAAGGCGTCCTCGATGTTGAGATGATCGCGGATTTCAAAATCGACGCCCGAACTCCCATCGTCCCGCAGCCGGGAGACAAGCCTGGGACCCAGGCCGTCGTCGCGGCGGCCCGGATTGCCGATTCCGTAGACGATGACCTTTACTTTTTTTTGCAATCCAGCAGGTTTCCCTGAGAATCGTAGAGGGCGACCTCGAGCGGCATTTTTCCCAGGGCGTGGGTGGCGCAGCTCAGGCACGGGTCGTAGGCCCGGATGGCGATCTCGACGCGGTTCAGCATCCCTTCCGTGATTTCCGGCTTTTTCTCCAGGATGTTCTTGGCCACCCAGTGGACGGCCCTGTTCATGGGCTCGTTGTTGTTGGTGGTGGAGACGATGAGGTTGGCCATCGTGACCTGGTCGTCGCCGTTGATACGGTAGTGATGGAACAGCGTGCCGCGCGGCGCCTCGACCACTCCCACGCCTTCATGAGCTTTCCGGCCTTTTTTTAAAAGGGCCTCGCCTTGAAGGTCGGGATCGAGCAGGAGCTCTTTGATGACCTCTCCGGAGTGCAGCAGCTCGATCAGCCGGGCCCAGTGCGAGTGAAGCGTCATATTGTTGGGCTTGCCTTTCGTGTAGGTTTTGTAGACCTCGAATTCTTTCTGGGCGAGGGGCGTAGGGATGAAATCGGATGTGTTCAGGCGCGCCAGAGGGCCGACGCGGTACCAGCCGTCTGTCTTTCCCAGAGACCGGAGGTAGGGGAACTTCATATAGCTCCAGGATTTGACTTCCTCACCGACGTAATCCAAGTAGTTCCGGTAGTCGACATCCGAGAGGATTTTTTTGCCTTGGGCGTCGACGGCCCGCAGGACGCCGTGATAAAAGTCGAGCCCGCCGTCTTTCCGGACCAGGCTCAGATGGTTGGAGGGGAATGCGGCGAAGCCGTCGATCAGGTCTTTGTTCTTTTGATGAAAGTCCTTGAAGAAGTCCACGGCTCCCTGGGCCCAGCCGATCATCTTGTCGACGTTCATCGGGTCCGGGGCCTTGAGAAACGAATCGCGTTCTTCGAGGCTGAGGTTCTTGTTGATGCCGCCGGGAATGGCGCCCGTTCCATGGATTTTTTTCCCCGCCGTGGCCAGGATGATCTCCTGGCCGAACTTGCGCATGAGGACTCCCTGGACAGCCAGGTCTTTATGTTTGAGAGCGACGCCGATGACATTGCGGATGGCCGGGTCGGCGTCCGCGCCGAAGAGCAAATCGGGCGAGGCCAGATGGAAAAAGTGCAGGGCGTGCGATTGGAACATCTGGCCGTAATGCATCAGCCTCCGCATTTTTTCCGCCGTCGGCGTCAGCCCGTCGGGGCCGACGCCCACGATCACGTCCGCCGCTTTGGCTGCGGCGAGGTGATGACTCACCGGGCAAATGCCGCACAGCCTCTCGACCAGGACCGGCATTTCCCAGTAGGGACGGCCTTGGACAAATCGCTCGAAGCCCCGGAATTCGACGATGTGGAACCTGGACTGAGCGACCCGGCCGCTGTCATCGAGTTGGATCGTAACTTTGCCGTGGCCCTCGATTCTTGTCACCGGTTCGATTGTGATTTTTCTCGCCATGGTCTTCATCCTTTAGTCAAACTTGATGAGGTTGTAGGTCAAGCCGAGGGGCTTGCCCCCGACAAGGGCGGTGAGCGCTTCCCAAATGAGGTCGGCGGACGGCGGGCAGCCGGGCAGAAAGTAATCAATCTTGACGATCTCGTGCAGGGGATAGACCTTGTCCAAAATGATCGGCAATTCTTCGTCGTTGGGGATGATCTTGTCATCCACGGTCGGGCAGCGGAGGTAGGCCTCCTCCAGGCATTCCTGGATGGGAATCCCGTTGCGCATGGCCGGCAGGCCGCCCATGATGGCGCATTCGCCGACCGCGACCAGGGCCTTGCAGTTCTTCCGGAAGTCGCGCAGGACTTCGACGTTCTCGCTGTTGCAGCAGCCGCCTTCGATCAGCCCGACGTCGCAGGGCTTGGTGAAGGTCTTGATGTCATCGATCGGGGATTTATTGAACTCGACGAGCTCGATCAGCTGGAGGATCTTGGCGTCGATGTCCAGGACGGACATGTGGCAGCCGAAACAGCCCGCCAAAGAGGCCGTGGCAATGATGGGTTTAGTCATGGTCGTCTCTCCTCAACTCCGTTTGTCCTCAAACTCACTGCCGATCGGTTTTTGGTCGAATTTGCGTTTTCCGATGGGAACCGTAAAACCGATTTCTTTCTTCAGGAGGGCCCCGACCGGGCACTGGTCCATGGCCTTCTTGGCCGCGTCGGCGGACAGGCCGGCTGCGAGATCGCGGTCGAAGGCGATTTTCTTTTTCCCGGACCTTTTCACGGGGCCGAAGATGGCTTTTCCGTCTGTGGTCTTGACTCCCCTCACGCAACGCAGGCATTGGATGCAGCGGTTCTGTTCGAGGAGCAGGTGGGGCCCGACCGGCTCGACTTGCCGGACCGGGAACTGGTAGGGAAAGCGCGGGACGAGCATCTGGTAGCGGTAGGCCAGCGCCTGCAGCTCGCAGTTGCCGCTTTTTTGACAGGTCGGGCAGAGGTGGTTGCCTTCGACAAAGAGCATTTCGATGAGGGATTTCCGCATGTCTTCCAGGTCCGGGACGATGTTCTCGACGACCATGCCTTCCGCCACCGGCTGGGTGCAAGCGGCCATATGGCCCCTGCCCACCCGGACCGTGCAAACCCGGCAGCTTCCGGCCGGCTTGAGTCCCTCATATCGGCACAGCGCGGGGATGTAGACGCCGTTGGCCTTGGCGGCTTCCATGATGGTCTGTCCCGGCTCGGCAAAGCACTCTTTTCCGTCGATCGTGAATTTGATCTTATTCATGGTGGGCCTCCGTGAGCTTCTGACCCGTCAGGCTCGACGCGGCTTTGACGGCCGCCGCCAGGTCGAACTCGGAGATGAAGTCCTTGTCATTGCGGACCTTGGCCTCGTACATCTCCCGGAAATTCTGGAGTGTCGTCAGGATGGGATTCGGAGAGGTTTGGCCGAGGCCGCAGCGGCTCATGGCCTTGATGGTCTTCCCCCAGGACTCGATCTCCTGGAGGTCCTTGGCGGTTCCTTTTCCCGACGTGATTTTTTTCAGCTTTTTCTTGAGAAGGATGTTGCCGGCCCGGCAGGGCACGCACCAGCCGCACGATTCCTCGATAAAGAAATCCATGAAGTTGTGGATGACCTCAAACAAATCTCTCTGGGGCCCGATGACGATGACCGAGCCGCCCGTGGGCAGGTCCTCGAAGCACAGCTTGCGCTCGAACTGGCCTCGGGAAATGCACGTTCCCGAAGGGCCGCCAACCTGGACCGCTTGGGCGTCCAGGCCGCCGGCCATTTTCAAGAGATCCTGAACCTTCAGGCCGAAGGTGACTTCGTAAACGCCGGGCCTGGCACAGTCCCCCGAGACGCTGAGGAGCTTCGTCCCCGCCGATTTGGGCGTGCCCATCAGCTTGAACCAGCCGGCGCCCCTGTCTAAGATTCGGGCGGCCGCGCACAGCGTCTCGACGTTGTTTACGGTCGTGGGGAAGCCGCGGTAGCCGAAGGTGACGGGGAACGGCGGCCGGTCTCTTGGATCGCCGCGCTTTCCCTCCGCCGATTCGAGCAGCGCGGATTCCTCGCCGCAGACGTAGGCCCCGGCGCCAAGCTTCAGGGTGATATCGAAATGGCAGCCCTTTTTGCCGGCGATATTTTTGCCGAGAAGGTTTTTCTTCCTGAGGTTATCGAGAACCTTCTCCAGGTGGGCTTTGAGATAGGCATATTCCGCGCGGAGGTAGAGGATCCCTTCTTGGGCGCCGACCGCGAAGCCGGCAACGGCCATGCCCTCAAAGAGGAGGTGGGGCAGCTCGGTCAGGATGACCCGGTCCTTGAATGTCCCGGGCTCGCCTTCGTCGGCATTGCAGACGACATAGTGGGGAAAGGCTTTTTCTCGGCCGCAAAACTCCCATTTCAGGCCGGTCGGAAACCCGGCCCCGCCGCGTCCGAGCAGGTTGGACCTTTTGATTTCGGCGATCACGTCTTCGGGGGTCCAGGTTACCGCCTTTTTGATGGCCGCGCCCGATTTGAAGGGCGCAAACAAGACCGGTCCTTTCTTCCGGATGTTGTTACAGACCATGGCCCGGACGAGATTCGACTGATTGGCGCCGTCGCCTCGGGTTTTGACCAGCTTCTGCATATCCTGGCCGGCCTTCATGGCGGCGACGATCTCTTTGACTTTAGCCTTGGTCAGCTTGGTGAAGACCACGCCGTTGATGATGGCCGAAGGCTCCTGATCATTCATCCCGATGCAGGATGTCTCATACAGGCCGATCAGGCCGTCGGCCGTGGTCCCGCCGAATTTCGCGCCGGCGTCTTTCTCGAAGGCTTCGGCGACGGCCTTTCGGCCTTTCATGTCGGCGACGATGTTGTTGTTCAGGTAGACGGCATACGTTCCCGCCGGAGCCGTCGAGAAGAAGTGGTAGAATGTCACGACGCCCTCGACATCCACTTTCGAGATGTTGAGAAGCGCCGCGATTTTGGCGGCGGATTCCGCGGAGACCTGGCCGAGCTCTTTCTGGATATCCCTGACCATGTCGATGAGGCGGGCGGGGTCCTTCTTGTAGCCGGCCACGATCGATTCTATGATACCCTTTTGTGGCATGATGAACCTCGTATGATAAATTTAATTATAAAGAAAAAATTGAGAACATTATATAACATAAACGGAATCCGGAAACAAACGAAAATTCGGGCTCAGCGGAGGTCCCGTTTTGGCTGACCGCGGGAGGACCGTTCTTCAAAAAAACCGGAGGAAGTATCCGCGAATATAAGATTTCAAGGAGGCATTGGCATCGCCCCCCGGCCCCCTGGGAACCAGTCCCGTCGGATACTCTTGGAGGGAAACCCTTATTCAGGGTTTCCCTCCAACGATCGCTTCGCTCTCTGCCACCTTTCCAAGGAGCATTTGGCAATGAATCTACGAGAGGGCGCTTCTTGATTGGGAAATAGAATTCTAGGAAATCGGGGACTCACGCGGTATGTGTCCCTGATTCCTGCGGTAGAAGCGCCTCAGGGGCGATGCCAAGGTCTCCTTGAAATTACATAAAAGGAGATGCTTGCAAAACCGGGGCAAAATTGATTTTTCCGGCCGTTCTTCCTATAATGCCATCACATGAAATCCGGCCTCGATATCGACCATGTCTGCGCCCTGGCCCATCTGCATTTGACGGAGCAGGAAAAGAAGGTGCTTGCCCCTCAGATGGCCAAGATCGTGGAATGGGTCGGCCAGCTCGATGAGATCGAGCTGCCCGTTCCGTCCGAGGCCCCGGGTTTTCATCTTCCGTTTTCCCTGCCCTTCCGTGCCGATGAAGTCCGGGAATCCCAACCTCTGGAATCGGTCCTGGCCAACGCCCCGGAGAAGGATGCGCCTTTTATCAAAGTCCCCAAGGTGATCGAAGAGAAATGAGCCTGACTTCTCTGGGCGCGAGCGAGATCCGGTCTCTGGTGGCGGCCAAAGAGGTCAAGGCCGAAGAGGTTGTCCGGGCTTTCCTCGAACAGATTGAAAAACGGGAGCCGGAGGTTGCGGCGTTTCTTTCGGTGGAGGGCGAGAAGGCCCTGGAGCAGGCCAAGGCCTTGGACCGGAAAAAGAACAAGGGGTGCCTGGCCGGCGTCCCGATTGCGGTCAAAGACAACATCTTGATCAAGGGCATGCGAGCCACCTGCGGATCGCGCATCCTGGAGAATTATGTCGCGCCCTACAGCGCCTCGGCCGTCGAGAAGCTCGCCGCCGAAGACGCGATTTTCATCGGCAAGACCAACCTGGACGAGTTCGCCATGGGATCGTCGACGGAGAACTCGGCCTTCTTTGTCACCCGGAATCCCTGGGACTTGAGCCGCGTCCCCGGCGGCTCGAGCGGCGGCTCGGCGGCGGCCGTGGCCGCGGGCGAAGCGGCGGTGGCCCTCGGCTCGGACACCGGAGGGTCGGTCCGCCAGCCGGCGGCTTTTTGCGGTGTCGTCGGTCTTAAGCCCACCTACAGCCGGGTCTCTCGATACGGGCTGGTCGCGTTTGCCTCCTCGCTTGACCAGATCGGCCCGCTCACAAAAACTGTCGAAGACTGTGCCCTCTTGACCCAGGTCATCTCCGGCCCCGACGGGAGAGATTCCACGCTGGCCGACCGGCCGGTGCCGGATTTCCCGAAGGAAATGAAAGAAAAACTGGGGCCTTTTAAGGCCGCTCATCTCAAGGAGAAACTGATTGAGAAGATCGATTCCGACGTGAGAGACATCTACTGGAAGACGTTGAACAGCCTCCAGGATCTGGGTGGTGAGCTCATCGAAATGGATTTCCCTTCGTGGGAGTATGCCCTTCCCTGCTATTATATCATCGCGCCTTCCGAGGCCAGCTCCAACCTGGCCAGGTATGACGGCGTCCGGTACGGGTACCGCCATCCCGAGTATTCCAACCTCCGGGAGATGTACCTCAAGACGCGGACCAGCGGCTTCGGCGAGGAAGTCAAAAGGCGGATCCTCCTGGGGACATTCGCCCTGAGCTCGGGGTACTACGATGCCTATTATCTCAAGGCCGGGCGCACACGGCAGCTGGTCAGCCGGGAGTTTGACCGGGCGTTCGCCGAGGTCGATTACATCGTGACGCCGACGGCGCCGGAGCCGGCCTTCCCGGTCGGAGCGAAGAAAGACCCGATCACCATGTACCTTTCCGATATGTTCACGGTCTCCGCGAACCTGGCCGGCTGTCCGGCCATTTCCGTCCCCTGCGGCTTGAGCCGGGAGGGGCTGCCGGTCGGGCTGCAGGTCATCGGAAATCATTTCCAGGAAGGACGATTATTTCAGCTTGCTTTTTTACTTGAAAAAAAAGTAAAATTTGGAAATAATAGGAATATAATCAACTGGAAGGAGGAACGATGAGGAGAAAGAGTCTTTTCGTTTTAGTCCTGGTTATCGTTTTGTTTTCGCTTCAGAGCTGCAAAACCCACCCTGAACAAGGCCTCTTGGCTAGATATTTCGATGCGATGACCATGAAGGATATCATGACCATGTCGACGATGGCTCTTGAACCCATGACGATCGAGTGGTCCGGCTGGAAGATCCTCAAGGTCAGCGAGGAACAGATCGTGCCCGCCCCACTCCCGGATCTGAATAAACTGGAGCTGGATTCCAAGAAAAAAATGGATGGGCATATCACTCCGACTTTGGAGGCCAAGGATGCCGTCGACTTCGCCAAGGATGAGTATGATTCGGCCAGGACGGCCGCTGCCAAGGCGGCCGCCAAGAAGAAGGTCGATGATGCCCAGAAGAAATTCGACGAAGAAACCAACCTCCATAATGAGCTGAAAAAAGCCTACAATGAAGCCAAGGCCGCGGCTTCCCGAGAAGAGGAAAGCACCAGTTTCTCGCTCGGGGCGGGCCAGTTGGCCAACATCCGCGACCTGAAAGGCACGGTCCATACCAAAGACGTCGATGTCGAAGTGAAGGCCAAGGACGGCTCGACCGAGAACTGGCGGCTTAACCTGAAGATGTACCGACTGAAGGATGAAACCCTGAACCTCCCTCATAACGGCCGCTGGGTCATTATCAAGCAGGAACAGATCTAAAGGCGGGACCGGCCGATCATAACCGCCCGGCCTTCATCGCTTTCTTCCTCCTCCGCGGGACCAAGGAGGCCAAGGGGGGAGGGGCCGGTCATCAAAACTTTTCGATTGACTCTTTTCTCATTATCTTTTATAAATAATGGCCTATTTTTGGGCCGTTAGCTCAGAGGGAGAGCACCGGCCTTTTAAGCCGGGTGTCGCTGGTTCGAGTCCAGCACGGCTCACTTTTTTCGCCCCTGTCGTCTAGAGGCCCAGGACACCGCCCTTTCAAGGCAGCAACACGGGTTCGAATCCCGTCGGGGGCGCTTTTTATCTTTGGCGGCTCGGGAAGGCTAAACCCTCCATGGTCGCTTCAACCATTCTGACGAGGATTTTCTTGAGAGCTTTTTTGCCGCTTTTTCTTCCAGAGCCAAATCACGAAGACGGCCGGGATCTGATACATGGCGAAAATAATCGGGGAAAGAATGAGCCAATAGACGTTCATGTCCCGGACAAAGAGGAGGGCGAATCCGGCGATCCCGCCGGCCGAAAGGAGAATCGCAGCCGCTAGCAAGAGGATGGAGGCGACTTTTTTCATCGTTCCCGGGACCGTTTCCGGAGCGTCCGGACCGGGTCCCCGTTCTATGCTTCAAAGGAGAATTGCTTTTCCTTGAAAAGCTTAATGCAGATGTCGACGACGCGGGAATCGTAGAGAATCCCGCGGTTCTTGAGAATCTCATCCAGGGCTTTGTCGATGCCGCGGGCGGGGCGGTAGGGACGGTGCGAAGACATGGCCTCGACAACGTCGGCGACGCACATGATCCGGGCTTCGAGCAGGATATTTTCGCCGCTGAGCCCATTGGGATAGCCCGTGCCGTTCAGGCGCTCGTGGTGCTGATAGACGATCTCGGCCAGGGGCCAGGGAAACTCGATAGATTTGAGGATGTCGTAGCCGACCTGGGGATGCGTTTTAATGATCGAATATTCGATCTCAGTCAGCTGCCCGGGCTTGCTGAGGATTTCGGCGGGAATATAGATCTTGCCGACATCGTGGATATCGGCGGCCATCTGGATGGCTTCCACTCGGTCGGCCGACAGCTCCATTTCCCTGGCGATGGCACAGGACAGCCTGCAGACCCTCCGCTGATGGCCGGCCGTATAAGGATCTCTCATTTCGATGGTGAGGGCCATGGCTTGGATGGTTCCGGCCAGGGCTTTCTGAAGCCGTTCCCAGCTGCGGGTGAGCTCGGCCGCGGCGGTTTTTCTCTGGGTGATATCGCGAAAAATGAGGACGTTCCCCCGGGGTGCCTTTGTGTTGCTCGAGAAGGGGGTGAGGGTCTCTTCGACCGCAATTTTCGCCCCGTCTCGCGCGCTGAGGACGTTCTCCTGGACGGGAGGCAAATGGCTGCTCATCCCGCCATTCGTCTCAAGGTCGATTGGAAATATTTCGCGGAGAGGCCTGCCGAACGCTTCGGCCTGTGTCCACCCGGTCAGTTTTTCGGCCCTGGGATTCATGAAGTTGACCGCGCCTTGATGATCCGTGGCGATGACGCCGTCTCCGATGCTGGTCAGGACCGTGGACAACCATTCTTCGCGTTCCCGCAGTTTTCGGTCCATCCGGGCTTTATAAAAAGCCATCTCGATCGTCGTCTGCAGTTCCCGTTCATCGAAGGGCTTGAGGATATAGCCAAACGGCTCGGTCACCTTGGCCCTCTGGAGGGTCGTCTCGTCGGCGTAGGCCGTCAGATAGATGACGGGGATGGAGAATCTCTCCCAGATCCTTTCCGCGGCCACGATCCCGTCGACCTCTCCTTTCAAGACGATGTCCAGAAGAACGAGGTCGGGGGCTGTCGCTTCGGCCAGCTGGATGGCTTCCTCTCCCGTGGACACGACGTCGATCACCTCATATCCCAGGCTTCTGAGCATGTTCTGGATGTCTTTGGCCACGAGGCTTTCGTCTTCGACGACCAGGATCCGAATGTTTGGCATGGTCTTGACTTGTCCGGCCTATTCTATTTCTTTCCTCGCCGTTTGAAAAGTCATCCGTCCCCTCCCCTCAATTCCCCTTGTGCTTTGCCCGTATCGCTGCTCCTCAAAGGCAAACCGGAAGGATGTCCCGTTCTGCCTAACAAGCTCGGCAGGACCGTCCCGCTGGTCGACCTGCATCGTCACGATCTCGATCTCCATGGCATCGGTGTTGCGAAAAGCCGGGCTTGCCGGAAACCCGACGCCGCTTTTTCAATATTCTGGGGAGCTCAAGGCCGGCCGATTTCCTCGCTAGGATGTTAGCAATCTTTCCCCGAAAGAAAACCGCCCTTCCAGGGGATTTCAGGGGTGATTTTTGCCGCGCCGGGGTCATCTTTTGCGGGGAGAGCGTCTTTTTGGAGAAGCCCAAGCGCAGTTGGTGGGCGGTGCAGGGTTCGAACCTGCGGCCCCCGGTTTGTAAGTCCGCGTATCTGCCTTTCTAATGGGCGGTTTTTGAAGCAGTTACGGGGATCCTGATTTCGACCCTTTCCGGTTTCTTTCCGCTTTTTTCGAAGAATTCGCCCAATCTCTGGACCGCGAGCCTCATGTTCTCCGGCGTCGGATGGGCGTATCTCATCGTCATCTGGATCGAGGCATGGCCTAGGATTTTCGAGACCGTGACGAGATCGATTCCGGCTTCCACCATCCTCGAGGCCGCCGTGTGTCTGAGGTCATGGAAGCGGACGCCTTTGATCTCGGCCCGCCTGCAGGCGCCTTTGAAAGCCGTCCGGACGTCGAGCGTCCGCGCCTTCGTTTCCGGATTCTCAAAAACAAACTCCCGGGCTCGGCTCCGATCATGCAGGGTCTCAAAGACCGGGGAGTTCATCGGGATATCCCGGCTCCGCCCGCTTTTTGAATCCGCGATATGGATAAAGCCCTTGACGAAATCAACGTCCTTCCATCGAAGGCTGAGGATCTCGCTTTTCCTCATCCCCGTATTGAGGGCGACGACGAGCACGGGCCGGAGGTCTTCGCTGGCTTCGGCCAGCATCCGTTCCGTCTCTACGATCGTCAGGATCCGTTCTTTGGCATTCGGCTCCCGGAATTTTTTGACCCGCGCTGCTGGATTCCGGACCAACTTTTCCCAATCGACCGCCCGATTGAGGCACGTCTTCAAACACGTTAGCTCCCGGTTGATCGTCGAAGGCGAGACGAGCCGTGGCTCCTCCGGATTCTTCGATTTCTTTTTCTTCCGGGTAGGCACCAGGGCCGCCTTCCTTTTGGCCTTGTATCTCTCAATCGACTCCGCCGTGATCTCGCTCAGGTACTTGCCCTTAAAGAATTCCTTTAGGTGGTCAAGGCTCGTTTCATCCCGGGCCCAGGACCGCTTGTTCTGCTTCGAGTAGAGCTCCAGGAATTCTTTGGCATGGTCTTCAAAGAGGACCTCCGGCGCCTTCTTTCCAAAGCCGTAAGGATCCCGGAGGATTTCGCCCTTGAGCCTCACGATCTCCGCTTCGGCCTGGCGCTTCGACGGCCCTATTACTCGGATGATCCGTCGGCCCTTGCAGCGAAAGTCGATCCGCCAGCGGCCTTGGTCATCTCGCTTTAGATTTTTTTCGTCGATCATGCCTTACCTCAAATAAAAGGATAATATCGCCAATGCGATTATTGCGATTCCCTGGATGACCAGGAACCAGTTCAATTTTTTTATCTTCGCTGTTAATTTGATATTTTCGGCCGAGCTGTCTTCCATCGATTTTCCCAAATTAGAAAGAGTTTTTAAAATCAATTTCAAAATAGACGCTTCGCTCGGCGGCATATTTTCAAAGTGCTTTTTTAAATCGATAGGGAGCGGCGTTATAAGCGTTTTCTTGGCAGCGTCCTGCATATCAACTATCTTTTTTCTTGCAGCGTCCCACATCTCTTCTAAAGTCTTTTCTAAGCCAGCCTCATCTATTTTTTTTGAAAAAAATTCTTTTTTAATTTCGGCCATATTTATCCCCTTCCGCGCGGTTGTTCTATGTGGTCAGACTGACCGGAGTCCGTATTAGTGCTTCCGTTAATAACCGCGCACTCTTTTTTGCATTTTTTACATACAAACCAATGGCCGCCCTTACGAATTGTAGAAAGATTAAGCGCAATTATTTGTTTCTTCGCATTAACTGGAGCCTTACAACATTTGCTAATTATTTCGTTCCGATATGCCTTTAGCTGAGCTTCATAATACGTTTCAAATTCGAGGCTTTTCTGACCGGAATCCGTATTAATACTTGCGTTAATAACCGCGCACTCTTCGTTGCATTTTTTACATACAAACCAATGGTCCTGCGAAATATCATCTCTTAGTTTTTTCTTCGCATTAACTGGAGCGTTGCAACATTTGCTAATTATTTCATTCTGATGTGCCTTTAAATAAGCTTCCTGAAAGGTTTCAAGTTCGAGACCTTCTTGTATACGAGGTCGACGTCGGCGGACTTCTTCGATGATCATGCTATTAAGCTTTGCTACTCTTATCCCTGCTCTTCCCGGGGCTTCTATAGATCTCCAAATCAGGAAAAGCAAAATTATAATAATTATTCCTATTACGAAAATCATTTTTTCCTCCGCGAAAATTCTATCTGGATGTCGGTCCAACCGAGCTTCTTGATCCGCTCGATGCCGCGCCGGATGCGATCGCGGGTTTCAAACTCCGGCATGAATTCCCCTTCCAGCCATCGCCGGACGGTCCGGCCATGGACGCCGCCGATGTAACGCGCCGCCCTTTCCGCGCTGATGGCCTTCTCCTCCATGACCTTTTTAAGCTCGATGATTAAGTTCAACATGGCCTTAGCATAAAACGCCGTCAGGTTTATGTCAATAGAACGTCAATCTAAGCCCTTCAGCTCTTTTCCCTTACATTCAAAAAGTCGTTGATCATCATCAGGTCGGCCAGCGGCAATTCCCCGATCGCCTTCCCGGTTCGCTTTTCGGTGAAGGTGCTGCGGTCGGCCATGCGGACAAACGTCCGGCTGCCGCACTTTATCTCATCCTGGCCGGGGAATGCCGCAGGCGCGTTTCCGGGCCCCAGCCTCAATTCTTGAATTTCGCTTCCGTAAACGTCCGCCTCGGTGGTCGCAATTTTGCGTGTTCGTCCCCCCTTTTTATGGGCGTCCGTAAAATCCCGGCTTCCGTCTTGAATATTTCCTCCCGCCTCCCGTTTTTTTAAAGGGTCCGCAAAATCCCGGCTTCCGTCCTGTCGGTTGTCCCGGTTTTTCAGACGGCCCTCCCCCTTTTTAGGACATCCGAAATATTGCGGGTGTCCGTCCTTCCGGAAAATCGCGCCAGGATGCCCCGGGACCGCCGACCTGCCGGGTCGAGACCTGGGGCCCGGGTTTGCCTCCAAAGGGGCCTGTTTTACGGGTAAAGTCGCGGGTAATCCGCCCCTTCTGCTCATCATCCGAGGCGCTCCGTCGCTTTGGCCCAGGTGTTTTCGTCGATTGCCGCTTCGGCCAGGTCCAGGGCCTTCTGCAATTCGGGCAGGTGATCAACTTGGATGGTGATCCCTTTTCCGGTCGCTTCCTCCTCCGCTCCCCGGTCGCCTTCGGCGGGCTTCAAAAAAACCCGGATATTGACGTACCATTTCTCCTTGAAATCCAAAAGCCGGACCTTCACCAGCTCCGTCCGGTTCTTGGAAAAGCTCGCTATTTCTTTTTCCATCATGCCTCTCCGCGACAAGGCCCTGCGATCGTCTTTCTCGGCGGTCCCCTTGTCCTGGCCGTCTTCCGGCTTCCCGACCCGGCCCGCCCGGGGCCTTGTTTCATGGCCTTTTTCACTCATGGCCTGAAATTACCCCCGATCAAAAAATGGGCATTTAGCCCTGTTTTTTGGCCATAAAAGGGATTTAGCCCGCCTTTTTCGGCCTTAAATGGGGCAGAGTCCCGGCCTTTTTGACAGATAATGTCAACGACGCGGCTCCCAAAATCCCGTTTTTGTAACCGGGCTATTTTAAAAGAGTTATGGTAATTATTAGTTGACATAATGGATATTATATGACGCACTAACAGCACCTATTTATTTATTTTTATCCCGCTCTCTCAGCCCAGCCAGGTAGCTTTTCAACGTCCTCTCCGGGATTCCCCATCGCTTCGCCGTCTTGCGAACCCCGATCGCGGCTATGGATCCAAAGAGCCGCGCTTGATCCAGGAATCTCAGCCGGGACCGCCGCATCTTTGTCCTCGTCGGGATTCCGGCCGCCTTTAGCCGCCGCCTAACGCTCGCTTCGCTTATCCCCATCGCCGCGCCGACCTCACGAACAGAGAGCTCTTGAACGATGTAGAGCCGGGTCAACCTATCTTTCTCCGTCGCCGTCGCCCTGAGCCGAGGCCGTCCCCGTTTCACTTCCAGCCCCGCGGCTTCCTGATATTTGATCCTGGCCACAAGAATTATTTTTTCCCGATCAACGTTAGGTCTTGGTCAAGGGCTATAAGTGCCTTCCGATTTGCTTTCCTCCAATCTCTTTCTGAAAGATTTTTTTCCCTCATTATTATGCTCGTAACTTCTCCCGCATGGTCTCCACACATCATTCCGTATTTCTTGTCGAATTCTTCAGGATCAAGAATTCCAGATAAATACATATTGGTATAATTTCCGGCCTTTGAAGTTGTTTTTGAACACTTCCTACAAGTGGGAAATAGCATATTTAATCTCCTTTACTTCATCGGTAATCCTGGCCATGAGAATTATTCCCGCCGTCCTTCGTCCTTCATCATGAGGCTTAATTTCGCCATCATGGCGTCCCTTTCATCGGGAAGGCTGGCATTGGCCTGACCTTCCCCGCCTCATTACTTCGCCCCATGCTTCTTCAGCAACTCGGCCACGTCCATATGATGGTTTTCCACAGCTTTTTGCAGCGGCGTAAAGCCCTCGGCAGTCTTGACGTTCACGTCCGCACCTTTAGCGATTAGCAGCTCAACTAAGTCTTTATAACCATCCATTGCGGCCGAGTAAAGAGACGTCAAGCCACCGTCGTTTTTGGCGTTCACGTCCGCGCCTTTGGCGATTAACAGCTCGGCCACGTCCTTCTGGCCTTTAAATGCGGCCCGGAGTAGCGGTGTCGCGGAGCCCATTTTGTCCTTGGCATTCACGTCCGCACCTTTGGCGATCAGCAGCTCGGCCACGTCCTTCTGGCCCCACCATGCGGCCTCGTGCAGCGGCGTCCAGCCAAGGCTGTCCTTGGCGTTTAAGTCAGCGCCCTTGGCGATCAGCAGCTCAGCTACGTCCTTATAGCCCTTATAAATGACAAGATGCAGCAGCGATCCGCTTGTTTCCTCCTTAGTGTTTACGTCCGCGCCTTTGGCGATCAGCAGTTCGGCCATGTCCACTTGGTTCTGCATAGCGGCAAGGTGCAGCGGCGTCCAGCCAAATTCGGCCTTAGCATTCACGTCCGCGCCTTTGGCGATCAGCAGCTCGGCCACGTTCTTCTGGCCTTGCATAGAGGCAAGGTGCAGTGGCGTAGGGCCTACCTCGGCCTTGGTGTTCCCGTCTTTAGCTATGGCATCTGAAAATCGGGCTACGCGCTTCTGGTCCTCTATAGAAGCAAGGTGCAGCGGCGTCCATCCCGAGGTCGCTTTAGCATTCACGTCCGCACCTTTGGCGATCAGCAGCTCGACCACGTCCTTATAGCCCTGTTTAGCGGTAAGGTGCAGCGGCGTCAGGCCAGCGGCGTCCTTGGCGTTCACAGCCTCGCCTCGTTTCAAGTGCCTTTTCACGTCTTGTAAATCGCCCTTTTCTGCAGCCTCATGTAAGGTCCCGTAGATCAGCGGCTTATTATCCCGACAGTTGCTGGAGAGCAAGGTCGCTAGCAGCATAGCTGCCCCCACGGTTTTTCCAATTCGGATCTTCATGGTTTCCCTCCCATCAGATTATAGAATTCGTTCAAGTCTTTCACTTCGTCCAGGACCTATTGGCGGCCCGGTCGTCGGTCGTCCCCGCTTCACTTCCAGCCCAACCACTTCCTTATATTTGGTCCGGCCCATGAGAATTATTCCCGCCCTTTAGCGTCATTAGGAGGCATGCTTCCCGTGCCATTGGGCAGGTCTTTATTCCTATCGGAAAGTCCAGCGCGGTCCTCTTTCAACTTCCTCCACAACCAGTCGTCATATTCTATCGGGGAGCACCTCATCTGATTCGCCCTCTCCTTGAGCCGAGATTGAATCTCTGCATATACCACTTCGTCAATCCGGCTGATTGTAAAGATCCCCCGTGCGACTTTATATTTTTCTTTTATGCATTTTAGGATAGGAGTATCAATTGCTCCATGCAAATTAGGAGCGACTATCTGTGCAATCCTTTCATTCGGGAGTCTACAGTAACCCACAAGGACTTTCATCGCGATATCAACCACCTTGGCGGCCTGTCCATAGCTGGGCACTTTTCCAAGCGTTGTTTTGATTGACGACTGGATCTGCCGGCAGAGCTTTTCATGTGAGAAATTAGATGGGTCCACTTCTATCTCGTCTAACAACTTCTCTAAGAGGTTACAGACGAGGGGACCGGATTTCTTTTCAAATACTCGCTGCATCCCGGTGAAATCCCAAGCCATCCCAATGATATTTCGCATTCGTGCTACTTCTACTTCGGTTTTCATACGATCCACCTCATCGATTTTTGCTCCCACGGTTGGAATGGCCTTCGGGCCAGCGATATCCCTTGTCCCTTTCCGGCCAACTCGGCGAGGCCCCGTTGAGCGGCTTATCGCGCTTCAATTCCAGCCCAAACGCTTCCTGGTATTTTATCCTGTCCATGTGAGAATATGTCCTACTGATCAGCGTCTTTTATCATGAGGCGAGCATCCGCATCGCGCACACTCATCCTTTGGCCTACCTTACTGGTGAGCTTTTTTGGACGTACCTTTACCGCTATTGCGAACTCGGCTCTTCTTGGCGTAGGCGGGATACTTGTCGTAGACGGTTTTCAGAAGAGCACTTTGGTCGAGGTCGCCGTAGAAGTCGAGGATGGAGGCGACGTCTTCCTTCAGGTCGTCCGGGAGTTCGGCCAGGGCCGCGTCTGCTTGCCCGGGGTCGGCCAGGGTGATACGGGTCTTGTCCTCTTCCGTGTCGTTGACTACAGTCACGAGGCCGTCTGCCTGGAGACGCTCCAAGTCGGCGTAAAGCTCTTTGGCGAAGGGGCCGTAGTGATACGGGACGAATTGATAAAACCGGCGGCGGCTATTGCCCTCCATCTGGAGCAGGAAGGCGTATTTCATCAGGGCCGTGACCAGGACGGCGCCCTGAGCGGCCTTTTTGGCGCGGGGCCCCCGCCCCCGGATCAGGGCCAGTAGGAGCAGGCGTGGCAGGCGCTCAGAAAGGTCGACCTGCTGCGCGATCCATTCCGCGTTCGCCTCTTCCCATTCGGCGGTGAGGTGGCCGGTAAAACCCTGCGCTATTAGAGCTTCGAATGCGGGAGTAATATCGTCAAGGCCCAACACGCATTTATCTCTTGCTTGCCGTAGCGTCTCTGCCTGACCAACGAAGCTCCTTTGTACTGGCATTGGAGGAACCAGAATCTCTAAAGCTCGCACCCTTGCGTGATTGAAACCGGTTTGAGCCGAACCTGGCGCATTCAGAATAATGTGCTGGTACCATGGAGTCGCCAGACAGTAGGCAAGATACTCCGGAGCGAGAACATCCTTCTGCGTTCTGATGATGCAGACATGCTGATTCACGTTCGAAGGAGGAATATCCTCGTCAGCCCATGCAACCCTACCGATAGAGGCACCCGTGATATTTAGCAGGACATCGCCAGGCAACACCCGAACGCGGGCCATCTCTTCATGGATGCCTTCCGGCAAGTGGGCACAATCGCTGAGGTCAAGGCGGAGCATGCGGACATTCTGGCTTCGGATCAGCAACGGGCCATCCTCAACGTAATTCCGTGCGCCACCTCGGGGCGTATACCCACTGGTGACAAGATCGGTGACCTTCCCCACCGTCGTTTTCACATATCCGCGAGGATTGGCGACAGGCGTCCCGAACATGTCATTGAAGATGGATGGTAGAATCGCATCCGTTATTTCCAAGGCCTCCTTTCGCTTGCGGCGGATTTCGTCGGCCTTCTGGAGAATCTGGACGATCCGCTCCTGGACGGGTAGCGGTGGGACTGGCAATTCCACCTCTTCGAGGTCAGACAGCCTGAGGGACGGGTAGTTGTTGTCTGGAGCAATCCGACGGGAGTCAACAGTCAACGACCAGAAGTAGAGATACTCGGGTAGCACCTGGTTACCTGCCACCACAACCGCCAAGTGTGAAGCCACATAAGCCGGCACTGCGGTCAAGACACGGTGGTTAAGAAATGTCGATGCGCCGCTCTTGGGGATCAGCAGTGACTTCTCAGACCACAGCTTCAACCGCTTCTTCTCGACGGCCAAGTCGTTCACGTAGTCTGTGGTTTCAGACAGGGCAGGATGAATGTGGAGTCTGCCAACATCCTGTGTTCGGACAAATGGGTAAGTGCCATTTTCGAAGAACTTGATGCCTTGAGGGGCGGAATTGCCGGCTCCTACTTTGGCCACATCTCTGAGCTTAGCTGTCTTCCAACCTTTCCTCGTTTGTCTTTTGCTGTTGCTCATCTCTCGTCCTTCCATCCGAGGACGTTCTTCGCCTGGCCAAGAAACCAAACGGTCGCCGCAACGTCCAGCCGTCGAGCCGCTCCATTCTCGCAAAGCAACCAAGTCACTTGCGGCAAGTCGAGGCAAGTCCGGTATGTCCGCCACGGTGCCAAGTAGCCGTTCCAGGCATCCGCTTCTCTCTGGTGGTCGCTTTTTGAAGCAAAGCCGGGCTGATTCTGCCGAGCCTTCTCACGGGCAAGCGACGCGAAGACGAACCCATGAACATGCTTCTTGGAGTTTGCTTCGTAGCGCTCCTTTTCTTTATCCCACAGTACTTCAAGATGGTCCTTGAGCCTCTTAAATAGCTTTGATGATGGGCGGGTAGTGCTAAGCCCTTCATGCCAGAAAAGCACCTCCCGAGTCTCCACCTTCCGCCCGTTCTTTTCCGTGAGGACAAAGAAGGTACAGGGCTCATTGACGGCCGAGGCAACGGTCTGGGCGTCCTTCAGGATGTGCCGCCAGTTAGCAGACGGATCCGGTTGAACACCGCCAAGCTCCAGAGAAGCTGCCGAGACGCGAGTTGGCAACCCCTTACCACTTTTACAGGGTGATATAGGACCACGTCCGCCGAGGCATGGGCCAGGGAAATTCTTGGCGAGCCACTCCAAGGCCAGATCCCGGAGATAGATGCAGTTGGTGTCCGGTAAGGCGTCGGCCAGTTGAGCATCGTTGGTGACGAATAGTGTATGCCCATCCACCAGACTGGTGGCTCCGATCAAGGCGTCGGGCGTTTTCAAGGTGATATTGTCGCCGGGGACATAGCTGCCTCGGAGTCTACCAGCCGCCTTGGCCACCGCGCCGTTTACATCGAGAATCTGGAAATGTCGGTTCATGATTGCCAGGAGATCCAACTCCGGGTCATAGCCCGCGTTATGCCGGTTGGCGAAATGGACGTTGGCCAGGAGCTCTGAGACGACCACGGTGCTGGCATAGAGCGCAATCTTCCCGTCGATCGCTGCCCGAAAGATCGGGTCCAGGCAATCGGCCCAGGGCTGAACCGGCGGGTTACTTATGTAGTACTGCACGCAGCAAGTATCCAAGGCGACTTTGGGCTTTCCGGTTGCCGTGGTCTGGGTAACTTCCTGTATGCGTTCAGTTGCCGTGGGCATCCGTATCTACTCCGCCGTCGATGTTTCGAACCGGACGGATCCCTTCAATCCATCGACTGATGTAGGCACGGTGACCAGGGTAAGCAGGTCCTGTAGGTCGGTCTTGATATCATCTTCGAGGTCGAGCAGCCGATTGATGAGGACTTCGGGCTTCTCGTGCTCGATCGCCTCGGCCTGATGCGGGCAGTAGCGCCCGGCGGTCAGGTTGTAGTCGGTTTTGCGAATGTCCTCGATGGTCGCCCACCACGACCGCTCGCTCTCGAATTGCTTGAGGTCGTCGGCCTTCAGGATCGCCCGGACGCCGCCGTCCTTCTCGTGACGCCAGGTGAAAGGCCAGAGGGAAACCATGTGATCGAGGTCGCCGTCGGTCTCGAAGTCTGGTAGCGGCCGGCGGGTGGCCCCGAGGTCACGACCGTCGCTCTCCACGCGGTAAAACCAGACCCTCGAGGTGCGCGCATCGTCGCGGCTCAACGGGCGGCGAAAAACAACGACGCTGGTCTTCGCACCACTGTAAGGGTTGAAGACGCCGTTGGGCAGGCTAAGAATCCCAAGGACTTCGAACTGCTCCACGAGCTTACGGCAGATCTTTCGCAGCATATTCTTGGAATCGAAGAGCAGACCTTCTTTGAGCACAACGGCAGCGCGCCCACCGGGCTTGAGGCTGTTCATCATGTGCTGAATGAAGAGTGCCTCATAGAGCTTGATGTGGTATTCGAACTGGGCCATGCGCTCTTGTTTCGTCGCCCCGAACGGTGGATTGGCGAGGATAATGTCGTACTTGTTCTTTTGGATGTCCTGTGCCTTGTTGGAAAGACTGTCATCGTTCTGAAGCTGGCTGGAACCGTCCCGGTGAAGGATCATGTTCATGAGCGCAAGCTTGAAGACGAGGGGAGAATGCTCGACACCGAAGAGGTGCTTTTCTTTGAGCCGTCGAATCAACCGTTCTTTTTCATCGGCTGCTATCTTCTTCCTGTCGATCTTTTCAAGGACCTGCAGAAAAGCACGCATAATGAAACCGCCCGTGCCGCAGGCGGGATCATAAATAGTCTCACCGATATCCGGATCAATGATCTGGACCATGCGGTCCACGATGTGGCGCGGGGTGAAGTACTCGGCGAATTCTTTATCTTGGCCGAATTGCTGAAGAAGCTGTTCGTAGGCGGTTCCAAACACATCAAAACGTTCGCCCGGTCCGATCTTCTTGGACATAACCTCGAGCAGGTTTAGGTCCTTTAGCTTTGATGTAAGACTTCTTATGGTCGGAGCGTATCGGAGTGGGAAGACGGTTTCCTTGAATAGACGGGTAACATCCTTGGCGGAAGGGTGTATGGAGTGTTTTTCCCTTTCAGCCAGATCAACGAACATTTGCTTACAGAACGGAATCGAATCAGAGAACCCCAACGACTTTGCATATCCGTCCGGGTCATCCGCCCAATTGTGAAATCTGTATCTGTCTGGGATTAGCTGCTCGTTCTCCGGGAGTTTTCGTTTGATGGCATCTTCTTCCAAGAGTGCGGTCTCGTCACACAGTTTAAGGAAGAGAAAGAGGCTGAAAATCTCCAGGCGATCCGTGGCGTGAACGGCATCGTCACGCAGGATATTGGCGACTTCCCAAAGGTCTTTTCCGAATTGATTGAAATCAGGCGTCTTCGCCATCGGTCACCTCCGTTTGCACTGGAGCGCCCGCCGAAAGGTTCAGGGCCTCTTTCGCCAAGCTCATCAGTTGATCGAATCCTGCGAACAGCGCCTTGATACGCATGATGCCACCGGCTTGGTCGAGCCATTGGCTGCGCAGAATCTGTTCGGGCATGATGTCAGGGTTGGCTCGCTTGAAGTCGTAAACCATCAGGACCATTTCGCGTTGTTCCTTGTTCAACTTCTTTTCCAGCGCCCACTTCTCGAACTCCCGGCGGCGGTTCAAGTTGTCGAAGTCTGCCTCGCCGGTAGCCACTGCGATGAAATCCTCGAGGGTGGCCTCGGGCTCGCCGAAGAGATCACGAAGAGCGGGCAGATCGAACCCCAAAGTCGCAAGGAAGGCATGGTCTGGCAATGACGTGCCCTTGAAGTAACGCCAGCACAGGACGGTCTGAGAGAATCGCTGCTTAAGGCCTTCGCGTTCCAAACCGCCTTTGAGTTGGGCTTCCACCTGGCGGCGTAGTTCCTCGAGGATCGCGGGCGAGATGGTTTCCGAGAAGACCAGATGAACGGGGACGTCAGCGATGACCATTTCCTGTTTCGTGCCGCCATAGTCACTCCCGTTCTCACCGCCACCTTCGCCGCCACCGCCACCGCGCTCGCGGTCAATGATTTCCTCTTCTTCCTGCTCGACGGGTTCATCCTCGACACCAGGCGAATCGTTAGTGACAACCGGTTCGAGGTGGGCGATATCCACGAAGTCAACGAGCTTATAGAGGTTCTTGCCGGTCTCCTTGCACTTGCGGGTGCCACGGCCCTTCATCTGGACATAGAGAATCTTGGACTTCGTGGGCCGCGCCATGAGGAGGACCTCAACGTCCGGGGCGTCAATGCCAGTGTCGAGCATGCCAATTCCAACCAGGATGATCGGCCTCGGAGCCATATTGGAGTCCTTGTGAGCCTGGTCGACGATGGCCCTTCGTTCGTCGGGACCGGTAACCTTCTGAAATTCCTCGATGAGTTCCCGCGCCCCAGCCATCTCGTTATGGACCGTAAGGATGAACTTCTCGGCTGCCGCGTCGTTGGGCGGCAGGTTGTTCCTGCGGTTGTATTCGTCGATTAGGGCATAGCGCAGGTTCTTGGCGTGGGCAATGCTGGCCGCGAAAACCATGGTCTTGACAGGCTGCCGGGTTCCAAGGATGTCCTCGAAGTATTTCTCGGCAATGAGCTGGTTGCGTTGCGGTACATCTACGGCCCGGCCGAGTTGATCGGGTTCGAAGTCGAAGCCCATATCATGAACGCCCTCGAGATCCACATTCGTGTGGAACTTGTGATGGATACAGGCAGCCAGGCGCTCCCATTCTGAAACCTCGGGGTTGCTTTCACCTTGGCGGATCGTGTAACGGTAGATCGGCCCGCGATACTGCCCTGCATCCGTGAAGAACCGGTCGGTATTGACGGTTTCCTTGTCGGCAGGAGTGGCCGTGAGACCGAGGAGGATGGCTCCGCCCTTGGCGAAGTGATCAAGTACACCATACCAGTCACCAAAATACGACCGGTGGCACTCGTCCAGGATCACAATATTGAAGTGGTCTGGATCGTAGTTCTGATACTTGTTTCGAACTGCGAGATGCTGGATGGTAGTGACGAGGATATCGCGATGTTTGTCTTCTTTAGAACCCGTGGCACGCTCGATGTTGAAGTTATCGCCCAGGTGATTCTTGAACTTCTTCACTGTCTGAGCGGCCAGTGCGTCGCGGTCCACAAGAAAGAGCGCGCGCCGGATTAGGCCGACGGACCAGAGCTTGGCGATAACAGCGGCGGCTGTGATGGTTTTTCCCGTCCCCGTGGCCATCTGTAGGTACATGCGCCGACGCCCGGCTTGAGCTGCGCCGAGGACCTGTGAGACGGCCACGCGCTGGTAATCCCGAAGGGTGCCGTGCAGCTCCATCGCTTGGGGCCGGAAGAACTCGCCGAACTCTGCAGGGGTCGGGAAAGCGGTGATTCTCTCGGGTAGCGTGTTGGCCTTCAAGTTCTGGCGGAGGAATATCTCCCCATCACTTGCGAAGAGAAGCGGGACATCGCCCCCAGTGTTACGCTTGTAGGCTCGCGCATAGCTCTTGGCCTGCTCCAGCGCCGCCCAAAGGTCCTTGCCCGGCTTCTTGGCTTCAAGGAAAGCCATAACCTTCCCGTCGTGCAGAAAAACCCGATCCGATTCTTCTCCGTCAAGATGATCCCGCCAGCGTTTTCGGGTGACCGTGAGGTCGGTGATGTCCCACGCACGTTCGCGGAGGTGTTCTTCGATCAGGATTTCGGCTTCGTCTTCGTTGATCGGCTTCACCTGGGCACCTCCTATTGGCGTTCCGGGAAATACTGATTCAGGAGATCAGCACCGTTTCCGCCCATGCTGCGCAGCAACTCCTCGATCCTCTGCATGGCCATTGCTCTCTCTTTTCCTTTTTTCCTTCGCCCATCCCCGCCTACGCTTCACTCATAGGCTATTTGGCCCGAGAATAGCACTAATATAGGGGCCAGTCAAATTCGAAAAGGCCAGACTTCTTCTCCTATGCCCGCCCGGGACGCCACGGGGACAATAAATAGACCTTTCCAAAATGACGCGAGGGCACTTTTCTCTGGCCGACATTTCGCCCTCATTTCCTCATCGCAGCATATTGCGCCATTTTCCAAAGGCTATTCTTTTCGGCTTCGGCCTTTGAATAGCGTCCGTAATCCAGGAACCGGGAAAGAAGGATCAGGCCAAAGAAGCCTAATTCTTTTTCCAAAAATAAAGCGAATCTAATTTCCGGAGTGTCTGGGAACGGGATCGGTGTAGACGGGTCCATGGCCTTCTCGAATTTCTTTACGAGTTCAGGGTGCAATTTGCTTTTTTCAGCGAGGCGGAGCATCATGGTTTGTTTTTTGGTCAGCCATGGCGGATAGAGGATCCGCGCCTTTTGTTTTTCAGCCATTTTTTGATTCCTCCTTTTTTGGGTGATAATGGGTTGTTGAAAGCGGTCCTTCGATTTTGGGGGGAAGAACCGCAATACTTCTCTTTCTTCTCTTCTTCTCTTTCTTAAGATCTTCTTTGGGGGTGTTATGGTGTCCGGTCTTAACGGTCAAGAACGGACATAGCTGTGTCCGGTCTAAAGCCCTTGATAGGACGCTGGTGTCCGGTCTTAATGTGTTCAAGGCTTTTTTCCTCCAAAACGCCCTCCAGTTCTTTGGGGGTGTTCTGGTGTCCGGCCTTGAATTTCTTTTCGCTTCCTTCCCATGGCCTGGAACCAGGGTTCAAAGAATTCGAGCGGCAGGTAATAACTCGAGCTCGTGCGGCGGCCTCTTTTGACCGTGATGCCCAGGGCGACCTTGGCCCAGCGGATGAATCGCCGGACCGTCCTCTCATCGGTCCCGGCCTCTTTCGCAAGCAATGAGTGTGAAGGGTTGGCAAAGCCCTGGGGATTTCGGTGCCGGTAGAGGGCGAGAAAAACTTTGGCCCAGGACGGCGGCATTTGACTCAGAGCGCCTGAATTCGTCATGTCGATGAGCAGACCCCAAAAGCCCCGGGGCTTCGGCTTTTCATTTTCTGGCATCCTGGCCCCTTGTTTGGGAAAGGCGGCAAAGGCCACGGGGAAAGGGGCCACCAAACCTCACGCAGCCCCGCCGCCCAAAAAATTCTTTTTTCATCGGTTGCCCGCAAAAATCTTCTTGATCTCCGGGCCCCATGTTTTATCGGAAGGCAACTCGGCGCCCCGCACCCGTTCCAAGGGTTTCGGCTTCGGCGCCGTCATATCATCGATCATCGCCCGGCCTGTGGCCTTGCCCAGTTCCTGGACGGCCGTCCGCCGTTCACGGCCCGGGTCAAGGTCGATCTCTCCATCCGGATCTGGCTCCGGCGGACCTTCCAGTCCTTCGGTCGGGTCGGCGTCCGGTGCGTCTTGCTCGCTTGGCCATGGCTCCTCGAAGGTCGGGGGCACCTCGAGGCCCGTCGAATCCCGAAAAAGCTTCAGGCCCGCTCCGTCCACGATCTCCAATCCGAACAGCGCCCGGAGATACGTCTCCCAGCTCCGCCAAGTCCCCGGATCTTTGAAAAACGGCTTGAATAAGCCCGGGTCCTCAATCGCCGCGATTATGTTCATTTCTCGCTGGCCTCCACCAGTTCCCGGACCAGATCGAGCATCCCGTCCGCTTTCCCGGCCTTGTACGCGTCCGCGAATGTATGCCCGGCCCAGAAAATCATCCGGCATTTCGGAGAACAGAAATTCTGCCATGGCCGCCTGGGCTTAAAACCGCTCTTGCAGCATAGACATGGTCGGCAGCCTTCGCCATCCTGCGTTCGTGGCTTAGAAATGCGTAGACGCATGATAGAATCAATCCTGCCCGCCATCCGTGCCCGGCTTTTCCCCGCCCATCTTGACCTCGGCCATGGCCTTGTCCAGCGCCTTCCGCAATTCGGAGAGGTGATCGGCGTGGAGGCGGCTTTCTTTTGGCTGGTTTTGGCCTTTCCGAAAACCAAAGGCAGCTTCCATATGTGTGCACGGTACCGCTTCCATCAGTGTGCACGGTTGGCCTATTTGTAAAAACCGTTGTTTTCTGGTTTCCCCTGAAAACCGCTTCCATATGTGTGTACACCCGACCGCTACCCCCGTTGTGCACATATTTAGATACTTATACCAGGTATTGACGGAATGCCTTCGCCTCGTCATTTTCCTTTCCTAAACCCGTATTGATCAAATTTAGCAGTCAGTTCATAGATGGATGCTTTACCGAAAAGGCCACCGCCCTCGTCTTGGCGTCGAATCCATCCTCCGTCCTCCAATTCTCGGTAAATCTTTGCCACGGTCGCTGGCCGTTTAAGTCCACAATATCCAATTTTCTTAAGAGCCCGATAGCTCAGTCGTACAAGGCCGTTATTTTTTTTCGGATTTCGTTTTCCCTTAAGCAGCAAATAAAGACTTCGGGCCTGAGACGAAAGCGCGCCCCATTCTGGACAGCCAAAAATTAGCTCCTTATGCAAGCCCACGTATGGCCTCGGATCACGTTTTTCGTTTTTCACTCCGGGACCCCTTTGTGAAAGGGCAGCGAGACTCCAAACGAGGAAAGGGGTCTGACCCCGCCCGGCCCCGCCGCCCCAAAAATTCTTTTTTCATCGCCTTCTTACCTTCGTCCCGTGCTCGAGGAGCTTCTCCAGGACGTTCTCGAGGCGCAGGAAGTCGACGCGCCGCGAACCAGCGAGCTTGATAGACGGGATAATTTTTCTCAAGCAGAGATCGTTCACGTGCTTCGGGCTGAGATGAAGGTATTGCGCGATCTCTTTGACCGTGAACCAACGGCGCTCGGGCATTATTTATTCCGTTAGGGGGATCCCGTGTCTTTTTCCGAGTGCTTCTAGCCGTCGGAGATAATCCTCATAGGAACGCGCATCCATCAACCATCTTTTCTCGGGAAAGTTGATTTTCAAACGAAGGCGCGAGTATAGTTTTCGGGCGGCTTCAAAATCTTTTTTCATTGGAATTTTTTCAGTCATTTTTTTCCCCGGTTGACACGATAAGGAATCCGCCTTAGTATGTCTATGACACGGTAAAAGTTTTTTCTCCCTGGAAGCGTGGGATTTCGATATGACAATTCGCCGGTTTTTAGCAAAGGAAGCGAAAAATTTTTGGCTTGCTCTCGAAAGCCAGCCGGATCATCCGCTTTCCTGCCGCTGTGACATCTGCCTTTATTTTTGCCAGCCGAAAAAGCCACGCTTCAGCCGCAGGACTTTTTTTGTCGGTTGGCTCGTCCATAGAATCAAGCAGGACGATCTCGTCAAAAACAAAAAAGCGCGAAGGGTCAGATTTCAAAACGAATGGGCATGGAAGATCGACGGCCCGGCTTACGATGAGGCGCCGTTCAAAGAAAGACTGAAAAAAATCCTCGCCGACGTCTTTGACGGCACCGGCGACGATGATCTTCCTGAACTTTCGAGTGATGATTCGCTCGCAAACTACATTAAAAGGGGTACGGCGCCAAAGTTCATAGATTTTAAAGATGGGGTCGCTTCGACTCGCTGGGGATCATGGCTCAAGGCTCAGCCGGATCCATGGAAAGCGTGTAAAAAGAATCGACAAGCCGCCCGCCTCTGCCAACGCATAATTGATTTCATCCGTTCCCGGCCGGGACAGAAGGCCACGCAGCGCGAGCTCGAGCGGCACTTCTCAAATAAGCGCAAACTGGACCTCGAGCGGGCGTTTCGATGGTCCGGGTTTTATCCGGGTTTGAAGCGCCGGAAAAAAGGCAAGTCTATTATTTTTTCCTGGAAGCGGCCGGCGGCTTCGAAGATCAAAAAGTACAATCGAAAAGTCGGCGATGAAGTCAGGGCCGGTCTGGCGTCCTGGTCGACGATCTCCTGCAGGGCGCCCCGTAGGGCATCCTCTCTCCGGTCGTTCGGTACGTCGGCGCCGAAACAGGTTACTCTCATCCTGGTTTAAAATTTTATCCCATGGCTGATCCTTGTCAAGGTTCTGGAAAAAAATATCTCGATGCGGCCATCCCAGCGATCGTCTGCCTTTAAATCTCGGCCGCGCGAGTCTATGGATCCCTGAAGGTATCACCATCCCGAAGCCGGATCCATCCTACACAAGGGTTTACGATCTTAACAAACTGCTCCGGATTGCTTATCGTGCGGACCATGGCGAACCCCTGGATCGTCGCTTGGGGAAAGGCTTCCGCCAGGCAGCTCGCGGCTCCGAGTAAGGTGGCGCCTCGGGTGATTACGTCGTCTACGAGGACAATCCGCCGAGGAGGCTCAAGCTGAGGATTCACGCGCAGAGAGTCATAATGAGTTTTGGCCTTGGGCCGGTCTCCGCTGGCTGAGGTCGCCGATTTGGGGACGGCTTGAATCCGCATGAGGATCTCCAAAACCTCTTTTCCCAGCCCGAATTCGACCATGGAGCTCGCAATGCGCTGCGGAACCCACAATCCGTCGCGAGGCAATAAGGAGCTTTTGGGGACCGGTACAAGCGTAACCCCGGGCCCAAAGAAATCCGAGAAGGAAGTCTCCGCGATTTGATTGATGAGGATCTCGACAATAAAACGGTTCATCGGTCGGGAAAGTCCCGGCGGTTCCGAAGGGGTTTTAACAGCCTGATCTTGCTTGAGAAGCCGCGTCCATCGCCTGGACTCAAGCATCTCGGGGGTCGTTCCGTGGGGCGCATACGTAAGGAAGGATGCGAATTGAAGGTCAGAAAGCAACATGACGGTCGCGCGAGACCTCCTGAGGCGGAGGCAAGATTTCAAAGAGCTCGTCCGGCGCTGAAAGCGGAATTGCGCCGTACTCGATCATCTCGCGCGGCCAACTCAGAGAGCGGTCTTCGCATACGGATTTGAGAATTAAAAGGGGCCTGCCCAGGCGCAACATCTCCCAGCCCTGTGACAGTGTCCCGCTTCCGTTTCCCGCCTCCACAATGATCGATGCATCGACGATAAGGGCCATTGTTCTGTTTCGCAGTGGGAAGTTCTTGCGCTGGATTGGCCAGCCCACGGGAAATTGAGAGATTGCGAGATGGTTCAGCATTATCTCCCGCTGAAGTTCATTGTTCTTCTTCGGATAAACTTCATTAAGGGAGGTACCCAAAACCGCGATTGTTTTTCCTCCCTTCTCGATGGAAGTGCAGTGCGCGATCGTATCGATCCCCTCTGCGAGTCCGCTGACGACAATGAACCCATGATTTACAAGCAGTTGGGCCAAGCGGGACGCTTGCGCCTTTCCCTTAATCGAGGGATTTCGAGTTCCGATGACCGCTACCTGGGCCGGACCTGTCAATAGTGAAACATCGCCCGCTACGAAGAGTTCCTTGGGCGCGTATTTTTTTTCAACATCGTTCAACGGGCCGAGAAGTTTCTCCGGTGTATACTTTTCCATCTTGATCTGCTGATCTCTCATTCGGAAAAATCATATATGATGGCAATGGAGGATGTCAATACTTCCCCCCTTGATCCAAAAGAACGAGGGCTTGCCATGATGGATGCCAAATGAGAATTCTGGCCTGCCTCGATCGTCTATCTCGATGAGGCGATTACCCGCGCAAGCGTCATTTTATCAATGGGAAACCGTGCCGCGGGGCCTCCGGTTTCCCTAACGCCTCATCATTTTTTTGAAAGAGAATGTATTATGATAAAATAACTCACATCAATCAGCGCCAATTCCAAAAAGCACAACGGGTATAGTTTTTAATAATATTTTAATGTCAAGAAAAATTGACCAATTTGTTACATAAGAAATATCTAATTTCGTCCATTCATCGAAGCTAATATCGTATCTCCCACTTACCTGCCACAAACACGTAATCCCTGGTAATACAGAAAAAATTCTTTTATCAACAAATCTGGCTTCATATAGAAGTCTAGGTCTCGGACCTATTAGGCTCATATCCCCTTTAAAAACATTAATAAACTGAGGTAACTCATCTAACGAAAATTTCCTTAGCATTCTTCCAATTGCAGTAATTCGCGGGTCTTTCCGTAAACAAAATTCTTCAACCATCGGCAATGATGAATCCAGGCGCATAGTTCTAAATCTATACAAGTCAAATTCCTTTCCTGCCCAACCCAACCTTCTCTGTTTGAAAAAGGCTGGCCCCCTTGAATCTATTTTCACTAGAATAGCTATAATAAGCATAAACGGAGCTAGAAATAAAAGCACCATCCCCGACATAAAAATATCTATCATTCTCTTAATAATTAATTGAATAGCCTTATTAGGGCGAATTTCAATTTTATTGGCATTGGCTATCCCTCTCCAAGCGGAAAATGCTATTATGAGAGAGCATAATAATAAGGAAAAGAATAAGAATATATTTGAAAAGAAAGACGATGCAAACATAATTATTATTACTAAAAATATCATGGATATCAACAGGGATATATATAGGTTTATACGTTTACGAATATTTTCGTATTTTGGATTCTCACTCAATTTATTTAACACAGTTGTGCCTAATTTACCGCTTCAAAATGACCCTAATTACCCTAAAACAAAATACTAACATAAAGAATAACGCGCTTATCAGCATTATAATTAAAACTATCTTTGACAACGTTATTAAGCCTAAATCAAGTATATTTTGAGGGCGCGATATTATATTTGAAAACTTCAAGAAAATTGAGCCCCCGCCTACTGTAGTGAATCCTAATAATATTAAGAGAAAACGATTTCGTTTAACCCAGGCAATAGTTTGTTGATCGGATATTTTTTGTTCACGCGATGCTGTTAACTTTTTAAAACGATCATCAATTTTATCAAAGACCTCATCAAGCCAAGTTTTGTCGCTTATTGGACAACAACATAATGCAATAAATTTGGATCCATATTTATAAGATTGATCTTCAGCTATGATAATTCTAATATTCTGTTCTCTTGATTTCCAGGCAGTAATAACAAGATCGCCAATTTCATACCCTTCCCGCAAGATTTCTTGATAGGGCCAAAAAACCAGTCTTTCACCCAAAATTTCTTCTGTCAGATTAATGAATTTATCAATAAAACCTCTGTTAGCATGTCTAAAATAATGGAAGAATTCAAATCCCTTAGCTTCCTGATGCTGACCGATCATAATAGAAACCTTTTTATACCAAAGGAATTCCTCAATGTCAAATTCGACATTTTTGCCGAATTCGTAATTGGTTATAAATAATAAAAAAAGGATAAATTGAAAAAAACTTCTATAAGTTGCTCAGTTTTCAATTGCTTCAAAAAAATCAGAAAAGCGAGGAAATTCACGCACCTTTTCTTTCCCTCTGAATACAGTTACTTTGCCCAAAAATTGAATTTTTTCTTCAAGATATTTATCTTTATCAATAGCTGTTAATGAAATAGGTTTCATACTATCTGTCTTAGAAAGGCGTAGCTTGGGACCTATGAGATAATATTTTTCTTTATCCTTCTCGTTGTTTTCTATGAAAATATTAAGCGGTGCTTTTTCATCGTCCCCATTTTTTATACTGGCTTTCGCATAGATATTATGACAAGAATATTTTTCTAACGGCATATTAAGTCTACTTCTTAACAGGCTTATTTATTCTCCCCGGGGCCTTCTGGCTTCCCTCGCGCCTCAGTTTTCTAATAGTCTTGTCCCGGTAAACGTCATAGATCTATTTACCAGGTCTAAATTTAATTGCGAAATATATTTTTGATTTTCAATGTTCTGATATTCGATGTCTACAACAGCGAAATTCTGGAATCCAGACGAATCGTCGTTTTTCGAGACAAATGTGATTCTCTTTGATTCTTGCGGTTCAAGAAGATCGAATTCTTCGGGATCTGGCTGGGGAAAAATTTTGCCTATCCTGACCTTAATGTTAAATGCTGCGCTCCGTCCAATATTTTTAATTTCAAAGACTCCTCGAACTTCGCTGGCAATTGTAATACATGGCCTTAAGCTTAATTCATTTTGATCGTTCGCGGCTTTGCGTAGACCAGATGTTTCTTTCGTATACTTGATCAGCACGCCCAGGGTGGCAATCAACGCGATCGTCTGGATAATATCCAGCCAATTCACCTGGCACATTTATTTATCCTCCTCTTTGATTAAAAGCTGCTCCGGCTTCTTTCCCTTAAATTTCTCAGCCTTTTTGAAGGTCGCATCGACCTATTTAATCAGCCGTTTGTTTAATTTATTTTGTTTCATAATCTTCTATAGTAGCGTTTAATAATTGGCCAACAGTTTGATTTATTTCATCCATCTCTTTTAATGTTTCATCCCTTTCTTCAGGTAAAGGTTTATTGTCTCTAATATGACGTATAATCCAAGCTCCGAATCCAATTTGATAAAATTTTTCGTTTTCTTTATACATACCTAACATAAAATCACAAAAATTATTTACAATTTCTGCCAACCCACTTATAGATTCTATCGATTTTAAAATTTCATCGCGCTTTCCCGGGTAAGCTTCCTTTGTCAACAAAGCATTGCCTACGCCCGCGGCAGTCATCAATATAACCCATCGTGCTTTTGGGTCCTTTTCTTTTTTTAAATATTTTTTTAGAAATGGGTATTTCGCGATAGCCGGTTCATAAGAAAAAAACGCTATCCTGTAAATAGCTTTCAATAAATTTTCTGGTGATTTATTATTAGTCGTATCTATTTTTTTTAGTCTTGATTTCATGGCGTCCTTCCTTTCCGTTTGATGATTTCGTCCGCCAGCTGATGATAAACGTCAGCGGCGGCGGATCTGCGGTCATATTCAAATTTTCGGCAATTCAGAAATAAAATCGTCGTAGCTTGAGAATTCCTTAGGCTCTTCTTCTCCAAAAATTTTTAGCCTAACCTTTCCAAATTTCGGGCTTAGGCTGGAGAAAACTTCATGTCCTTCCGAATCCAGATATTGAAAACTCTTTAAACCCTGTCCAGTCCAAAATCCAAACCCGACGTGCTCTTTCATTGTTTTCTGATCTTTCAATTTCATAAAGCGTAAGGGCTCTTTCTTATCAAGGATCTCAATCTCAAAATATTCCATCGGTTTAGGGGCGCAATAAATTAGTGCTTTCATCCAAACCTGAGAAGGATTAAGCTCGACCTCGTTTTTTTTAGACATTTTTTCCCTCCATGCTCGGATAAATATTTTATAACATTTTCGGGGTCAAGGCTCAATCATCAGTTTTAATTCCTACTATTCCGATGTACCTTAAAAAAAGGCTTTCCGCTTTCTTTCCGGTTTATACCGGAAAATGGGGGAAAATGGGGGATAATGGCGGAAAGCCAAAACTTCCCCAAAATGCTGATTTACATGGGGAAACGGGGGATGGGCGGTGCAGGGTTCGAACCTGCGACCCCCGGTTTGTAAGACCGATACTCTACCGCTGAGCTAACCGCCCACGAATTTGTCCGAAATTATATCAGAATATTCTCTCTCGTCCAAATTTGTAGAGGAACTGCTAATGCCACCCGCTCCCTGAATCTATTATCAATAAGAGAGGCGGGCGGCAGACGCAGGGACAATCCCGTGACGATTTGACATAAACAATGTCATATGTTAAATTTAAGACCCATTTTTTTATCACAATTTTAGAAAAAGGTAGAAAAACATGTTTGCAGTGATTAAGACAGGCGGAAAGCAGTACGTTGTCGAAGAGGGAGATGTCCTGCAGATCGAGAAACTCGGTGTTGAGGCTGGACGAAGAGTCCTTCTCGACCGGGTCCTCCTGATTGAAGAAGGAGAGAAAACCCTCATCGGAACGCCCGTTCTCGAAAACGCCGTCATCAGGGCGGAAATCCTGAAGAACCTGAAAGGCGAAAAAGTTCTTGTTTTCAAGAAAAAACGAAGAAAACAATTCAGAAGAACACGGGGGCACAGGCAGCCGTTGACCGAAATCCGGATTGAAAGAATTATCGCCGACAAATCCGCCGTTCCTGCCGAAGAGCTCAAACTCGACACCAAGCCCGTGGAAAAGGCCGTCCCGGAAGCCAAGCCGGCTGAGAAGCCCGCGGAGAAGCCCAAGGCCGTCCCTGTCGAAAAAGCCGCGAAAGCTCCGGAGAAGAAGGCGCCCAAGAGAGAGATGAAAGCTAAGGAAAAAGCGGCCAAGGCGGAAAAGCTAAAAGCCAAGCCGGCGGTCAAAGTCAAGGCTGTGGAAAAACCGAAAACCAAAGCTCCGAAAAAGTCCAAATAGAGGAGAGCAAAAATGGCTCATAAAAAAGCGGGAGGCAGCGCTCGGAACGGAAGGGACAGCCATTCGAAAAGACTGGGTGTCAAGGAATACGGCGGGCAGCAGGTGAAAGCCGGCTCGATCCTGGTCCGCCAGAGAGGCACGCCTTTCAAGCCTGGATCCAACGTCGGGAGAGGGAAGGATGACACCCTCTTCGCCAGAATCGCCGGAATTGTCCGGTTCGAAGGGAAGGGCAAAAGGGGCACGTTTGTCTCGGTCCTTCCTGCCTAGCGGAGGGCTCAATCATCGTCACGGTTTCTATTTGTCCGCCGCCAAGAATGGGGTCAGGGCTAGACCATTGACATCGGCTGAGCTTTTCAAAACGTCGAGCTCTGTCATCAAAAAATATTTTCTAGGATCAGGCGAAGGGACGACGTTCGATCTTTTGCCGGAAAATATCCACGGTCCGGGCCCGAGCCCCTTAGAGAGAGGGGTCTTTATCAGCGATGTTCATTGATCAGGTGAAAGTCGTCCTCCAGGCCGGCCGAGGGGGAAACGGCAGCGTCAGCTTTCGCCGGGAATACAAAGTCCCCAAAGGCGGGCCGGACGGCGGCCGCGGCGGGAACGGAGGCAGCGTCACCCTCGTTGCCGATGAGGGCTTGACGTCCCTTGCCTATTTCCGTTTCCATCCGATCAACAAAGCCAAGAACGGCGCCCACGGCGAGGGCGGGAACCGGCAGGGGAAGCAAGGCGAAGACCTGGAGCTTCGAGTGCCCGTGGGAACGATCGTCAAAGAGATCCGGAGCGGGGAAATCCTTTTCGATTTTCTCCATCACGGCCAGAAGGTTGTTGCGGCCAAAGGCGGCAAGGGCGGCCGGGGAAACGCTTCGTTTGCCACATCCACGCACCAGACGCCCCGGGAGCACGAGCCGGGAAGGCCCGGCGAGGAAAAGGATCTGTGGCTCGAGCTCAAGCTGATTGCCGATGTCGGCCTGATCGGATTCCCGAACGTAGGCAAGTCGACCCTGATCTCCAAGATTTCCGCGGCCAGGCCGCTCATCGCTGACTATCCGTTCACGACCCTCATCCCCCATTTGGGCGTCGTGGACTTCGGGGGAATGAAGAGCTTTGTCGTGGCCGACATTCCCGGCCTCATCGAAGGGGCGCATCTCGGCCACGGCCTCGGGGTCGCCTTCCTCAAGCACGTCGAGCGAACGAAGATCCTGGTCCATATTCTCGATGTCTCCCCTTATTCCGGCCGGGACCCCGTCCGGGATTATTCTATTGTTATGAAGGAGATTGAAGCGTTCAATCCCGGCCTGGCCAAGAGACGTCAAATCTTGGCGGTGAACAAAATCGACCTGCTCGGCCGGGACAAGAAAAGACTGGAGGCCGTGAAAAAGCTTGCCGCCGCAGAAGGGCTGCCCTTTTTCGCCGTTTCGGCCCTCAGGGGAGAGGGCTTGGGGAAACTTGTCGCCGCCATGGCCAAGATGCTTCAGGATCTCCGCCGGGAGGCCGAATCGACGGACTCATGAAAAAAGAAAGGGTCGGAATATTGGGCGGAACATTCAATCCCGTTCACAACGGCCACCTCAGGGCGGCGGCCGCCGTCCGGAAGAGGTTCTCTCTCGACCGGGTTCTCTTTATCCCCTCCTTTATTCCTCCCCATAAAGAATCGGTCGGCATCGCCTCACCCGAGGAACGGTTGAGGATGGTGGAGCTGGCCGTCCGAGGCCGCTCAGCGTTTATTCCCAGCGCCGTCGAAATCCGGGCTAAGGGAAAATCCTATTCCATCCTGACCCTGAACAAGATTAAAAAGCTCTATCCCTGGGCGTGGACATTTTTTATCTTGGGCGTCGATGCCTTCCTGGAGATCGAGACTTGGCGGGAATGGGAACGGGTGCTCAAGCAGTGCCTGTTTATCGTCGTGACACGGCCGGGGTACCGCTTGAGGGAAGCTCGAAAAGTTTTGGGCGTCGCTTACCGGCGCCGGGTCCGTTCCGTTTCCCGCCTGGAGAAGGTCCGGGAACAATGGTTTCTCGGGACCAGGATTTTTCTATTGCCGATCGACGCCGCGGATATCTCGTCTTCCGAAATCCGGAGACGGATCCGGGAAGGCCGGTCCATAACGGGGCTGGTCCCGGCGGCGGTCGAGGGCTATATCCATAAGCACGGGCTTTATCAAGAGCCCTCGCCAAGAAAAATGAGATGCCTCGGGTTTCCCTCGAACGAGTCGGCCCGGAAACCGGGACATGGATAAGGAGGTAAGCAAAAATTAAGACACACATGGACAGGACAAAGGCCGGGAGAATCACTCAACGGAATCTCCCTTCGGATGTGAAGGCCGCCGTCAAGGCCGGCCAGGCCAAGCAGGGCGAAGAGATCTGCGTTATGGATCTGCGGGACACGGCCACATTCACGGAATTTTTCATCATCATGCACGGCCGTTCCTCCCGGCAGAATGTCGCCCTTTACGAAAATATCGAACGGGAGCTCAAGACCAAGCGCTTGAAGCCGCTCGGCGTCGAAGGCGCGGGGCATGGAGAATGGATCCTGATGGATTACGGCCGTTTCATCGTCCATATCTTTTCCCCGCCGGCCCGGGACTACTATTCTCTAGAAAAACTGTGGGGGGATGCCCCCCGGCTGTTCGTTTAAGAATATCGGCGAACGCGCGCTAAAAATATATTGACTTTTTCTCTTTCAATCAGTATTTTGTATTGACCCTCGGAACCGCCCTGCGATTTTGACAGGGCCTTGGGGGTGCCTCCATGAAGCTAAAAATTCTTTGGCCGGGCCGGACCAGGAACAAGGACTTGCGGGGGCTCCAGGACTTCTATCTGAAAAGGATCCAGGAGCTTATTCCCTGCCAGCTGATCGAGACACCGGAGGCCCGCGGCTTGGCCGAACGGTTTAGCCAAAAAATTTTGGAACGGGAAGCCCGGGGGCTTGAAAAACATTTCAAAGATGATTATATTGTCTGCCTCTTCGATGAAGGAAAAGAGATGACGTCCCGAGACCTGGCCCGTTTTTTCGAGCGATGTTCGACGGGTTCGTTCCGGGCGGTGACCTTTGTCGTGGGAGGATTCTTGGGCGTGGCCGGGCGGGTCCTGGACAGGGCCGATCTGCGGCTGAGCCTGTCCAAAATGACCTTTTCCCATGAGCTGTGCCGGATGATGCTCTTGGAGCAAATCTATCGTGCCATATCGATCATGAAAGGAAGACAGTATGCCAAATAAAGGGGTGCACTTGAACAAAAAAGAGGTGGATGTCTACAAGAAAAAGCTCATCGTCAGGCGCAATGAGATCGTCCGAAAGCTGAGCGAATTCCGGGACGAGAGCAAAGAAGTGGAAACCGATATCGCCCAGGATGTCGCCGACAAGGCGGAGAGCTCGTACACGAAGGAATTCCTTCTCAGTCTCTCGGATGTGGAACGGGAACAGCTCTTCCAAATCGACGTCGCCCTCAAGAGGATCGAGCGGAAAGAATTCGGCAGCTGCCAAATGTGTCAAAAAGAAATCAATAAAAAAAGGATGAACGCTCTCCCCTGGACGCCCTACTGCATCGAATGCCAGGAAAAATCAGAGTCCGAGACCTCTTGAATGTTTCTCTAAGAAGGCTCTTCGCCCGAAGCGCCAAGCTCGTCGAACTCGCCCTTTTTCCCTCTTTCTGCAAGGTCTGCCGGGCTTTGCTCGAAACGCCCGGCGAGAGGGTTTTGTGTCCGACCTGCTTGGACAAGATCCGGGCCCATCGCTCTTCGTATTGTCTCTGCTGCGGCCGGTTTTTCGAAGGCGCCGGCGAGCCCCATCTCTGCCTTTCCTGCATCATAGAGAGACCGCCCTTCGCGGTCCATCGGTCCGGCGGCCTGTATCAGGGCGAGCTGAAGGATCTCATCCTGCTCTTCAAATACCGCGGCTACGAAATCCTGGGGAGACCTTTGGGCCGCTTCGTCTTCGAGTCTCTCAAGGGCGAAGAGAGTCTCTGGTGGGGCGTAGAGGCGCTCATCCCCGTGCCTCTCCATCCGAAGAGAAAAAGCAAAAGGGGATTCAATCAGGCTAGAGTCCTGGCCAAAGAACTGTCCAAGCTGAAAGGCCTTCCTCTGGAAGACCTCGTGCTGAGGAAGATGAAAAACGTCCCGCCGCAGACCTCCCTGGAGCGGGACGAGCGAGGGAAAAGCGTCCGGGGGGTCTATACGGTTTTGAAGAGCGAGAAAATTCAAGGCAAGACGGTTCTCCTCGTCGACGATGTTTATACGACCGGTTCGACCCTGAAAGAGTGCAGCCGGGAGCTCCTGAGAGCAGGGGCCAAGGAGGTCCGGGCCATCACGATCGCTCAGGCCTAGAGGGCTCGGGGCATGCCCCTCTTATTTCTTGGCCTTTTCGGGCGAAGAAGGCTTGAGGATTTTCACTTTGCGAGGCTTGAGCTCCTGTCGTTTGGGCATCGTAATTTTCAGGATGCCGTTCTCATGTTCGGCATGGATCTTGTCCGGGTCGATGGAGTTGGGCAGGGTGAAAGCCCTGTAGAAAGAGCCGTAGGAACGTTCGATGCGGTGGTAGTTTTCTTCCTTCGTCTCCTTTTCGAACTTTCTCTCGCCCTTTAAGGTCAGGGTATTGTCTTCGACCTTGATCTCGACATCCTTTTCGTCGATGCCGGGAACTTCGGCCGTCATCACGAGCTCGTGCTCGGTCTCGTAAATATCCACAGAAGGAGCCCAGGTAGAGGCCGTCAGGTCTTTGTCTTCGCTGCGTCCCGTTAACATGTCCTCAAACAGGCGGTTCATTTTTTCCCTAAGGGTGACCATATCTGTGAAGGGAGTCCATCTGATAATCGCCATTTAATAACCTCCAAAAATTGTGTTCAGAATTCTATTACAATATAATATGTGAGTAACATATTGTCAAGTAAATTTATATCATCTAACTAATATATTCTCCTTTATTAATAAAATATGTAGAAAATACATAGATTTTTTTATCTGAAAAGGATCGGAAATCTTAATCTTTCCCCTGTATCAGAACGGTCATCTCCCCCTTGATATGCCGTTTCTCGACGCTAGCAAGGATTTCAGCGAACCTTCCCCTTATGAACTCTTCAAAAACCTTGGTGATCTCCCTGGCGATGACGACCCGGCGGTCGCCCAATGTCTCCAGGCCAAGCCTGAGAAAATCGATGATTTTCCGGCTGGGAAGGTAAAAAATCAGGGTTGCAGGTTCTTCATGAAGCGACAAAAACAATTTTTTTTGGGCCGTTTTCTTGGGCGGAGGAAATCCGATGAATAAGAACCTGTGGGTCGGAAGCCCCGAAGCTGAAAGGCCGGCCGCCAAGGCCGTGGGGCCCGGAATGGGCACGATATGAATCCCGGCCTTCAAGGCCTCGCGGATCAGTCGAAAGCCGGGGTCAGATATTCCGGGAGTCCCCGAATCCGAGACGAGGGCCACGCTCTTCCCTTGTCTAAGGAGGTCCAGGATAACCGGGATCTTTTGGCTTTCCCGGGGCTGGTAGTAGCTGATGAGAGCTTTCTTGATATTGTATTTATTCAGAAGCTTCAGGGTCTGGCGGGTGTCTTCGCAGGCAATGGCATCGACCTCTCCGAGGATGCGCAGGGCCCGGAACGTCAGGTCTTCGAGGTTTCCTATTGGCGTGGCCACGATGTAGAGAACGCCGGCCGTCTTGGAGTTTTGGGTCTTCTCGCCCATGGCTTACTTTTCCCAATCGTAGGGGTAAAGAAAGTCGTGGCCGATGGTCCGCGAGGATATTTTGGCGATGGGCGGGAGCTGCCTTTTGAATTCCGAGCTTTTTATCATGGACATGATTTTTTCGATTTTTACTCTCGGGAATCCACGGGCCAGGAGCTCCTCTTTCGACTCCCTCTCGTCGACGAGATGAAAGAGAATCTCATCCAATTCCGGATAGGTCATCCCGATTTCCCCCTCGTCGGTCTGGCCGGTCCACAGGCCGGCCGTCGGCAGCTTTTTCTGGATTTTCGCCGGCACTTCGAGATAACGGGCCATCTGCCGGACCTGGGTTTTGTAGAGGTCGCCCATGGGATTGATGGCGCTGGCCAGGTCGCCGTGGATCGTGCCGTATCCGATGAGAAGCTCGGTCTTGTTGCTCGTGCCGAGAATCAGGGCTTTCTCGCGCCCGGAAAAATCGTAGAGGATCGACATCCGCTCCCGGGCGATCTTATTCCCGCGCCGCCTCCGGTTTTCTGTCGGGTATTTTTTGAAGTAAGCGTCCACCATCGGCGCGACGTCGATGGTTTTGTGGCGAATCTTCAGGAGTCGTGCCGCCCCGATAGCGTCCCGGACGTCCTCGCCGAAGCTTGTCCCGTAGGGCATGATCAGCCCGAGGACGTTTTTCGGGCCCAGGGCTCTGGCCGCGAGAAAGGCGCAGACCGTGGAATCCAGCCCCCCGGACAAGCCCAGGACTCCTTTTTTAAAACCGAATTTCGCCAGCTCTTCTTTGATAAAAGCGGTCAAGATTTTAGCCGCAAACGGACAGTCAATCTTCATAGTCATGGACAATCCTCTTGAGGGCTTCGAGGATCACCTCGGGCTTGTCGTCCCGCTTGAAAGGCCAATTTTTGCGGGCCCTGCGGATCTCGGCCGGATCGACCTCCTGGACAAGAAAATCATTTTTGAAATAGGGCGCTTGGACAAGGTGTTTTCCGAAAGGATTGAAAATAAAGGATCCGCCGGCGAAGACGATGCCGTCTTCCAAGCCGGCCCGGTTACAGTAGATGACGAAGGCCGAGGAGAACCGGGAGATGGCCTCCCCCATGAGTTCCCACATCCGGCTCGTGGCAAATCCGTTTTTGCCCGCCAGGCCGCGGCCGGGCGCGGCGCTCACGACGATGATGATTTCCGAGCCGCCGGCAAAAAGAAGGTAGCTGGCGGCATAGTGAAGAAAATCCCGGCAGATGAGCAAGCCCATTTTTCCGTGGGGCGTGGAAAATGTCCGGAAATTTCGGCCCGGGGCGAAAAATCTTCCCTCGTCGAACATGCCCGAGGTCGGAAGAAATACCTTGCGGTGGATGTGGAGGACTTTTCCCTTGTCCAGGAACGCGGCGGAGTTATAAAAAAGGCCTTTGTCCTGGGACTTCTCTTCGACGAAACCAAGGACGAGCGAGATGTCCCGGCTCAAGGCCTTGAACTCTTTGAACATCGGGGACTTATCTGGATCCAGGGCCGCCGTCTCAACGAGGTCCTTCAGCAGATAGCCGGTGAGGCTCAACTCGGGGAAGATGAGCAGGCCGGCCTTTTCCCGCCGGGCCTTTTCGATGGCCTGGAGATGGAGCTCAAAATTCCTTTGGATGTTTCCGAGATGAGGGGACATTTGGGCCAGTGCGATTTTCATGCCTAAAAATTAGCACATTTCAGGGGGGGTTGCAAATGAGAAGAGGTCCTCCCGGCGCCCGTTGGAAGGGGTCTTCCCCTCCAAATTGACTTTAGATATTGAGCCCCGACCCCATTTTATATAAAATAGATGGGCGCCGATGACACATATTGGATTTTATCTCAGAGACATTCACTTCAATCAGAAGACCGGCCAGCTCAGTTTTCAAAAGGGGCCCATTCAAAAGACCTTGATCTTCCAGGACGGAGGGCTGATCTTTGCCCGGACGAGCGTCCCTGAGGAGCGGTTGGGCGAGGTCCTCCATAAGATCGGCAAGATTTCGAGCGATGTCCTATCCTCCCTCCCTCAACTCATCCAGACGGGAAAAATGATGGGGGAAGTGCTGGTCCAAAAGAAGATCATCTCTCAAAAGGACTTGTACGACGGGCTCATGGCCCAGATGAACGCCATAACCTTGAGCCTGTTTAACCATTTTGATGCCGAGATGATCTTCCGGCCGCGAGAGCGATTCCTGGATTATGATTTTGAGTTCAAGATGAATGTCCCTCTCCTCATCGAACGAGGGATCAGAGAAATGGAATTTCATCCTTTTATCAAGAGTTTCTTTGAGGACAAGACGGCCGTCCTGAAAGGGAAGACCAATATTCATATGCTCACGGAAGACGAAAAGGATTTCCTCCATCAGATCAACGGCAAGACGGCCGGCGAAGCCTACCTCGTCTCGCAGGTTGACACCCCGGATCAGCTCTGGAAGACGCTGTACCTATTTTACTGCCTGGATTTGATCGATGTCCGGCTGGCGGAAAGGCCGAAAAAGAAGGACGTCCGAAAAGAAGAGCCCCAGAAAGTCGAGATCAAGGCCGAGCCGCGGCCGAAAGCGGAGCCGATCTCAAAAGCAGAACCGCCCAAAAAAGCGGAGGTCCGCCAGGAGGAGAAACCGAAAGGAGCGGCGGCCGAGGCCTCGGAAGCACCTCCGGCCGGCCTTCAGGCAAAGATTGACGAAGCCCTCGAGCTCAAAAGCAGAATTCCGGAGATGGATTATTACCAGATTTTGGGCGTCTCCCGTCAGACGCCGGAAGCCGAGATCAAGAAAGCCTATTTTCAACTAGCCCGAAAATTTCACCCGGACCTGTTCGGACGGGGCGTAACCCCGGAGATCAAGGGCCAGATCGAAGAGCTTTTTGATTACATCACCAAGTCTTACCGGGTCCTGACCAGCAAAGACCAAAAGCCGACCGTGGCGACCAAGAGCACGGCCGTCATAAGAGACGACGACAGAGACAAATCCAAGAATGCCGAGATCCGCTTTCGACAGGGAAAGACGCTCATGAGCCAGGGGCGCTATGAAGAGGCCGTCATGTTCTTGGAACAGGCCGTGAGGTTCAATGATAACAAGGGAGATTATTATCTTCTTCTGGCGATGGCGGAATCCAAGGTTCTCGCTCTCAGCCATAAGGCCGAGCGCGATTTTTTGAGGGCCATAGAGCTTGAGCCCTGGAACGCGGAAGGGCATGTCGGCCTGGGCGTTCTCTATAAAAGAGAGGGCCTTCTCAAGCGGGCCAAGAAGGAGTTCGAGCGGGCCTTGGAGATAGAGGCCGGGCATAAGGCCGCCCGCACTGAGCTCAAGGAACTGGGCGAAGAGTCTGAACAGAAAAAGGGGCTGAAAGGGTTTTTTTCCAAAGATCTTTTCGGGTCCAAGAAGAAATAGTGGTAGCGACGATATCGCGAAGCTAAGATTTTTGTCCGAGCAATTTTAAAAATTCTGATTCGGTGAGCGTCGGAACACCCAGCTTGCGGGCTTTGTCCAACTTGGAGCCGGGATCCTCTCCGACGACAAGATAGGACGTTTTGCCCGAGACGGAATCCGTGACCGACCCGCCTAGGCTTTCGATCAAGGCTTTGGCTTCGTCCCGGCTGTAGCCTTGGAGCTTTCCGCTCAGGACAAAAGTTTTTCCCGAAAGAGGCTTGTCTTTCCGGACATCCGCTTTTTTCGAAGTGAAGGTCAGGCCGGCTTCTTTGAACTTCCGGAGAAGTTCGAGGTTCTCCGGCTGCCTGAAAAAGAAAACGATGCTTTCGGCAACGATCGGACCGACGTCTTCCACTCCCGTCAGCTCTTCCGACGAGGCATGAACCAGCTTCTCGATATCGCTAAAATGGGCGGCCAGGGTCTGGGCCAAGCGCTCTCCGACATGGCGTATGCCGAGGGCAAAAACCAGGCGAGAGAAGTCGTACGCCTTGGATTTTTCAATTTCCTGGAGCAGATTCTGCGAGCTTTTCGGGCCCATTCGTTCAAGAGGGACCAGGTCCTCATATTTCAGGGAATAGATGTCCGGCACGGCCCCGACCAATTTTTTCTTTATGAGCTGGTCGACCAAGGCCTCGCCCAGGCCTTCGATGTTCATCGCCCGTCGGGAGCCGAAATGAAGAACGGATTCCCTGAGCTTGGCCGGGCATGACGGATTGGTGCAGCGCGCGACGGCCTCCCCTTCCGGCTTGAATGTCTTGGCATGGCAGACGGGACATCGGGCCGGGAACCTGAACTTCTTTTCTTTTCCCGTCCGTCGCTCTTTCATTGGGGCGACGATTTTCGGAATGACATCGCCGCTCCGTTCGAGCAGGACATAGTCGCCGATCCGGATGTCCTTGCGCCGGATCTCATCCTCGTTGTGGAGGGTGGCCCGGCTGATCGTGGTCCCCGAAAGCTTGACTGGCTCGAGGACCGCGACCGGGGTCAGCGCGCCGGTCCGTCCGACCTGGACAATGATGTCGTTGAGCCTGGTCGTTGCCTGCCGGGCCGGAAATTTGAAGGAGATCGCCCAGCGCGGGAATTTCGCCGTCATGCCGAGGGCCTCCCTTTGCCGTGTGGAATTCACCTTGATCACGACGCCGTCGCAGTCATAATCCAGGGAGTCCCGTTTTCCCGTCCACTCGTTCCAATAATCGACGACCTCGTCAAGGGAACGGCAGAGCCGGGAATTCGGGTTTGTCTTGAGGCCCAATGCCTTGATCGTTTTGAGATTCTCCCACTGGCGCTCCATTTCGGAGCCGTCGATAGACAGGGCATAGAGAAAGACATCCAGCTTGCGGGTGGCGATTTCTCTGGGATCGAGGAGGCGGATCGACCCGGCCGCGGCGTTGCGGGGATTGGCGAAGACAGGCTCGCCCTTCTCCTCCCGGTCCCAGTTGATTTTCTGGAAGGATTTGAAGGGAAGAAAGATCTCTCCCCGCGTCTCGATGTCCTGTTGTTTGGGGATGACCAGGGGGAGGCTTTTGATCGTCTTGACATTGGCCGTCACGTCATCGCCCTGGACGCCGTCTCCCCGCGTGACGGCCTGGACATATTTACCTTTTTGGAAAAGGATCGAGATGCCCAGCCCGTCGATCTTGAGCTCGGCCACATACTCGATGACCTGGCCCGGCAGCAGCTTTTGAACTCTTTGCTCGAACTCCCGGAGTTCCTCGACCGTATAGCAGTTGTCGATGCTCATCATGGGCAGCTTGTGGCGCACGGTCGGAAAGCCTTCGACCGGCTTTTCACCGACGCGCTGGGTTGGGGATTCCGGGGTAATGAGCTCCGGGAATTGCCCTTCCAGACGCTGGAGCTCTTTCATCCGCAGGTCGAACTCGTAGTCCGAGATCTGGGGATCGTTGTCCACGTAATATTTTTTCTCGTGGAACTTGATCTGTTCGCGGAGCGCCCGGATCTTCTCCTCGGCTTGGTCCCGGCTCAAGGGCTTGGCCATGGTCGTCCCCTTGGTTGGAAATTGTCTCCTGCACGGCAGAGAGGGCTCTCCTATATTAAATGAATTCGGGGATAAAAAAAATCCCCCTGGTCCCTTTTTCCGAAAAGGGCGCCAGGGGGCGCTTTCCGCTTGTCAGGTTCGGTCTTTAGCGAATGCCCAGCCGAGCCTTCGCCTCGTCGAGGAGCTTTTGGAACTTGTCGCTAGTCACCTTTTGCTCGGCCTGGAGTTTTTCCAGGATCTTATTTTCTTTTTCGATATTTTCGTTCAGCCGCCGGAATTCTCTTTTCTGGTCGGACGTAAGATCATCGACGTTCTTCCCCTCAAATTTCGAATTGAAGGTTTTCGTCCAGTCTTCGATGAGCTTGGTGCTTTCCTGGATGGTCTTCACCCGGTTGTTCCATTCCTTGTCGGCGTTGAGGAACATGGTTTGGGCGAGCTCCATGGCCTTCTTGGAGTACGTCGGAGAGGTGAGTGCGGCTTCAAGGAGATAGCGGAGGGCTTCTGTATTCAAGGTCGGATTGCTGCTGCCGGCCTGCTTGGCCAGGATGATCCCGATGTTGTAAGCCATGTCGCCGTTCTTGTTCTTGGCATAGACTTCCTTCATCATGGTTAAAGCTTCCTCGGTCTTGCCCGTGTTGTAGAGGCAGCGGGCGACGAGGGCATGGCTTTCCGTATCTTTCGGGTTCGCCTGATAGGCCGCCCGGAAGGCTTTTTCGGCATCGGCATAAGCTTTGGCCTCATAGGCGGTTTTGCCGACTTTTTTGATTTCGGCGATGATCTTGGCGTTTTTGAGGATGTTGTAGGAATTGAGATAAGAGTCGATGGCCGATTTATTGTCTTTTGTTTTTTCCTGGGCTTGCCCTATAACATAATAGCCGCCGCCGATCAGGTCATTCCACATCTTAACGTTAGCGGCTTCGGATTCTTTTGCCTTGGCAGCCCTGGCGATGTCGATGATCTGGGTGGCATAAGTTTTGGCCTTATCCGGATTATTCTTGGCATAGACGGCAGCCAGGTTGGTCAAAACCTGGCACTTGGTGAGATCATCCAATCCACCGAGCTGGAGAGCTTTTTCTCCGTAATTGAGAATATCCCGCTCGGTTTTGCCGGGGTAGAGAAGAGTGCACAGGTAGGCGTTGGCGAAATTTTCATACTGGTTTCCTTTTCCGCCGCACTTGGCCAGGAAATCTTTCAAGAGCGTGGCCCGCTCAGCGGGAGAATTGGCGGTCATGGCCTTGATATATAGCTGATCGCATTCGTTCTGGGCCAGGGCCAGGCCTCCAAAGGCAAGGATGAGGGCGATCGTCCCTAAAACGGCTTTTTTCATTCACAACCTCACATCAAATTTTGGAGCATAATAGCCTACATCCCCCCAAATGTCAACATTTCGGCAGTTTTGGGGAGAAAGGCTTTCTATCGCACATACATTCCCTTTATTTAAGCTGCAAATTACATGCCAATAGAAAAAAGGGCTGGGTTGGAATAGAATAAACGTTATGAGCGATCGGAAGGCTGGATTTCCCCGCCTGTTCCAGGAGGAGGTCGGCAAACCCGTCCGGGAAGGTGTCGTGCTCCGGGATTTTTCCAATTTTCGGATCGGTGGCCCGGCCGATTATTTCTTTGAAGCCGCTTCCGCCGGCGACCTGAAAGCGGCGACTCTTGCTGCCCGGAAGCATTCCATCCCCTGCTACGTAATCGGGGGGGGGTTTAACCTCTTATTCGATGACGCTGGGTTCCGCGGCCTCATCATCAGGAATTCTGTCAAAGGGATCAGCCTGGCTGCTTCGGGTCCTGTCCTGACGGCTTTTTCAGGAACATCACTTGACGACATGGTCGCGTTAGCAACGGCGTGCGGTCTGTCCGGCTTTGAATTCCTGGCTGGGATCCCGGGAACAGTCGGAGGGGCGGTGTTTGGCAACGCCGGGGCCTTCGGCCGAAGCATCGGGGAGTATCTCGAAGATGCGCTTTTGCTGGACAGGGAAGGCAGAGAGTTCCGGGCCCAAAGGGAATATTTTTCGTTCGGATACCGCCACTCGGGGCTTAAAAAGAAGCATGATATTATCTTGAGCCTGCAATTCCGGCTGGAAGCCCGTGACAAGGACGAAATCAAGGCCAGGATCGAGGAGAACCTGGCCGCGCGCGCCCAAAAACATCCTCCTAAGGAAACGGCCTATGCCGGCAGTTATTTTAAGAATCCAGTCCGGCCCGATGGGACCAAGGTCGCGGCCGGCTATCTGCTGGAGCAGATCGGTGCCCGGGACCTCCGTGTCGGCGGCGCGGCCGTTTACCCCGGCCATTGCAACTTCCTGATCAACCGTGGAAACGCCACAGCCAGGGATGTTCTCGCCCTTGCCGGAAAACTCAAAGCCAGAGTCAAGGAGCGGTTCGGCATCGAGCTCGAAGAAGAGGTTATTTTTCTTCCAGCCGCTTCTTCAAAGCCCTGATTTTTGAAGCGGGAATCCTTTTTTTTTGCGCCAGCCGCAACGCCCGTCCTCCCAGAATTTTATAGACGCGGAGGGCTTCGGGAAACTTTCGGAGCGCCCTCAAGTGACGGTTGACGGTCTGCTCATCTCCCCGGGCAATGGGCCCGGTCAAGGCCGTTTCGACGTCAAGATGTTTAACATTCTGTAAAGTTCCTTCGACGAGTGGAAAAAGGACCAGCCCGGCCTTTCTGCCTTTGATTCCGGCGGCATGAAGGAGCTCGCAGGATAGGTCGAAAAGCGGGACGAAAAGGTTGGAAGCTATGCTGCAGGCGGCGTGATAAAGCGGCTTATCCTGCGGCTTGATGAGAACCGTCCGTCCGCCCAGCCGGCGGACGATTTCTTTGGCGATGGGCAAGGCCCGCGCATCTCCCTCCACTCCGTAATAGATATTTTTGAACCGGCCGGCCGGCGTCTTTTTTGAGGAGAAGGACTGGATGGGGTGGAAGGAAGCGACGGATGCTCCTCGGCGTCTCAGAGGCCCGAGAGTTTTTGAAGAGAGGATCCCGCTCGTCTGAAAGACGATTTTCCCGCGCCAATTCACTCGGCCGCGGGCAAGCCCGGCGGCGGTCTTTTCAATCTCTTCATCGGGAATGCAGAGGAATAACACCGCAGCGTCCGCCGCCGCCCCGAGCCAGTCGGCGGTCGCTTTCCCGGCCCCCACGATTTTTCGGCTCTCCTTGGCGGCCGACAGGTTCTTGTCCGCGAGCGAGCGAATCGTCCATCCTTTCTTGGAAAGGACGAGTGCCAGGGATGTCCCCAGCCTTCCCGTGCCGATGATGGAGACCGTATTCATTTTTTTTCTCGGAAAACATCTTCCCACAGGCTGACTTCGAGGGAACTCGGCCGCTCGACGTGTTTTTCCATCTCCCGCGCGTTCTTGCGCTCTTTGAGAACCTTCTTGAGCTCGGCGCTGAACTCTTTGCTGGTCAAGGGGCGGGCGCCTTTCATGGCCGCGAATGTCTTGATGTCTCGGTCGGAGCTGACGACAAAGAGCTTCCTGAAGTCCGTCTGCCGGGACAGGATATCTTTGATGACGGAATCGGCCGTCTCGCCCTCCGCCGGATAGATGATTTCGAATTTGCCTTTTGAGGAACTCATTTCGGCGAGGTCGTCGACCGGACGTCCGTCAAAAATCAGGATGATCTTCGACCGGGTCTGCCGCTGGAAGGCCAAGAGCTTGCGGATGAGGATCCTCTTGTTTTCCGGATCCCGGTGCTCTCCCGGAAAGGAAAATCCTAAAAAGTTGTTTCCGTCGATGAGATAGGCCATCGGGCGCTGCTTCTGCCGGCGGGCCGATTTTCGCGAGCCGCTTACAGCCGGCAGGATTCGCCGGGCTTGAGGATAATGACCTCGGCCAGCGTCCCCACTTTCTTCTTGAATTCTTGGGGATCGGAGCTGATAAGGGGAAAGGTCCCGTAATGGACGGGGATAACTTTTTTCGTCTGGACATATTCCACGGCTTTGGCGGCCGAGGCCGGGCCCATGGTGTAGCGGTCTCCGATGGGAATGAAGCTGAGGTCGGGGTGGAAGAATTCTCCGATGATCTTCATGTCGTAGGTCAGTCCCGTATCGCCGGCATGGTAGAGCTTCTTTCCGTCCATCTCGATCACGACGCCGGCGGCGCACCCCTTTTCGGCCGAATGGGTGGCGGTCACCATGTGAACCGTCACGCCCCGGGCCTCGACGGTGCCCCCGATGTTCATGCCTTCCGCTTCGAGCCCCAAGGCCTGGGCTTCGACAGCGACTTCATGCATGGCCACGATCAGGGCGCCCGTTTTTTTGGCGATGGCAAAGGCGTCGCCAAGATGGTCGCTGTGGTGATGCGTTACGACCACGACATCTGCGGTCTTGATCTTTTCCGGCGCCGTCGATGCTTTGGGGTTTCCGGTGAGGAAGGGGTCGATATAGACGACCTTGGAGCCTTGGATCTTGACGGCCGAATGGCCCAACCAGGTGATTTCAATCATGAAATCCTCCTCTCATCCCGGGGGCCAGGACATCTTCCTTCCCCCGAGAAGGTGAAAATGGATATGAAACACGTCCTGCCCCGAATCCCTGGCCGTGTTCAGGACGATGCGGTAGCCGGACTCGGCGATCCCCTTGTCCCGGGCGATCTGGCGGGCTTTGATCAGGATGTGGGCGAGGAGATCGCCCTTGTCCTCGGGGACATCGTTCAATGAGGCAAAATGGTCTTTGGGGATGATCAGAACATGCGTCGGAGCCTTGGGATGGATATCTTCGAAGGCGAGAATAGTCTCGTCCTCGTAGACGACTTTGGCCGGGATCCCTTTCTTGGCAATCTTGCAAAATAGGCAGTTGTCCATGGCGGTCCTCGCTGTATCGGCGAATATTAAATTCAACATAATAATTAAAATGACATCCCCGTT
>CAZIDN010000021.1:0-14033 GCA_964537875.1 uncultured Eubacteriales bacterium
GAAGTCCATGCTCCTCTCCTCTTGATCGGATGTCCATGGCAGTTATACCAAAGATAGAAGTGAGGGTCAAACGTCTAACTAATACAAACGTAATAAATAAAGTGACAATGTATGGGCGGTGCTTAGGCCGCCCTCAAGCCCCCGTAGCGGAGGGGGGCCCCGTCGGCTTTTCCGACGGGGGGAACCGACGGGACTGGTTCCCGGGGCCCGGGGGCTACGGGCGGCCTAAGCGCCGCCCGAACGGAGATGTCATTTTAATTATTGCGTTGATATCAGATATTGACGTCCCCTCGATTATCTGGTATCAAGGAGGCTCTATGAAGAGATCCTTCTTCACCATCCTGCCCTATTTTCCATTCCATTGTCCATTTAAAGGTGAACCATGAATTACATCCTGCTGGCTCTTGTCAGCGTCTCGGCCTTGATCTTCGCCATTGTCTATCTCCGGGATATCGCCAAACGTCGTCCGTCTTTTTCTAAAGTCTCCTGGCTGCCGTTGACGGGTATCGGCTTCGTGACGAACTTCTTCGACACGCTGGGCATCGGCAGTTTCGCCCCGACGACCTCGTTCTACAAGTTCACGAAAATGGTGGACGACCGCGTCATCCCCGGCACCCTTAACGTCGGCCACTGCCTTCCGGTCGTCGCCCAAGCCCTCATCTTTATCACCGTCGTCGAGGTGGCCCCCCTGACGCTCATCTCCATGATGGTCGCCGCGACTTTGGGGGCGGTCATCGGCGCCGGCGAGGTCTGCAAACTGCCTGTCAACAAGATCCGGATCGGCCTTGGGGGAGCGCTCATCATTGTGGCCTTCGCCATGCTGGCCGGGATCCTGAACATCATGCCGAGCGGCGGCGATGCCTTCGCTCTGACGGGATGGAAATTCATCGTCGCCCTCGTCGTGATTTTCATCTTCGGCGCGCTCCAGACCATCGGCATCGGACTGTACGCTCCGTGTATGGCCCTCGTCTATGCTCTCGGCATGAATCCTCGCGCCGCGTATCCTATCATGATGGGATCCTGCGCCCTGCTCATGCCCTGGGCCAGCCTGAAGTTCATCAAGGAAGCCTCTTACGATCCTAAAGCGGCCATCGGTCTGACGGGCTTGGGAATCATCGGAGTTTTAATCGCGGCTTATATCGTCAAGTCGCTCCCCCTGAACGTTCTCAAGTGGGTGGTCGTGGTCGTGATCCTCTACACGTCGGTCATGATGTTCCGCTCGGTCAAGAAAAAGGGAGCGGCCGAGACGCAGGCCGAGGATTGTAAAACCTGATCCCGTCGACGAGGCCGATCAGGGATAAAAAATTGCTTTTTTACGTTGCGCTACTTCGCCGCCGGCGCTTCCATTTTCAGGAGCTCGGCCCACTCCTTGTCCACGTCTTTTTGAATGGCCTCGAGCATCCAGGCGTTGCCTTCTTTAAATAGATGGCGGAACCGCCCCTGCGGCTTGAGCCACTCGAGCACCGGTTTTTTCTCCTTGGGCTTGAAGTTGATCTTGTACTTCCCGTTCTCAACTTCATATACCGGCCAGACGCACGTATCGAGGGCAAGCTGGGCCAGCCTGATCCCTATGGATGACTCGTACTTCCACTCGGTCGGGCAGATGCACATGACGTTGAGGAAGGCAGGGCCTTCGGTCTTAAAAGCCTTTTCTGCTTTATTGTAGAGGTCCAACCATCGGGCCGGGCTGGCCTGCGCTGCGTAAGGGATGTTATGGGCCGCCATGATTTTCGTCAGGTCCTTTCGTCCCTGAATCTTTCCCGCGCTGTTGGCCCCTGCCGGGTCGGTCGTGGCCGATGCGCCCAGAGGCGTCGCCGACGACCTTTGCCCGCCCGTGTTCGCGTAGTTTTGGTTGTCGTAGCAGACGTAAACAAAGTTATGCCCGCGCTCGACGGCTCCTGAAAGGGCCTGAATGCCGATGTCGTAGGTACCCCCATCTCCGCCCATGGCCATGAATTTGATCTTTTTATCGGCCGGGATCTTTCCTTTATTTTTCAAAGCCTTGTACATAGCCTCGACGCCGGCAATGGTTGAGGCCGCGTTTTCAAAAGCGCTGTGGACCCAGTTCATGTTCCAGGCCGTGCGAGGATAGATGGTTGTGCAAACTTCAAGACATCCCGTCGCATTGGCGGCGATAATCGGGTCTTCGGTCGCCCGCAGGATCATTTTAAAAATCAAGGGAATTCCGCAGCCCAGGCACATGCCGTGCCCGGCCACGAGTTTATCTTCGGTCTTGGTAAGGTCTTTCAATCTGACTGCCATGTTTGTTCTCCTTCCTGCTACTCTCTCAGGTTGAGATAGCCGCACATTTCCTCGACCTTTCCGGTTTTGCGGATTTTCTCGAGCTTCGCTCCGACTTCCTTGAAATGTTCGACCTTGATGTCGCGTCCGCCGAGGCCATAGACATAATTGACGACCTTCGGACGCTCGTTGTAGTCATAGAGAGCGTTGCGGACCTCGGTGAAGAGCGGGGCGCCGAACGCGCCGGGGCTGGAGGCGCGGTCCAGGACAGCGATGGCCTTTATCCGCTTCAGAGCTTCGGCCATCTTCTGGTAGGGGAACGGGCGGAAGACCCTGGGCTTGAGCAGGCCGATCTTGAGCCCTTCCTGCCGCATCTCATCGACCGCGTCCTTGCCTGTTCCGGCCGCAGAACTCATGACGACAATGGCGATCTCGGCATCGTTCATCTTGTATTCCTCAAAGAATCCGTACGTGCGCCCGAACTTTTGCCCGAACTCCCTGCCGACCTGATCGATGACGGCCGGCGCTTTCTCTATGCCTTCGATCTGGCTGCGCTTGTGCTCGAAATAGTAATCAGTGAAATCCAGGGGGCCGACAGTGATCTTACGGCTGGTGTCGAGCAGCGAATAGACGGGCTTGTACTCGCCAATAAATTTTTTGACCTCGGCGTCATCCTCGACCTGGATGACTTCCACGGAATGGCTGATGATAAACCCGTCCAGGCCGACAAAAACAGGCGTCCGCACATCCATATGCTCGGCGATGCGGAAGGCCTGAATGAAATTGTCGTAGGCTTCCTGGCAGTTTTCCGAATAGAGGTGAATCCAACCGGCGTCCCGGGCACCCATGGTATCGCTGTGGTCGCCGTGGATGTTGATCGGCGCGCTGAGAGTGCGGTTGGCTATCCCGGCGACGATGGGCAGACGCAGGCCGGCCGCAATATAGAGCATTTCCCACATCAAGGCCAGGCCCTGGGAGCAGGTGGCGGTCATGACCCGGCCTCCGGCGGAGGCGGCCCCGATGCAGACGCTCATGGCGCTGTGCTCGCTTTCGGGGCAGACAAATTCGCCCGTGATCAGCCCGTCCGCCTTAAACTGGGCGATGGACTCGACGATGGCGGTTGAGGGCGTGATGGGATAGGCGGCGATGACATCCGGGTCCACCTGCCGAGTGGCCTCGGCGATGGTCTGATTTCCGTTGAGTGGCTTTAGCGTCTTCATTTCTTCCCTCCTTCGGCCAGCTTGACCTCTTCTTTGACCATAACGATCGATTTCGGCTTGGTCGGGCACTCCTCGGCGCAGAGTCCGCAGCCCGTGCAATAGTTGTAATTAACAGCCTTCATGACGCCGTCCTCGACGATGATGGCGAAATGGGGACAGTAAAGCCAGCAGAACATGCAGTGAATACAGGTTTCTGCGATGAATTCGGGCTTCAATCCCGAACGCCACGTCCCCGTCAAATTCTCGCGTGAATTTCCCGGGTGGACATTGACACATCCCAAAGGCAGTTCTTTCCAGGTTTCTTTTTTCATCCTTCCTTGACCTCCTTGAACGCTCTGTCGATCGTCCGCAAGTTCATCTCGACGACTTCTTTGCGCAGCTTCTTGCTCAGGGACTCCTTGATGTTCTCTTTGAATTTCCCCAGGTCCATGAGATCGGTGATCTTGACCAGGGCGGCCACCATCGGAACGTTGGGGATGGCCTTGCCCAGCTCATCCCGGGCGATCGTGTAGGCATCCAGCCCGAAGATCTTCCTGTTTCCCAGCTTGAGATTCTTCCGGATGAGGCCGAGGTCGAACGTGGTGTTGATCAGGAAGAAGGCGTCATCTTTGGCCCCGTCGCTGATATCGACCAGGCCGAGAAGGCTGGGGTCGGTGACGACGACGATGTCAGGAGAATACACTTGACTATGAGTGCGGATGGGTTTTTTACTGATACGGTTAAAGGCCAGGATCGGCGCGCCGCGTTTCTCGGCGCCGAACTCGGGGAAAGCTTGGACAAACTTCCCCTTTTCTGTCGAAAGAACGTCTGCCATCGTCACCGCGGCTGTCACGACTCCCTGTCCTGCCCGACCGTGCCAGCGGATCTCAATCGTGTCTTTCATAAGACCTCCTCTAAGGATGTATGATTATTCCTTAAGTTCCGTTCTCCCCTCGAGGGCTTTTTTGACGGTAACTTGATCGGCAAAATCAATGTCCGATCCCACGGGCAGGCCCATGGCCAACCGGGTCAATTTGACATGGAAATCCTTCAATAGCTTGACCAGGAAATGGGCCGTCGCCTCTCCTTCGGCCGTGGGGCTCGTGGCTATGATGATTTCCTGGAAATGGCCTTTCTCAATGCCCTTGAGGAGCTTCTCGGTCTTGAGGTCCTCCGGCCCCATCCCCTTCAGGGGCGCCAGCGTCCCGAGGAGGACATAGAAGCGGCCGTGGTAGACTCCGGTTTTTTCGATGGACGAGATATTATAGGGCTCCTCGACGATGCACAGCAGATCATCGCTGCGGTCGGAATCGCTGCAGTACCGGCAGGGATCGATGTGGGTAATGTTGTTGCAGACCGAACAGTAGAACAGGCTCTTTTTCATCTCCCGGATGGCTTCGGCCAGGCTGTCGGTCTCATCCTGGGGAAGGCTGAGCAGGTAAAAAGCGATCCTTTGGGCGGTCTTCGCCCCGATGCTGGGAATCCTCTTGAGTTCCTCGATCAGCCGGTTGAGAGGCTGGGCATACTCAAACATCAGAACATTCCCGGAATCTTCAGCCCGGCGCCCAGGCTTCCCAATTTTTGGGCCAGATGCTCATCGACCTTCGCCGCGGCGTCGTTAAAGGCGGCCATGATCAGGTCCTGGAGCATATCGACGTCGTCTTTGTTGACGACTTCCGGGTCGAGCTTGACCGAAATCAGATTTTTCTGGCCGTCGAGGGTCACCGCGACCATGCCGCCGCCGCTTGTCCCTTCCATCCGCAGCTCGGCCAGCTCTTTTTGGAGCTTATCCTGCATCTCTTTGGCGGACTTCAGCATTTTTTGGATATCGCCAAAGCTTTTCATGTCAATCCTCCTCTTCCTTGGCCTTCCCTTTTATGGGCTCGACCGAAAGCACTCGGGCTTTAAATGTACTCATGAACGTCTTGACGGCTGGGTCTTTAAGGGCGATATCCATTTCCCGTTCTTGTTTGCTCGGTTCGTCTTTCGGCTTGTCAAAAGGCGTATGGGAAGCCGCTGCCGGCGTCTTCGTCTCCACCGGACCCGACGGTCTTGGCCGGATTTCCACTTTTTCCTGAGCTTTGATCGGAGGCGGAGACGGCCAAGGCGACCTGGGCAGGCTTTCGGCCGACACGGCCCCTTCCTTCTTGATCTTGTCGATCTCCTGGAGGATGTCCTTGAGAAGAACGATTTTTTTAAAATGACAGAGCCTGACGAGGAGCACTTCAAAATAAATCTGGGGATGGGAAGAATACCGCATGCCTGGCTCGGCCTGCTGGAGGGCCTGGAGGCAGCGCAGGAAATCCTCCGGGGACGCTTTCTGGGATTCCTCTTTCAACCGCTTGAGCTCCTCGGGATTGAAGGCCAGCAGATCTTGGGCATTCTCGACCGAGGCGACAAGGAGCAGGTTCCGGAAGTGTTCGACGAGCTCTTTATAAAAGAACCGCAGGTCATGCCCCGACTCGATGACCTTCTCGACAAGAGAGAACACGGCTTCCGGCTTTCCCTCGAGCACGGCCGAAGAAAATTCATAGAGAAGGTCCTGGCTGACGGTTCCAAGGATTTCCTTGAGCTCCTGGTCGCCGATATTTTCGCCGCAAAAGGCCACGGCCTGGTCGAGCAAGCTCTGGGCATCGCGGATGCTCCCGTCCGAGGCTTCCGCGATCAGGCCGAGACCGTAGGGAGAGATGGTCAGGCTTTCCTTTTTGCAGATATCCATCAGGTGGTTGATGATGTCCTTTTGGGAGACTTTTTTGAATTCGAAATGCTGGCAGCGCGATATGATCGTGGCCGGCACTTTATGAAATTCCGTGGTGGCAAAAATGAAAATCGTGCTGGGAGGGGGCTCTTCGAGCGTCTTGAGGAGGGCGTTGAAGGCGTGGGTGGAAAGCATGTGGACTTCATCGATGATGATGATCTTGAACCGGCTGTGGATAGGCCTGTACTTGCCCGTGTCCCGAATCGGGCTGATGTCTTCCACGCCGCGGTTGGACGCCCCGTCAATCTCCAGCACGTCAATCGAGCGGTCCTCGTTGATGGACAGGCAAAATTCGCATTTGTTGCAGGGCGTCGGGGTGGGGCCGTGCTGGCAGTTGAGGGCTTTGGCCAAAATCCGAGCAGCCGTCGTTTTGCCCACGCCGCGCATCCCCGAAAAGAGATAGGCCTGGGCGACGCGGTTGTTCTTGACGGCGTTTTGAAGGGTCTGGACGACGGCCTTTTGGCCGATCATCTCCTCAAAAGTCTTCGGCCTGTACTTCCGAGCATAAATTAGATAGGACATGTCCGCGATGATTGAATACGGGTTAGGAAATTATTCCTTTTATGTAAAAAACAGTTTAGCACAAATCGGCCGGAATTCAAAAAACTATTTTTAGGAAGTAAGCATCTTTGTTTGTGTGATTTTCTATCGGTGTCGGAATCGCCCCCAGGCCCCTGGGGAACCAGTCCCGTCGGTTCCCCCCGTCGAAAAACCGCCGGGGCCCCCCTCCGCTATGGGGCCTCGGGGGCGATTTCGACACCTCTTTAAAATCAGATATTTGGAGAGGCTTTCTTTCCGGCAGGTCGAATCTCCATTTTGTGACGATCCGAAACAATTTTGATCAAGCCGGCGCCCACACGCTCTTTATCAAGGGAATGAAGGAAATCCAAGCCCAGATAGCCAGCATCATCCGTTCGCTGGAGCCCGTTTACGGAATCATCCTTGCCTTTTTATTTTTGAGGGAAGTTCCCGCGGCGAGGACCGTTTTAGGGGGAGTGATCATTCTCGGAGCCGTCCTTTTCATATCATTGAGGACGATGCGGATGGCCGGGCCTTCGTTCAGCTCTTCGGGACGGACGGGAGGTTGAAACGGATGTCCAGCTTCGAGCCCTTGAGCTCGACCACGCCGTATTTCTGTTTAAAATCGACGAAAACGAAGCCGTTCGCCCGGGTCGTCAAGATCTTAAGGTAAGGATCAAGATTCGCCTTTAGATTCTCGTACACCGATAACGCCTGTTTTTGATCGGGATAAGGAATGATGAGCCGAGCATAAACCGCGTTTCCCTCTCCTCGATAATTGGCCAGCATGCCGAATATCTTGCCCCGCAGCTCCAAAATATCGCCCTCGCCGAAAGTATAATAGGGCTGGAGGGCGACGGGACCTCGAATCAACCGTTGCGAATGATCGACTTGTCCCTCTTTCGGCAGTTGCTCCAGCCATCCCTCGGCAGGCATTTCGGGAATCGACTCCAGGGCTTTATTTACCAATGCCACCATGGCCGGCAGGTTCTTCGCATCTCCGTCGAAATTGTTGATATAGACGAAATATCTAGCCTTGAGAATCGTCAACTGTGATTCCTCGCCGGAATTGCGGGCGCGAATCCCCGCCACCGGAGTCTCCTGGCCGCATTTCATGAGATAAATCCCCAGGGCGGCCTCCGGGCTCTCCATCTCATAGACCTCGAGCGCCAGCTCCGATTTTCCCCGGGCATAGCGTTGGACAAGAAGCTTGTCAAATCTATATTCGAGAAAAAGCTCGGCCCCGCCATCGATGTGATTGAAAAGATCGGCCTTGATAAACGTGGAAGGCTTCCCTGACTTTTTCCAGCCGGGGGCGAAATCGTCTTGGGGAATGATGACCTGTGAACCGAGGACGAAACCAACTAAAACAAAGCTGTGGATAAAGAGGAGATTGCCACGGCGCAAAGCGCCTCGCAATGACTTCGTCAGATTGCCGCGCCAGAAGGCTCGTAACGACTTTGTCGGATTGCCGCGGCGCAAAACGCCTCGCCGAAACTCAGGAAAATCCTTATTGTTTTTAAGCACGAATGTGTTGAATCTTATCATCCACGACGCCCAGCCCCAACTTCTGGGCGTACCGCAGGTATTCTGTGAACCGGGGATTCTCATTGACAGGGACGTTCATGCTCTTTCTTTTTTCGACAAGGATATTGTGGCAGACCATATCCAGGGCAAAGGGGTCGGTGGCAAAGAACAGGGTGTTGAAGAGATAAGTGAATTTGGCGACGCCGTCGGGGCCTCCGTCATACTGGGCCCGCAAGCCGTCCGTGATGTTGAGGACGAGCTTGTCGCGGAGAACGGGGAAGGCGGGAACTTCGACACAGACATCCAGAAAAAGGGGCCGATGGAGCCTGTTCGTGTTGCACACAGCGCCGTAGCCGATATTCTTGGTGGCCATGGAAATCGCATTGCCGGTGTTTTTGAAGACCGGGACGTTGATGATCTTGGTCAGCTTCTTGGTCAGCAGCTTGCCGAAATAAGAATATTTGCCGTTGAAAACGTGCTGGTTCAGATACGGCAAGTCCTTTGGGCCTTCCACGTCGGCCCAATAAAAAACGTCCTTGTCAAAATTCTCGGCGCTGACATGGCTGCCGTCCGGCCTCAGCCAGCGGCTGTTGTCCAGTGTTTTCCCCTCGGCGGCCGCCTCATCCATCGTCTGCAGCCCTTCGATGCCGATCCCGGGATAGCGCTCGGCCGTATACCCGGCATCTCTGAGCATATAATCAAACCGGTCCCAGATGATGATATTCGGACGCTTGATCCCGCCGGCGAGCAGCCAGGTAATGATGGCGTCTACCACTTCCAGGCGGGTGCTGATCAACCCCGGGCCGACAGGATTCACTTTGATGCCGACGACATCGTCTTTCGAGAAAAAAAGGCCGACGCTCGCTTTAAGATTTTTATCCGTAAGCCGGGTCATCCCCTTTTCGAACATCGCCTTGATGACGTCCGCGTTCGGCTTTTCGTCCTTCATGGCATCCGGGTGATGGACTTCGACAACCTTTCCGGGGAAGGATCCCGGCAGCGAATATTTTGTTTTGGGAACTTTGAGGGCGTCCTCGAGGTTTGTCTTGGGGCGCGGCGGCGGGGTTTTTTGGGCAGGGGCATTCTGCCCCGCCTCATGAGACCAGAGGAAGCGGTTGCCGAGGAACCATCCCGCGCCCGCCGCTCCGCCGATCTTCAAAAATTGACGCCGGTCGACTTCATTCTCACGCTCCAAAGACCTATAACCGCGTTTCTTCAAGACACTCTCCTTTTTGATATTAATACAAACGTAATAAATAAAGTGACAATGTATGGGCGGTGCTTAGGCCGCCCTCAAGCCCCCGTAGCGGAGGGGGGCCCCGGACACTCTTGGAGGAGGACCCTTTCACAGGGTCCCCCTCCAACGGGCGGCGGGAATACCCGCCCGCCCTGCCACCCCTCCAAGGAGCATCCTCCCATGAATTCATCGCCAGATGCTCCAGGGAAAGGAGTATCCGACGGGACTGGTTCCCGGGGCCCGGGGGCTACGGGCGGCCTAAGCGCCGCCCGAACGGAGATGTCATTTTAATTATTGCGTTGATATTAGTTCTCGGCCCTGGCAAAGACTTCCTGGATCCGCTCGAAGGCCCAGTCCAGGTCATGTTTCCGGACGATGAGCGGGGGGGCGAAGCGGATGACATTTTCGTGGGTCTCCTTGCACAGGAGCCCAGCATCTTTCAAGGCTTCGCAAAATCGCCTGGCGCCGCCGGCCTCGGGCTTGAGCTCGATCCCGATCAACAATCCTTTTCCCCGGACGACTTTGATGTGCCGGCTTTTGATCGTCTTGAGCTTATCCAGAAAATATCGGCCCTGTTTCTCCGCATTTTTGACCAGCTTCTCCGCCTTGATCACCCGGAGAGCTTCACGGGCGACGGCGCAGGCCAACGGATTCCCGCCGAAAGTCGAGCCGTGCTCGCCCGGCTTGAAGACGCCCAGGATGTCCGTCGAAGAGAGGACGGCAGAAATCGGATAGCAGCCTCCGCCCAAAGATTTTCCGATGATGACCATGTCGGGCCTCACCCCTTCGTGCTCGTAGGCAAAAAGCTTGCCCGTCCGCCCCAAGCCTGTTTGGATCTCGTCGGCAATGAACAAGACATGATTTTTCTCACAGACCTCTTTGACTTTTTTGAGATACCCTTCGGACGGCATCAAGATCCCGGCTTCAGCCTGGTATGGCTCGACAAGAAAGGCGGCCGTGTTGGGGGTAATGGCCTTTTCGAGGGCTTCAATATCGCCAAAGGGAATGACGACAAAGCCGGGCGAGAAAGGCCCGAAATCCTTTCTGTAAAGAGGCTCGGTCGAGAAGCTGATCACGGCGATCGTCCGGCCGTGAAAATTGTTTGCGCAGGCGATGATTTCAGCCCCGTCCAGGGGAACGCCTTTTTTCTGATAGGCCCATTTGCGGGCCGTCTTAATGGCCGTTTCCACGGCCTCCGCCCCTGAATTCATGGGCAGGACCATCTCGTAGCCGGTCATTTGGCACAGTTCTCTGGCCAAGAGCGGCCATTGGTCGTTCCGGAATGCCCTGGATGTCAGAGTCAATTTTTTGGCCTGGTCCTGGAGAGCCTTGACGATGCGGGGATGGCAGTGCCCCTGGTTCACGGCCGAATAGGCGCTGAGAAAATCCAGGTATTTTTTCCCCTCCACATCCCAGACCCAGATGCCTTTGGCTTTGGAGACAACGACGTCCAGGGGATGATAATTATGGGCTCCGTACTTGTCCTCGACGGCGATGAATTGTTTCGAGTTCATGCATGACTCCTCGATGAAAACGTTATGATATGGCGGAGAGGGTGGGATTCGAACCCACGGTACGCCTTGCGACGCACACACGCTTTCCAAGCGTGCTCCTTAAGCCACTCGGACACCTCTCCGGGCCTAAATATAATAACAAGTCGAGCTTGTTAAGGTATCAAAAAAAGAGAGTCAGGTCAATTTTCCGGAGTCTTCCCGGGGTCAAAGCTGCTCTTTACGCATGCTCCCCTGGATAATTTTGCGTAATGAGTAGGTTTGACCCCGGCTTTACCGGTAAATGTTAAGGATATCTTTGAGGAGGGCGGCGGCGGCTCCCCGCGGGTCGGATTTTCCCCCGATGACGGAAATGGAGCCCATGGTATCCGTGAAAAATGTAATCCCCTTGTTTGTCCCAGAGACGCCAAAAAGAGGATGTCCGGGTTCGATCGGACAAACACGGACTTCGGCCGCGAATTGATTTCCCTGTTTCAGCAATGTTCCCAATAGTTTGACCGCCTTCCCCTCTTCTTTTGCCGCTCGCAGGACTTCGGGAGAGATATTTATAATTCCCTCGACCTTGATATCGCTTAAACTAAGGTTTGTCCCGACAACTGCATTCGAAATGAGCAGAATCTTCGAAGCCGTGTCCCAGCCCTCGACATCTATCGAAGGATCCGGCTCGGCGATTCCTTTCTGCCGGGCTTCGCTCAAGGCGGCTTCGTATCCAAGCCCCTGATCCATCCTGGTGAGAATATAGTTCGTTGTTCCGTTGAGAATGCCTTCGATACCGAGAATCTCGGCCCCGGCGAGAGAATAAAGCCCGACGTCCAGCGTCGGAAGGGCGGCGGCCGTCGCCCCGCTGAACTTTATCTTCAATCCCTTGGTCCGGGCTTTTTTCATAAGATTCTTGAAATCGAAGACAAGCCCTCCTTTGCCGGTGGTCGCCACATGCCAGCCGCATTCCAGAGCTTTGTTCAAAAAGCCGAGTCCCGGCTCCCCTGTTTTAAGGCTGGAGACCGTGCAGTCGACCAGGACGCCGGGCTCCATCTTCGGCAGTATCTCCTCCAGAGTGAGGCCGGGGTTCCATGACACGTCGTCCTGAAGACGCAGGCCGGAATTTTTCAAAAGACGGGACAGCTCTTGATGTCTGGAAAAGACAGTCCCGCCGCCGAGCTCCAGAATCGCCTTCAATTCAAGCTCAAGACCATAGCGCTCCGAGCAGAGATTTCTCTTCTCTTCGAGCAGATGGGCAAAAGCCCGGCCGACACGGCCGAATCCCATCAGGATGATCGTGACCGTCTTCTTCATTTGTTCTTGGCCGGAATCCGCAAAAAGACGATGTCCTTAGCGGCAGGCTCAAATTTGACTGTTGCGCTTCCGATCAAGCCCTTGGCGTCGGTATAAAAAGACAGCAGTTGATCGAAATCGATCGATTCATTGGTCATCTCAAAAATATCATAGTGATAATGGGTGAGGGCGAATGACATCGTGTTGTATTTCGCTTTGAGCCCGTTCCCCTCTTTTTCGATCGTCAGGATTCCATAGCCGGGGTGTTCATACGGCCCGACATAATCGTCCAGCGGATGGGAAAGCTGGGTGTTGGGTTTTCTGTCTTTTTCCCGCTCTTTTTTTGTTTTCTCGGCATCCTGCCGCGATTTAGCCCGCTCATCCTGGATCCGCTGGTCCCAATTGACATAATTCAGCCCGAGCAGCCGGTCATAGATATTATAGGCCAGGATGGAATTGACCGGCGCATCCTCCAGATTGTTTAAAAGGACGATTCCGATATTGTCCTTGGGCATGAACGAGACCATCGCCGAAAATCCGTCGATGGCGCCGTGGTGATAGATGAGAGGATGCCCGCGGTAGGCCGTGATTCGCCAGCCCATGCCATAGCTGGCATAAAAAAGCTCATCGTATTTCAGAGTATCCGGCACGACCATTTGGGGCGAATGGATTTGGGCCAGAGTGGCTTCGGCAACGATTCGCTGGTCGGCCTTTTCACCGTAGCGACCTTTATTGAGGTTGAGCAGGACCCACTTGGACATATCCGATACATTGGAATTGATCGAGCCCGCCGGGCCGATGGCATCGATGTTGCAGAAAGGGATCTGCTCGACTTTGCCCCTGATCTCCTGGTAGGGAAAGGCAAAATCCGACGCCTTCTGGGAGTCCGTGATCGTGAAATTGGTCTCTCTCATCTCCAGCGGCTCCAGGATCCTCTTGCCCGCGAATTCTTCCCAGGGGATGCCGACGGTTTTTTCGACAAGGTATCCCGCCGTCATGAACATCAGGTTTTGATACTGATAGACAGCCCGGAAACCTCGGCTGGGCTCAAGATACTGCAGGCGCTCAAAGAGCTGCTGGCGGCTGGACGCCGAAAGATACCAGACCCGGTCATGGCGCGGCAAGCCGGAGCGGTGACAGACGAGGTCGCGCGGCGTCATCTGTTCTGAGGCGACAGGGTCGAGAAGCTTAAACGAAGGCAGATAATTCCGGACGGGCTTGTCCCAATCCAGCTTTCCTTCGTCCACTAAGATACCTATTGTTGTGGCCGTAAATGCTTTCGTGCAGGAACCGATGGCAAGGACCGTATGGGGGGTGACTTTCAGCCCGTTCTTGACATCCTTGAAGCCGAAGCCCTCGGCGTAGATGACCCTTCCGTCCTTGACGATGGAAACGGCAACGCCGGGCACGTTCCATTCGGCCAGGATTTTATTCGCGAATGTATCAAACCCTTTTAAGTCCGGCAGGGTGTCTGGCTTCTGGGCCCACGCTGCAGAAACGACAAGAAGCAGAAAAACGGTGACGGTTAATGAAGCCCTGATCAATCCTTTTTTCATAGGTCCTGTCCCTTTCTTTTTTGAATCTCTTCCAACAATTTTTTGGGAATCGGCCGGCAGGCGCAATTTTTCGTATGCGCCAGATGCCATTGGATTCGCTGCTCCAAGGTTGCCCGCTTGGGCATGTGGTTTTTTTTATGCCATTCTTTATTCATTTTTAAATTTTTCAAAAAGCTTCACTGACTTTGAATTAGCGATATTAATCCCCCCTTC
>CAZIDN010000021.1:14133-55559 GCA_964537875.1 uncultured Eubacteriales bacterium
CCCCCTTGGCCAATCAAGGGGGGCCCCGAAACAGGTCAGCGTTTCGGGGTGGTATTTTCCGAAACGCTCCCCGGACTTTGAATTAGCGATATTAATCCCCCCTTCCCCCCTTGGCCAATCAAGGGGGGCCCCGAAACAGGTCAGCGTTTCGGGGTGGTATGGCGGAGAGGGCGGGATTCGAACCCGCGATTCCAATTGCTCAGAATAACGGTTTTCGAGACCGTCGCCTTCAACCACTCGGCCACCTCTCCGCGTCTTCACGGGCCTCTTTCTAAAGGCCCTTATTATATAAGATTTGGCCGGAAAATAAACGTCTTTCCGGCCGGCCTATCCCCTTTTCGACCTAAAAAAATCCTTGAGGATCAGTCCGCACTCTCCGGCCAATACCCCGCCTTGGACGTCCATTTTATGATTTGTTTTCTCGAACGGAAACCTCATGATGGAGACGACCGCGCCGGCTTTAGGATCTGAGGCCCCGAAGACAAGCGACTTGATCCTGGCCTGGATCACGGCACCCAGACACATGGCGCACGGCTCGAGCGTCACAAACAAATCGCAATTCTGAAGCCTGTAATTGCCGACCTTTCTGCAGGCTTTCCGAATGGCGCTGATCTCTGCGTGGGCTGTCGGGTCATTCCGCCGGATGGGTTCGTTATGTCCCCGGCTGATGATCTTTCCGGCGGCAACGATCACCGCCCCGACCGGGACGTCCCCCTTTTTTGCGGCTTTTTCGGCTTCCCACAGCGCCCGGCGCATGAAATATTCATCGTCTTTGCGCCTGGACATAATTTTTGTCCTCTTCGGGACTTGATTTTACCCGCCTGTCTATGAATTTACAACTTCGTCGGGTTAAAATTATGGGTTATAATCCATCGATGGGAGGAAGTCATGGAACATCTCGAATGTCTCTTCTGCCATAAAAAATATGCCGTGGATGTCTTTCATCCCTTCTGCCCTTCCTGCTCCGAACCTTTGCTCGTCGCCCGTTCCCGAAGAAAGCGCGCCTTCCATCTTGAAAAAGAGCTGGCCATAGAAAAGTGCCTCGATTTTCTTCCACTCCCCGAGATCGTGCCTCATCTCAGCCTGGGCGAAGGCCAGACGCCCCTGATCCGGCTCAGCCGGACCATGAAAAAATTCGGCCTCCCTCCTCTCTATGCCAAGAACGAGACGGCCAATCCGACGGCGAGCTTCAAAGACAGAGGGACTGTTGTCGCGGTCCACAAAGCGATCTCGCTTGGGCTCAAGAAAATCGGGACGGTCTCCACGGGCAATATGGCCGGCTCGACAGCCGCTTACGCCGCTAAGGCGGGACTCCGGAGCTTTGTTTTTGTCAAAGAGGACACATCACGCGAAAAAATCTTTTCGGCCGGGATCTATGGTCCTGTCCTGTTCACAGTCCGAGGCGATTACGGCCGGCTGTTCCGGCAGAGCTTTGAGATCGGTAAAAAATTCGGCATTTATTTTATGAACTCGGTGGACCCTTACCGCATCGAAGGATACAAGGTCACGGGCTACGAAACGTTCTTCCAGCTTGGTTCCCGCCCGCCTCGATACATCTTTGTCCCCGTCAGCGCCGGAGGCCATCTCATCGGGCTCATGCGGGCATTCCAGGATTTGAACAAGGAAAGCCTCATTAAACAATGTCCGACATTCGTTGGAGTCCAAGCCCGCGGATGTTCACCCCTGGCCCGGGCTTTCCGCCAGAAAAAGGCAACGTTCTCCAGATTTCCAAACCCGAAGACGATCGCCCATGCCATTTCCAATCCAAATCCGCCGGGCGGAAACATCGTGCTCAAGATCGTTCGCGAAAATGGAGGGATGATCATGGGCGTCTCCGACACGGAAATCTTAAAAGCCCAAAGATGGCTCGCCGAGCAGGAAGGCATTTTCTGCGACCCCGCTTCGGCCACAACCCTGGCCGGCCTGCTCCAGCTTTCAAAAAGAATATCGTTTAGCGCCCGCGACCAAATCGTGCTCGTGATCACGGGCAGCGGCCTAAAAACATTGGACGATATGGACATGTTCAAAATCAACGCGCAGGAATCTTCTCTTGAAAGCCTTGAAAATAAGATAGAAACTGTGTTATCTTAGAGTGGGGTCAAAGCTGCACATTTGATAGTCGAGGCCCTCGTGTCGCTGCGAGCCGACAAAGTGACCGTTTCAATCTAGCCCGGAGGGTCATTCCGGGCGAAGCGAGGAATCTCCTCTTTCCTCGCGAGAGACTTGAGAGGAGATTGCCTCGACGGCTTCGCTGTCTTGCAACGACTGCGTCGGATTGCCACGGCACAAAGTGCCTGGCAATGACGTCTTATATTGATTCAGGAGGTGACTATGAGTCGAGAATTTCCCCAGTTTGATTTCAAAATGCCAAAAATGCCGAAACTTCCCAAGGGCTTCATCAAGTATGCCGTCATCGTGATCGTCGTCCTTATTTTTCTATTCGGCTCCATTTACCAGGTCGCCCAGGACGAAATGGGCGTCATCCTCCGCTTCGGCAAGTTCGTCCGGACATCCGATCCGGGACTGCGCTTCAAGCTGCCGCTGAGCATTGAGACCGTGACCAAAGTTCTCGTCCAACGGCAGCTCAAGATGGAATTCGGCTTCCGGACGACAAGGCCCGGGATCAAATCGGAATATGTGATCACGCCCGAAGCCTCCCAGGAGGCGCTTATGCTCACGGGAGACCTGAACGTCGTCGTCGTCGAATGGATCGTCCAGTATAAAATCAAGGACCCGTACAAGTTTCTCTTCAAAATGAGAGAAGCCGAGGCGACCTTCCGCGACATGAATGAAGCCGTCGTGAGGAGGGCCGTCGGGGATAATTCCGTGGATGAAGTGCTCACGATCGGCCGGGCCCGGCTGGCCGCAGAAGCCAAGGAAGAATTGCAAAAACTCTGCGATCTTTATGAAATCGGCCTCGATGTCAGCCAGCTCATCTTCCAGGATGTCAATCCTCCCGATACCGTCAAGCCGTCCTTCAATGAGGTCAATGAATCCTTGCAGGAAAAAGAACGGAAGATCAACGAAGCCTGGGCGGAATACAACAATGAAATCCCAAAGGCGACCGGTGAAGCCGAACAGGCCATCCGGTCGGCCGAAGGCTATGCCAGCGAACGGGTCAACAATTCCATGGGCGATGCCAGCCGCTTCACATCCATCTATCGAGAATATGCCAAAGCGCCGCAAGTAACACGAAAAAGAATGTATCTGGAAACCCTCAATGACATCCTGCCCAAGATTAACAGGAAAATTCTCATTGACGACAAGCTGAAAAATATCGTGCCTCTCTTGAATCTCAGTGAGGAGGTGAAGAAATGAACAAGTCCACCAGAACCATCCTCATCATCGTCGCCGTCCTGCTGGCGTTCATCGTGATGACCGATGCCGTCTACGTCGTTTCAGAGACCAATCAGGTCGTCATCACCCAGTTCGGCGAACCCATCGGCGGCGCCGTCACGAAAGCCGGATTGCATATCAAAACTCCTTTTATCCAGAAAGCCAATTATTTTGAAAAACGTTGGCTGGAATGGGAGGGCGACCCGAACCAGATCCCGACTAAAGATAAAAAATACATCTGGGTCTTTACCTATTGCCGGTGGAGGATCAGTGACCCCCTCGTCTTCTTCCAGAGAGTTCAGGATGAACGCGGCGCCCATTCCCGGCTCGATGATGTCGTGGACGGAGAGACGAGGAATGTCATCGCCAAGTATGACCTGATCGAAATCGTGCGTTCCTCCAACCGCGAGTTTGAGATCTCCGAGGATTCGGCGCTGCTGGATTTTTCGGACGTCAAGAATAAGATCCAATCGGGCCGCGATCATATAGCCAAGATGATCCTGGAAAATGCCTCCAAAATCACTCCGACGTTCGGCCTCGATCTCAAGGATGTCAAGATCAAACGGGTGAATTATGTCGATGAGGTCCAGAAGAAGGTCTTTGACCGGATGATCGCCGAACGACAGAGGATCGCCTCCAAGTACCGGTCGGAGGGTGACGGCAAAAGCGCGGAGATCAGGGGACAGAAAGAGCGGGAACTGAAGAGAATCCAGTCCGAAGCCTACAAGAAGGCCCAGGAGATCAAGGGAAAGGCGGACGCGGAAGCAACCCGGATCTATGCCCAGGCCTACAATCTGGACCCTGAGTTCTACCAGTTCCTGAAGACGCTGGAAACATACCGGACCAGCCTGGCCAAGGAAACCTGGCTGTTGCTTTCAACCGACAGCGAGTTCCTCAGGTATTTGAAGAGCTCAGAAATCAGATAATTTATTTTAAGTATTCGACCAGCTTGTGTTTGTTGGGGAAGAGGGCCGGGGTTCCTCCCGTGTGAAAGAAAACAACCTTGTCCGTCTTTTCAAAATAGCCTTTCTTGATAAGGTCGACCAGTCCGGCCATGGCTTTGGCCGTATACACCGGGTCCAGGACGATTCCCTCCTTCGTGAAGACCAAGCGGATGATATCGGCAACTTCCTGATTGACGATCCCGTAGCCGTCCTTGATATATTCATCAAAAACAATCACATCCCCGCTTTGGATATGAGTCTTTAGGCCCATGGCCTTCTCCGTGGCCTGGGCGATCGTCAAGACATCCCTTCCGAATGTCACTTTTCCGTCCGAAACGCTGATGCCGAGTACTTTTGTGCCCTCTGCCAGAGTTTTGGCGCCGACGGCAAGTCCGGCTTGGGTGGCGCCGGAGCCCGTGGAATGGATGACATAATCGGCCTGAACGCCCAAGGCTTTAGCCTGCTCAACCATTTCGACATAGGCGTTCACATAGCTGATCGCCCCCAGCGGCAGATCCATGGATCCTAACGGCATCGAACCCCCGACGGCCACGAGATAAGCCGTATGTCCCTGTTCCTTGACCTCCCGGGCTACTTCTTCGGCGACGGCTAAGGCATCCTCTTGCTTCACGATCTTGCCTTTGACCGCTTCCTTGATCCGGATATCGGCGCCGAGGATGTAATCCAACAGCAAGTTCCCGTCATACTCCGCAGGCAAATCGTAGGTTTTGAATAGGATCAAAATCGGCTTGATGCCGAACCTCACGGCCGCAGCCGCCGTCTGCATGCACCAGTTGGATTGGAGGCTGGCCCAGGTGATAATGACATCGGCTTTTTTGGCCAATACATCCGGGATAATGAATTCCAACTTGCGCGACTTATTCCCGCCAAAAGCCAAGCCCGTTAGATCTTCCCTCTTGATATAAATATCAGGCCCGCCGAGTTCTGCCGTCAAATGCTCCAGCTTCCGGAACGGCGTCGGCGCGTGGATGAGGTTGACCCGGGGAAACTTCTCCAGACTTTTTTTCAGGTTGTCGATATCATAGGACGCCATCGATCCCTCCTTGGTCTCCGTCTATTTCCGGTTAACAAGAAATCGGCACCGGGGCTTTTTGAAAATCCAGACTCATATTTTATACCAATTATTGAGCCATGGGGAAACGTCTCTTTTCTATTTTAGGCTTTGTTTGAGCTCGCGGTATTTTTCGGCCGCCCAATTCCGGATCCGGTCGCCGTATAAATAAAATATCGGGATGACGATCAGGATGAAGATCGTCGAAGTGACCAGCCCGCCCAGCGTCGAGAGCGCCAGGGTAGACCAAATTTGCCTCTTCACCCCCGTCTCTGCCTGAATCAGAAGCAACGGCAGCATGCCCAGGACGGTCGTGCTTGTCGTCATGAAGATCGGCCTGACCCTCTCCCTCGATCCCTGCACGACCGCCTCGAACACTCCCATTCCCTGCCGCCTCTTCAAATTGATGTGATCGACCAGAAGGATAGCATTATTGACAACGATTCCCATCAGTAAAATGACTCCGATATAAGCCGACGAATCGAACGGAAACTTGGCCACGATGAACGCCACGAAGACACCGATCAGCGCCAGCGGCACCGAAAGCATAATAAAAAATGGATGGACTAAGGATTCATACAGGCTGGCCAGGATCATGAAGATGATGAGGAGGGCAAAGACGATGGCCATCTTGATCTGGCCTTTTTCTTCTTCCGTCATCAGCCACCTTTCTTCCAGGGTGGCTGAGAATCCCGGCGGGAGATGGAGGCTGGCGAAGATTGCCTTCCGGTATCGTTCTTCGGCTTTTGCCGGTCCCCGGAATTCCCATGAAACCCTCTCCTGGAACTGCTGATTCTCCCTTTCGATGGCGCCGGCGATGGGACGCTCTTCAAGCTGCGAGATCTCTCCCAGCCTCAAATATTCGCCCCGCGGCGTTTTGATCATGGCATCTTGCAAATTCCGCAGGTCCATGGTCTCCGCTTCGGGAAATTTGACCGACACGGCGATCTGCTTGCCTTCCAAGCTGATCCGGACGGCGGAGCCAAAATATCCGCGCATGAGGGTCCCCAGATGATAATAGAGATATTGCGGATCAATATCGTATTTCCTGAGGGCTTCTTTATCGATCTTGAGGATGTTCTCGAAAGTATCTCCGCGAAACCAGCCCCAACGGGAGGATGAGCGAGCCGTTTCTTTAATCCGCGGATTTTTTTTCAAGGTTTTCTCGAGCTCGGAGGCGAAATCCCTCAGCTTCTTCAAATTATAACCGTAAAATTTTATGTAAGAACTCAGGTAGGTTCCGGACCCCATGCTAGAGCCATAGTATTGCGGGTCGAAGCCCATGACATAAATATCCACTCCGGCGTACTGGGTAGCCAGCTGGATGAGCTCTTCTTTCATCAGGTAAGGCCGGTAGGAATTTTCGATCTCGGGAGGAAAACTGATTTGCAGACGAGCGCTTTCCCCATAAATATCCGCGATCATTTCTTTTTCGTAGGGAGCCTCCATAACTTTATCTTCGAATTTTTTGATGGCCTCGTCGGTTCTTTCGATGCTTGTCCCGGGCGGCGTCCCGAGGCTGACATAGAGATACTCTCGGTAACTATACCTCGGCCATGAACCGATCGGCACTTCCGCGCGGAACCATTTGTAACTCCCGTATAAAATAGCGACCACGATGAGGAACACCTCCAGGGGATGCCTCAGGATGAATCGCAGGAATCGTTCGTACCCCGCCCGCACCTTCTCTTTTGGGACTCCCTTGCGTTTTTCGACCAGCTTCGGGCTCAGGGCAGGAATCAAGGAAAAAGAAACAAGAAGCGACCCCGCCAGCGCCGAGGCGATGACGATCGCCAGCGGGAGATAATACATTTTCAGCCGCCCCTGAAAATAGGGAAAGGTGAAAAAGACGGCCATCGTCGTCAGCGTCGAGGCCAGGACTGCCACAAACACTTCCTTGGGCCCCCGGATGGCGGCCTCCCGGGGCGCCAGCCCCTTTTCTCTCAGCCTCAAAATATTCTCAAAGACGACAATTGAATTATCGACGAACATCCCGAACCCGAGGGCCAGCGCGCCCAGCGTCAGCATATTCATCGAGATCTTGAAAAAATAGATGAGGTTGAAGGTGATGACGAGGCTGAAGGCAATCGAGGACAGGATCAAGAGCGACGGCCGCAGCCTTCGCAGCACGACGAAAATCATGATAAAGACGACCACCGTGATGATTCCGGCCAGCAGGTAGAGGTCGCGCAGGTTCTTCTGGATAGCCTGGCTTTCGTCGTATGCGGCCTTGAAGATCAGGTCTTGGGGCAGCTCCTTTTTGAGACTCTCCAGCCTGTTTTTCACCGCCCGGGAAACCTTGAGAGTATTGGTTCCTTTCTCTTTTGTCATGGACAGGTCGACCGTCGGCTTCCCGTTGATCCGGTTGATATAGGCGACGTCACCATAAGCAGGGGCGAGCTCCGCTACGTCTTTGAGGAGAATCGGGTTTTGGCCCGAATGGGCTATAACGACCTCGCCCATTTCTTTGAGGCTGGAGAGTGTATCCATGACCTTGAAAATATATTCCTGATTGCCTTTTTTGACTTTTCCGGCCGGAAAGGTCCTGAGCCGCTCCTGGAGCGCCCATAAAATCTTAAGAGGCTGGATTTCATAGGCTTTTAATTTTTTCTTATCGAGAGTGATCCGGATTTCGGGGTCGGAGCCGCCGCGCACGCTGACGCTCGTCACGCCCTGGACCGATCCGAGGCCGAATTCAAGCTTGTCTTTGACCATCTCGCGCATTTTTTGAAGAGAATAATTTCCCGAGATGGTGTAGCGCAGAAACGGCTGAACCTGAAAGGCTTCGGGGATATAGGGCACGACCGTGGGCCTGACCTCGTAAGGCACACTCGAGGAAAACCGCCTTCTGGCTTTGGCGATTTCCTCCTTCAGGGCGATATTGGCGAATTCCATATTGGTCTTCGGGTCGAACTCCAGGGTAATCGTGGATGCGCCTATTTGTGAAATGGAGGTGATTTTTCGTACGCCCCTGACTGCGTAAACTGCTTCCTCGAGCGGCGCCGTGATCTGCGTCTGGATGATTTCCGGCGGCACTCCAGGCCAGCTCGCTCTGACAGAAACCGTCGGAAAATCTTCTTTGGGCTCGAGCTCTAGCGGCGTGTTGAGAAATGAATAGACGCCGAGTACGAGCACCCCTAGATAAATCATGGCCGTCGCGACGGGCCGGTCGATAAATATCTTTATCATAGGCTTATAGCCTTATTATCATTGCAAGCTTTTTTCTTTCCGCTGCTCCACCCACTCATAGACCACCGGGATCAAAATCAAAGTCAATAGCGTGGAAAAGAGCAGCCCACCGGCGACCACGATACCCAAGGGCTTTAAAAGCTCCGATCCCCGCGCCAAGCCGAGGGACATCGGGATGAGCCCCGCCACTGTATCTAAAGAGGCCATGAGAATCGCTCTCAGGCGGGTCATGCATCCTTCAACGACCGATTCCCGAAGGCGCTTTCCGCTTTTCCGGAGTTGATTGATAAAATCAATTTCGACGATCGCGTCATCGACGACAAGACCGACCAAGACGACCATGCCGATAATGGACATGACATTGATGGACTGCCTGCCGATATACAGGGAAACGAAAGCGCCGGCGGCTCCCATGGGCAGGGTGAGCATCACCAGGAAAGGATGGAGCAGCGACTCGAATTGAGCTGCCATGATCATATAAGTCAGAAGAGTGGCTAATAAAAGCGCCAGAACCAGGCTTTGGAACGACTTCTTCATTTCTTCCTGCTCTCCGCCGAACACAATCTGGTAGCCTTCGGGAAGCGGCGTGCGCCGGATTTGTTCATTGATCGCGGGAACGACCTGGCTTATTTTTGCATCATGAAGATTGGCCATGATCAAGATCTCTCGCTGCTGGTTCTCCCGCCGAATCTCCTGGGGACCCCTGGCCGGCTCGACCGTCACCAAGTCTCTCAAGGGGATGAGCGTGTTTTGGTATGGGAGCTGGCCGTCGAGAAGGGCTTCGATCGTGGCCCGAGAGCTCTCGTCGAAACGGACGTAAACATCGTACTTTTTCTCCATTTCACTGAACTGGGTCGCTCTCTTTCCCCGAACCGCATTGACCAGATAGTTGGTGATGACGCTTGGTGAAAGGTTGGCGTATCGCTCCAGGGCGTCCTTTCTGATTTTGACTCTGAATTCCGGCTTCCCTTCTCCGATGTTGGTGTTCAGATCGACAAGGCCCCCGATGTTTTTCAGCCGCTCGACAAATTCCTGTGAAATCACTTTCAGTCGGCTCAGCTCGAGCCCTTGAACCTTAAGGACGATCTGGGCGGAAGAAAAGGCGAGGAATTCCGCCAGCGCCGACTCTTCTCGAGCGACCGTGTAGCTGACGTCGGGGTAATCGGCGAGCCGTCGTCGCAAGTTCTCCAACGTCGGTTCCAATTGGGACGACTTATCCACTTCGACAAAGATCCGGGCGGAGTTGAGAGAGATGTCGGAGCTCGAGCTTTCCATACCGCTGACAATCCCGATCTGGGAGAAGGTGACCTTGACCGGAGGCATCGCTTTCAGACTCTGCTCGAGGGCCGAGACGATATCCGCCGACTGTTCAAGCGAATAATCGACGGGGGTTTTCATTTGTAGTTCAAAAGACGTGGCTTTGATCGGCGGCATATGCTCTCGGGGGAGCAGCGCCCCGATATAGAACGTCACGCCGAAAAATATCAGGGCGGTCAGGCCGATCTTGACCTTATGGTCCAGACTCCATACCAGCCACCCCTGATAGCGCGTGCGGAAGGGTAAATAAACGGAATTGAAAACCCGGAACACGAATTTGATGATCGGCTTGAAAGGAAGGGCCAGATAGTGAAAGACGAGACCTAGGAGTTGGGTCAAATAGCTGGCCAGGAAATTCAGAACGAGATAAATCCCTTTGAGGATCTTATACAGAAGCCATTGCAGCCCTTTCCAAGGATAGAGCAGAAATCCCAGTTTCGACCGTGAGCTTGTCCATTTGTGGGAAGCGCCCCCCGAGTCAAGGCCTGGCTTTAATGCGACGGAGCCAAACTTCAATTTTCGAGCTTGGAGCATCGGAAGCAGCGTCAAAGAGACCAGAAGCGACGCGACAAGGGAGAAGGTCACGGTCAGAGCGGCATCTTTGAACAACGGGCCAGCCACGCCACGGACATAAATGATCGGCAGGAAGACGACGACTGTCGTCAGCATTGTGGCCGTGACCGCCCCGCCGACTTCCTTGGTTCCGATGAGGGCCGCTTCGGGGGGACTTTTCCCCAAGCTTCGGTGCCGGAAGATGTTTTCCGAGACGACGTCGGCGCAATCGTCGAGCATGCCCACCCCCAAGGCCAGACCGCCGAGCGACATGATGTTGAGGGTGATGTTGCAAAAATAGAGAAGATTGAACGTGGCGATGATCGAGATGGGAATGACCACATTGATGATGATAGGTGATTTCCACTCTTGGAGGAAAAGAAAGACGACGAGAAACACCAGGATCGCCCCCTGGATGATCTCGCCGGAAACAGCCTTGATGACGGATTCGATGTATCCCGCCTGCTCGGAAACGATGAAGATATTCGTCTTAGGATTTTCTTTCTTGATCTGGTCGATGATTTGTTTGGCCAGCCGCGTGACTTTGACGGTATTGGCCCCGGCTTCTTTGTGGACAAGGATGCCGATGCTTTCTATCCGGTCGAGCCGGGTCATCCCCTGCCGTTCTTTAATGGCGTCTTTGATCTGGGCGATGTCCTTGAGCCGGATGACCCCCTTCTCTTTGGTCGTCTTGAGATTGATCTCGCCGATCTCATTGACGGATTCGAACTCGCCGACGACGCGGATGGCATACTTGAACATTCCTTTGCGGATGGTCCCGCCTTGGAGGTTTTGGTTAAACGCGTCCACCCGGCTGGCTACTTCATCGATCGTCAACCCGTAGAGCGCCAGGAGCCGCGGGTTGATTTCGATCTGGATCTCGCGCTCGATACCCCCCGTGATTTCCGCCGAGCCGATCCCCTCGATTTGTTCAAGGCGCGGCTTGACGAGCTCCTCGGCGAAACTTTTAAGCTCCAAAAGATTGCTTTCGCCCGAAACGGCCAGGACGAGGATTGGCTTGCTCTGCGGGTCCATGGGAATGATGACGGGGTTATCGGTGCCTTCAGGGAGCATGTCCCGGGCGGTGTCGAGCGCTTCCCGGGTATGGAGAAGCGTAAAATTCATATCCGCTCCCCAGTCGAATTCGAGCGTCAAGAAGGACACGCCTTCCTTGGAAACGGATTCGACCCGTCTCAGACCGGGGATGCGGCTGACGCCGGCTTCGAGACGCGCCGTCACCAGCGTTTCGATTTCTTCAGGAGCGACGCCGGGGTACTGGGTCATCACTGAAATGCGGGGATAGCTGATATTCGGCATGAGATCGACGCTCAACTGCCGCAGGGAAACAACCCCGAGCAAGCAGATCGCTATGAAAAACATCCAGGTCGTCACCGGCCGGTCGATGGCAAGTTTCGCGATTTTCATCGTCTTTTTCCCTTTATCTAAAGGACGTTTCTCTCTTGAGGCGCCGGCTGATAGCTTGGAAAGAGCGAAATGAGAAGGAGGACCATTCTAAAATTGTTTTATTCGCCGCCGTCCATCGGATATCCACGGGCCATAAAAATGATCCCCAGCCAAACCCTTTTATCAGGGAAGGCAGAAAGGCGCCTCGCCGGGCAGTCTCTTGAGAATTAACCTTGATTAGGTTCATTTCTCGATGATCTTATACTGGTAATATTTCACGCCCCGATCACGGTCGAACAAAAAGAGGTTGTCCCCGATGATGCGGATGCTGTCCGAAAAATGATTGAGGGGAATCTCGCCGAGCAGAATGCCATCGGCGGCAAATATCTCCAGCTTATACATATCCGTTGTCCGCAGGTCTGTATTGCCGATTGTCTTTTTCGTAACGCCGGCCGGAGTGCCGCTCACGTAATGAATGATTTCTTCCTCTTTTTTTATTTGCCGGTTCAGAGTCAAAGCCCAGACCCTGCCCTTTTCGTCAACAGCGATTCCGTTTGAACACCGGTTCATCTTCGGCGGAAAAAAAGTTTGGCTTGTGGCAGTAACCTCCAACCTTCCTTTTTTAATAAGTTCTGCGCTGTAGTTCAGCGCGCGATCGACCTTCCATATAAGCTCGGCGTCCGGTGAATATTTTTCGATCCGGTTTTGATAAGAGAAGCTCAGATAAATATTGTCATTTTTATCGACCTCAAAAAGAGCCCAATTCCCGACCTCATTCGTGACATCTTCTTTATAATCGAACATTTCTCCGAATTCTTTTAGGACCTTCATCTGGGAATCGATCAGCTTGAGCAATTTGGGAAGGCTTTTGCGCTTTTCAAAAAATGCACCGCGTCGGAAACTGCTACTGGCGACGAATAGCCCAGATCTTAATACTCGGACTTTTTGCAAATCACGCTTAATCGTATGAATAATCTTGAAATCCTTTCCTTCCGGAGCCAAAATTTGAAGTCGCCCTTGATTGGAGTCCAAGACATAGAGATATCCTTTGGCATCAATATCGAGCGAGGAGGGAGAAGTAAATTCGCCGGGCCCCTGCCCTTTTCGTCCGATCGTCGCAACATACTTCCCTTCCGGGCTAAATTTCTGAATTCGCTGATTTTCAGAGTCCAGAATATAGATATTGCCGGCTGAATCCATCGCGATGTCGGAAGGGGAATTAAACGCCAGGTTCTCATCTTCGGTATCGACATCACCAATCGTCCTCACAAGCTTGATGGCCACCTCCGGATTCTTCCCCCATTTTCCGACCTTCTCATTATGAACAACGCGCAGGCCATCGATCGTTTCAGTCTTTTGAGGATAGGCAGTTATCACGGCAAAAAGATAAACGACACAAAAAACGCCCGCAATAAGGATTCCTCTTACAAAAAGTTTCTTCATTTTTAATTTAATCCTTCTATTTATATTCGCTCCTTCATTTCAGCCAAGTCACGGCATATCGCTTCACGGTTTGATAGCCTTCGTCGTCCTCCTCCAGAGAATAGAGTTTTCCTTTCTTCAAAATGACCGGCGTTAGCTTCAGCGGAACTCTGGCCAGGAACTTCCCTTCTTCATCAAAAATGTCATATAAAAATTTCTTCCCGCCTTCCGTTTTTTCCCAGCTCTGGACAAATATCCTGTTTTGATCATCCAAGAAAAACCGCCGATAAGCAGAGTGGTACTTCGGAAAGTCAAATTTAATATTGATGCCGGGAGGCGTATCCTTGGTTTGTTCCTTTTTTTCATCCTCCGTGACTTCCACGGGATCATATTTGCGACTAATCCTCTTGATGAGCTTATTCTGCAGGTTGAATACCTGGATCTCATAATCTTCTGGATACCCATAAACAATCTTATCGTCTTGGTCAATCTCCCAATAGGCAATAGCCATAAATGGATTTAAAGCGACAGGAGTAGGAGCCGGCGTCTTGGACAGAATGGCGATGAGCTTCATATCAGGTCCGAATTTCTTGAAGAGATATTGCGAGCCCTTGGGATCCACTACGCCTTCTGTGACATAAATATAGCCTCGGGAATCCGTGCGCACCCTGAGGCCCCAAGTCTCTTTCAGAGATAAATTTCTCAAGAATTTCCCATCCAGAGCAAAAATCGAAAGCCGGCGACTAATCTCCTGAACAATGATTTCTTTCGTTGTTTTGTTGATGGAAATCGACTGTGGAAGTTCTAATTCGCCCGGTCCCTGGCCGCTCCGTCCGAATGTCCTAATATATTTCCCGTTCTTATCGAAGATCTTTATATGGGCTTCCTTAGAATCAAGGACATAGACATTTTCGGCATCATCGATCGCGAATGTTCTTATCTGCGAAAACGCATTATTTCCTTGCGCCTCGGCCCCGCCAATCGACAATTCTTCCTTGAAGGCCAGGATATTCTCCTTGTAGAGCGGCTCCTTGGGATTCTTGACGACGATGACATCGCCTTCCTTTGTGATCGATCCTTTCCACCGCGGCTTTTGTTCAGCAAGAGCGATTACAAAAAGCAGTAAGGCGCCGATACCCCCTGTTAGGATCACTTTAATCTTTTGCCTCATTGGCCCTCCCCCTTTCATTCCCGTATTTTGTATTTGATCAACAAATAGTTTTCCGCTTTATCTTTTTCTAAAATAAAGGCTGTATCTCCATAAGGATTGAGGAGTGTTCGTCCGGCGCCGAGATAAAAGTTATCGATAAACCGGCCTTGACTGTCGAAAACATCAAACAAGTCCCCTTTTTCTTTGTCGCTTGTCGAGGTCTTTACCCAAAGGGAATCTTTATTAATAAACAATCCTGAGACATCGATCTCATATTTAATTTTCGGAGCGCCATATTTTTTATAAAAATTCTCTTCCCAACCCCGTTCTTTGTATTTGACGCTTGGGTATTTTCTTTTAAAACGATTCACAACTTGGCCTTTATTCAAATCGAGGGCTTCAATGAGATAGTCCCGTGTATGGCTCACGTATAAGCGATTGCCGTCCTCGCTTAAAATAGAAGCCCACCGTGTCCAGGACGTAATCTCGTTTGGCCAGAAAAACATTTGTCTTTGAAAAACATAGCTTTCGTTTTCTGACTTTCCGTCCTGCGAAACTAACCTGATAGCACACGGCATATCTTGAAGCTTGGATTTTCTTTCGGAGGGAAGAGGAAAGATATCTTTTAAAAAAACAAGCCAATTTTTGAAGACGCCATAAAATCCGTTATAGGGTCCGGACTCTATCCGCACTTGTTTGATGAGTTCGCCATTCAAATCCTTTCGAATCATCTTGAGGGCCATAAAATCATAAATATAAATCTCGTTGTCATGGAGAAAATAAGCAAAATCACTCTCGATTTCTCCAGGGCCCTGGCCTTTTTTAAAGAGATTTTTAATGAATTTCCCCTCCGGCGTAAATTTTAGCAATTCATTTTCATCCGCAAGAAGTATATGGCCATCCGAAGACATCCTCAATTCTCCGGGATATTTAAAATAAAACTGGCCACTCTGATCGGTGATGCGCCAGATTTCTTGAAGCTTGAGGACTCGCCCGGCATTTTTAGCCGGCGGCTTTTCGAGATTTTCAATGATAGTCTGGCCGCTCGCCAGTAAAGACCATATCGAAATTGACAAAAGCACAACAATGACATCTCGAAATAAGCCGCCGATTTGTTTCCTCATTCCCCTCTCACATCGTAGCGCCGAGTCAAAATTCATAATTCCTGAACTTGAGTCCTTTGGATTTCAGCGTCGTCCCCATGACCCGCTCCAGGTTGGCCACCGCCATCTTGTAGTTGATCAGAGCCTGGATTTCCTGAATTTTGGCGTTGGTCAGCTGGCTTTGATAGCTCAACAGCCATTCAATCGTGCCCAGGCCAAGCTGGTATCTCTGCATTTCAGCCGCCAGCCGCTTCTCTTGAAGTTCTCTAGAAGCCGCCGAGGTTATAATTTTCCTCTCGCTGTTCTGCAGCTCTTTAATGGCTTGAGCAACTTCGTAGGCAATGGATTGTTTCTGCTTTTCGAGCCCAACCAGGCTTTGTTCCTGCTCGATTTTAGCCCTGGCCAGGGTTGCCCTGGAAAAAACATTCCCCAGGGGAACGTTCATAGTAAGATTGACTGACCAATTCTTATAGGTTGTCCTGAGGGCCTCCTTCAAAGCATCCACCCGGCTGCCTTCGACCTTACCAACGAGAATCCCCGTGAATGGGTTATTGTCTTGGTAGAGATACTTGATGCCCGATTGCCCCGGACTCCACATATTGAACATCAAATCCAGCTGGGGAAGGAGTTGGTTTTTGGCGTAACTGATGTCGTTGGCGTTGTTCTCAAGTTGTTTTTCGGCCTGGACGATTTCCGGCCTCTGTCCAAGAGCCGCTTGGACGGCCTCTTCATACCTGATTTGCTTCATTTCGATGACGGGCTTGTCCGAAGGGATGAGAGATCTGGCAGACATCGCCGCCGCAGAAGGAAGGTTCAAGATTTTTTTGAGATTCGCTTCATACTGTTCCACCTGCATCCTGTAGGAGAGGACATAGTCTTCATTCCGGGCGACTTCGACTTCGGAATTCAGGACTTCAACGGCCGATTTCGCCCCGACCCGCGCCGCCTCCCTGTTTCGTCTAAGAATTTCCCGGCTCTGCTCCAGCGAAGATTCCTGGACTTTCAAGTTCTCGATAGCCGAGTACAGATTCCAATACGCCTGTTCGACATCATAGATCGTTTGGATAAGCTTGGCCTTGAGCGCGGAAACAGAGACATCTCTATGGTTTAAGGCCTGGAGTGTGCTATACCGGTTAGCCTTCGGGCCGAAGTCTTTGAGAAGAGGCTGGGCGAGCCTGAGTCGAAATTCGCTATTATAAGACGGGTTAATGACCTGGAAAGCCCTTCCTGTATTGATCATAGAATTCGTAAAAGAGAGGGTTGCGCTCCCGCCCGTAATGATTTTCTGGGTTAAATCGAAAGAATAGGAATCAAATTTATATGGGTAGCTTGTTCCTTCAACACCCCAGCCCCCGAGAATAGTCTGTTTCTGATTGAAATAGCTGAGGTTGAATTCGGGCATGAATTGTTCTTTAGATAAGGAGATCGAGGCGTCATTAATATCCGGATTGAACGCTTCGATGGACAGGTCGAGGTTGTTGGCGAGCGCGCTGGCGATGCATTCTTTAAGGGTGAGAGAGAGCTTTCCCGCTTTTTGCTCCTGGGAGTATATCTGAGGCAGGCAGAAAAATAATGCTAATAACACCGAAAAAATTGTTACCAAGGCCGCCTTGGTGGCAACTCGAATTTCTTTTTTCATGTTCCCCCCTTTCAAATTGAGGGACGATTATTTGATCGTGACGCGGGCGTCATGGGCCAGTGTGAAATGTCCTTCGGTGATGACCATTTCACCTTCATTCAGACCCTCGCCGGGATTTGCACCGGGCAGAATTTCCGCGTAGTTTTCGTTTTCGAGCCCGATCTGGACATATCGCCATTTGGCCAGGCCGTTTTCGACCACGAAGACGAGCTTCCGTCCGCCCCGGACCAGGATGGCCTCTTGAGGAACGATCAGCTTGTCCTTGTAGATCTCGGATTCAATCTCCACTTCCGCATGCATCCCCGGCTTGAGTTCTTCGGTCGGGTTGTTGACAGTGATATGGACGGAGCAAGTTTTATCCTCGGAGTTGACGATGGGGCTGATCGCTTCGACGACGCCCTTGAAAACCTTCCCCGGATAGGCGCTAAAACGCAAATCGACTTCACGGCCGACCTTCATCTTGCCGATCTCGCTCTCAAGCACCTTGGCCTTGACCTTGATCTGGCTGATATTGACCAGCGTGAAAAGCTCCTGGCCGGTAGAGATATGCTCTTTGGGCGATATTTTGATCTCCGTGATGATACCGGAAAACGGCGCCCGGATTTTGGTTTTGTCCAGCTCCATTTGGGCTATTTTGACATCGATCTCGGACTGGGTCAGGTTGGTGGCCATGATTTCGTCTTTCTTGCTGCCGGCCTCGATCAAAATCAGCTCATAGTCTTTCTGGGCTTTATCAAAGTCAATCTGGGAGATCAGGCCTTTTCGGAACGCCTCGTCCGCTTTATCAAAATTCGCCTTGGCCTTATTGAGTTTATCTAGGCCGGCCCGGTTCGGTGCAGTTTCTGGCGCTGCAAATTGTTTTTCCAGGAAGAGGTCTGAGAGAAGCTTCAAGCGGAGCGATTGCTGTTTCTCCAGTCTGAGCCTGTATTCGAGATCATCGAGTTCCAGCAGGACATCGCCTTCTTTTACATGCTTGCCCTCGACGACGTTCAGGTTTTTGGCGAGGCCGCTGACCTCGGCTTTGATAGCAATCTTTTTGTCGGTAAAAGCCTCGCCCGGCGACTTCAATCGAATGATGATCTCGCCCTTCCTGGCAGGGACGGCTTTGACAGGAAGAGGCGCCGCTTCGGCCTTTTCCTGGGGAGTGATCCCGCCTGAAGGAGTGCCGGCGGGCTGAGTCGCAGTAGCGGTATCACTCCCTGGTTTTGGCGGTGCATTGGAGCCCTTTTTAACGAAAAGAAAATAGCCAAAGACTCCAATGGCAATAACAAGCAATGAAATAGTCAACACCCTTTTTGGTATCACCATGTTAACCCTCTCCAGCTTTGACGCTGAAATTCACCTATATTCCCTGAAAACAAAAGCGGTATTCGCTTTTATTACGCCTGCTTGAGCAAAATCGTTGCTTTTGGCAAAGGTAATTGTATAAAAAGTAACAAATAAAGGCGGCAAAGTCAAAATTACGGCTTCGCTTATATAAAGACAGTCGGCGCCGCGAATTATTCCCAGTCTGCGGCAAATTTATCCATCCATTCCTAATTAACAGGCATTAATGCATATTTTGTGCCTGATTTGCCAAGGCGATTCTTTTCTTTAAAATGCCTTTGGTCGCCAAGACAATCTTTTTTTTTGGACTCGTGATGAAAAGGCTGAAATCAAAAATAATTTACAGGTGTAAAATAGTTTTACGGGAGAGTTCTTTGCCAATCATCATTTCCAGGATAGCTTATAAACCACCAATTCCTTATAGCCATTTTCCTTCTCCCCAAGACGATAGAGACGGTTTTTCCTAACTTTAACGGAAAATGAACGTGGGGAGGAAAGTTTTTTCTCATTGGCAAGGCTCATTCTTCCGATGAAGGCTCCCCCTGGATTAAAGATATCGTACATAAATTCGCCGGGACTTCCTCCGGCTTCATAGGTCAAAACGAACAGCCGTCCTTCATCGTCGCTAAACAATCCTCGAAAAGCGGGCCAGTGTTCCGTAAAATAGAAATTATTGCGCAAGGGATCATCTTTCGGCCAAAGCTCGAAATAATTCTGCTTGACATCTTCCGTGACAGCCACCGGCTTGTATTCTTTTCTAATTTTTCTCAATAGATTCCCCTCAAAGCCATAGACACCGATATCGTACCCTTTGGCCGTGTTTCCGATATAGATTTTATCGCTCCCTGTCCTATAAATCAGCAGGTCTCTATTCACGGGGCACCGGATGTTCATGGCATTTGGATATTGAAATTGATCAAGGGTTTTTATATTTAGAAATTCAGAATTGCACACCCCGACGAATTGTTGGCGATATTCCGGCGTATCCTCTCCCCAAAAAACAAAATAGCTTCCATTGGTTAGAGGGATTGGGCTAAAGTTTCTTTCCAGGCGCATTTCCCTGAGGAAATGTCCGTCTCCGTCATAGACGAGAAATTTCGGCTTGGAAGGATCTTTGGCCATCAGCTCGTCCTTGGGATTGATCAATACCGTTCCTCCGTATTCTAGCTCACCCGGCCCCTGGCCGAACCGCAAAAAAGATTTAATAAAATGCCCTTGCGGGTCAAATTTGAAGACAAAATTCTCTTTGGTCTGCCACTGAATGATGAAAATATTTCCTTGGTCATCGACATCAAATGTTTCGATATCGGTCAACCCGATCTTTAACAAATCTTCCCTTTCGATATCGATAGAAAAAACCTTCTCAAGAACAGGTGTGCTAGCTTCGCCTTTGATGAGGTAGGGCTGGAGATAATTCAGGACAACCTCAACGCCGTCTTCCCGGGTTTTATCGATTTTGGACTGGCTCTGGCAGCCATATAAAAGAAAAAAACATAGCCATAGAATAAAAGCCTTTTTCATATTCCCCTCCTCTCTACAGGAAGTCTCCTCTCTTTAAAAAGATCTTACTCTTCTAATATATTACGACAAACCGAGACCGGATGTTTAAACTTCCGGCCAAACCGACCTCGGGTATTCGTTGCCGGAGCTGAAAAGTCAATTACTGGGATCCAGACCGATCAGGGCCGGCTCGGGCTCTTCCTCGTAGACGATCCGGACCTTCCGATAAACGAACAGGTGCTGGTAGATCTCCATCAGGAGGACAATCAAGAACGCCGCGGCGATGACATACCAGAAATCCGAAAGATTCCGAAAGAGAGTTGTTTCCAGACGGCTCAACAGGCTTGTAAAAATCAAAATGGCCGCCCCATAAACCCACCAGAGCATATGGAGCTTGGCCTTCCCGGGCACGGTCAGACAGGCAAACGGAATCTTCGCGTATCGCCAGAAGAAGACTTCCATGAGCCAAAGGGCTGCCGCCAGCCCAAAGAGACAATGCATCAGAGAAAAGACCCAGCCCCAGAGAAAGGCGAAGAATATGAAGAGGATCCCGAACAGAGGAAGAATCGTAAAAACGGTGATCCCCTTTTTCAATCCGATAAAATAGTGCCGCTTGATCTCCCCTTCCGTGAATCGAAAAATCCAATTGGCGTCGGCCGCCAGCGGAACATTGACCAGCCCGCGGACCCCGATCAGGAGGGCGATCGACAGAATGATGGGGATGGCCAGAAGATTCTTGTTCGATACCGACATGTTTCTAAAGGCTGCCTGCTGAGAATTCAAAAGAATCAGGATGAAGCCCACGGCTGCGGCCAGGTACCCCGCCAGATGGAACTTGTGCATGGAGCTGTTTCTCAGGGTCTGGCCGAAGAAATGAAACACCGCCCTCTGGATGGAATTCCGAAGCATTAGACTGTTCAAAGCCGTCGAGAAGGCCTTCCGGAATTTGCGCAAATGAGGAGGCTTCTTCTCGGCCTCGAGCGTTTTTTTCAGATGCCTGCTGTAGCTGATATTCATGGCGACAAAATACATCACCGCCATCACAACAATCGAGGCGATGGCCAGATATGCCAGAGTGAAATAGAGGGGATCATTGGCTCCGAGAAGGACCTCATAGAGGCCGACGAACCACATGGGCGGGAAGGCTAGGACGAGCGGCGAGTGGCTGTCTTTATAGGCCGTCAGCGCGGAAAATGTCTTGCTGACGGAAAGGGAATCGATGACGAACACCATCATCAGGAAGATCAGCCCGGCCAATAACAGAAAGCGGACATAAAGCGAAAACCGCCGAAAAAATCGGGCGCTCAGGAAAACCATTAAGAGCGCTTCCAGAAAAACACAAAAGAAAAATATAAAGAAATTCGCAGCCAGCGCGCTGATGACATGGGCGACCATATAGCGAACGACGAAGAAGAGGCTCGGCGTTCTCCATTGGGGTAGATAGAAGGCGACGACAAAGACGGCCAGGGCATTGGCGGCCGCCGAAAACAGCGCGATGAACAGGAGAAAGGACATGAATTTTGAGTACAGTAATGTCCGGAGAGTGATCGGCAAGGGCCTCAGGTTGGAAAAATCTTTTTTGTCGAGAAAGATTACATCCCATTCCAGGATCGTGGCAATAGCCAAAACCGCCATGAAAAAAGAGATAAAGAAGCACTTTTCGAGCCAAGACGAACCTTCATCGGGAACAAACATATAGCGCATGAGAATGGAATTGGCGACATGGCCTCCCAGAACGGCGAGAAGAGCGAGCAGGACGATGACTTTTTCTTTCATCTGCTCTTCAAAAGGAAAGATCTCGTTCTGGAAAAGACGTTCGAAGAAATGCCGGGTCAGGACAAGAAGTTGCTTGGACCGGCCCGGGAGAACGGCCATGAGCTCGTCGAAGCGAAAGATTTGTTTTAATGACATCTTGCTTAAGATTTCATGATCTCAATCATATCACCGGCGATGGCCTCGGTGTCTTCCTGGACCACGAGCTGGCTGAAAATTTCGACAAGCGAGGGCAACTGCATGAGGCTTCTGAGGTTCTCGACGGAATCGTTGGCGACAATTTTGCCTTTATGGATGATAATGATCCTGGTGCAGATTTTTTCGGTGACTTCCAGGACATGCGAAGAATAGATGATGATCTTCTTCTCGGCGGCAAGTTTACGGACCAGGTCGCGGATGACCATGGATGTCGTCACATCAAGCCCCGAAAGCGGCTCGTCCAAAAGCAGAATGTCGGGATTGCCCAGGAGCGCCGCGGATATCAGGACTTTCTGTCTCATGCCTTTCGAATAAGCGGAAATCGCGGTATGCATATCTTCTTCCAGGCCGAAAAGCCTCAGCAACTCCTCGATTTTTTCTTTGAGAGGACGCTCGGGGATATCGCGGAGCCGGCCGACCATCAAAAGATAGTCGTATCCGCTGAGGTGGGGATAGATCTCGGACTGCTCCGGCACGTAGCCCAGCCTCTTTTTATAGCCGAAGATGTCTTTCTTGATATTTTCGCCGTCGAGATAGATGTCGCCGTAAGAAGGCTCCAAGAGACCGGCCAGCATCTTGATCGTTGTTGTCTTGCCGGCGCCATTCGGACCCAGGTAGCCGAGGACTTCGGACGGCCGGACGGCAAAGCTGACATGATTGACGACGGGAAAGACATGGAATTTCTTTGTCACCCCTTTAAGTTCAAGCATGGTGCTAAAAACCAATGCAATCTTTATGCCAAATCCAGACGCTGTCTTTGCGAGACAGCGAAGCTGTCGTGGCAATCTCCTCTTAAGTCTCTCGCGAGGAAGGAGGAGATCGCTCGCTTTGCTCGAAACGGTTCACTGGGTCAGAAGGCCCTGTTTCTTTTGCCCGTTCGCGTTGACTTCGATCTCGACAAGGACCTGATTTGTCAAATGTGTAGCTTTGACCCCAATTTCCGTCGTCAAATTTCTTTACGTTAAGAAAAAAGAGGACGGCACTGGGACCGTCCCCTTTTTAAAAAAGCTTATTTCTGGGACCAGCTGTCCTGCAAAATTTTTGCGAACCCGGAAAATTGCTGGCCGTCGACCGTCAGGACTACCCTGTATTCGCCCTCATCGGCCGCGCTGTAGGCAAAATTAGGATCTCTCTGCCCTTGTCCTCGCATGCCGCCAAACTGGCCGCCCCTCGTTCCACCGAAACGGGCCGCCCGATCCTGCATCGCCTTCTTCTCATCGGCGGTCAGCTCTCTGCGCTGCATCATATCCCACAGAACGGAATTGAGGCCGGGATTGGCAGAACCTTTGATCTCGGACACGGGCATGTTGCCTTTGTAAATCGCAATCCTGACATCCGCTTGGGGCTTAGCCTTGAGATAATAGTTGATGGGGATCCCCGCCGGCTCACTCTTTCCGTCAAAGTTGAGTGAGCTCGACTGATTTCTCGAGCGGTCCGGCGCCCATTTGATTTTTGGCTCAACCATAAAGAGATAGGCGTCCTTGGCCAGGACCTGCGGGGTCAGCTCCTGGAGGGGCGAGATGTCGGCGATATAGATGCCCCGGCCGTGCGTGGCCACGATCAAATCGTTTTCGCGCGGATGGATCTTTAGGTCATGGACGGGCTGCGTCGGCATATTGCCTTTCAGCTTCGTCCAGACTTTGCCGCCGTCGAGCGATACATAGACCGCGGCGTCCGTGCCGACGAAGAGAAGGTTCGGGTCCTTGACGTCTTCGTGAATGACGTTGATCGATTCGTTCGGCAGGTTGCCCGCGATCGAGACCCAGGCCTGACCGTAATCCGAAGTTTTATAGAGGAACGGCCGGAAGTCGTCGTTCCGCAAGCCCGTGTAAGAGACGTAGGCCGTGCCAGGCTCAGCATTGGACGCAGCGACACGGCTCACCCAGTAGCCGGGATTGCCGACGATCTTGTCGTTGAGCTTTGTCCAGTTCTTGCCGTCGTCTCTCGTCACCCAGACATTGCCGTCGTCGGTGCCCACCCAGAGGAGGCCCGCTACGAGCGGCGATTCATCAATGGTCGTGATCGTGCAATACTGGATATTGCCGTCGCCGCCCTTGCCTTGAGGGAGTTTCGCTGGATTATTCGTCGTGAGGTCCGGGCTGATCTCCGTCCAGGTTTCGCCGCGGTTCTCCGATTTCACCAGGATGTTCCCGCCGTGATAGATCGCCTGGCTGTTATGAATCGAGACGATTACGGGAGCGCACCAGTTCCATCGTGTCGCCGGTTTGGTTCTCGAATAGGCGATGCCTTTGGATTCGCCAGTTATGAGATCCATTCGTTGGAGAGGGCCGAACTGGGATTCGTTGTAGAGATAGCGGTTCGTGTCCTTGTCGAAGACGTTATACATCCCATCGCCGCCGCCGACGGTCTGCCAGTCCTCAAGGCGGATCGGCGCGCCGCCTTTCTTCGTGCTGGGCCCCATCAGCGAGCCGTTGTCCTGCAGTCCGCCCGCGACACGGTAGGGATAGGACATGTCAAAGTCAACGGCATAAAACTGGGACCCCGGAATGAAATCCGGATGAAACCAGCTCTTGCCGCCGTCGAACGTCACGCCCATGCCGTGGTCGTAGCCGAGGAGCATATGGTTGGAGTTGGTCGGGTCGATCCAGAGAGCGTGGTTGTCGCCGCCGAAACGGAACGGGCTGGCCCAGGTTTTGCCGCCATCCTTGGACTCCTGGACTCCGACCGAGAGGGCATAGACATGTTTATCGTCGTTTGGATCGACGATGATATCGCAATAATAATAGCCGGGACCGCTACCGATGCTCTGTTTCTCGGGGCTGACCTTCTTCCAAGTCTCACCGGCGTTATCCGTGCGATAGACCTCGCCGTCAATCATGCCGTTGCTCGACTTGCCGGCGATGATCTCTTTCATCCGGTCTTCGGGCGACATGCCTGGTTTATTGCCGTTTTCGATGACGGCGTAGAGGATGTTCGGGTTTTTCGGATAGATCGTCAGTCCGATGCGGCCGAGAACTCCACCCGGGAGACCGCCGCCCAGCTTCTTCCAGGTCCGGCCGCCGTCGGTGGACTTATGGATTTCGCTGCCGGGCCCGCCGAGCTGGAAATTCCAGTCCTGACGCAGCTTGTCGTAGGTGGCCGCGTAAAGCACGTTCGAATTCTTTGGGTCCATCACGACGTCGGCCGCGCCGATGGCCCGGCCGCCGACTTTCACGTCGAGGGCTTTGACCCAGGTCTTGCCTCCGTCCCGGGTCATATACAGACCGCGCTCCGGGTTGTCTGTGTATAGGTGGCCGAGGACAGCGACATAGACGATGTCGGGATTGGTCGGATGGATCACGATCCGGCCTATATGATGGGACTCCTTCAGCCCCATGTTTTTCCATGTCTTGCCGGCGTCCGTGGACTTGTACATGCCATCGCCATAATAGGTGCTCCGGGAAGAGTTGGCCTCTCCGCTGCCCACCCAGACGATGTTGGGGTTGGACGGCGCGACGGCGATGTCCCCGATCGAGATCACTTTCTCATTCTCGAAGATGGGTTCGAACGTTTGGCCGTTGTTCGCGGTTTTCCACAGGCCGCTCGAACCGGTCGCTGCATAGAACGTATACGGCTGCTGGAGCGGGACCGCGAAGTCCGTGAACCGAACGCCCTGCCGGCTGGGGCCGATATCTCGGTATGTAATCGTCTTGAGCAAGTCTTCGCTCACAGCCTGGCCAAATGTATTCGTCAGGCAAAGAACCGGGCCGAAAACAAGAAGAAAGACGCCGAAAATCCTTGATCGTTTTAAAAGCGGCATAGGACCTCCTTGAAAATGTTTTTTTTAAAATGTTTTAAGGGCAGGACGGATAGCCATGGAATATGCGTCCTAGGTATTATCACAGGCGTCACGAAACGTCAACTTATCGTCGGTGTTGGGTCTCAGTTTGTGCGATTTCGAGGAGGCGTTGGCATCGCCCCTGATGCCCCCCTAACGGAGGGGGGTCCCGTCGGCTTTTCGACGGGGGGAACCGTCAAGGGCCGCAGCCGAGATTCTCCTGGCAATAGCTCTAGCTATTTCTTGGGCAACAGGATGCCGTGTCCGATGGGATATAAGCCTGGCAGCGACACAGGAAGCTTCCCCTTGATCTCCATCTCTCCGAAAATCGCCCGGGCCGCGATATCCTGGGTTTGCGGAGTATTCTGGTAAAGGCAGAGATAAGCGTCCACATCGGGAAAATACCTTAAAAAGTAGGGACTTCCGAAGGACAGGATGACAATCGGCCTCTCCCCTTCCGCGTAACTCTTGATGAGCTCGATATGCTTTAAATCGAGCCCGACGCTCCCCTTCCTGTCGCTCAACCTCGAGAATAGGGCGCAAACGACGACCTCGGCTTCAGAGGATTTTGCGACCGCTTCTTCAAGGGACTCCCGGCCCGTGTCAGAGTCGGCATAGAAAATCTGAGTTCCAGGGCACCGTTTTTTTACGCCTTCAGCGAATGCCCGTCCGGCGAAATAATCGCCCGGGTCGCTGCTCAGCGAAAGCACCGCAATTTTTTTGCCGGAGGAAGGGAGCGGCAGAAGATTCTCCTCGTTTTTCACCAGCGTCGCAGCGCTTTCGAACGTCAGAGCGGCCTGTCTGAGACTTTCCTTTGTGCTGATTTTTTGGGACAAGGCATCGATATCCACGAGCTTCTGTCGGTAGAGACCCAGCCGGGCCTTGGCCATGAGGATTCTCCGGACCGATTGGTTGATCCGCGCTTCCGGGATCCGCCCGCTCCTGGCGGCTTCCTTCAAAAAGGCAACAACCTTGCTCGGCTCTGGAGGAAGGAGGACCATGTCCACGCCGGCCATGATCGCTCTTAGAGCAGCGTCCGTGTTCGAGTACGTGTTGGTGATGCCTCCCATGGTCATCGCATCCGTCACGATCAGTCCCCGGAAGCCGAACTGCTTTCTCAGAAGATCTGTTAAAATCAAGGGCGAGAGTGTGGCCGGAAGATCCGGCGTGGCATCCAAGGCAGGGACGCTCAGATGGGCGGTCATGATGGCCTGGACTCCGGCTTCGATGGCTTTTTTGAACGTATAGAGCTCGACTTCGTCCAGCCGCCCCCTGTCGGCTCTGATGACCGGCAGCAAGCTGTGCGAATCGACGTCGGTATCGCCGTGGCCGGGAAAATGCTTAGCCGTGGCGATCAGGCCGTTCTCCTGGCAGCCCCTTATGAAAGCGGCGGCCAAGCGGCTGACCCGTTCGGGATCTTCTCCGATCGAGCGCGTGTTGATGATGGGATTATCGGGGTTGATGTTGACATCGACGACGGGGGCATAAGCCATATGGACGCCAAGAGCCCGGCCCTCTTCGGCCGTTATTTTTCCCATCCGGTAGGCCAGGTCCTCGGAATCGGCTGCCCCGATGGACATCATATTCGGAAAGAGCGTCGAGCCGGTGATCCGGTTGGCCACACCCCTCTCGAAATCCGAGGCGATGAGCAAAGGGACTTTTGCCATTTTCTGAAAAGCATTGGTGAGATGGGCTGTCTCATAGACATTGCCGGCGAAAACCACCAGGCCGCCGATTCCGTGAGTGACAATGAGGTCCTCGAGATCTTTCATCGTATCGCTGTCGGCGTTGTAGAAATTGCCGTTGTACTGCCAGGCGACCATCTGCCCGACTTTTTCCTCGAGCGACATCTTCTTCATCATCCTGTTCACCCAATTGAACTCGGCGACGCCATATGAGAGGTCGATCTTAGCCACAATACGGGCACAACTGGCCGCTCCGAAGGCTGCTAAAGATATAATGATTATAGATTTAAAATTCATTTTGCAGGGCCTCATGGATCTCCTCTCAGCCTTTATCACGACAGATATAGAAACAATCCCCGCTCTCTGCCTCTTTAGAGAAGGGCGAGGAAGGGGGATTGGGTTTGCCGGTATATGCCCCCTGTTTTTATTTTAGTATATACCGGATGATAAACAGCACCGAGAACAAATAGACCAGCCAGTGAACCTGCTTCCCTTTCTTCGAGACCAGCTTCAGCACCGAGAACGAAATAAACCCGAAAGCGATCCCTTCGGTGATGCTCACGCTCAAAGGCATGATGACGATCGCCAGAAAGGCCGGGATCGCTTCGGTCATGTCGTCCCAATTGATCTGGGTCACGGACTTCATCATCAGGTAGCCGACGATGATCAGCGGCGGAGCGATGACCGGATGCAAGGTTAACCCGCTAAATTTGAACTCGCCGCCGATCATCTCGGCCAGCGGGCTGAAAAAGAGGGCCGCCACAAAAAGCAGCGCCGTAAAAACATTAGCCAGCCCTGTCCTGGCCCCCTGGGCGATCCCCGTCGCGCTCTCAATGTAGCTGGAGACCGTCGAGGTTCCGAACAAGGCTCCTTCCGCCGTGCCGATGGCATCGGCGAGGACAGCCTTGTTGGCCCGCGGCAGCTTGCCATTCTTGAGAAATCCGGCCGGACTGCTGACTCCGATAAGCGTCCCGACGCAGTCAAACATGTCGAGGAAGAAAAAGACGAAAATGACCGTGAAAAAGCCGGTTTTAAAAGCGCCGAGAATGTCCAGCTTAAAGAGCGTCGGGGCCAGGCTCGGCGGCGCAGCTACAAGGCCGTGATATTGGACGATGCCCAGCGGGATGCCGAGCAAAGCCGTGGCGATAATACCCAGGAGAATAGCCCCTGGAACTCTCAAGGTCATCAGCACGATGCTCAGCAGGACTCCGAACAAAACCAGAAGAACGGGCCGGCTCGTCAGCTCCCCGAGGCCGACATACGTGCCCGGATTGCTGACGACTAAGCCGCCGTATTCCAGTCCGATCAGGGCGATCAGAAGCCCTATGCCTACGGCGATCGCATGTTTGAGGGCATCGGGGACGGCCTCGACCAGCTTATCCCAGAAACCAAATAAAGCAAGGATGATCTGGACGATGCCCGATATGAAGACGGCGCCGAGGGCGACCTGCCATGAATACCCCATCGTCCCGCAGACGATGACGGCAAAAAAGATATTATGGCCCATGGCCGGCGCCTGGGCGATCGGATACTTGGCGAGCAATCCCATCAAAAGAGTGGCCACGGCGCTGGCGATACAGGTAGCCACCATGACCGCTCCCTTATCCATTCCGGCCTGGGAAAGAATGGCCGGCTGGACGAAGATGATATAGGACATGGTCATGAAAGTCGTCACGCCACCAAGAAGCTCGGTGCGGACATTGGTCTTGTTTTCCTGCAGCTTGAAATAGCGGTTGAGCCAGCTTTTCATTTCACCCGCCTCTCGTTATTCTTTGAATTTAATAAGGCTGTAGATTTCGACCTCCGGATGGGCTTTTTTGATGTTGGGAACGCCGTTGAGAAACGAAAGCTCGACAACGGCGCCGAACCCGACGGGCTTGCCTTTGAGCAACTTGACCAAATCGATGGCGCTGATCGAGGACGATCCCGTCGCGATCAGGTCATCGATGATCAGGGCCCGCTGCTTGGGCCGGATCGAATCATCGTGCATCTCAAAATATTCGACGGCATATTCGTTGGGAGCTTTGACGCAGACCGTCCTTCTGGGCAGTTTTCCCTTCTTGCGGATGATGGCCAGGCCGAGCTTAAGGTCGCGCGCAATCGGCGCCGCAAAAAGATATCCGCGCGATTCGATCCCGATGATCACCTCCGGCCTTTTCTTCCTGGCCCAGGACGTGAGCTTGTCGATGACGAAATGATATGTGTCGGGGTCCAGGATGACGGGCGAGATGTCCTTGAAGCCGATCCCGGGCTTAGGAAAATCCTTGACCTCATAGATTTTTTCTTTGAGCTTGGCAATATTCATTCCGACCTCTCCTCCTTGAACGTGCTTTCATTTAAAAATAAAGAAAACGGATTGTCAATCGACTTCTGGCTTTTACGCGCTCGGCCATGACGCTAATAAGCAATTCTGATCCGCCGCGTCCACCCCTCGCCGACCTCGATATTGATCCGAATCGCCGACAAAGGAAAGGTGATTTTTTCGGCCCATTCGATCAAAACCACGCCTTCTCCGATGTAATCCTCGAATCCCAAGTCCCGGATCTCCGCCTCCCCGCCGAGCCGGTAGAGGTCGAGGTGATAGATAGGGACTTTGGCCAAATAGATGTTCAGCAACGTGAAACTTGGGCTGCAGACCTGATGGATGTCCTTCAAGCCAAGGCCCGCCGCGATCCCCTTGGCAAATACGGTCTTGCCGGCGCCGAGCTCCCCGATCAGAAATACGACCTCGTCGCCTTTGAAATTTTTGGCCAGCTTTCGAGCCAGGGCGAAAGTCTCCTGTTCGGAATATGTTGTATATATCTTATCCTGTTGTTTCAAGCTATTCACGATTGGACAAAATGGTTTCTTCCATTTCCTGATGGGCAAAATCATCTGGGAGACGATTCGGAGACGGCCGAAGCGACCATGGAGGGTTTAGCCTTCCCGAGCCCTCCTTCGAGGGTAGCCGGCTCGGAAGAAGCCGGCCGGCGAAGTTGTCTGAGCTTCCCGGCGAACGTCCGTAAAATCGAGGCCGGGAAGCGAGTTCTGAGCCGCCGAGAAGGAGGGCTCGGGAACGGCGTGAAAAACCCGGATGGGGAGCAAGGCCGTTTCCGGATCGTCTCCCTTTCCTGCCCACACGATGACGAAATCGAATCATCCTTTTTCTTCCATCATTTTCAGCGCCTGAGGCAGGTAGCGGATCAGGTCGCCGGCGACCAAGGACCGCTCGCCTAATCGATCGGCGCCGATGTCGCCGCTCAGCCCGTGGAGAAAGACCGCCGCCAGCGTCGCTCCCAGGACGTCCTTTTCCTGCATGATGAGCGATGCGATCATCCCGCTCAGCACATCGCCGGAGCCGCCGCTGGCCATGCCCGGGTTGCCTGTCGGGTTAATATAGACTTTTCCCTGCGGATTTGCGATCAATGTCCTGTATCCTTTAAGGACAAGATAGACCCGGTATTTTTCCGCGAATTGCGGGAGCAGTTCGAGCCGATTGTCTAAAACGTTTTTGACTGAGAGGCCAAGCAGCCGGGCGAATTCGCCGGGATGGGGGGTGAGGACCGCTCGACCCGCCAGGGATTTTAAGACATCAAGATGGCCGGCCAGAACATTTAAGGCATCTGCATCGATGACCACCGGGCACTTCACCTTCGGCAGGAGGCTGAGGACAAAATCGGCCGTCGAAGGGTGAGTGGAAATTCCCGGTCCGATGAGCAGGGCGTCCTTCGCCGGCAGAAGCTTCACGGCTTTGGATACGGCTTCCTTGGCGATGGTTTTTTCCTTTGTCTCCGGCAAGGGCTCGGTCATCAATTCCATCATCGACCGGGCGATAATCGGCAGGCAGCTTTGGGCTGTCCCGATCGTGACCAGACCGGCTCCCGCCCTAAGAGCAGCCTTGCCGGCCATCACCGCCGCGCCCGTTTTTCCGAGCGAACCCGCGAGGATCAAAAGATGTCCGTATGTCCCCTTGTGGCTATCCCTCTGGCGCCTTTTGAAATAAGGCATCAGCGCCTGTTTTTCGATGACCTCGAGCTTCAGGCCCTCATCCTCAAACAGGTGAGACGGGAGACTGATGTCGGCAATGATAAGCTCCCCGACCAAGTCTTCGGCCGGCGGAAAAACATGGCTGATTTTTGGCGCGCCCAAAGTGACGGTCAAATCGGCTTTGACGGCAGGACCGATGATCTGGAATGTATCTGAAGATAACCCGGATGGGATGTCGATAGCAACCTTATAGGCCTTGGTTTTATTGATGTCTTCGATGGCCGTCGCATAGATGCCTCCGGCCGGATTCATCAAGCCCGTCCCGAAAATGGCATCCACGATCAGCGTCGCCGCCGACAGTTCTTTTTTATTCTTTTTCCAGTCTTCGGCCGTTAAAATCTCGACTATCTCGACGCCGATTTTATCGGCGATCCCCAGGTTTAGAGCCGCATCGCCTTTGACATCCTGTTTGGCCGCCAGGAGAAAGACTTTCGGCCGCCCTCCCCGATTCCACAGGTGCCGAGCGATAACGAGGCCGTCGCCGCCGTTGTTGCCCTTTCCGGCCACGATGACAACCTTCTCTGTTTGGATCTCAGGAAACCTGGCCCGGATAACCCTGACAATCTGAAGCCCGGCATTTTCCATGAGCACGGGCCCGGGGAGGCCGATCTCTTCGATGGTTTTGCGGTCGATCTCTTTCATCTGTTGTGAAGTTAAGACTTTCATGCCGACTCCTTCGCCCTGAGGTTTCGGGCGTCGAGGTTGAACATTTTTCTTGTGATTTTAGCATAATTTTCGACGAAAACCACCCCCTGGATGATTCGGTGTGTATCACCTAATTTTTCCCGAATTTTTCTTTCGGGAGCAGGTTTCACTCGCCGGAAAATATTTGCCTCTTTCCGAGGGACTCACCCCGAAGACCGGCGTTGATTTTGTCCGCCATCTATGCTAATGTTTATGCTACTTTTTACTACAGCGTATACGAAATCAGAGGAGGTTTTGACCATGTCCATCAAAGTCGGTATCAACGGGTTCGGCCGGATCGGCAGGAACCTGCTCAGGGCTTCGATCGGCAACCCGGAGATCGAATTTCTGGCCGTGAACGATATCACAGATGCCAAAACCCTGGCCCATCTCCTCAAGTATGATTCCTTGCTCGGCGGCTTCAAGGGAGACGTCACAGCCACGGACGACGCCATCATTGTCAATAATAAGAAGATCAAGGTCCTCGCAGAGAAAGAAGTCGGGAAACTCCCCTGGAAAGACCTCGGCGTCGACATCGTCGTGGAAGCCACGGGCAAATACACCAAGAGGCCTGATGTCATTAAACACATTGAGCAGGGCGGCGCGAAAAAAGTCATCGTTTCGGCCCCTGCCACGGATCCTGATATGACAATCGTCCTCGGCGTCAATGAGGAGACCTACGACCCCGCCAAGCATCACGTCCTCTCCAATGCCTCCTGCACGACGAATTGTCTCGCTCCCGTGGTGAAAGTGCTCCACGAGCGCTTCGGAGTCGAAAAAGCCTTCATGACGACGATCCATGCCTACACGAACGACCAGAAAATCCTGGATGCTCCCCATAAAGATTTGCGGCGAGCCCGGGCGGCGGCGGTTTCGCAGATCCCCACGACAACCGGCGCGGCCAAGGCCGTCGGCCTGGTCATACCGGAGCTCAAGGGAAAAATCGACGGCATCGCCATCCGCGTTCCCACTCCCAATGTCTCGGTTGTCGACCTTGTCGCGGTCATGAAGACAGAGGTCACTGAAAAAGACGTCAACGAAGCCTTTAAGAAAGCCGCCGAAGGCAAGCTGAAGGGCATTCTCCAGTATACGGAGGAACCGCTTGTTTCCGTCGATTTTTTGTCCAATCCCCACTCGGCGATCGTAGACGCCCTGTCCACCAAAGTGCTCGATAAGAATCTTCTCAAAGTGCTGGCCTGGTATGACAACGAGTGGGGCTATTCCTGCCGCCTCCGCGATCTCATCAAATACATCTCACGGTGAACCTTATGCTCTTTGTTGAAGATCTCGACGTCAAGGGAAAGACCGTTTTTGTCCGCGTCGACTTCAATGTCCCGCTCACCGATAAGGGGGAAATCCGCAACGACACGCGGATTCGGGCATCGCTTCCGACGATCAATTATTTGCTCGGAAAAAGCGCCAAACTGGTGCTCGCTTCCCACTTGGGGCGGCCCAAAGGAAAAATCGACCCCAAGATGAGCTTGAAGCCCGTGGCCAAGAGGCTCGCGGAGTTGATCGGACGGGACGTCATCATGGCTCCCGATATCGTGGGCGAAGAGGTCAACAAGCTGAAATCCGGGCTCAAGAAGGGCGGTGTGCTCCTGCTTGAGAATGTCCGTTTCCATGCCGGGGAAACAACCAACGACCCTGAATTCTCCAAAAAGCTGGCCGAGGGGATCGATTATTTTGTCAACGACGCGTTTGGCTCGAGCCACAGGGCCCATGCCTCGGTCGTCGGCATCACGGACTATGTCAAAAAATCGGCCGCCGGCTATCTCATGAAAAAAGAGATCGAATATCTGCGAAAAGCGCTCTTCTCCCCTGCCAAGCCCTATGTCGCCATCCTGGGCGGGGCCAAAGTCGAAGACAAGATTCCGGTCATCGAAAACTTGCTGAATAAAGCAGACACGATCCTCATCGGCGGAGCCATGGCCTACACCTTCTTCAAGGCCCAGGGCTTCGGTACCGGCAAATCGCTTGTCGAGCCGGATAAAATCGAGATCGCTCAAAAGATCCTCGCTCTAGCCAAGGAAAAAAAGGTTCGTTTTATCCTTCCGCTTGACAATGTTCTGACGGCTTCCATCGAATCGGGCCAAGTCGCCCAAATCGTCGACAGCTTCCCCTTTCCGCAGGATTTAATGGGAGTGGATATCGGCCCGAAGACAGTCGCCCGATACGCCGAGATCATTGCCAAGGCCAAAACGATCGTCTGGAACGGCCCGCTGGGGGTGTTTGAAACGCCTGCTTTCGCCCAAGGCACGCTCGAAATCGCTCAGGCCGTGGCCGCCTCGGGCGCCATTTCTATCGTCGGCGGCGGCGACTCGATCGCGGCCGTCGAAAAAGCCGGGGTAAGCCGGAAAATCACCCATATTTCCACGGGAGGCGGGGCCAGCTTGGAATTCCTGGCCAACGAAACGTTGCCGGGGATCGAGGCGCTCGAGAAAAAATAAGATGCATCACAAAAAGCCCCCTTTTGTCGCCGGCAACTGGAAGATGCACATGACCATCCAAGAGGCCAAGCTCCTAGCGTCAGCCATCATCAAGGCCAGCCTAGAGCTTTTAGAGGCGGAAATCGTCCTCGTCCCGCCCTTTACGGCGCTGAGGTCGGTCAAGAAGTTGGCCGGTGAAAGCCCCGTCCAACTCGGCGCCCAGAACCTTTTCTGGGAAGAGAAAGGCGCTTATACCGGAGAGATCTCGGCGCCGATGCTCAAGAATGTCGGCTGCCGGTACGTCGTCATCGGCCACTCTGAGCGTCGCCAGTATTTCGGGGAAACGGATGCGACCGTCAATAAAAAAATCGCCGGCGCTCTCAATGCCAAGCTGAATCCGATTGTTTGCATTGGAGAAACGCTGGAAGAGCGGGAAGCCGGAAAGACGATCCCACGGGTCGAGTCCCAGATCCAAGCAGGACTTGCCGGCCTGATCCCAGAGCAGTTCCGCGAGATCATCATCGCCTACGAGCCGATTTGGGCCATCGGGACCGGAAAAACAGCCACCCCCGGCCAGGCCGAGGAAGTCCAGGCTTTCATCAGAGAAAAGCTGGCAGAAATCTATGGAAAAGAGGCCGCCGTTTGTGCTATAATTATCTATGGCGGCTCGGTGAAGCCTGCCAATTCTTATTCCCTGTTCAGGGAAAAGAATATCGACGGGTTTCTCGTCGGAGGAGCTTCGCTCGAAGCGGATTCCTTCATTCAGATTACGAAAGAAGCGATTCGAGCTTATAAGGAAGAAAAGTGAGCGCGATCATCACAATCATTCATGTGGTCATTTGCCTGGTCCTGACCATTGCCGTTCTATTGCAGTCCGGAAAAGCGGCCGACCTGGCCGGCGCATTTGGAGGGGTGGGAAGCCAAACGGCCTTCGGTCCGCGCGGCACGGCGACCATCTTGTCAAAAGTGACGACCATCGGTGCCGTCCTGTTCATGATAACATCGATGGCGCTGTGGGTCCTTTCCGGCCGCGGAGTCAGGTCGGCGGTCAGCGGAGAAAAAGCCGTTCCCGTCAAGACTGAGAACGTTCCGGGCGCCAAGAAAGAACAGACGCCGCCGGCCGGCCAGCCCACGCAAACGGCGACGGCAGCGGCAGAAAAGGATAAGAAGCAGCCGGAAGCCAAGCCGCCCGACGCAGCTCAGCAAAAGACTTCGGGTCCAGAGACTAAGAAGAAATAAATAGATCCTCCCAAGCCATTCGATGCCGAAGTGGTGGAATTGGCAGACACACTAGCTTGAGGGGCTAGCGAGCACTTACCCGCTCGTAGGGGTTCGAGTCCCCTCTTCGGCATTCCCTGTTATCTTCGAGCAATCGAGACATGATGACATGCCCGATGAGAATCTTTCCTGAATTGCAAGCGATTCTCGTCGTCGGGCCAATCCTCTTTCAAATCCTGATGAAGATCTTCTTTTTATAAAGCCAGTAGCACATCGACCATAAAAGCCCCCAGACGGCCAGGCTGATGATGGTCTTTGTGCCCAACTCGCCCGTCCAGCCGAAAAATCCCATGAAAAAAGGCTTGGCGAGCCTGCTCAGCCATCCGGAACCGCCCGACTCGGTGAACAGGTAGATAAACAGGGAATTCATGCCGACGATGGCGAAAAACTTTGACCATTTCCGAACTTTCATGACGTCGATCAGCCAATAGGAAAAGCAGAGGGCCAGCAAGCACCAGCCTCCGCTGACAATGACAAACGAGCTGGTGCAGATGCGCTTGATGATCGGCGTCACGGGATTGAGAGCATAGCCGGCGATGACTCCGAGAAGGCCGGCGACGGCTAATATTCCTATCTTTCGGCCTGGAGAACGCTTGCTCATCAGAAGCTGTCCCGCCAGCACTCCCCACATGGTATGGGCTGTGGTCGGCACCGCGTTGAAAGCAACCCAATGCCCCTGGGAAAGCTTGCCCATGAGCAGCATATCGACATAGGAACCGAAGTTGTGGTCCGCGACAAAAGGCTGGTTATAGCCAGGTACAGCGAATAAACGATAGGCCAATTCCGTGATGATCAAGAGGGCCAACGTGACCGTGATCTGAGATGCGGTCGACCGCCGCATCATCAGAAAGGCGACCAGAAAAGTGAAGGAGAGCTGGGCGAGCACATTCCATAATTCAAAGGTAAGCTTGCCCGGTCCGATACAATAAAGCGCCCAGCCGAAGAGGAGGAGAAGGAAGGAGCGCTGAAGAGCGTGGCCAAACGTCTTCGACCAACTGTCTCCGCGCGCCCATCGCTTGCCGAAGGAGAAAGGCATGGCCACCCCGACGATGAACATGAAAAACGGCTGGATCAAGTCCCAAAAACGCAGTCCATTCCAAGGGTGATGATCCAACTGCAGGCCGATGGCGTTGATGAGCGTGCCTTTCCATGCCGGGTCAACCAGCAGGCTATAGAGATGTGTGGCTTCGCCGATCAGTAAAAACATGGTCAAGCCGCGGAAAAAATCGAGCGATAGCAGCCGGCCTTCTTGAGTTAACTCGTAATCGGCGGGTTTGGTCATCGGACAGCCCTCCTTTTTCATGACGTTTGCGCTTCAGGTCCTTCGGGGCGCCGGGGAGTAGAAACCCTAGAAATAGCGGACAAAGCTGGACAACGCTTTTCGCTTTTTGGGCTTCAGCTCGTCAGCAGGATAGCCAAGCGGCGTAAAGGCGACCGGCTCTTCGTCCTTGGACAATCTGAGGACCTCTCTCGCAGCCGAGGGATTGAAGGCGGCCACCCAGCATGTCCCCAACCCCTGGTCCGCCGCGGCAAGGATCAGGTGATCCATGGCGATTGTCGTGTCGACGTCCGCGTAATTTTTTCCATCCATCCGCGTCCAGGCCTCCGGTATCACGGCACAGGCACAGATGACAAGAGGGGCTTTGCAAAACCATTCCCGGCTATAAATCCTCTTGAGCTCCGATTCCCGGCCTTGGGTATGAATGACGAAGAAGCGGAAGGGCTGCTTATTGGCCGCCGTGGGGGCCAGGTTGGCCGCCTCGAGAACCTTCTGGAGCTTTTCCTTTTCCACGGGTTTTGACTGGTAAGCCCGGACGCTGTACCTTTTGTTGATGAGTTCAAAGAATTCCATGGGATCTCCTTTCGATAGAGAAAATGGCGAACGGAACGGACGCTTTCATTCTTTACCGGGTCGGGAAAATCGTCCTTAGATAATCCAGGTCATAGCGAATACTCTTTTCGACGCCGAGCGGCAGCTGGCTTCCTTCCAAAACGAACCAGCTGTGATAACCGATATCTTCCATGGCTGTTCGGACGGCTTTAAAATCCATGGTACCCTTCCCGTAAAGGTCTTTGTAATCCTTGGCGTGGAACTGGCAGATTCGGGCGCCGAGGAGACGGATCTCCTTGAGAATATCGTAGCCTGCCTCCTGGGAATTGCCGACATCGTAATACACCTGGACGGCCGGGGAACCGATGGCGTTTATGATTTTCAGGTGGTCTTCCGCGCTGAGCCAGGATTCAAGCGCCAGGATCACCCCGGCTTTTTCCGCTTTCGGCGCAACCCGTTTGAGCCGGTCGATGACCGCCTCTGTTCCTTTGGGATCATTCCTCAAGTCGCCTTTGCCGAAAAATGGAACGAGCACGATCCTAATGTTCATGGCTCGGCAGATATCGATGCTCTGTTCGATCCATTTTTCCGCGCGCGGATCGCTTTTATAGGGGATATTATTTAGATCTCCGATAGCAAAAGAAGCGATTCCGATGCCGTACTTTTCGGCCGCCTCGAGGTAGGATTTTTGGAGCGACGCCTGAGCCAGCTCAAGCCCGTCATTCTTGACCACAAGGCTTACTTGAACACCCTCGAGCCCCAGCTTCGAAGCCAGTCCAAGCGCGGCGGGATCTCCCGTCTTTCCGATCGTCCAGTCGCAAACACCGAATCTCACGCTGGGTTTTTGCCCAACGTTTTGAGCCGCGCCCCCATTCCAAAGACAGACCGTTGCCGTCGAAATCATCAGAAACGATATTTCTCGTAAAACCTCTTTCATTGTTTCCTCCAGTTTTTTCCTTCCTATCGCCCAGCCAGAGGAGATTCCTGGCTATGCTCGAAATGACCCTACGGGTCAGATCGCCAGGCCGCTTCGCTCCCCACGATGACATCCTAGCTTTTTAAACCCTTGAGGTTCGGGACCAGCCTCTCCCGGTCTTTCATCAGCTCATCCCAGGTGACAAGGCGGTTTTCATAGGCGCTCTTTCTGCCCAGAATGGTGATCAGGTTGCTTTGGATGCTGGGGGCCACGGTCGGGTTGCTGAAATCGCCCTCGGTGATGCTTTTGTAAAAGGCCGCAATATTATGGACGGCCCCTTCCGCATAGATCTCGGCTGTTTTGCCGCCGCGGAAAAAATTATCGCCGCGGATAACCACGTTGCCGCCGTACTCGGTTTCCAGGACGCCTTTCGACCCGAACATGCGGTTTTTTATTCCCTCTGGGGTGCCGTGGCCCTTGAATTGTCTCCCGCTGAATTGAAAGCCGACGCCGTCGGGATATTGATAGTACACCACGAAGTGGTCCCAACACGTGCCGATCTTCGGCCTGGCCTTCAGCCCCCCGCTTCCGATCGCCGACAAAGGCGGCTTGTCCATGATCCAATTCATCACGTCGAGGGTATGGATGTCCTGTTCAGTGATCATGTCGCCCGAGAGAGCCCTGTCCAAACCCCAAGCGCGCATCCAGTTCTCGGGATTATGAGGATCTTTCGTGAGCAGGTCATACCATTGTTCGAAGGGACAATCCGCATGATAGACAGCCTCTCCGAACACCAATTCGCCGAGCGCCCCCTCATGGACGCGCTTGAGGGCCTCGATGAAAATCGGGTTGGCCCGTGTCTGAAAGTCGATGAGAAAAGCCCGTTTTTTTGCCGTGGCCTCCTTGCCACATCCGGAAATCACTAGACATCCAGGCACATCCACGGCGGCAGGCTTCGCCACATAGACATGAATTCCCGCCTCCACGCCGGCCGCCGCCTGTTCCGGATGGAAATAAGGGGGGCTTTCGATGGCCACGGCGTCCAGATCGGCTCCGAGGAGACGTTTATACCCCGACAGGCCCGAGAAAAGCTTCGATGAGGGAATCGAGAATTTTGCGCCAAATGCCTCGACTCTGTCTTGAAAATAATCTGCCGCGCCGACGAGTTCGTAGCCTCCATGCTTCTGGAAAAGACCGGCGATCCAGCTTCCTCTCCCGCCCAATCCGACGACGCCGAGCCTAACTTTTGAGTTTGCCGGTGTCCCGCTCACGAGACGGGGCTTAAGAACGGTCAGGCTGAAGGCGGCCGCGCCGGCCTGTGCCATGAACTGCCGGCGGCTGAGTGTATGATGAGCCGTCGGTGATTTTTTATCTTTTTTTCTCATGTCCAGCTCCTTCCTTCATCTTCTGAATGACTTTTCCCGTGGCCCTATCTTTGAGAATCAGCTTGGTTTTTCCATCCGGCATCCGCTCCTCCTTGATCAGCAGGTATTTTTTGTCCTCAATTTTTGGCCCAATGTCGGACTTTCCCTTTTTGGCAGCCGCCCGCCATTGTTCAAGCCGGACGGGCTCCCACTTTTTGGATACGGCCGATTTGTAGCAGGCGTCGATGATGGCATTGACGACATAGCCGTCCAGAAAAGTCTCCATAGGCAGGCGGCCTTCATCCAGGCTATCGAACATATCGCTAAACATGTGGACATATCCTAGTTCATGGACCTCATCGCCTACCGGAAACAGCCAGCCCTTATCGCCCTCGGCTTTTTCCGCGACGTAGCCGCCCTGACCGACCGCCGTGAACATTTCATAGCCGGTCCTCAAGAAATGGTCAAGCCAGATCGTGCCCTCGGTCCCGGCCACTTCATCGCGCAAGTCCATGCCGCCCCGGAATGTCCAGCTAACCTCGAACTGGCCGATGGCCTGGTTTTCGAACCGGATCAGTCCGATTCCCGAATCCTCGGCCTGAATGGGATGGACCAGAGTGTCGGCCGTGCACATCACTTCAACGGGCTTCACCTCCTTGCCGATAAAATTGCGGATGATCTCGATGCAGTGACAGCCCATGTCGACAATGGCCCCTCCCCCGGCGATTTTCTTGTCCCAGAACCAGGCGCTGTGCGGACCGGGGTGCGTCTCGCGCGACCGGACCCAGAGAATTTTTCCGAGAGCGCCGTTTTTGATGGAAGCGAGAGACTTCAGGGTTTTGGGAGTATAGACGAGGTCTTCCAGGTATCCGGCGAAAACGCCGGATTTTTCGACGGCTTTAAGGATTTCCAAGGCTTCGGCGGCATTCCGGGCCAGCGGCTTGGTGCAGAGGACGGCTTTACCCGCTTCGACGGCCCGCAAGCAAGCGTTTTTATGGAGATTGTTGGGAAGCCCGACGATAACAAGGTCGGTCTCTGGGTCCCGGACGGCCTTGGCCAGGTCGCTGGTCCAATGCGGTATTCCCCATTTCTCGGCGAACGCTTTGGCTTCGTCATCGGTGAGCGCACAGACGGTGTGAACCCTGTCCCGGCTTCTCTGGCCGTGGATGGTCATGGTGTAAAAAGTGCCGATCAGGCCGGCACCGAGAAGAGTAATGTTGTGCGATTTTTTCATTGATGCTCCCCTCTTTGAACGGAACGTTTTCATCGAGCGTCCCTGGCGATTCTCAGGCCTCACTCCAAGACTATAGATAATTTTCCTTCGATTTTCCAGAAAAAAATTAGGAAAACGGCCAGGCACAGCTCTCTTGCCTTCGCCTGGACGATTCTTAGGCGAAGATGAGGAAAAACTTCTCGTCCGGAGTCTCAGCGAGTCCGTTATCTTTTTTTAATAGAGGTTCATCCGACATTCTTGTGGGTAACAGGGTAAAGATTTAAAGCGCCGCAATGG
>CAZIDN010000022.1:0-54717 GCA_964537875.1 uncultured Eubacteriales bacterium
CGCACTGCTTGGGGTCGCCGGGGCCGTTCGAGATCACGACGCCCGAAGGCGTATAGTCCATGATCTTCCGGAAATCGGTTTCGGCCGGGACGCGGACGACCCGGATGTTCCTTTTGAGCAGGCAATTCAGGATATTGGCCTTTGCGCCGCAGTCGATCAGGGCGACGCCCTTGGTGACATCTTTGTTGTAGACCTTGATTTTTTTCGCCGTGACTTCGGCGACGAGGTGGCGCTTGTTGGGGTCGGGAATGAGCCGGGCTTCCTGGCGAAGGGCCCGAAGGTCGGTCTTCTTGAAATACGTTTCGAGAATCCCCAGCATGACGCCGTGGACGCGCAGCTTTTTGGTCAGCGCCCGCGTGTCGACGCTGGCGATCCCCGGAACGCCGTTTTCCTTGAGCCAGTGGTCGAGCGTTTTTTCCGAGGTGGCGTGAGAGGGCGTGTCGCAAAGCTCGCTGACGATGTAGCCCCAGATCTTGGGCTTGTCCGACTCAAAGCTTTTAGCGCTGACGCCGTAGTTGCCGATCAGGGGATACGTTTGGCAGAGGATCTGGCCGTGGTAGGAGGGGTCGGTGATGGATTCCGGGTAGCCGACCATCCCGGTGTTGAAGACAACTTCCCCCGAGACTTTGGCGAACGCTCCGAACCCTTCGCCGGGCCAGACGCTGCCGTCTTCGAGGATCAGGACTGCCTTCAAACCGATAGCCGCTCCTTTCGAGTTCGGTTAATTATATCCATTTCATCCTCGCGAGACAATCCGTGATCCGGTTCCCTGGAAAGAAATTGAACCCTTCTTTTTTATATGGTATAAATCCAATACCGAAGCGTTGACTTGAAGGAGCCTGGAGCCATGAAAAGGACATTGGTGTGCGGCGCCGGAGGATTCATCGGCAGCCATCTGGTCAAAAGGCTGAAAAGAGAAGCGTATTGGGTCCGGGGCGCAGACCTGAAGCTTCCGGAGTTTTCGCCGACCGCGGCTGACGAGTTCCTGATGACGGACCTCCGTGAGGAAAAGAACTGCCAGACGGCCGTCAGGGCGCCGAAGGGCAGTGTCTTCGACGAAGTCTATCAATTGGCGGCCGATATGGGAGGCATGGGGTTCATTCAAAGCGCCGAATGCGAGATCATGCGAAATAGCGCTTTGATCAACATTCACATGATTCACTCGAGCGCCAACGCGGGAATCAAAAGGTATTTCTTTTCCTCCTCGGCCTGTGTTTACCGGGACATGGAGCTCGACGAGTCCGAATTGTCTGAAGAGCAGGCCTATCCGGCCCGGCCCGACAACGAGTACGGCTGGGAGAAGCTATACGCCGAACGGATGGCCATGGCCTACGGCCGCCGCCATAAAATGAATATTCGTTTAGCCCGCTTCCAGAACTGCTACGGCCCCGAAGGCACCTGGCAGGGCGGGCGGGAAAAGGCGCCGGCCGCGCTCTGCCGGAAGGTCGCCGAAGCCGAGGACGGCGGCACGATTGAGGTCTGGGGCGACGGGACGGCCACCCGTGCATTCACGTATATCGATGACCTGGTCGAGGGGATCCGGCTTCTCATGAATTCCGGCCTTGAAGACGGGGTCAACATCGGCCGCCAGGAATACGTGACGGTCGATCAGCTGGCTATGACGGTTGTCGAAATTTCAGGGAAGACCATTCACTTCAAGCACGTCCAAGGGCCGGTCGGAGTCAACGCCCGGAATTTCCGGAACGACCGGATCACGTCCATCGGCTGGACATCGCGATTCTCCCTGCGGGACGGCTTGTCCCGGACCTATCCATGGATCAAGGCCCAAGTAGCCGCCGCCAAACAAAAATAAGTGAACAATCGATCTTGGGATTATCTCATCGTCACAGCCTCCCATGAAGACCAGGCTTCTGCCTATCAAGGCCAGCTCGATATCCGGAAAAGCTTGGGGCTCATTCCCCAGGCCGAGGAAATCCTGGCCATCGCCGATCCCGGAGGGAAACGCGTCGGAAGCGGCGGCAGCACGGTCTTCTGCCTGCTCAAAATTCTAAGCCGCGAGCTGGCCGGATCGCCGCGCCTGATCGCGGACCCGTCTGCGTGGCTGGGCGTCCTGTCCAAGCTTCGGATATTGATCGTCCATGCCGGCGGAGACTCCAAAAGAATTCCCGCCTATGGAGCCTACGGCAAGATTTTTATCCCGGTTCCTGGAGAATCCGACCGGGCGCTGGGAATGACGCTTTTCGACCGGCTGCTGCCGACCTACTTTAGCCTCCCTCCCGGACCGGCGGAACAGGGCCAGGTCGTCGTGGCCACGGGGGATGTGCTCTTGTCGTTTGACGGCCGCAAAGTGCGTTTTTCGCCCGAGGGGATCACGGGCCTGGGCTGCTATGCGGTGCCGGAGTTAGCCAGAAATCACGGTGTATTTTGTCCCGACGCCCAAGGAAGGGTCCGGCGTTTTCTCCAAAAGCCGACCCCCGCGGAACAGGCTGAGAAACAGGGCATCCACCGGCACGGCCAGTCCGTTCTTGATATCGGCGTCATGAATTTGAATCCGTCGGCGGCTGTCCGTTTGATTCAAATTTGCGATATCCGGAAAAGCTCTTCGGGAGAGCTGACTTGGACCGGCGCCCTCGCCGCTGCCGTCGAGACGGCCGGTCTCGATTTTTACCGCGAAATCGCCTGCGCCATGGGCACCGAGGCGAATTTCAAGGATTATCTTCAATCCGTGCGCCGGTCCGGCTCGTACCTTGACGAGCCGCTTCTCCGGCATATTTTCGATGCCATGTCCAAGGTGCCGTTTAATGTCTGCATCCTGCCTCAGTGCGGATTTCTCCATTTTGGGACTTCCCGCCAGCTGATCTACAGCGGTAACGACTTGTTGAGCATGGACTACGGAACGTCGCATTCCAGCTCCTGTCTGAGCATCAACAACGACATGTCCGGGGAAGGACAGATCGTCGGCTCCAATTCCTGGGTGGAAGGGTGCCGCATTCAATCCCCGCTCGCCCTGGGCGGAGAGAATCTCGTCATCGGCATCGACGTCGAAGTCCCGCTTTCCATCCCGGCCCAATCGGTCGTGGATGTCTTGAAGGGAAAAGACGGAGAAGGACGCGATGTCTGGTTTATCCGCTGCTACGGAATTGATGACGTGTTCCATCGGACAAGTGTGGAAGGGGGGCGCTTGTGTCGCCTGCCCATCCCTGAATGGCTCAAAGCGATGGATGCGTCGGAAGACGATATTTGGAACCCGGCCATTTCGCCCGCCGACAGGCAGATCTGGCAGGCCCGAGTTTTTCCCGCGGTCGCGAAACCACAGGATTTCCGGGATTGGCTTTGGATGCTTGCGCCGAACAGCGCAACTCCGGCCCAAAAAAAAGCCTGGAAGGCCGTCCGGCGATACAGCTTCTCGGAGATGGCCGGCCTGGCATCGATAGAGGATTTTTATTCCCGAAGACTCCTCAACAGATTTGAGGACATGCGGCGGTCACTGCGGCGGCTGTTTCGTCATCAGAGCGGATTTTCCGCCTCCGAGCTCGCCTTCATCTTCCAGACCCTGGGCTCTGAAGCTTCGGCCCGATGGATTGTCCAGATCGTCAAGGAAGCCTGTGCTTATTTCGGCGAAGAGAAGCCCGGCGTGGGAGCGGGATTAGAACAGCTGGAATTGTCGAGGATTCTTCATACGCTGGGGTCCGCAATATCAAAATTCATGCCTGGTGATGGCCGGGGCAGGGATGAGCTGCTGCGCTATGCGGGCGAACACGTCTCGGAAGCAGAAAAAAAACGGCTTGCTTCGTTGGGCATCGAGTCCGGACTTTTCCGGGATGCGGCGAGCTGGGCTCAGGCGGCCCAGGAAGCAGCGTTCGAGAACGTCAGCCGGACGATCATTTTCAGCAGGGACAGGCCGCAGGATTTTCCAAAAAACGCCCTGCGGACGGATGAGATCATCTGGGGCCGCGCCCCGGCCCGCTTGGACCTCGGCGGAGGCTGGTCGGACACCCCTCCCTATTCCCTCGAGCACGGCGGCTGCGTCATCAATGCCGCCGTGAATCTCAACGGGCAGCCGCCGATCCATGTTTATGCCCGGGTCATCGACAGGCCCGAGATTCGGATCAGTTCCATCGATCTTGGGGCCCAGATCACGATTCGGGACATGGATGAGCTCCTGGATTACAGGATGCCGACCAGCCAATTCGGCCTGGCCAAAGCCACGCTGGCGCTGGCCGGCTTCTCCCGCGACGCCGCCAAATGGCCGCGAGGGGTGAGTACTCTCGAGGAAATGATGAAGCGTTTTGGCGGAGGGATCGAGCTGACAACCTTGGCGGCCATCCCGAGCGGCAGCGGTCTTGGGACGTCCAGCATCATGGGAGCCGTGCTGATGGCCGTTGTCCACCGCCTGATTGGCAGGGATCTCTCGGCACGGCAGCTTTTTTATAACGTGCTGAGGCTCGAGCAGGAATTGACCACGGGCGGCGGCTGGCAGGACCAAGTGGGAGGGGCGGTCGGCGGAGTCAAGATGATCACCGCTGAAGCGGGGATTGTGCCGGATCCGCGGATCCACTATGTCCCGCAGGACGTCCTCGACCCCAGGCTGAACCACGGCCGGACTCTGCTCTATTATACGGGTCTGCGGCGGCTGGCCAAAAATATCCTGCACTATGTTGTCGGCAATTACCTCGACCGCGACAGGGCCGCCATGGAGACGCTGCGAAAGCTGCACGCATTTCCGCCGGTGATGGTCGAGGCGATGGCTGGCAAGGATATCCGGCGGTTCGGAGAATTGATCGACGTCGCCTGGAATCTGAATAAACGGATCGACCCGGATTCGACGACGGACGTCATCGAGGAGATCCTGGCGCGAATCAAGCCTCACATCTACGGAGCCAAGCTTCTTGGCGCTGGCGGAGGCGGATTCTTGCTGATGGTTTGCCGGACGCCAGAAGATGCGGTGGCGGTCCGTCAACTTCTCAACGAGGCTCCGCCCAATGACCGCGCCCGCTTCTTTGATTTCGACATCAGCGCCGAAGGCCTGGCCGTCACGGTCAGCTGACCTCTTCCTTTGTTCTGAGGATTGCTTTGTCTCTTAGATCTAAGAATTTCCTTTTCGTTGGCGATAGCAGAATGTGAAGCATCAAAGCAATTTTCCATTTCGCAATTCACTCCCTGATTTGGAAAATACTCTGCGAAATTCCAGGAGTTCCACGGGAGCCCCGTTGTCAATAATCATGGCGACTCTGACACCTTCAGAAGGTTCACTCACCGGCCCAAGAAGTTCCTTGCCCCTTATTTCGACATCAAGATTGTCGACTTCAAAGGCAACATGAGGGATCGTCCTAATGAGTTCTGAAATTGGGCAGTCTGGTTCAAAACGCATCCACTCTATGCCGTAAGGACTGGTTTCAAAACCGGATACATACACTTTGAGATGCTCAAGATACCGTTCTCCTGGCCTAAGTTTATCGGTAGGAATGCCCATGTGATGATAGCGCCAGCCCTTGGTCGCAACGGCTGGAGGTTCGTGATCCTTCCGAATCATGGCCTTCATTTTGTCATGTCTCCTCATTTGAGCGGACTAGCTGGACGACTTAGACGTCATCTCTCATTTGATATTTTGTATAAAGCCATGACTGTTTTCCAGTTTCTTGTCGTGGCGGGCACGCTCAATTTTTTCTCGAAGAAGGTGTTAGAAAATTTGGCCCTCCCGTATCCATTGGGACAGAAAATATATATCTCTTGGCCGCCAACAAAAAATTCATCATCTTCATCGTTTGGGATACCCAAACCACCCAATTTTGCTTCCGACGGAGGGCGATACAAGAAAGTTACGTGAAGCTTGGCAGGGTCTTCATTTCTTTTTTTCAAAAAGGGATTGTTGGCAATGATCCGTTGAAAATCGTTTGTTTCCCGAATAAAAACGGACACGGAATATCCCAATAATCGTTTGATTTGCGCTTCAATTAGATTCACCAGAGCGGAGGCATTAGATTTCGTGCTATTGAAAACGACATTTCCGCTTTGGACATAGGTTTTGACATTGACCAAATCCAATGATTTGTATAAGTCCGCTAGTTCCTCCATTCTTATATTTTTTTGCCCGCCCACATTTATACCCCGCAGCATTGAAATGAAAGCATTCATTTTCATATTGTGCACTCTCTCAAATATTATTTGACAAGCTTACGGATTAGTCTGCATTTTGATTAAGCTACGGTCTTCGGCGACCAACGGGGAAGGAGCATGAAAGATAGTAAATAAGGATGAACTGGATGTCAACCGGGTACGCTGCGGCAGCCGGTCGGAAGCAAGGCAAATCTTTATCTAAAGCTCATGGTTCAGACCGGCGGCGCTGCTTTCGAGACATGAGATCATGCCATTGCGTCCGGTACTGTCTGTACGCTTTTCGACCCTCTTCCGTCAGCCGGCAGACTGTCAGCGGGATCTTGCCCTTGTAGGTCTTTTCAATGGCGACATAGCCGGCCTCTTCCAGCTTTGTGAGATGAGCCGATAGGTTTCCCTTTGTCAGACCTGTTTCGCGCTGGAGGAAAAGAAAATCCGCGGATTCGACGACATTTAGCATTGTCATGATGATCAGCCGGGCAGGTTCGTGGATCAGCCGATCGATGTTTAATATGTTACGGATATCAGCGCTCAAGACTGTTCCTTTTCGAGGACGGGGTTTTTCCTGACGAATTGTCTGAGTGTAATTGCGCCGGAAACACAGAGGGCCAAGCCCATGAGGCAATAAAATGCACTGAGTCCGGATATGGCTGCCAAGCCGGATCTGGCAAAGACGATTCCGGAAGCGAGAACGAGGACGGATAAAAGAAAGAATCGGATCAGGTTCGTCCGTATGGCAACATAGAAAAGCGTTAGAGCAAACATAAGACCAAAGCCGGCCAAAACCCACGAAAATCCGCCTGAATTCCGTGAAAGAGAGTATGCTAATGCGCCCACGATCCCGGCCAAGCCGCCGACCAAAGAAAATCGGCGCGGCCGTTTTCGGCCGTCCGGCCTCCGGTACGAAACAAATCCCGCCCGGGGATAGGTCAATTTCTCCTTTAACAGACGAACGGTCCGGCCGACGAAACGGACGCCAAAGATGAAAACGGGCAGCATGCCGATCGACCAGAGGCCGCGCCACAAGGATTTCGCAGGAATCAAGGCGTACCCGAGGAGGTAAATTCCCAGAAACAAAACCATCACGCCGAACGCCATCTCCCAGATACCGTCTTCGTACCAATATTGGATCGTTCGACGCTCGACTTTCTTGAGGTCCGTAACCATCTGAGGCTCCTATTAACTAGTTTATAATATAAACTAGTTAATAGTATCAAGATTTATTATTGGTTTGTCAAGTGAAATTTTTTGAAGGGGACTCCCGGTCCTGTTCTTTTCACGTTCCTTTATCTTTAGGACCTGCGCAGGCCGCCTTGACAGCCTTTTCAATTGTGAAGTGCGATTTTCTGCGATGGAAAGGGAAAAATGAAAAAAATCTATTTCTTTGGCTCTATCCTCTTATTTTTTTTAATTGCCGTCGCCGCTTTTTATGGGTTATTCATTCCCGGCGCTTATTCACGAGAGACCGCGAATTGGACGACGCAAGCGAGGGCCCAAGACTGGGTCGATTTGTTGCTGGCGGCTCCGATTTTGCTCGCCTCCGCATTTCTCGCTTATAAGAAGTCGTCAAAAGCCTATCTGGTATGGCTGGGAACGCTTTTTTTTATTGCCTATTCTTTTCTTCTTTACGCTTTCCTGGTTCATTTCAACGCGATGTTCCCCGTTTATATGGCGGTCCTTGGCCTTTCGATTTATTTCTTGATTTTCTCGTTGGCCCAAGAAAGGAATCTGGCCGAGAAAATATATCATATGGAAAACTGGAGCAGAAAAGGAACGGAGCGGAAATATTCTCTAAGCCCTTAGATGCGTTGGGGCTGCCCAAAACCCAGATTGAGAGCGAAGAAGGCGTCAAGGGCGGATTGCGGACGCCAGAGGGGAGATGGGGGGAGGAAATCTTCCGAGGTTCTAAAGTTTGCTTTGAACACGGGAGGATGCTAATATTTTAAATCGCTATGAATATTGAGAAGATTCGCGTCCGGTTTGCGCCGAGCCCGACCGGCTACATTCATGTCGGAAATGCACGCACGGCCCTCTTCAACTGGCTGTTTGCCCGCCAGAACAAGGGCGTGTTCGTGCTGCGCGTCGAGGATACGGACGTCGAGCGGTCGCGTGAAGAGTATGAGCGCCGGCTGATTGACGATTTGCGATGGATGGGTCTCGACTGGGATGAAGGGCCTGATGCGGGCGGAAATTTCGGCCCCTACCGGCAGTCCCAGCGCCTGGACATTTATCAGGGCTATACCCAGAAACTTCTCCAGGAGGGGAAAGCCTATTACTGTTTCTGCAGCACCGAGCAGCTGGAAAAGGAACGCGAGACGGCGCTGGCTGCAGGCACGATGCCAATCTACAGCGGCCGCTGCCGGGTTCTCGATCCCGGGGAGGCCGAGAGAAGAATCCGAAGCGGCGAGAAAGCCGCCATCCGGCTCAAGGTCCCGGATGAGGGCTTGATCAGCTTTGATGACCTGATCAGGGGGCATCTCGAATTCGATCTCAAACTCATCGGCGATCCGGTCCTCGTCCGGTCGATGGGTTTTCCCGCCTACAACTACGCGGTCGTCATCGATGACCATCTGATGAAAATCACGCACGTCGTTCGCGGAGAGGACCATATCTCGAACACGCCCCGCCAGATTTTAACCTACAGGGCCTTGTCGCTCGAGCCTCCTCTGTTCGCCCATTTGGCCATGGTCATGGGCAAGGACAACACGCGTCTAAGCAAGCGCCATGGGGCGACGGCGGTCGACCAATTTGCCATAGAAGGTTATTTGGCCCCGGCCTTTTTCAACTACCTGGCCCTCCTGGGCTGGGCGCCACCGGAAGGGCGGGAGGTTTTAGAGAAGGCCGAGCTTCTCGAACTCTTCGAACTCAAGAAAGTCAGCCGCTCGGCCGCCATTTTCGATTATGAAAAGCTTCACTGGATCAATCGTCAGCACATCAAGAAGTTGGACCCGGGGGAAAAGGCGCGGAGGGCGTTTCCGTTTTTGGCGGATGCCGAGCTTTTGCCGGAAGCGATGACGGAGGTCCATTGGCGTTGGCTCGAAAAGGCCGCGGAGAGTTTGATGGAAGGCGTGGATAAATTTTCCGAGCTTCCTCAAAAATTTTCTCTGCTTTTCGATTTTGCCCCGCTGGCTATGGATGAGGAGGCAAAGTCCATTCTCAAATCCGAGTCGGCCCCGAAAGTGATTACCGCATTCGCCCAGAAGCTGGAGCGGGCGGGCGTGCTGGATTACGCCAAATACGCCGCGATCATCGAAGAGATCAAAAAAGAGACCGGTATCAAAGGCAAGCCCCTCTTTCACCCTCTGCGCGTGGCTCTGACGGCCAGGACCTCGGGGCTCGAGCTCGATAAATTCATCCCGCTTGTGGAGGAAGGGGCGCGGCTTAGCTTTCCGAGGCCTATCAAGAGCTGTTTGGAACGTGTCGGCGAAACTAAAAGGTATTTGGAAACAAAAGCTGTCAATGATTGAAAGAAGAGATGACCTGCTATAAAAATTCGGAAACATTCGGTGACACACACCGATTTCAGGAGTTCGGTGTGTGTCACCGAATTTTGGCTATGACGATGAAGACGGTCGGTGACAGGACCCGAGTCAGGCTTTTGCGAGTGTGTAAACGCGATGGATAAAATCAGCCGCATCCATGCGCTCCTGGAAATTCTGAGATCCTCGCCCCAACGCTTGAATAAGATCTATCTCCAGAAAGAAGGTGGACGGCGTCCCGTCGGAGAGATCGTTTCACTAGCCCGGTCCCATCATGTTCCGTACCTTTTCGTCCCCAAGCAAGCTTTGGATAATCTTTCTCTTCATCACCAGGGGGTTGTCGCTCTGGTCGCTGCAAAGGAGTTTGATTCACTCGAAGCCATTTTTTCGGCCGCCCGTGTGCCTTTCCTTGTCCTGTTGGACGAAATCGAAGATCCCCAAAACCTCGGAGCCATATTGCGTAGTGCCGAGGGGGCGGGGGTGGATGGTGTTGTCTTGCCGGAGCGGAGGAGCGCGGGACTGACCGAGGTTGTCGCCCAGGTATCGGCGGGAGCGCTCGAACACCTCCGGGTCGCCCGCGTCCCCAACCTGGCCCAAGCGATGGACGATTTGAAGAAGAAGGGACTCTGGCTCGTCGGGGCGGAGGGCGGCGCCGGCCAATATTTTTACGAGTTTGACTACACCCAGCCTGTCGGCCTTGTCTTTGGCTCGGAAGGAAAAGGCCTGCGGCCCCTGATCCGCAAGAAGTGCGACAAAGTCCTCTCCGTTCCCCTCCGGGGCAGCGTCAATTCCCTCAATGTCGCCGCGGCTGCCGCGGTCTTTCTTTTTGAAGTCGCCCGCCAAAGAAAAAGCCGATAGCCGGGGTCAAAGCTACTCTTTACGCAAAAATGTCTCGGGGGAACATGCGTAAAGAGTAGCTTTGACCCCGTTCTGTTCACCCCTTGAAGTGAGAGAGAGGAGCTGAAATATCCCCCCCCATTTCACCTTTTTGGGTTATTGAAGAGCGAAAATATCTCAATTACATTATCAAAGGAGTAATTTCTGCGCCTCTCAGGAAATAAATGCATCGTTCCCAACCAGGGTCGCATGACAAGAAAGTGAAGATGTCTAATAATTCTGGTCGCGGAGGCAAAAAAAAGCCTGGCCGGGGGATTGGTGCGGTAAAAAAGGCCGCGTCCAGATCCAAGCGCTCCCCAAATTCCCATTTTTCTCAAGCGAATTACGAAGATCCCAATGCGCCCAATGGGCTCTTCAAGAGCAGATCCAAAGAGGAAATCAATGAATGCATCTTCAGGATCTCTGAAGCCGCCATTTCCTCGAGAAACCTGGACGACCTCTTCTTTTCCATCCACCGGCATATCGCCGAGCTGATGCCCGCCCACAACTTTTATATCGCCCTCTATAATCCCGTAAATGACATGCTCAGCTTCCCCTATTTTGTGGATGAATGCGATCCGACTCCCGCCCCGAAAAAGCTCGGCAAGGGTTTGACGGAATACGTGCTCCGGACGGGGAAGCCACTGCTTGCATCTCCCGAGGTCTTTGCCGAACTCGAAAAAAGCGGCGAGGTCGAGTCTATCGGCGCTCCTTCCATCGATTGGCTGGGAGTCCCCCTGAAGCTAGACGGCCAGATCATCGGCGCGCTGGTCCTGCAGACCTACACCGAAGGCGTTCGCTACGGCCAAGAGGAAATGAATGTCCTCAAATTCGTCTCCGGCCAGGTGGCCATGGCGGTCAACCGCAGAAAGATCGAAGAGGAAGTCCAGGAACGCGGGCGTCTGCTGGCCAGCGTTTTTGAGAGCATCCAGGACGGAATTTCGATTCTCGATTTGGACTACAGGATCATCCGGGTCAATCCGGCCATGGAAAAGTGGTATGCCCACGCCATGCCCCTCATCGGCAAGAAATGTTTCGAGGCCTATCAACTCCGGGACCAGGTTTGCGCCGTCTGCCCCACCCGCCAAACCCTGGAAACGGGACAGGCGGCCTACGTAGTCGTCCCCAAGGTCGGCACGGGGGGCGAAGTGACCGGGTGGCTGGACCTTTACAGCTTTCCTCTCATCGATCAGCGAACCGGCCAGATGAGAGGCGTGATCGAGTATGTCCGCGATATCACGGAACGAAAAACGGCCGAGGACCGGCTCCAGGCCTCGCTTCGAGAGAAGGAAGTCCTCCTCCGAGAGATTCACCACCGGGTGAAAAACAATATGCAGATCATCTCTTCTCTCCTCAACCTCCAGTCCCGCCATATCCAGGACCCCGGTGTTCTTGAAGTCTTCAAGGAAAGCCAGCGCCGCATCCGCTCGATGGCTCTAATCCATGAACGGCTCTATCAATCCGCCGACCTGTCCCGCATTGAATTTTCCCAATATCTGGATAACCTGACCCACCGCCTGCTCCACTCTTATCAGGTGGATTCCGACCGGATCCGCCTGAGTCTGCACACCGAGGAGGTCTTCCTCAACGTCAACACGGCCATCCCCTGCGGCTTGATCGTCAACGAGCTCATCTCCAACGCCCTGAAGCACGCTTTTCCCGACGGGCGTAGGGGCGAGGTGGCCGTGGAGCTTCACCGGAATGAGGGAGGCGAATTTCTCCTCCGAGTCAGGGATAACGGGGTAGGATTTCCCAAGACTTTGGACTTCCGCCGAACGGAGACGCTGGGCATGCAAATCGTCGTCACGCTGGTCGATCAGATTGACGGAACGATCGAAATGGGCGCTTCCGGAGGGACGGACTTCCAGATCCGCTTCAAAGAGATCCCCTACAAGCCAAGCCTGTGACGGAGAGGGGCGTTTTCCGGCCGGGAGCGCCTCTTCTTGACAGAGCTTTGCTCAACCTTATAGAATAAGCCCGCAGACTTTAACCTGAAAAAGTCAGAAACCGATGTCGAAAAGCCAAGATTTTTATCAGCTCGAGAAAAAAATCGTCGCGCTCAAGGAACAGATCGACCAGATCCAGCTGGGCGAAGAGCAGGGTAAAAAAGAGAAGGTCGCCGGCCTCAAGCTCGAAATCGAGAAGGAATGGGCCAAGATCGCCCCCAAGCTGACGCCGACCCAGATTGTCCAAATTGCCCGCCACCCCAAGCGGCCGTATTGCCTGGATTACGTCAACGCCCTGATGCAGGATTTCATGGAGATGCACGGCGACCGCCGCTTCGCCGATGACACCGCGGTCGTCTCCGGCCTGGCCTTCTACAAGGGGCAGACCGTGGCCGTCGTTGGGCAGCAAAAAGGCCGGACGACGAGGGAAAGGATCGAGAGGAATTTCGGCGAGCCCAATCCCGAGGGCTATCGAAAAGCCCTTCGGATCATGAAAACGGCCGAGAAATTCGGGTTTCCGATCATCACCTTGATCGACACGCCCGGCGCCTATCCCGGCATCGGGGCCGAAGAGAGGGGGCAGGCCGAGGCCATCGCCTATAATCTCAAGGTCATCTCGACCATGGGTGTTCCGATCGTCTGCGTCATCATCGGCGAGGGCGGCAGCGGAGGCGCCCTGGCCATCGGCGTGGGCGATACGATCATGATGCTCGAGAACTCGTTCTATTCCGTAATCTCTCCGGAGGGCTGCGCGGCCATCCTCTGGAAGGACCAGAACGCCGTCGAGCAGGCCGCCCAAAACATGAAGATCCGCGCCCAGGATTTGTTGGAGCTGGGCGTCATCGATAAGATCATTCCCGAGCCGCCCGGGGGCGCCCACATCGATTTCGAGCAGACGTTCAAGAATGTCGACAAGCACCTGAACCAGGCCCTCAAGAAGCTGGAACAGAAGCCGGTCCAAGAGCTACTGGAAGAGCGCTACCAGAAATTCAGGAAAATGGGAATCGTCCTCGAAAAGTGAGCACCTCAACTCCGGCCAAAAAAGAAATCGCCGCGATCAAGGGGACCAAGGATATTCTGCCGGGCGAAGTCTGGATCTGGCAGAAAGTCGAGGCCGAGGCGAAGGGGCTTTTCGAGCTCTATGGCTACCGGGAGCTCCGGGCTCCCGTTTTCGAAGCGACCGATCTTTTCGAAAAGGGAACCGGCGAGACGACCGATATCGTCACCAAGGAAATGTACACGTTTACCGACAAGGGGGGCCGGTCGATCACGCTCCGGCCCGAGTATACGCCTTCCGTCGCCCGGGCCATCATCGAGCACAGGCTTTATCTTCAACCCGATCCGCTGCGCTTCTATTTCATCGGGCCTATGTTCCGCTATGACAGGCCCCAGAAGGGCCGGTATCGCCAGTTCCACCAGGTGGATGTCGAGGTTTTCGGGGAAAAGGACCCGGCCATTGATGCCGAGATCGTCGAGATGGCCGATACCCTCTTGAAAAATCTGGGGGTTCAAAACGCCGAGACCCTGGTGAATTCGGTGGGCTGCCGGGCCTGCCGCCCCGCCTATTCGAAGGATTTAAGGGCTCACGCCGAGAAAGTCCGCGACCTCCTCTGTCCCGACTGCCAGCGCAAAATCGCGACCAATCCGCTCCGGATCTTTGACTGCAAGGTCGAGTCCTGCCGGGAGCAGGCCGCCCGCTTCCCCAAAATCTCGATCTACCTCTGCCGCGAATGCCGGGACCATTTCACCAAGTTTTGTTCCTATCTGGACCTCTTCGGGATCACTTACAAGGTGGAGCCCAATCTTGTTCGCGGCCTGGATTATTACACAAAGACCACCTTCGAGATCGTCAGCTCCGGGCTGGGCGCCCAGAATGCGCTCGTCGGGGGCGGCCGCTATGACGACATGATGAAGGATTTCGGCGGGCCCGACCTCAGCGCCATCGGTTTCGCCTTGGGCATGGAGAGGCTGATTTCCATCCTGAAGATCAAGCCAGAAAAGTCGAAATTCCTTTATATCGCCACCTTGGGCGAGGAGGCCAAGACAAAAGGGATCGAGTTCGCCAGGTTCTTCAGGCGGCAGGGGGTCGAAAGCCTCATCGAATTCGTCGGCCGAAGCCTGAAAAATCAGATGAGCCGGGCGAATAAGCTGGGCGCGGCCTGGGTGCTTATCGTCGGCGAAGAGGAGATTCGCAAAGGGCTTTACCAGCTCAAGGATATGGCCACCGGAACCCAAAAGGAGGCGAAGGCCGAGGACCTCCTCAAGATCATTCGCGAATCCACGTAATCGGATCGGCATGCCCGTCGGGCCGGCCATGACCAGCGCTTGTCCGAAAATTTAGGCAGTTGAGAGATGCATAAAATAAATGGGGACAAGTTCCGAATTCTTTTGAATTCGGAACTTGTCCCTGTATTTTTAATAAGGACACACACCGATGGAAAAAGAGAAGATGACAGATAAATCAAGGTGGCATCGAACGCATTACTGCGGCTCACTGCGCTCCGGGCAAGCCGGCCAAGACGTTGTTCTTTACGGCTGGGTCCACAGGCAGAGGGATATGGGAAACCTGGTCTTTGTGGACCTTAGGGACAGGGAAGGGATCGTCCAGATCGTTATTAGGTCGGACACGCCCGACCTCCTGGAAGAGGCCAAAAAGCTCAAGTCGGAGTATGTCGTGGGCGTCGAAGGCCGAGTGCAGAAGCGCGAGGCCAAATCCGTGAACCCGGGGATGCCGACGGGGGAAGTCGAGGTCGAGGCCACGGCGCTCAAAGTCTTTTCGACTTCCAAAGTGCCTCCTTTTCTCATCGTCGATCCTCCCCAGGTTTCCGAAGAGCTACGCTTCAAATACAGATATCTCGATCTGCGCCGCCCGGCGATGCAGCGGAAAATCAGGCTGCGCCACGAAGCGGCCCTGCGCGTCCGCAATTTTCTCAGTCAGAACGGTTTTTTCGAGATCGAGACTCCGTTCTTGATCAATTCGACGCCCGAAGGCGCCAGAGACTTTCTTGTCCCCAGCCGGATCTACAAGGGCAAGTTCTATGCCTTGCCCCAATCGCCCCAGATTTTCAAACAGACGTTGATGATTTCCGGGTTCGACCGCTATTTCCAGATCGTCCGTTGCTTCCGCGATGAGGACTTTCGAGCCGACCGCCAGCCGGAGTTCACCCAGATCGATATCGAAATGAGCTTTATCGAAAGGATGGATCTTTTCGATGTCGTGGAGAGGATGATGGCCGCCCTGTTCGAGCTCATCGGAGAAAAACTGAGCCCTCCTTTCCCCCGGCTCTCCTACCAGGAGGCCATGGACAAGTATGGGTCGGACAAGCCCGATTTGCGCATCCCGCTTGAGATTTCGGACCTCACTCGTCCGGCATCGGGTCTGGGCTCCGAGATGATCCGGAACGTTTTGTCCTCGGGCGGCGTCGTGAAAGGGATGCGCGTCCCGAGCGCCGCCGGATTATCCAGGAGCCAACTCGACAAGCTCAACGATAAAGCGCGCTCACTCGGTGCCAAAGGCCTCATCTGGATCAAGAAGCAGGACGGATTCAAATCATCCTTGAAGCTCGCGGAGAGCGAGTTCGACCTCATTTGGAAGAGCCTTCAGGCGGGAGAAGGCGACTTGGCGCTTGTCTTGGCCGACCAAAAGGAGATCGCCCTCAAGGCTCTCGGAGAAATCCGCCGCGACTGGCCTCAAGATCTCCCCAAGGACAGGCGCACTCTCAAATTCGTCTGGGTTACGGATTTCCCGCTGTTCGAATGGAGCGGCGAGGAAGGAAAGCTTGTCTCCATGCATCATCCCTTTACCTCGCCGCTCGATGAAGACATGGCCTTGCTCGACAAAGACCCGGCCAAAGTAAGGGCCAAAGCGTATGACCTCGTCCTCAACGGCGTGGAAGTTGGAGGCGGGTCGATCCGAATCCATGATATGAATCTTCAACAAAAAATTTTCGATTTGCTCGGACTGACCCCGAAGGAAACAGGCGCAAAATTCGGTTACTTCCTGGAGGCGCTGACCTACGGCGCCCCGCCGCACGGCGGGATTGCCTTCGGCTTCGACCGGCTGGTGAGGATTCTGGCCGGGGAAGAATCCATCCGGGAGGTGATCGCCTTCCCCAAGACCACGAGCGCCCTGTGCCTGTTTACGAATTCGCCCAGCGAAGTCTCGGAGCGCCAGCTCGACGAGCTCGGCCTCGCCCTCAAAAAGCCGAAAGAATAGCCAGCCCCATGAGATGGAAAGAGGCCGGATCGATGCCGGAGCGTTCCGGCAAATTCCCGAAAATTTTTTATGGCGCGGCCATGCTTTCCGTCTCCGGCTTGTTCATCCTCTATGAAATCTTCAGAGCCGTCCGCGTCGGCTTCACGGAAGATGAGGCATCGACCCTTTTGCTCTACTTGGCCCATGATGTCTCCGCCGTTTTTAACTTCAGCGCCGCCAACAGCCACCTGTTGAACTCCGTGCTGGCAAAAATATTCCTGGTTGGGGGAGGGTCGGCCGAGTTTGTCCTCCGGCTTCCGAACCTTTTCGGATATCTCTTCTATCTGCTGTTTTCTTTTTTGATCGTTAACAAATTCAAAAACCGCTGGATGGCCGTCGGCGGGTTCCTCCTGCTCAACCTCAACGTCTATGTCCTGGATTTTTTTTCGCTCTGCCGGGGATACGGCCTTTCTCTGGACTTTCTGATGGCCTCTTTGTTTTTTTATGTCTCGTTTTTGGAGAAAAGATTAAAGAATCGATCGACCGGTTGAGAAATGATGTGTCGCCGGCCCGAGACCGCATCCGGCTGGGAATCGACAGGGAATTCAATGCCGTCCTCCAGTACTACATCGGCCGGATGGGCCTGTCCTGGCTGAGCGTGGAGTCCTACCCGAAGGCCTCGACCATGGATTTTCTGTAATTAAAGGATTATTACATGGAGGATTTCGTCGGCGATTGGCTGGTCATCGTGAAGAAATACGATATCTCGCGAAACCTTTTGGTGAAAGTCGTCAAGAGACAAAAAAAGGAATAAACCGGGGTCACAAGGTAATCCGGGGTCAAAGCTACTCTTTACGCGAATTTCTGATCTGATCGATGCGTAAAGAGTAGCTTTGACCCCGGATTATTTGACTTTGCGGGTTTCGGCAATGATGGCGCCGACGACTGCGACAAGCGTGAACAGGAAGATGTGCCATACGGATTTTACGGCGAGTTGGCCGAGCGTCTGAGTCGAATTATTCACTGTCGCATAGAGGGGCGGCAGGAACGTGTTTGCCAGGGCGTAGAAAAGTCCGATGATCCCCCCGCTGAGCATTCCCAGCACGATCCTTTTCCCCAACTTTGCGCTCCCGGCCATCCGGCTGACAACGACCGAGGCGAAGATCGGCGACCATAGCGCCAACCACCAAACGTTCTTGAGAGCGGGAACTTGTCCGGCGATTTTCAAATAAACAAAATCGAGGAGCCCCAGCAGCGCCATCCCGGCCAAAATAACCAGCGGAGCGTGTCCACACCTCGGTTTGAGTGACGCCCGGATTTCTCTTCGGCGTTGTATGCGGCGCCGAATGGTCAGCGGATAATTGTAAAAAGCGTCAAAGACAAAATGCTCGAGCCAGGCGCCTTTCTCGCCGAAGACAGGGACGATGTGAACGGCACCCGTGGCCCAGTGTCCGGCCATGAAGCGGGCGAGATCCGGATAGCGGTACGCCATCTGGATGGGGAAGGCCAGGTAGCCGATGTATTTGAAGAAGCTCAGCCAGAAGGCGATGCTGTAGTCCCTGTAATTCCGCTCCCGGAGAACAAGGATCGTGGTATAGAGCCCGCGGGTGAGAGAGCCGGGGGAGATAGGCATGACCTGGAACAGTCCAAGAATGAGCCCGACGTAGATTGAGGCCTGCTGCCAGGAAAGTTCGGGGTGGAGTCTGACATAGATAATGGCCAGTGAAACGGAGACGATTTGCGTAATCGGCAGAGTGCAGACATGGACGGCCAGGCTCTTGAGGTATTTCTGGATAAACGGCTCCTTGATCTGGGAGTTGATATGGGCAGCCTCCAGGTCCGTCAGCATGCCGTTTTGAACACCCTGGGAGATCATCTCGCGAAGCCATTTCTCCCGCTCTCCGGCATTAAAATACAGGCGGACAGGTTTGATGAACATCAAATACAGCCTCTGTCTGAGGTAAGCCTTGTCCGTCAGAAACCGGTGAAGGCCGGGGGGCAAGATGGACAGCGGAACGTGCAGACAGTATCGCCAAGGCGCGCCAGCGATCCGCAGGGTGCGGCTTTCCGCGATGCGGCCGGCCCCGTGCCAGCGGATGAGCGCTTCTGTGATGTGGGCACGGCTGGCGCGCAGGAAATAGGAAGAACTCGTCAGCATCTTTCCGTAGTGACGGCGGTAATCCGCCCGTCCCCACAGCTTCCGGGCGAGCGGAGCCAGAAGCGGCGCCAGCCACAGCGGATACTTCCACCAGACGGGTCCGGGAAAAGCGAACACGAAGAGGCCCACGGTCGCCAGAGGAAGGAATGGGAACAGAAGAAAAATAAGAGAGAGGATCCCGCTCCGCTCGAGCTTGGCCGCGGTCCTCGCGTCCGTCATGTTCCGGATGCGCCAGCTTTCCCGGAAACCGTTCATGATGGAGTGGCGGAGCTTGCCTCCGAACAGGCGGATGTGGTGATAGGTGAAGTCGATCAACGAATCGCGGTAGCTTTTGTCTTCCCGTTTGAGCTCGTCGAGGCCGCTCCCCATGTCGGCGAACTCCCGGGGGTGCTCGGCTACGTAGTTTTCGAGCTTACCGATAACGCCCTTGTCGAATTGGACGAGCCGGCCGCGGCCGAGGCCTTGAAAAACGAGCTTGAGATCGGCGGGGCACTGGGGCGTGACCGCTGTGAGCGTCATACCTGCCCGAAAGTCCACGGCGACGAGGCCGGCCCTGGGGTCGGGGTCGCTCGATGTCCGTTTCATGACGTTCGGCTGGCTCTTGAGCGACCACCATTCATACTGGCGGGCGAGCTCTCGGGCGCCCATTCGATGCATGAGCCGGACGAGACGGGCCATGAAGGCGCGCTTCATCCGGTATTCGGGAGAACCGATGCCCTCATCGGGGCTTCCGATTTTCCAAGCCCGGCGCTCATCCAGGTCGTCGTCGACCTCGAAGCGCCACAATCGACCGTCCACCCATTCGCTGAGCTCGCCGCAGCTGCCGAGCCTGGAGTCGGTCAAGGTGGCGAGAACGTCTACGACTCCGTCTTCGGATCCGAATTCGATTTTCGCCGCCCGCCGGATAAATTTCTGCCAAAGCGCCTGCGATCGGCCCGCCGCGGGATTGGCCTGGAGCGAGAACGGGCCTTGAAAGCCCATCCCATAAAAGAGGTTGCGGATGCGAAGGCCGAAGCCTTTGGGCGGGACGAAGATTTTCAGGGCATAAGAACTGCCGACGGTGAGTCCCTCAACCTGTCCTTCCTTGCAACTCAGCCCGAGTAACTTGACTTTGTAAACCTGGCCGGCAAAGCCTCCCCCGGCAAATTTTTCGATCTCCAACCGGGCTTTGGCTTCCCCGGAGGGACAAACCCCCCGGAGATCGTATTCCAGGACGGTCCCGGGCTCGTACCGTCGGATCCGCATAGGCCGCAGGACGTTTTGTTCGCGAACAATTTTTTCTAATTCACGAACGGTTTCTACGGAATAGGGTTCGGCCATTCGTCCTGTCTATCGTTTCTTAGGAATCTGTCACTTCACGCCGATGACGACCGCGTTGAGGACCTTTTTGCTATCTTTCTCCTGGGCGAAGAAGAACTTGATTCGCTCGAATTCCTTGAGCCGGGCGGGGGCATCCATGATGCGGCTGGCCGCGACGACTTCTTTATACTCGGGGGGCTGCTGGCGCTGGCCCTGACCGAGAGCCTGGCCGGAAAGGATCAGGCCAAGGCCGATCGAAAACGCGAGAACCGCGCAAAATTGCCGTTTTCTCTTCATTTTGCCTCCAAAGAAAGGGCCATTATATAGAAATCAGGCTAAATAAAAAAGGGGACGGCGCTCAGACGCCGTCCCCCGGACTCATGCTTTCGAAAAGGACTATTTCTTGATTTCGCCGGTCATCGGGTCCGCGAGAGTGATCTTGTGGACTTTGCCCAGGTTGTCCAACGGGCCGGGCCACTGGTCGCCGCCCTTGTTGCACGGCTCCCAATCCCCGACGATCATGACGACGAGCTTGTCCGGTTGGATGTACTTGTTGGCGACCTCCTGGACCTTGGCCTTTGTCACGGCCCTGATCTTGTCGCGGTAGGTTTTGTAGTAATCCATCGGCCTGCCGTTCATCTCGAGGTTGGCGAACGTGGACACCCTGGACTGGGCAGTCTCGAAGGAGCCGGGGAAACTCTCCAGGTAGTAGTTGACTGCGGTGTCCATCTCGGCGTCCAAAACAGGCTCCTTGCGGATGCGGTTGAACTCGTTCTCGATAAGCGAGATGGCGTAGCCGACCGTAGAGGACTTCGTCTGGACATATCCGGAGAACGTCCCGGGGAACCCCCACCGATAACTGAACCGGCTGCCCTGGTTGTAGGACAGCCCCTCGTCGGAACGAACCTTAATCGTGATCCGCGAGGAGAAGCTCCCCCCGCCGAGGATGAAGTTCATCACCTGGACGGCGAAATAATCCGGGTTCGTGTCCTCGAGACCGAGGTGGCCGATATTGATATAGCCCTGGTTGATCGGCATCTGAATGAAGTAGACGCCTGGCTCGGGCTGCGGGAACTGCTTAGAGAAGGCGGGGAACTTGACAGTCTTATTCTGCCAGTTGGCGACGTACTTATCGATCTTGGCCTTGAGGTCGGCCTTGGCAAAGTCGCCGGACGCGGTCAGGATGATGTTCTTGGGGAAGAAGTACTGGGCGTGGATCGCTTTCAGGTCTGCGCCGGTGATGCCGTCATACGTTTTTCGGGTCGGCTGCCAGGTCAGCGGGCTGTCGCCGTACAAGACCTTTTCGTACTCCCGGCTGAGGACTCCGCTGGGCTGGTCGTTGGCCTGCCGGAGCTGCTGGACGAGACGGACCTTGGCCAGGTTCAGAGGACCCTCCCGGAATTCCGGATTCATCAGGACATCGAAAAAGAGGCCCAGGCCCTCATCGAGGTCTTTACTCAGGACGGAAAGGGACAGCGTCGATGTCCGGTCGCCGACATTGAAGCCTAGCGAACCGCCCAGGAAATCGATGCGCTCCTCGATGGCCGTCCCTTCCTTGGTCTTTGTGCCGCCCCGGATCATCGTCCCGCTCATGACCGAATCGAAGCCTTGCTTGTCCCTCGGGAGATACAGGCCGCCGAAGTTGACCATCGCCGAGATGTTGATGAGAGGCAGGTTGTGATCTTCCTCGATGTAGCCGCGCAGGCCGTTGGCGAAAAGCGTCCGGAACGCCTTGGGGTCGGGCGGATCATATTTGAGAGGAGCGAACTTCAGGTCGGAGGGCTTCTGGGCTTGGGCCAGCCCCAGCGAAACAGACAGGAAGCCTATGGCTAAAAGTATGGATAGTGACTTTTTCATCGTCGTCCTCCTTCCTCACTGCCCCATCTTACGCTTATAGATCGCCGTGAGGCTGTTGTCCTTGACGAAGTATTTCACCGTGACCCGCTTGATGTCGTCGTTAGTCACTTTTTTCAGGTTCTCATAGTCTGTGATGATCGAGCGCCAGCCCCGGTTGAGCTCGGCCCGGCCGACGCTGCCGGCGAGGCCTGCCGTACTGCCCAGACTGCGGATGAACATCGCTTCGGATCGGTTTTTAGCTTTCTGGATTTCCTCGGGGGTCACGCCTTCTTTCTTGATCTTCTCGACCTCAGCCCAGATTTCCTTCTCCAGGTCCTCGGGCTGGACGTTTTTGTCCTGACGCGGCGAGGCGCTGAACTGGAAGGCGCCGACATACCACTGGCCGCGGCTGGAGGCCGAGGCGCTGACGGCCAGCTGTTTTTCCTGGACCAGGATCTTGTTGAGCCGGCCCGTCCCGCCGCCTCCGCCGAAGCCGCCGCCTCTTTGGCCGCGGATGATCGATGGAGCGGTCAGCGATGCCTGATCGCCGGGTTCGAATCCGCGCATGCCGCCGCCTCCTCCGCCGAGGATGCTGGCCAGGACAGAGAGCGGGGCGGCATCGGGATGACCCGCCTGCGGTGTGTGGAACATCATCTGGAGGCTGGTCGCCGCCGGGCCTTCGCCGTACAACCTTTTTTCGCTGTACTGGGCCGGTTCATACGTTCGAACAGGCTCGACATCCGGCCCCTTGGGAATGCGGCCGAAGTATTTTTCGGCCATCTGGACGATGTTCTGCGGATCGAAGTCGCCGACGTAGATGGCCACGCAGTTGTTGGGGACGTAATACTTGGTGTGGAACTCGACGAGGTCGGTCTTGGTCACCTTTTTGAGGTCGTCCATCCAACCGATGACGTCCCAGTGATATGGAGACGCAGCATAAAAAGCGGCATTGACCTGCTCGCCGAAGAAATAGCCGGGGCGGTTCTCGCTCAGCCGGCGCTCTTCCATGATGACGTCCTTTTCCGAGTAGAACTCGCGGAAATAGGCGTTCAGCATCCGGTCGGACTCGAGGAGCATCTGGAGCTCGATCTTGTTCGCGGGAAGAGTGACGTAATAGCCCGTGTTCTCGTTGCCGGTCGAGGCGTTCAGGGCGGTGCCGCCGTTCTTCATGTACAGGTTCCACATCTCATCCTTGATGACGTACGGCTTTTCGGTTTTGACCAAGTCGTCGCATTCCTTCTGCCACTGGGCGAGCTTGGCCTTGTCGCCGCCGTCGGCCTTCCAGTACTTTTCCCGGTAGACCTTGTCCATGAGCTCGTCGATCTTCCTGTCGATTTCGGCGTCCTTGGCGAAGTCGGTGACGCCCATCATTTTTGTGCCCTTGAACATCATGTGCTCATGGATGTGGGCCAGGCCGGTGATGCCCGGTTTCTCGTTGATCGAGCCAACCTTGAAATAGATATGGCAGACGACGCGGGGAACGCCGGGCTTCGGGATCATCAGGATTTTCATCCCGTTGGGAAGCACGTGTTCCTTGACGTCGAGCTTGATCTCGGCGGCTACGATCAGCGAGGCGAAGGCGAGCAGGGTGAAGAGAAAGATGAGAGAGCGTTTCATAGAATTGAACCTCCTTTCAAATGAGGCCAAAAAAAAGAGGGACCTGGATAAGAATCTCCGCATTTTGTGGGCGCCCCCGAGTTTTTTGGCCATGAGAAAAAAGTATCATTCCTCATTTCCGACCGAAAGTCAACTCGGAGGGGAAGATCCCTTCCGACGGGCGCCGAACTTCGTCCGACGCCCTGCGGCCTTTGCGGAGACACCTACCTTTCTCTACCCCTTTGATTGCCCAAAGGGGGTTGGGGGGTTTTAATATCATTATAAAAATTTCTTATAAGGTGTCTCAGTTCAATATCGGGCGGGGCATGAAACTCCGTCCTGCGACCAAGGGGGCGACTCCCCCTTGGAACCCTCTCGAACGGCTCCCCGTGGCAAGCCACGGGGCATATTCGCCGCTCGTCAAGAATCGGGGCCTGAAGCGGGACATGTGCCGATGCGGTGACAAAGAAATATGAGAAGAGAATATTAAAGGCTAAGCGCGAACCTTTTTTAGCGTTTCGGGTCTTATTTCAATCTTTAGTGGAAACAAACTTTTCATATTAAGGCATTTAGACGCATTAAGGATCTCGAGGCCGATAATTTTTCGATTCTTCCCTATGTCAAGGACGACTTCATCGGAGATCCTTTTATTCATGACCTTCTGTTTGCGCTCATCAAGGCGGATATAAAGCAAGTCTGTCTTAGCATCATATTGAACTTGCATTTGGCTCTACTCCCATTTTCCATAAAAAACATAAACAGTCAGGATGATTATATCATCATTATCTTCTGTGTAAAATATTTCCACTCTTTTTTGCTCATAGAACTCGTTAAATCTCTTTTGTTGGAAATCGAAGATTTTAGCCTTTCCTTTGCGGTCATACTTGGCGGGAATGGGAAACCCGGAGTGGAAGACAATTTTTATTTCTTCTAAGTTTGTTCCTCGTTCCTTCGCTCGTACCAATGCGTGATGCTGGATATGAATTTTCATTCCATAGGGATGACGTTATTCAGGAGGAAGGGTTCTCATGGAAATGTCAAACTTGTAGACTTGATCCAAAATGATCTCATAAACACTTTTCTTAAGATCTGGCGTATGATTAGTAAATAGAGGGCATTTCGCAATGGCCACAGACGATTTATCCGAGATTTCTCTTTCGGAGGAAAAAATGCGGAAAATATTTGGCGCGCTCTTGGTTTTTCTTCTTGTTTCCACCGGATTTGCCCAGCAGGTGATCGAAAATCCGGAGAAGCCGCCCAGCAAAAACGCCGGGCGGGTGATCCATTTGAAAGAAGTGATGCGGATCGTGGATGGTGGAAAAGAATTCTATTTCAAATTGCCATGGGGAATTGATGTTGCCCAAGATGGCTCTATCTTTGTTCAGGATGAACCCAGGCTGTACAAATTCGGTGCCAATGGCAAATATGAAAGAAATATCATGAAAATAGGCCAAGGCCCCGGAGAATTATCGGGAGGGCCTACGAATTTTATCGTCGGGGATAATGAGGTGATCCTTTTCGGCGCCGGGCAGAGTAAACTGATTAAAATCGACATGAAGGGGAATCTCATCAAAGATATGAAGCTCGGTAAAAAGCGTTTTACGGGACTTGTCGGTTTTTATAACCGCAAATATTTTTTCGTAGATTCCCAACCGAGAACATTCGAGATTAAGGATGGCATCCAAGAGTATGACCGGAATCTCTATATTATGGATGACGAAGAAAACATCGTCCCCACTTTGGACTCTTTTCCTACAAAAGACTGCGTTTCTATAAGGTCATTCGGCGGAAGAACATCTCGTTCAGTTAGCTATATTACACGCTTGCAGACTGGCCATGTCTCAAACCAATATCTTTATGTTTCCCATACACAGGACTACTTGATCAAACAGATCGATTTGGCGAAGGGGAAAGTCAGCAGAATCTTCAGGAGAATCTATCCCCGGATAAATAATCCATTCCCGGACAAGAAGGTATTGCAGTTTCCCGAATATGAGAATGATGTCCACCGTCTTCTTGTCTATAAAAACAATCTCTGGGTATTGACCTCGACGTTTGATCAAAAAAAGGGAATCTTGGTCGATGTCTTCAACGAACAAGGAAAGTACTTGGACAACTTCTATTTGCCGCTTCTTAGCTTAAGAACTGGGGATGAATTTTCGCAGAGGTATTTTCCCCTGAGGATTCTTGGCGACTTTTTATATACGATCGAGCATGATCAGGATTGGAGCTTTTATATCGTTAAATATGAAATTATTGACAATTAATATTTTCGGATCTCTTCCATTTTGTGTGGGTATATTCAGGAGTCCGTGACGATCGCAGCGACCATCAGCGTAAAAAACCTTTGCGGGAGCAAGAGCGTTACGGACTCCGCATTTCATGATTCACACCATAGGGAAGAGATCCATATTTCCGAGAGCCAGATTTATCTTTGCTGGAAACAGTCTTTAGATATTTGAATTCTTTAGTATAATCCCGGGCTTAATCAAGAGAAAACGGCATGCTCCCGGGGGATTTTCCCCGGTCGGCGAGAATAATCTTATCGAGGATGCTTTTGGAGCCGTCGATAGTGAGAAGGAAGGTGGGGCTCGAGCCGGTCCGGGCTTTGATATCGAAGCCCTTGACCCGGCCCTTGTCCGAAACTCCCTTGAAAATGAGCTTGTTGCCGGAAAACGAAGCGAAATCGTCCTTCGTCCAGCCCAACTTTTTCATTTTTTTCGAGAGCGGAGCTCAGGCCCGTCACTCCCTTCGCCAGGAAGAGAAAAAGGACGGGAAGGGTGAAGATGAACTTGTTGTCGGCGGGAAGATAGATGACGGGAGATTTCGACAGGATGAAGAGCGCAAACGGCAGGACGATCCAGGCGAGAAGGAAGCTCAACTCCCGGCGCTTATTTGTCAAAGCCGTCAGAACGCCCAGGAAAGCCAAACCCAGCTTGACAAACAAGTCAATGGCTCGAGATATCCATAAAAAGGGATATTTTAGAGGGACGCCGCGGCCTGTCCCTCTTTTCTCATCCGAAGCGGCCGGTAATGTAGTCTTCCGTCCGTATGTCTTTGGGCCGAGTGAAGATGTCCGGGGTTTTCCCGAACTCGATGAGCTCGCCGAGGAGCATGAACCCGGTCTCGTCCGAAACGCGCGCCGCCTGCTGCATGTTATGGGTGACGATAACGATGGTGTAATCCTTTTTGAGGAGCTGCATCAGCTCTTCGATGCGGAGTGTGGCCAAGGGATCGAGGGCCGAGCACGGCTCGTCCATGAGCAGCACCTCGGATTTGACGGCGATGAGCCGGGCGATGCACAGCCGCTGCTTCTGCTCAAGGGAAAGGCCAAGGGCGCTACGATTCAGCCTGTCCTTGAGCTCGTCCCAGAGGTGGACCGCCTTCAGGCTTTCGCCGACGATGTCTTCCAACTCGCTGCCTTTGGCCATGTGGTGGACTCGGAGTCCGAAAGCGACATTCTCGTAGACGCTCAGCGGAAAAGGATTCGGTCTTTGAAAGACCATCCCCACTTTTTTCCGGAGCTCTGTCAGACGGGCGTTTTTCTTGTAGATGTCCTGGCCGTCGATCCGGACCGCGCCCTCGATCCGGACCTCTTCGATGAGGTCGTTCATGCGGTTGATGCACCGGAGGAGGGTGGACTTGCCGCAGCCCGAGGAGCCGATGAGCGCGATGATGGCCTTCTCCCGGACGGACATCCGGATATCCTGGAGCGCCTGGAAGTCGCCGTAAAATAAATTCAGGCCGTCGATTTCAATCTTTTTCATCGTCTTCAATGATTGGGGTCAAAGCTGCGCATCTGACAAATTATCTGGCAGGATTGGGCGAATTTTCTGGTTTTAAGAGAAAGGAAGAATCCCCATTTATTTAATTTGTCAGATGTGTAGCTTTGCCCCCGGCCCATTATCCGAATCTCCCGATAATGTAGTCGTTAGTCCTTGAATCCGCGGGGGCGGTAAAGATCTTTTCGGTGCTGTCAATCTCGACGAGATCTCCCATCAGGAAAAAGGCCGTCCGCGTCCCGACGCGAGCGGCCTGCTTGGTGTTGTTGGTGACCAGGACGATCGTATGATTTTTCTTGAGTTCCATCATGGAATCCTCGACTTTGGCCGTCGAGATCGGGTCGAGTCCGGAGCAGGGTTCGTCGAAGAGAATGACCTCCGGCTTGAGGGCGAGCGTTCTGGCGATACAGAGGCGCTGCTGCTGGCCGCCGGAGAGTTTCAGGGCCGAGCTTCGCAGTCTATCCTTGACCTCATCCCAAAGATAGGCCGCCTTCAGACTTTCCTCGACGAGCAAGCCCAGGGTGCTTCTATCGTGGATTCCGGAGAGCCGGGGGCCGTAGGTGATATTGTCGTGGATCGACCTGGGCAAAGGAATGGGGAGGGCGAAGATCATTCCCACTCGTTTCCGCAGGCCTTCCGCTTCGAGGTCTTTGTAGATGTCCCTGCCGTCCAGGAGGATCGAGCCGCTCATCCGCATGTTCGGCTCAAAATCGTTCAGCCGGTTCAGGCTTCGCAGGAACGAAGTTTTGCCGGAGTTGGCCGGCCCGATCACGCTCAGGATCTCGTTTTTTTGGATGTCAAGGGAGAGATTGTTTAAAACCCGGACCTTGCCATAGTGGATGGTTAAATCCCGGACTTTAATTTTGGGGTCAGGCTGGCGCGCTTGTCCAGCCGAAGAATTCCTGGTTTCATGTTGGTCCGTCATGTCACATCACTTTTATTGGGCGTGTCTAGTCTCCAGGCCTGCCTCCCTATTTCCTTTTCCGGTATTTTGAGCGGATGATGACAGCCGCGATATTCATGATCAGGACCAGGCCGACCAAGACGAGAGCTGTTCCGTACCGGAAATTCTCCGGGATATAAGGGATTTGGGTGGTCACGATATAAAGATGGTAGGGAAGAGCCATGACCTGGTCGGACAGGGAATGGGGAAGTTTGGGCAGATAGAAGGCGGCGACTGTGAACAGGATCGGCGCGGTCTCCCCGGCGACGCGGCCGATGCTCAAGATGGCTCCCGTGAGGATGCCGGGAAGGGCAAAGGGCAGCACGGAATGACGGATCGTCTGCCAGCGCGATGCGCCGAGCGAAAAGCTCACTTCGCGGTACGATTTGGGAACGGCGCGGAGGGCTTCCCGCGTTGTCGTGATGATCACGGGAAGGGTCATGATGCCCAGGGTCAGCGCGCCGGAAATGATCGAAACGCCGAACTTTAGATAAATGACGAACAGGCTCAGCCCGAACAATCCGAAAACGACCGAGGAGACGCCGGCCAGGTTGATGATGGCCAGGTTGATGATCCGGGTCAGCAGGTTGTCCGCGGCATACTCGCTGAGATAGATGGCGGCGAGCACGCCGATGGGCAGAGAGAAGGCGATGGAGGCGATCACAAGATAAAACGTCCCGATGATGGCCGGAAAAATGCCGCCGGCCCGCATGCCGTCGCGCGGCATGCTGAATAGAAACTCCCAGGACAGGGCGCTCCAGCCCTTGCTGAGGATGAGCCAAATGATCAGCAGGACGGGAATGACGACTAGGAGCGTCGCCAGGAGCAGCACGCCGAAGCCGATCTTTTCCTTGACGATCTCGTTTTTCATCGTTTTCGGCCCCTGTTCAAGAAGAGGTCCGCCGTCAGGTTGATCAGGAAGGAGATGACAAAAAGGACGATGCCGATGGCGAAAAGGGCGTTATAATGCGGGCTGCCCTTGGCCGCCTCGCCCATTTCGGCGGCGATGGTGGCCGTCAGAGTGCGGACGGGCTCGAAGAGGCTGTCGGGGATGACGGCCGCGTTGCCCGTGACCATCATCACGGCCATCGTCTCTCCGAACACCCGGCCGATGCCCAGCATGGCCGCCGCGATAATGCCCGGCAAAGCGCCGTGGATGATGACCCGGTGGAGCGTCTGCCAGTGGGTTGCGCCCAGGGCGATAGCCCCCTCTTTGTATTCCCGCGGAACGGCGTTGATGGCGTCCTCGGAGATGCTGATGATCGTCGGCATGGCCATAAAGGCCAGCATGATGGATCCGGCAAAGGCGGTCAGGCCCGTCGGCAGATCGAGGAAGCGTTTCAGGAAGGGGACGAGGATGGTGATACCAAGAAATCCCAGGACGACCGACGGGATGGCCGACAAGATCTCGACGAACGATTTGAGGATGTTCCGGAGACGGAACGGGGCCACTTCCGCGATGTAGAAGGCGGCGGCAATACCCAGGGGGACGGCCATCGCGATCGCTCCCAGCGTGACCAGGAGCGAGCCCAGGATGAGCGGGAGGATGCCGAACTTCGGAGGATCGGAAATGGGATACCAGAATTTTCCACCGAGGAAAGCGCCCAGCGAGGTGCTCTTGAGGACCGAGATGCCTTCTCGAAGCAGAAAGATGAAAATCAGCGCGACAAAAACGATCGAGGCGATGCCGCTCAGGAAAATGAGCTTTTCAATGATCGCTTCCTTGAATTTGCGCAGCTTGGCCATTATTTTATCGGGACAAAATCGGTTTTTTTGACGATCTCCTGTCCCTCCTTAGAATAGGCGAAATCGATGAATTCTTTGACGACCCCTTTCGGCGCGCCGTTGGTGTAAAGATACAGCGGCCGGGAAATGGGATAGGCGTTGGTGCGGACGGCCGGAAGCGTCGGCTCGACGAACGGGGATTGAGCGTCTTTAGCGACGGCGATGACTTTTTGTCGCGGGCTGATATAGCCCATCCCATAATAGCCGATCGTATTCTCATTGTTGGCGACCTCCTCGGCGATGGCATAGGAGGACGGCATCATCAGGGCCGCGGGAGAGAACTCTTCCTGGGCTTTCTTCTTGCCCCGGCGCAGGACATGTTCCTTGAAAAAGATATGGGTCCCGGAATTGACCTCCCGGGAGAGAAGCACGATCGGCCAGTCGGGTCCGCCGAGGATCTTCCAGCTCTTGATATTGCCCATGAAGATCTCCCGCAGCTGGTCCATGGTCAGGTTCTTGATGGGGTTGCTGGGATGGACGACCACGGCGATGCCGTCCAGGGCGACGGTCTCCTGGTTGAACCGGATGCCCGTGGCCTCGGCCTGTTTGATTTCTTTCTCTTCGACCGCCCGGGACGACTCGGCGATATCGCAGGTGCCGTTGATCAGAGCGGCGATGCCCGTCCCGGAGCCACCGCCCGTGACGGCGACATTCACGTTCGAGTGGATCGCGTTGAACGCTTCCGCCCAGGCCTGGCCGAGGTTGACCATGGTGTCCGAGCCCTTGATCTGAAGGGAGGCGCTTTTTTGGCCGGAGGAGGCAGCCCGTGCCGGACAGAGGGAAAAAGATTGGACAAGGCACAGAAACAGGACCGCCGGATACAGCTTCTTCATATATTTCTCTCTATCTTATCGGCTTTGGCTGAAAAATGGTATGGGGGGGAAAAGATTTTAGACAAAATTATAAAAGAAAATATGAAGGCTTGTCAAAAGCGATGAATTCCTTCAAAATAATGGGAAAAAGGAACGGAGGCCGAGATGGAAAGGCTGTTTGACGAAGAGCTCAAAAATCTTAAGGAAAAATTGTTGCGGATGGCGGCCCTTGTCGAGGAGTCCATAGCCTTATCGATCGAGGGACTCAAGGCCCAAAAAGAAGAGCTGGCCCGGGAGGTCTTGAAACGGGAGGAGAAGGTGAACCTCCTGGATGTGGAGATCGATGAAACGTGCCTCCGGTTGCTCGCCCTGAGGCAGCCCATGGCCGGAGATTTGCGGTTCATTACTTCGGCCATGAAGATCGGGAGCGAACTCGAACGGATGGGCGACCTGGCCGTCAACATTGCCGAACGGACTCTCGAGCTGCTCAAATCGCCGCTCCTCAAGCCGCTCATCGATATTCCGCGCATGGCCAAGCTGGCTCAGAGCATGGTCAAAGACGCCCTCGATGCCTTTATCAACAGGGATGAAGAGCTGGCCCGCAGCGTCTGCCGGAGGGACGATGAAGTCGATTCGTTGAACGACCAGATTTTCCGGGAGCTCTTGACCTATATGATGCAGGATCCGTTGTCGATCGAGCGGGCGGTCGGGCTGATCCTGGTCGGCCGTCACCTGGAGCGGATCGCCGACCACGCCACGAATATCGGTGAGGATGTGATCTACCTGGCCAAGGGCAAGACCATCAAGCACCATATCGATAAAAAGCGGGACATGGCCTGCTGAAAACAGCCGGCCCGTATGAAATCGATATTGCTGTTTCGCCTCGGCGGGCTGGGCGACCTGCTTGTCGCTCTGCCGTCGGTTCAGCTTGTCAAAAGGCGATTTCCGGGGAGTTCCTTAAGCCTTGTCTGCCGGGCGGAATACGGGCGGCTGCTCGAGAAGGCAGGAGTTGTCGACGCCGTTTTCCCTATAGAAGACAGTCGATGGCTGGCCCTCTTTGACGATGGGCCGGACGCGCCCGAGGATCTCAGGAAATGGCTTTCCGGGTTTGATTTGATCCTGGGATGGCTTCAAAGGGAAACCTCCCGAGCGTTCGAACAGAGGATTCTTGCTCTTACCGCCGCCAGCGGCCGGTTTATCGTTTACGAGCCGCAATCAGGGATTCCTGTGAGCCGTTACTTTTTCGATCGGACGTCGGCCTTAATCGCCGGCCGGCTCCAGGCGAACGATCAATTCGAAAACTGTCACCGGCTTCCTTCATTAAAAACGAAAGGCCGGGATCAAAGCCTGCCACGGAAGCCCGAAACGCCGGCCCGGCAGAAAAAGTCCGCCGTTATCCATCCGGGAAGCGGGAATGAAAATAAATGCTGGCCTCTTGAGAATTTTCTGGCCATCATCGAGTTCCTTCATCAGAAGGGAATCGAAGGATACCTCGTCACGGGTGAAGCCGAAGCAAGAATGGAGAAGAAGATTCTGGATTTGGGGCTGCCTCGCGGATGGTCAGGGCTGGGCCGGCCGCCGCTCATAGAGCTTGCCGGACTGCTGGAGGAGGCGGCCGTCTATATCGGTAATGATTCGGGCGTCACCCATCTGGCTGCGGCCTGCGGAACGCGCGGCCTGGCCCTGTTCCGTAAAGACATGGAAGTCGCCTGGAAGCCGTTTGGACGAATCAACGTCTTGAGCGCTGCGGATATAGCGACCATCACAGTGGAATCCGTGGTAGAAAAAATTGGGCTGATTATGCTATAATGTTTTCAGACTCTCTTGGGCCGGCTGGGGAGAGTTCCCTCACAAAAAAATCATCACCCCCTTTTGCTGAACAGCCGGCTTTTTGTTGGGTTCAAACCTGTTCATTCTGCAAATCAAAAAAGTGGTAACGGAAAGGATCTCGGCCTTCAAAAATCGAATTCGCGGAATGATCGGGTTCGAGCCCCGATCTTGCCTGCGGACTAATACAAACGTAATAAATAAAGTGACAATGTATGGGCGGCGCTTAGGCCGTCCTCAAGCCCTCGTAGCGGAGGGGGGGCCCGTCGGCTTTTCCGACGGGGGGAACCGACGGGACTGGTTCCCCGGGGCTCGGGGGCTAGGGGCGGCCTAAGCGCCGCCCGAACGGGGATGTCATTTTAATTATTGCGTTGATATTAGTTGCCGATGTTCATCCGCTCCAAGGTCTTGAACAGGAAATCATATTCAGGCCTGTCCGTGGTGTTCTGGCCGATGTATTTGAACTGGAGGATGCCCTTCTTGTCCACGATGAAGACGCTGGTGATGCACTGGTCCACTTTGCTGCCGCCCCATTCCATGGCAAAAAGACCCAGGCCTTTGGAGACCTTCCGGTCGGCGTCGATGAGCAGAGGGAAGGGCAGCGGGACCTTGCCTTTCTCCATGCTGTACTCTTTGGGATAGGATTTGCGCCACCGCTCCATCCGGGCCTTGCCCTGCTCGTCCAGTTTGGCCGGGTCGGCCGGATTTTTCCAGCCCTTGATTTTCTCGAGCTGCTCGGGATTCGCTTCCACCCACTGTTGCACGACATCCTGGCCGTAGGGGAAGACAAAAACGACTTCGACATTGTACTTTTTCCGGATCTGGGCGGACTTTTCAAAGTCCACAAGCTCCGCATACTTATAATTGTCGATCGTGCACCAGCGGGCTTCGGCGGCGAATCCCCGGGGGAAAACGAGGAGCACGTTTTTCCCCTTCAAGCTGGAAAGAGTGAAGGTTCCCCCCTGCAAGGTCGGCAGGGTGATATCGGGCATGGGCTGCCCGACGGTCACGGGCCTTAAGTCCGCAGCCTGCGAAAAAACCATGGGGACAGGCCCGGCGGCGAAAAGCAGGGCCAGTCCGCTGATTCCTATGATTCTTTTATTCATATCATCCTCCTCTCAGATGTTTTTTGGCCGGGTTGAGAATTCGGATTTCCTCGGTAAAATTCTTATGATGTCCGTTGATGTTAAAACAATATAAGATCAGAGTCAAACGGATGAGTAGGCCCAAAATTGCCGATAGAGGCTAATCATCAGTTAAATACTCAGAGCATCCCATTAAATACAATGGGAGTGACGACACCCGACGGGTGGCGTGGTTCGGGGGCCCCCCGGACACTCTTGGAGGAGGACCCTTTCACAGGGTCCCCCTCCAACGGGCGGCGGGAATACCCGCCCGCCCTGCCACCCCTCCAAGGAGCATCCTCCCATGAATTCATCGCCAAATGCTCCTTGGAAAGGAGGCAGAGAGCGAAGCGATCGTTGGAGGGAAACCCGGAATAAGGGTTTCCCTCCAAGAGTATCCGACAGGACCCGTCGGGCGTTTCGATCGACAATTTTGGGTTAGGATGAGCAGGGCCGGCTTTTATTTAGTGGATTAATCGGCCTTGATTTGCTAAAATTTGAGCGGGATGAAACGGCTTCCCATGGAGTCCTTTACCATCGCCGCCCAGCTGGCCGAAATCGACAGGGCCAGGGATTTTTTGCGCAACTCTGTCCGGGGCTTGGCTCTCTCCGAAGAAGAATTCTTCAAGTTGGACTTGGCGCTCGTCGAAATATGCACCAATATCATCCTCTATGCCTATCCGGAGGAGAAGGGCGAAATTCATATCGGTTTCTGGCTGGACAGCGACAGGATCTACCTGGAAATCCGCGACAGCGGCATTCCTTTTGACCCCAGCCAAGCCCAGAAGCCGGACATCGAGGATATCATCAAAGCCGGACAGAAAGGCGGTTTGGGGATTTATCTATCCCGGACGTTTATGGACGGGTTCGATTATAAGCGCCGGAAAGGACAGAACGTCCTGACCCTGATGAAAAAGTTCAAGTCAATATAGGACGTTCTCTTCGCCGAACTGCTTGATCAGCTTGTCGATTTCCTTCAGGATAAGGTCCCGCCGCTTCAGGACTCCGTTGATCTCATCGTCGTCCAGATAGTCCCCGACAAAGCCCTTGATGACGTCATAATTCAGGGCTTTGATTTTTTCGACCATGGCCCTGGGGAGTTCCTTCATGAGTTTCGGGCCTTCCTTGTGCTTTTCGGTATAAATCAGCTCTTGGGTGAATTTCTTTGACGTCCGGAACGAGCGGGAGTGGTCGATGAGGTACATCCGCCAGTCCTTGGTGATGAGAATGTTGTTGGCATGCCGGTCCTCGTTTCCGATCAGGTTGTCGAAAAACCGGTGGAGGTAGGTCGCCCGGTTCCAGGAGAAAACCTTGATCGAGGGCGTTTTGATATTTCCTTCGTTTTTTTTCTTCAGGCTCATCTCGCTCTCGACCCACAATTGCACCGACCCCCTATCATTGCGGAACTCCTTCTCGACGGTCGGAGGCACCATATTCAGCCCGAGATATTTATCGAAGAGGTAGGCGGCGATTTCGTACTTCCAGCCTTCTTTGAATCCTTTCTGCATGCCCTGTATGTTTTTCCACACTCCGTTGCGGGTGACCCCATCCTTCGACAGCGTGAGCTTCCATGGATTCGTAACAGACTCCGGTCCGCTCATCTGCTTTGACTCGGCGATATCGGCCGTCTTGAGGAATTCCTCCCATTTCGGCCATTCGGCGACCTCTTCCGGCGGGAACTGGGCAAAAGCCTGGGCGCAGAAACTTAGAAAACAGCAGGCGAAGAGAAAAGCCAATCTCTTTCTCATGTTCAACACTCCTTTCTTCTTCCTTTTTTAATAAAGGACGTTCTTTTCCCCGTTTTTCTTGACCATCTCCCCGATCTCTTTGATGAGAAGCGGCTTGCGGGCGATGATCGCTTCAACCTCTTGATCGGTCAAATAGGATCCCATGGCCTGTTTGAGGCCGGCGAGATCCAGAGCTTTGATTTTTTCGAAAAGGGCGCGGGGAACCCTCTGGATGAGATAGGGGCTGCCGTCGTCCTTTCTTTTAATCCCGTTCGCGCCGCACATGAGTTTTTCCGTGTTTTCCTGGGAGGACCGAAAGGCGCGGGAATGATCGATGAGAATCGTCCGCCAATCTTCCGTGTAGCGGACGTTTTCTTGCGTCCGGTCATCGTTGGCGATCAGGCTGTCCCAGAACCGGGTGATGTATTTCGTGTCGTCCGTCTGCTTCAGAGCCCAATCGGGGATCGGGATTTTGTCCTCCATGATGTCCAGGAGGCTGTATTTGTTGTCGGCCCATAGAGACAGGGCCCCCTTTTTTCCTTTAAATTCCCTCTCGATAGTAATAGGAACCATGTTCAGGCCGATGAGCTTGTCCAGACGATAAGCGGCGATATCATATTTCCAACTGTCGACAAAATCTCCTCGTTTTTCCTCGGGGTTTTTCCAGGCGGCTTTTTTCTCGATCGTCCCTTTCTTGAGATACAGCTTCCAAGGCTTGGTGACGCCCTCCCCGATCGGCTCGGATTTGACGATGTCGGCCGTTTTTAGGAACTCTTCCCACTCCTCCCTCTGGGCGATCTCGGACGGCATGAACTGGCCGCGGACAAAAAAACCCGCTCCCCCGATGGCCAAGAGAGAGAGCGCCAGGATGATCTTATTTTTTGCGGGGCGATATCTCATGTCACATTCTCCCCTTCCATTTTTATGAATATATACTAATAAGGAATGGGCCGAAAATCAAATGAAATTTTCCGTGGGCGTTGACAGGGTGTTTCGGCTGTTGTAAATTGACGGTTCTGCTTGTCCGGCCCCGATCCGGTGCTAGCGTCATGAGAACAAGATACTTCGGCTTCATCGTCCTCCTTCTAATCGGGAGCTGCCTGCCTGCGAAACAGGCGCCCACAATCCCCTTCCCTTGTCAATGGCCGGGGAGCCCGGGTTTTACCCCGCAGGCCAACTGGGACCGGCAGAATATTATCGATCCGTCAGGCATATGCTTTCACCCCCAGCGTAAGACATTCTTCATCGTCAGCGATGAAGGCGAGATTTTTGAAGTCAAAACCGACGGCACTCCGGTCTTTCGCTTGAAGGTGCCCGGAGACCTGGAGGACGTGACGGTGGATCCTTCCACCGGCCTTCTTTATATGATCATCGAAGGGGATGACGTGATCCTGCAATTCGATCCGGACAAAAAAGAGGTCAGGCGCCGGTTTCCCGTCAATAGGGCGTACCAGGGAAATCCAGGTTTCCTCCAGAAGCAGGTGGACAAATACGATAACGGGATCGAATCCTTAGTTTTTGTCCCGAACCCCGGCCACCCTGAAGGGGGGACTTTTTATGCGGGAAATCAGGAGGATCCTGCCTGTATCATGGAGCTGTATGTCCCGATCAAGACAAGCTCGGCCAACGAAGCGGAGGCCAGGATCCTTCGCGTTCTTCCGTTCCGGATGCGGGACCCGGGGGCCCTTTATTATGACTCGAAAACGGGGTTGTTGAACGTCGTCAGCGACTCGGACAATTTATTCGTCGAGATCACCCTGGACGGGAAGTTGGTCAAAGAATATGCCTTCCCCGGGAATGACCAGGAAGGCATCGCCTGGGATGATCAGGGCCATATTTTTATTTGCCAGGATTCGGGGGGAATCCTGAAGCTCAAGGACCTGCGGAAAACAAAATAAGACCTTTTGCTTCTACGCCTTCCTCAAGTCGATTTGGTCGGGCCGGCGGCCCCGTCAGCTTTATCGGCCGCACCATCTTCAATATAGACTATGATGTGGGATTAGCTGCGGCTGCTCCCTTTTTCTTTTTGTACTCGCGGATGACAAAGACGGTCAAGAAGATCCAGCCGAGGATGCTCACGACGTTGATCATGGCGAAGCCTTCGACGGAGAGAGCGAGGAATGTCGTCCCCACCCAAACCACCAAAGCACATAAAGTGTCGCCACCCCGAACAAAAAACGTCTCGATGGCTGCCTGGGCTTTGTACTTTTCCTCCCGCTTGGTGATCAGGAACAAGGCGGACCGCGCCGTTTTCATCAGTGAATAATCCGTGCCGTTTTCAACAGACTTTATCGCCCTGACCAGGACAAGGGATGCGCCGAACATGGCATACCCGTATCCTCCCAGGGCGATGATCGGCAGGAAGAGAAGCGCGCCGCTGATGCCTACCCAGCGGAAAATGCGCGAAACGAGGAAGAGCTGGATGAGCATCGCCAGAAGATTGGCCAGGCCCTGATAGCCGGCGAAGGCTTGGCTGAGGTAATTCTGCAGCTCGGCGCTGCCGGTCGCCGCCGTTCCCAGAGCCCGCAAGGCCACCCGCTGTTGAAGAATGCTGAAGATCGTTTCGCCCAAAGAATTGATGAAGTTGTAAAGGCCGATGACCAGGGCGATGAGAAGGAGGTAACGGCTTTGGAAGATCAGGCGGAATCCGCCGCTTTTGTCCAGAGGCTGGGCCTTTATCTTTCGCTTCGGTTCCTCCCCAGGTGAGACGATGCGCCGCTGTTCCTCCTGAAGGTCCCTCTTATGGATGATCCACGTCATCATGATGCAGAGGACGAGGGTGGCCGATGTGACCAGCATCATTCCGTAGGACCCGAAATACGGGATAATTCTCTTGGCGACTTGGGGCCCGAGGACGCCGCCCAAAGTCGCACCGAAGGCGATCATGGGAAACAAGCGTTTCCCCTCTTCTTCGCTGTAGATATCGTTGGTGAATCCCCAGAACTGGGCGGGGATGAGCAGGTTGTACATGCCGATCCAGATGAAGAAGACGATGCCCATGATGGCCACGGACACGCCGGCCCAGTTCATGATATTGAACAGGATCAAATTGGAGATGCAAAAGAGTGTCACGTACGTGATCAGGAGATGCCGCGGGTAACGGGAGGAGATCTTAGCGAAGGCCCAGACGACGAAGATCAGAATAATCGCCTGCGGGATCGCTAGATAGCTTTGGATCTCCGCCTTATGCCTGGCCAGGAGGAGGCCGTTGCGGATGGCCTTGATCTGGTAATAGCCGAACATGATGAGAAAGCTGTTGATAAACAGGAGCAGGGCTTTCGTAACTTCGCCCGGATGAACGATAGTGAATAAACGAAACAGACGATAGAAGATATTGGAGGACGGCGTTGCCGCCGGCTTCATTCCTTGCACACTCGCTTCCATGACGTCCCTCCTTGTCTACAAATTCAATGAAACGCCGTCCACCTTTTTGTTCTTAAGGCTTTATATCAAATAGGACGGCGGCTTCGCCCTTGTCCTTGATCAGCCCCTGGAGCTTTTCGAGGATCGTGTTTCGTCGTTCGAGTAACGCCGTGATTTCTTTGGGAGTGAGATAGGGCTTCATGGCGGCTTCGATGACTTTTGGATCGATCTGAAGGCCTTGATACAGGCGCCTGGAGCATCGGCTGATCGTCGTCCCCGGCAGCAATTCAACGAGAGTGTCGAAGGCTTCCATGAAATCCACCCGGCAGACCTTCCAGGTATCTTTGTGGACCAGAATATCTTTCAAATCGCGCGGGCAGTAGGTCAAGTTTTCGAAGACATTGAGTTCTTCCATCGCGTTTTCAAAGGCCTTGGCATCAGGCGGTTCGAATTTTCTCGCCCTTCGGTCCATCTCGTTGAGGCAGTCTTCGACCATGATTTGGAGCGAACCCTTCATCTCCAAGATTTCTCTCTCGACGACAGGAGGAACGATGTCCATAAGGAAAAGCTTAGTCAGCTCATAGGCGGCAATCTCCCGTTTGTAGCTGACTGGATTCAGCCTTCGCTCGGGGCGGTCAATGTATTTGAAGATTCCTCTTCGCGTGGTTTTCCCGTCGTCCAGGAAGATTTTCCAGGGCTCATTTCTCCCGCCCAGCCCGCCCTTCTCGATATCGACGACTTTGGCCTTTTTCAGATAGATCTCCAGCTCTTTTTGCTGAGCGGTTCCTTGATCGGCCGAGAGGGACAGAGAACCAATGCTCCCCATCACCATCAGGCTAAACATAGCCAGAGTGGAAATGATTTCTTTGCTCATCATTTTCCCTCCAGACGAAAAAATATTTATTTTCTGCAGTCTGGCCTAATATTCCAGCCTCCAACGTTCAGGACGGTTTCCGTTCTCGATGATCAAGGCGCTGAGAAATCCCCGGTACATCCTTGATATTCCCGTATCGATAAGCCAGACTTTGTCTCCAAATCGCGAGGGCAATTCTTGAATTCTCGGAGTGTGGGCAACGACGATTTGCTTGGCCCCTAGATTGGTGAGGATCTTATCGACTAGAGGTTGCCAAACTACCTCGGGATTCCACTGGGCTAGCAGCCGGAACCAGAGAGGGCCTTCCTGGTCAAACAAAATTTTTGGCCTGAAGCTTTCCTCACGAAACCATTTTTGAAACTCCACGTAGTATAGATTATTGATATCCTTCAGTGGCCAAGTTGAATATTTTTCGCTGATTCCGCCGTGGACGAAGACGGTTTCGTTAATTTTGATGACCGCATTGTGCTCTTCCGCAATCCAACGGCCGTAGTACAAATTGAAATGAGAGTAGTATTCCCTCTGCCCGTCATCCGTTTTCATAAGCTTCCGCCATTCGGCGTCGATATCGCTTCCGTCTTCCGTCCTCTTCTTGAATTCCCTCTCTTTTCTTTTCCTGTAATTATCGTCAAGGAAGGACTTAAACTGTTCAACGTTTATATAGTCTTCCCCATATTCAAAAACCCTTTCAAGAATATTGATTTCTTCATGGTTGCCGATGAGCATATGGACCATGCCGCCGGCCGCGGCCGCCTCTTTTTCCAGCCTTTTGATGAGGTCAAAAATATCCTTGGCCTGGTCCCCGCGGTCCATGATATCGCCGATCTGGACCAAGTGGGTTTTTCCGCCGATCCACTTATGGCCATCATCGATGAGGCCTATGTTCTTGTCCTTCAAAATCGTAATAAAATGCTCATAGTCGCCGTGGAGGTCGCCGATGGCGATAATTTTTTCCACCCCTTCCCAGATGCACTGCCGGCTTGCCGGAGCGCGTGGGGAAGGAGAGATGGCTGGGAGGAGGGGCGTCGCTGTTCCGGTGGCGGCCGGAGGTGATAAGAGGGCCGGCCGGGCGGGCGCCGATGCCGCGGTCGCCATATAATCTGCCAATGATAGAGCGCTGAAGACGAATACGCAGAGGAGGAGCACAAAACAAGCTCTCGATTTGGGGGAAAATCTTTTATTGAAGCTGGAACGTTCGAATTTTTTGGGCAATATCTTCCTCGACCTCCTGGCCAAGCGGAATGGATTCACAAAGGTAATATTAATTCAACGCAAGATTTAGTCAAGAGGAATTCAGGGAATCCTCAACGTCCCCCTACTAAACCGTCTGAGCGACCTGGAGGAACAAGGTATTGCGTCCTGCCGGTGGGCTATCGACCGCCGCCGGGGCTGGTTCCCCAGGTGTCCGGGGGCGATTCCGGCACCGATAGAAAATCACACAAACGAAGATGCTTACCCGGAGGAGAATGGATTTGACTCCCGGCTTATAAATTGTTATCCTTTTTTTCACGCGACAGGAAAGCAAAAAAGGACGGCATCGTTGAAATGCCCGAAATGTCACTTCGATAATCCTTCCGACGCCGGCTTACCGAAGATTGCCGATGCCAAGAAACGCCTGGCTGCCTCTAGACATGTCTCCTTGAACGCGATATATTGAATCTGGTTCGAACATGCCCTCGGGCATGAGATGGTCTGGCTATGAGCCTAGCGAGTCTTTTTTTTAAAAAGGCAGAAAGGAGGGGAAAACCATGTTTGCCCGAATCACGATCATCCATGTCTATCTGGACCGGATTGATGAAGCCGTGGAGCTTTATCGAAAAAGCTTCATCCCCGACGCTAAGAAGCAGAAAGGTTACTGCGGAGACTTACTCTTGATCGACCGCAAGACGGGAAAAGGGAATTCGATCACATTCTGGAAAAGCGAGAAGGATGCCATCGCCAACGAGGAAAATCTCTTTTACCAAGAACAGGTGGTGAAGTTCCTCACTTTTTTCTCGGCTCCCGTGACGGTCATCCGCGAAGGGTATGAGGTCGAAATTAACGCTTTTGAAGCTTCGGCCAAGAAAAAATTCCCCCAAAAAGCGAAGTCGTAAGGGGACGGGCCTTCCGATTGGACAGATCAAGCCTGGCTCAGATATTGACGGGAAGATTCCATTTTTTTCAGTCCGACAGGCTTGTCAAACGTGCAGGCTAGATCCCAAACAAGAAACCGGGATGAGATGAAGATGACGTGTCCCAAGTGTCAATCCCAAAATCCTGACGACACGCTTTTCTGCGGGAATTGCGGCGCCCGGCTGAAGCCGAAGAAAAAGACGGGCGAGAAGCGGGCCTCTCACACAAAGACTCTCAGGATTCCCCTGAAAGAGCTCACCATGGGCGAAACCTTTGCCAAGAGGTACCAGGTCATCGAGGACTTGGGCAAAGGGGGGATGGGGCGCGTCTATAAGGTCCTCGACAAAGAGATCCATGAGGTTGTGGCCCTCAAGATCCTGAAGCCTGAGATCGCCGAGGACGAGAGGATCATCGAGCGTTTCCGGAACGAGCTTAAATTGGCCCGCAAAATATCCCACAAGAATATCTGCGGGATGTACCATCTCAGCCGGGACGAGAACGACACCCACTACATCACGATGGAATATGTCCCCGGCGAGGACTTGAAAAGCCTGATCCGGAGGATCGGGCCGCTGACCATGGCAAAAGCGGTCTTCATCGGCCAGCAGATCTGCCAGGGCTTGTCGGAAGCCCACCGGCTGGGCGTCATCCACCGGGACCTCAAATCCCAAAACATCATGATCGACCAGGAGGGCCATGTCCGGATCATGGATTTCGGCATCGCCCGTTCGCTCATGGCAAAAGGCCTCACCGACGCCGGGGCGATCATCGGGACGCCGGATTACATGGCGCCGGAGCAGGTCGAGGGCGAGGAGCCCGATCCGCGGACGGACATCTATTCTCTGGGCGTGATTCTCTATGAGATGGTGACGGGTCGGGTTCCCTTCGGCGGCGATACGGCCCTCAGCGTGGCGTTCAAGCAAAAAAATGAGATCCCGCGGGAGCCGCGAAAGTTCAATATCCAAGTTCCAGAAAATCTGAACCGCATCATCATGAAATGCCTGGAGAAAGAGAAGGCGAGGCGGTACGAAAGCGCCGCTGGGCTTTGCCAAGATTTAGCCCGAGTCGAAGAGAGCATAACATCCACGGGGGAGATCAGAAGAGTCAAGCCGAAAGCGCCCCGGACCGGGCCGATTTCCAAAATTTCCAGGAGATGGCCTTCCCTGGCCGTCTTGGCCTGCCTTTTGGTTGTCGGCGCCTACCTGATATGGAAAAATCTCCGGCCGGCGCCGCCGAGCGATTATGAGGATTTCATGTCCTTGGAGTGGGTTCCCTCTGGCTCTCCCGAGGTCCAGCAAAACCTGATCGAGTTTCTTGTCCAGCGCTCCTTGGCCGCTTCCACGCGGTGGAATATTTATGTACCCGAAGATGTCCTCATCTATAAAAAACGGACTCAAAATGCGGAGGCGAAGCCGAAAAAACCCCGCATTATGATCAGCGGAGAGGTCTTTCCCAAAGTGACAGGAGGATTTGAGATTTCGATTTCGATGAAGGTCCGAAAAAAAATCTTGAGAAGCAAGTTCGAATGCAAAGGATACCTCGATTTCATCACGGACCAAGTCGAGAAGATCCAGGCCTTCATCTCCGACCATTCGGAAGGGATCGTGGGTCGGGTCGAGGGGAACCGGACGGCGGCCCAGATCTCGACATCGAATCGCGATGCGCTGGGCCATTTTCTCAAAGGAGAGGAGGCTTGGCGAAAGCTGGATGCGGCTCCGGCCTATTTTGAATACAGGACCGCCCTGGAGAATGATGCCGATTTCAGCCTGGCCCATCTGAGACTGGCCGATGTCCTAGTCTTCAGGTCCGACCGGGAGAGCGCCAGAAGGAGTCTCGAAGCGGCCCTGGCCAAAAAGGACCGATTGATCGAAACCGACCTGCTGAGGCTTCAGGCCTTGCTTTCCCGTATCGATTCCAAGCCGAGCGAGGAGCGGCAGTATCTCGGCAAACTGACGGAAGAATTCCCTTTTAAGAAGGAATATCACTACGAATTTGCCGAGTCCTATTTTCACTGCGGCGACGCGGACGAAGCCATTAAACATTATACTAGGGCCCTGGAGCTCGACCCCAACTACTCGCTGGCCCATAATCATATCGCCTACTGTTATGCTTGGATTGGCAACCACAAGCTGGCCGAGGAGCATTTCAAAAAATATGTTCAATTGGACCATAAGGCCAACGCCTATGACAGCCTAGCGGCCGGATATAGGCTTGCCGGCCGGTATGATGAGGCGCTGAGTGCACTCGAGCGGGGGGCTGAACTGAGCCCGAACCTGGACTACCTTTATGGGAGTATGGCCCGCAATTATATCCTCAAGGGAGCCTTGTCTAAGGCCTTGGAAGCCCTCCGGCAGCAGGCATCGGTCGCCAAGCTCGACAGTGCAAAGATGAGCTCCTCGTTTTATGCGGGTTATATCGAGTTTTTGAAAGGGAATCCAGAAAAGTGCCTTCAAAGCTTGGCCCCGCTGAGAGATTATTATTCTCAAAAACAGTTCAGTCGCAATTTGGATGAGGCCCCCTGGTTGCCTTTCTGGTTTACGGGCGTCATCGCGGCTAAACGGGGAGACGGCCAGACGCTCCGCAGAGAGATCGGCCGGATGAAGGAAAAGATCGTCCAGAATGGCGTGAGCGCGACAAACTTTTTCCCCATCTACAAGTTTTATGTCCATCTGGCGATCCTCGAGGCGGCTCGGCAGGGGGATCTCAACGGCGTTCTCAGGAATATCGAGGAAGGAAAGAGGATGTGGAAAAAGATGGGATACAGGAGCTCCATGTTCAATTGCACCTTCTTTTTCAATGAGTATGCCGAGACCTTGAATAGCCTGAGCCGTCCGGCTGAAGCCTTGGCCCTGCTCGACGATGCCCGTCTCTATAATCCCGATTATGCCGCTGCCCATCTCAGCCTGGCGAAAATCCATCTCCAAAAAGGAAACTTGGAGAAAGCCCGGCAGGAATATGAAGAGGCCGGGAAATTATTGGATCAGGCGGACAAGGATTACGTCCTCGTCGGCGAAGCGGACAAGATCCGGAGGAAGCTGTGATCTGCCCTTCCCGCCGAGTTGACTTTCAGATAGGCTTTTGATAAAAGCTAGTTAGGAAGCGAAATCCATGATCATCAACAAACGGGAAAAGAACAGCGTGGTGATCTTCGACATCGAAGGGGAGATCAAGAGGTCCGACATCACGGACGTGACGCTCCATCAGCTCGTCAAGGACCAGCTGGAGACGGGGAAAAAGCACATCCTGCTCAATTTCGAGAAAGTGGAGTTCATCGACAGCTTTGGCGTCGGCGAGATCCTGGCCAGCTACATCTCCACCCACAACCTCGGCGGCAAGCTCAAGCTGGCCCGCATCTCCAAAAAGCTTTTCCTCGTCTTCCAGGTCACAATGCTGACCAAGGTTCTGGATATCGTCGAGGACGAAGAAGCCGCGCTCCAGAGCTTTTTTAAGGATTAACCGTCTCTAACCTGAGGGCTTGAGTCACTCGATGGCGAAGAACCGCCTGTCCCGGATTCTTTCCCGCGTCGTCGACATCAAGCCCGGGGAAGAGCGGATCGCTCTCCTTCTCTTTTCCTATTTTTTCCTGATCACCGCCCCGTTCATGATCATCAAGTCCGTACGGGACGCCGCTTACTTGGATGAACTTGGGCCCGACAAACTTCCGTATGCCTATGCGACCGCCTTCCTGGTCGGCCTTGTCGTTTCTTTCCACTCCAAGATGCAGGCCAAGCTTTCCCGCTATCGTTTGATCACTTTCAGCCTCCTGTTTTTCATCCTGACGTCGTTCCTATTTTTCTTGCTTTTGCCCAAGGGTTGGGTCTGGGTGCCAGTTGTGTACTGGATGTGGGCTAATGTTTTTGTCGTCGTTACTATTACCCAGTTCTGGATGGTCGTGAATGATATTTTCAACCCGCGGGAAGCCAAGCGGCTCATCGGGTTCTTCGGCAGCGGCGGAATCCTCGGCGGGATCGCCGGAGGCATGTTGGCGGCATTCTTTGCCAGACAGAATGAGACACACGAACTCTTGATCTTTATCCTTGCCCTGCTCGTCATTTGTGTTTTTGCCGAACGGGCCATTTTTATCTGGCAGAAAAAAGCGACAGGGCTGGCTTTTGATGGCGCTCAAAAGCCGCCGTCAAAGAGAAAGGATATCGAACAGGCGGGCTTTAAAGTCTGTTTTGATACGGTCCGGAAAGACGGTTATCTGAAGCTTCTCGCAGCTGTCGTCATCCTGACGGGAATCGTCTCGACGTTTATCGACTGGCAATCTAAAAACATCATCGCAGAGAAGATCACGAGCAATAGGGCTGGCTTTTTCGGAAAGTTCAATGCGGGGTTGCTCGTCTTTTCGTTCCTGTTCCAGATTTTGATGACGAGCAACCTTGTCAAGCGTTTTGGCATCCGGCTGCCCCTCCTGATTTACCCTGCCATTCTTATCCTCTGTTCCCTGGGCATTGCCGCCTGGCCATTCTTGTTTTTTGCCATAACCATCAAGGGAAGTGATAAAAGCCTCTCCTATTCGGTCAACCAGTCGGCCCGAGAGCTCCTCTATATCCCCGTTTCCCCGGAGAAGAAATACAAGGCCAAAACCTTTATCGATATGTTTCTCAACCGGTTTTCTAAGACGGGCGGGGCCGCGATTCTTTTTGGCATTTTCTTTCTTTACCGCCCTGATGTTAAGGTCGTCAGCCTGGTCTCGGCCTGCTTTCTTCTGGCCTGGATTGTCCTGAACCTCAAAGTCAGCAAAAAGTATGTCGGCACGGTCAAGGAAAAACTGGGGCGCGAATGGGAGCGGGGCGACCGGATCGTGGATCGAGCCATGGATGTGGAAACGGCGAAGCTCGTTTTTGACGCCCTCGAGAGCAAAAATCGGAGTCCCGACCTGTACGCTATGCATCTCTACGACCTCTTGAAAAAAGACAAGCTCACTCCCGAGATCCGAAAGCTCGTCGGGTACGAATCAGATGAAATCAGGGTTGCCTCCCTGGGCGTTCTGATGGAAGCCGAGGAGTCGCCCTGGACCGTCCACCCGGACGAGGAACTGCCGCCGGCGGTTTTAGAGAAAGAAATCCGGGAGATCATGGAACTTGAATCATACCAGCATCTGATGAAGGGTTTTGCCGATAAGGTCATCCAGGAGAAAGGGCAGGACGCCGAGACGGCCAAAATGGAACTGGCCAAAGCGATCAGCCTGATGGATGCCCGTTCGCCCCTGGCGGGGAAGCTTGATGATCTCCTCCGGGACGAATCGCCCGTAGTCGGCCGCTATGCCATGGAAGCCGCCGCGAAGTTCAAAGCTAGAGAGTATGTGCCTCTGTTGATCCGGAAATTGGCCGATCCATCGACGCGAGAAGATGCCCGGGCAGCCCTGGAGAAGTATGGTGCCAAGATTATCGGGATGCTCGGCGATTATCTGGAAGATCCGGCCGAGCCCCCGGCCGTCCGTGAGGCGGTCACCTCTGTCCTGGCCGGGATCGGAACGCCGGACGTGGCCGAGTTCCTTCTCCAGGCGCTGGCGGGAGGCCAGGAGGAGCTGCAGTCCGATCTCATCGATGCCCTGGACAAGATCCGCTCGCGCACACCGAATCTCCCGGTCTCGGCAGAAGCCGTCAGGATGCTCATCGTCAAGGAAGTCGTCCATTATACACATGAGAAAAAGCCGTCGGCTGTGATCAATATCTTCAAATTGCTGGGGCTGGTCTATTCTCATGAGGATATTTTCAGGGCTTATCAGAACATCCAGGTCCGGACCAAGGATTCCGTAGCCTATGCCCTGGAGCTTCTCGACTACACGATTGAGAAAGAAATGAGAGACTTGATTTTTCCGGTTTTGGAGGATTTCACGGCCGCGAATAAGACCGTGTGAGGGGACATGGCTGAAGGACCGCTCTACAAGATTCTCAAGCGTCTTGCGGACATCAAGCCCGAGGAATCGCGGGTTGCCCTGCGCATGTTCTTCCATTTTTTCATGATCACGGCCTCGGCCTACGTGATCAAAGCGGTCAACACGTCTCTTTTCCTGCAGCATGCGGGCGCCCGCAAACTCCCTTCTGCTTATATTATCACGGCCGTCGCGATGGGCTTTGCAGTTTCATGGAATTCCCAGTTGCTGCAGCGCCTAAACCGGAGACTTTATGTTTCCCTGAGCCTGGTCTTTTTCATAGCCTGCCTGTTTCTGTTCTGGCTTTTGTTTGATCTCGGGCATACCAAACAGATCTGGGAAGGATGGTACATGGTCTATTATTTTTGGTCGAATATCTTTCTGGCCACGTCCGTCACTCAATTCTATATCCTCTTCAACGATATCATGCAGCCGCGTCAGGCCAGAAGGCTCATCGGATTTTTTGTGAATGGGGGTCTTTTGGGCGGGATTGTGGGGTCGCTGTTGGCCAGATTTCTCGCCAAGCCGATGGGGACCCACAATCTCATCCTTTTGTGTCCAGGCTTTTTAGTCGTTTGTCTATGGATTGTCCGGGAGGTGCCAAAGACCAAGCCGGATTTGGTGAAAGAAACGGGCCATCCCGAGGCCGACCAAAAAAAACAAAAAGTTGGCTATCTTCAAAGCTTAAAGATTCTAACAAAACACCGCTATCTCGTCATCCTCAGCGGGATGATGATGACCGGTTTTGTCGTATCGACGTTGCTGGATCAGCAATTCAACGCGGTCGTGGAGCGAGCGTACACAACGTCGGCCGAAAAAACCGTATTTATGGGAACGTTTTCTGCAGGATTGCTGATCGCATCTTATCTCCTGAACGTCCTCCTGACGAACAGGGTCTTGAAGAACTTCGGCATCCGGGTCGCCCTTCTCGTATCACCATTTGTTTTGACGTTGGGGGCGGGCTTTCTGTTTTTCGTCCCGGTGACCGGTCTCATGATTTGGGCGATATTGGTCAAAGGGGCTGATAAAAGTCTGACTCACACCTTCAGCCAAGCCACCCGGGAGCTTCTTTATATCCCCATTCCTCCGGAGATCAAGTACAAGGCCAAGGTGTTCATCGATATGTTCATCAACAAGCTGGCCGATGGGCTGGCCGCCGTACTTCTGCTCGCCTTGGTGGCGGCCGGGTTCTCCCTGGATAAACCCGTCAGCCTTCGGACTATGGAGGCCATCAGCGTCCTGGTCCTGGCCTTTATTCTCATCTGGATCGTCCTCTGTTTTCTGATTATCAAAGAATACGTGGGGATCGTCAGGAAGAACCTGAGGGTCAAATGGCCGGATGCCGACAAGTTCGTGGCGGAGAAGATCGATGTCGACATGACGAAGCTCGTCTTTGACACGCTCGAGAGCCGGCAGCGCAGTTCTGTCTTATACGCCATGAACATGTTCGACCTGATTAAAAATGAAAAGCTAAGTCCGGAGCTCAAAAAGATTCTTTCCTACAAGTCTGCCGAAGTGCAGGCCTGCTCACTGGACACGCTCCTGGAGCTGGACGGGGAGGCGCTTGTCCCGGCCCTCGACGACTCTATCGAGGAGGAAAGCCTCGATGCGGATATCCGGGAGATCATGTCCATGGACGTGTACCAGGAGCTGATGAAAGAGCATATCGACAAAGTGACCAGCGGGGTGGGCGCGGAGCCCGAGGTCTCCCAGATGGAGGTGGCCAAGATCCTCGGCATCATGGACCCCGCGTCCCCCCTCATCCAGAACCTCGCCAAGCTCCTGACTCATGAGTCTTCGGAAGTCGTTCGGTACGCCCTGGAGAGCGCCGGCAAGCAAAAAAAGCGGGAGTTCGTTCCTCTCATCGTCCCCCACCTGACAAAACCGGCGCTCCGCGAGGCGGCCTTTCAAACGCTCATCGCCTACGGCGGCTCGATCACCGGGACCTTGCGGGACTACCTGGTGGACCCGGACGTGGATATCGTAATCCGCAAGGCAATCCCGGATATCCTAGCCCGGATCGGGCATCAAAGAGCAGCTGACCTGCTGGCGACGGAACTGCCGAAGGGCCATAAGGATGTCGAAGCCGAGATGATCGAGGGCATGTACAAGATGAAATCCCTCTATCCCCAAGTCGAATTCCGGGACAGAGAGATCCTGCCCGAGATCCGCCGGCTGATCAAGAAAAGCTACCTCCTTCTCATCGAGTTCAATGATCTTAAGAAAGACAAGCAGCGGGCCGTCCTGGCCGAGGACCTGGAGAAGAATTTCGGCCGGGCGCTCAAGCAGATCTTTGAGCTGTTGAGCCTTGTCTATTCCCATGACGATATGATTCAGGCTTACCAGAACATCTGTTCCGGGTCGAGGAAATCCATCGATTATTCGGTAGAACTCCTGGATAACCTGCTCAAAAAGGAAGTCAAGGAGGCGCTGCTGCCGCTGATCGAGGACAGCCCCCTCGAAGACAAGGCCCGCAGCGCCCGCAAGTACCTCAAAGCCCTGGAGAAGTCGGAACAGTCTTGAAATGGACCCGTCTCTAGGGATATAATCTTCATCGAGGAAAAGGTACGCATGCCGACGTTGTATATTTATCCCAAAGCGGGCGACTTCTTCACCATCTCCCTGGGCACGGAGAAGGTGACCATCGGCCGGTCCTCGGACAATATGATTTTCGTCCCCGATCCTTTTTGCTCAAGCCACCACGCCGCGATTTACCCCATCGGGACGGGGTATGCCGTCAAGGACAGCGGCAGCAAGAACGGCACCTTTGTCAACGGCAAAAAGATCGCCGGTGAGCTCGAGCTCAAAAAGGGCGACGAGATCCTTGTCGGCTCCGTCCGGGTCATTTTTGACAAGCCCCTTCTGACCAACGTAGAAGTCACGGACGCCCTGTCGTCGACGACGAACGTCAACACGATCATCCCGTTCCGAGACATCCTCAAGAAGCCGCCGACGAAGACGACCATCCGTGCCTTCCCGCCCCTCGGGGATATCGAGCAGATCAAGACCGAGCACAAGATTTCTTCCATCATGAGCGAGGTCAGCCAGGCTTTGGTCCTTCACAAGCCTATCAGCGAGCTCCTGGACCATATCATGAACATCATCTCCGAACACCTGCCGATGGACAGGAGCATCTTGATGCTGAAGGAGGGCAACCCGGTCCAGCTCATCCCCCGGGTCATCCGCATCGACAACAAGCGCTTCCAGAACCAGAAGATCCAGGTCAGCAAGAGCATCGTCAACATGGCCTTCGAACAGCAACTGTCCGTGCTGACCTCGGACGCCGCTATCGACCCGCGGTTCAGCGCCAAGGACAGCATCATCAACTCGGGCATTCATTCGGCGATGTGCGTCCCCCTCTGGAACAACACGGAGATCATCGGGATCATCTACGCCGACCGGATCTCCCTGCTCGATGCGTTCACCGACGAGGATCTCCGGCTGCTGACGCTCCTCTCCAACCTGGCCGCCATCAAGATCGAGGAATCGCGCCGCATCGAACAGGAGATCGAGACGGAAAAAATGAAGCGCGAGCTGCAGCTGGCGGCCCAGATCCAGAGCAATTTTTTCCCTAAGGAGAATCCATCCTGCCAGAATTACGAGATCGCCGGAAAGAACATCCCCTGCCAACAGGTGGGAGGGGACTATTATGATTTCATCTCGATCGACCCCTGCCACCTCGGCATCGTCATTGCCGACGTCTCCGGGAAAGGCGTGAGCGCTTCGCTGCTCATGGCCTCCCTCCGGGCCAACCTCCATGCCGAGGTCCATGCCGGATACGACCTGAGGGGGATGGTCGTCAAGCTGAACAATTTCGTCCACCTCAGTTCGGCCATCAACCAATTCATCACCTTCTTCTTCTGCGAGCTGGACAAGGAAACGGGCCAGCTCCACTATGTCAACGCCGGCCACAATCCGCCGTTCCTCATGAAAAAGTCGGGGGAGATCGGATACCTGGATAGCTGCGGATTGTGCCTGGGCATGCTGCCTTCGATGACGTACGACCTGCGCAGTCAGGCGATCGGCCCCGGTGACATCTTGCTTCTTTATACGGATGGGATCACGGAGAGCAGGAACAAGAACAACGAAGAATTCGGGGTCGAAAGGCTGACCGCGATTATCCACAAGAGCAAGAAAGCGTCCGCCTTCGACCTGACCCAGGCCATCCTCGATGGATTGAACGAATTTACGGCCAAGGCCGACCCCGCCGACGACCGGACCCTGGTCGTCATCAAAAGAACCGCTTAAGACAAACCGGCAACAGGACGCGGGTCCGTCAGTCAATTTGGAGGGGCTTTCCCGCCCGGCTGGGCGCCGCCCCAGTGGAAATTTCGCCCAGAATCCTCTATCATGACTGGGAATAGCTTTATAGGTGCCATCATGAGAATGACTCGTTTCATCCTGTTCCTCGCTGTTGTGACCATCGCCATTTTCCCGCCCCTGTTCGCGGCGGACCACCTGATCGGACAGGAGGCGGCTAAGGTCTTCCCGTCCCAACCTGCAGCTAATGTCTATGATGAAGTGGCCAGGTTCATCAGCGGCCTACCCTGCTCGACGGAGCCCCTAAAGACCCTTCAGGAAAGCGCAGAATGGATAAATTTCTCTGAAACGCTCGGAAAGAATTGGGCGGATCTCGACGTCAAACGCCTCCAGCCGATGAAGGCCTGGGCGGGCGCAGAAATGGCCGAAGCCAATGCCGCGACCAAGGTCCTCTTCTATCCGTTCGGCGGCCCCGACTTCCTGACGGCTTTTTTGCTGTTCCCCAATGCCGATGCCTATGTTTTACTCGGGCTTGAGTTTGTCGGGAAGCTGCCCGATTTCGGCCAGGCCACCCCCCAGCATGTCGGGACCTATACGGCAAATCTCCTGGCGGCGCTTTCGGATTTCTTCAACAAAAGCTATTTCATCACCAAAAACATGAACGCGACCCTGACCGACAATAAAGTCGACGGCGTCCTTCCCGTCATCTGCTTTTTCCTGGAAAAGACGGGCCATAAGATTGTCGGGATTAAGCGCAGCGAATTGTTGGAGAAAGGAGAGCTCTTGGAAGCGGATTTTGCGGTTCCCAAAAAGCGGTTCCGGCGTCCATACGGCGTGAGGATCGATTTCATGACGGGCGGCTCGGACCAGGTCCGGACGGTCCATTATTTTTCCTGCGATCTCGTCGACGATAAGTTCCGCAAGGATTGCCCACTTTACCTTTATTTGAACAACCTCTCTTTCGAAACAACATTCATCAAATCCGCCTCCTACTTGATGCACTACAAGGAATTTTCCAACATTCGGAGTATGGTCCTGGCCAAGAGCCGGTTTGTCCTGGAGGACGACACGGGAATTCCCTACAGGTATTTTCCGGCCAAAGACTGGGAAGCCCAGCTCTACGGCGAATACATCAAGCCGGTCAGCGATTTTGCCGGCGTCGAGCAGAAGGACCTGAAAGAGGCCTACGCCGACCCGGCTAGGGTCAAAAAGCTTCTTTTCCATCTCGGCTACCATTGGGGGACCAGCAAGGACTCCTTTCTTTACTTCAAAAGGAAGGCTCCCCTGGAAAGCCGCTGAATCCTTCGGGCAGGGACGCCGGCCGCGATATTCCCGCCTCGCTTTTATTCAAGCCCATTCTTTTTTATAATGGGACTTTATCGTCCCCGGCAGGAGCGTATCCATGACGAACTTGAAAGGGCACCGTTCCCTCATAAAAAAATGGATCATCGCCGCCCGGCCTTGGGCCCTTCCCGCCTCGACCATGCCGGTCATCTTCGGCACGTCGCTGGCCGTCGTCATCGGCCGCGTCCCCCTGGAGCCATTCCGTTTTCTGCTGGCTCTGCTGGCCATGGTCATCCTCCACTCGGCCGCCAATATGCTCAGCGATGTCTTTGATTTCCGGCGCGGCCTGGACAAGGAGGTCACGCCGGTGAGCGGAGCGATCGCCAGAGGCTGGCTTTCGGACAAAGCCGTGGCCGCCGGGTCGGCCGTTCTTTTCATCGTCGGCATCGCCCTCGGCCTCGTCCTTGTCGCGATGGCAGGGAGGGTTCTGTTGGTCATCGGCGGGGTGGGCCTTGTCATAGGCGTTTTTTACACGGCCTTGAAATACCATGCCTTTGGGGACTTGGCGGTCTTTCTGAACTTCGGCATCCTGGGCTCGCTCGGCGCCTGGGTCGTCCAGATGCGGACCTTCTCCTGGATTCCGGTCATCTGGACCGTGCCGATGGCGATGCTGGTTATCGCCATCCTGCATGCCAACAACTGGCGCGATGCGGTCTCGGACGCCGAACGGCGGGTGACGACATTCGCCTCGATCCTTGGCGATCGGGGATCGCTTGCCTATTACGGATTCCTCCTCTTCGGCTCCATGGCCATCATCTTCGGCCTCATGCTGCTCCCCAGGCTTATTTCGCCGGCCCTTATCGCCATGCCGTTCACCTTTGCCGTCATTCTGCTGGCTTTACCCCGCACTCTTCATCTCTGGGGGAGGGCTTTGCGGCGGCACAAGCCGCGGCAGCCCCTGGATTTCATCATCTTGGACGGAGCCACGGCCCAATATAACCTGGTGTTCGGGCTCTTATGCACGGCCGCCCTCTGGCTGCAGTTGATCCTGAGATTGATGTAGGCTGTATGAATCATTCTCGGAAGATCCAGGCGATTGTTATCGCCCTTCTCGCCTCGGTTCTCTTTGTCCCTCTCTTTATTTTTCGTTCCCTCGGCCCTTTCGACTTCTGGTGGTGGATGAGCTTCAATCTCGTCCTGCTCATCGGGCTGAGCTTGGCAGCGGATAAATCTTATTTGAGCTCGGTCCTCTCCGACCTAAAATCGATGCCCGCCCGGAAGGTCTCCATGGGCATCCTCTCCGCCCTGTTGCTCTATGGAATCTTTTTTGCCGGAAACTGGCTTGCCCGGCAGATTCTTCCTTTTGCCCAGAATGGGATCGGCCAAGTCTACAGCTTTAAAACCGGGGCCTCTCCGCTCCGGATCATTCTTCTTATGGTCTTTCTGATCGGTCCCGGCGAAGAGCTCTTCTGGAGAGGATTCC
>CAZIDN010000023.1:0-54598 GCA_964537875.1 uncultured Eubacteriales bacterium
CTCCGTAATTTATTCATTTACAAGAACTTCAAAAAATCAACTGTCGAAAATCAGTCAAGGATCGCCTGCGGAACCTCGGAAAAATGATGCATCGCCGCCTTGGCCACCGCTTTCTGCAGCTTGTACGCGCCTCCGAGGGGAGTCCAGGCTCCGTCGCTCATAAGAAGGAGAAAATCGTAGGGGCCGAGCGTCAGCATGATCGGGCATGGCTTGACTCGCCCGCTTCCGAGCCTGGACGGCGAGCTTTCCGCAGTCAATAGCCTCACACCGTTCTCCCCCACTACATAAGCGCGCGAATTTCCAGCATAGGCGCCCATGACCAGGCGGGCTTTTTCGTCCGGAACGGACACGCCCACGAACGTGCTTTGCGTGCCGCCCAGAAGCTGCGAGTCCATGAGCCGTACCCAACTCATCCATGTCGCAGGATCGGCCACCTGAGCTTGGGGATCTTTGATCATTCGCTCGAAGAACCGGACGACGCGATGCGCCGCCTGCTGGGCGTTGCCGGCGCCGTCGCATATTGCTGCGTAAGGCACAGGATCGCGACCGATGACGAAAGCATCCTCGTTCGCGCTTCGGTCCATTTGCGGGCGCGTCGCTCCATAGATTTCAATCATGTCTGCCGGACCTTTGATCAGCGACGATTATGATTCCCGGCCTCAGAATCAACCTGAGTTAAAGTTATCGCTGATCACAACGCACTTCATTAAAGCCTTGCTTCAGTTTTTCGACCTGAAAAAGTACCTTTTCGAATTTATCATTCGAATCGGGCTTGCTCCTGACCATATCTGCAACAAGTCTGTATCGTGAATGCTCCGATGTTTCTTCGTCCAATATCGCTCTGACAGTGCCTAAGGTATCAGGATCTGCAATCACGGCCATATCACGACCAAGCAGCCGGATACAGGCAGGTTGGACTTCAAAATTCTCTTCTTTCAATAATTCCTGCTCGTGATCATAAAGCCTGTCATAATTGTCAGCTTCTTCATAGTTCTGCATAACGAACAGAAGATCCTCGGCATCTTTTCTCCGTTCCGGATATTTATCTTTCCAAGAAATTATTTTCATTAAAGCCAAGCCCGGTAAAGTCGGGACCTTGATCTTAAGCTCAGGGCTTGAACTCAATCTTAGAGTGACCGAGTTTTTAAAGGCCTCGCTGAAGCCTCCAATACTCATAACGATTTCGTGTTCAGGGGGCCAGGAGATTCTTCCTCTCTCATCTTCAATAGGGCCGAAGGGAATCATATCAATGAGCACGGAACCGAATTGAAATCTATGCCGTTCCCTTGACGCGAAGAATCTGCCGGTTGATAGCAATGATTCTGATAGCTTGTTAAGATCGTCCCAACCGGCTACCTCAACACCCAGGTCGATATCTTGAGTCATCCTGGGAGATCGAATGTTATAACAGTGTTCAAGGATAAAATCTCGAGCTGAAGCGCCAACGACAAAGAAAGGAATACTCAGAGAATCTGCAACTTTCTTTAGCAAAGAAAGCGCTTCTATCTTCTGCTGATCAATCTTCCCTGATAAGTCGAATAATATTTCGGTCATAGATAATTTTCGCCGCCTCGATGTTTCTCTCATTTCCTGTTGCCAGAAGATCTGCATAAATTAAGATTGGGTGAACGAGTTCACGGTCTTCCGGCTTTTCACCAGGCTGCCAAAATCTTTCAAGGATTTCTACATCTCCAATAACGTCTCTTTTGAGTCTATTGCCTAACAATAATCGATCGAGCTGCCGAGCATCCATGTAGATTGTGGCTATCCCGGGTTTTAGATATTGTGTAAGTTTCGCAGCAGCGACTTCTCCCCCCCACTGTGCTGTTGGCGGATCAAGCTTCACGTGTTGCCACCAATCACGTTCTCCCCTGAAGCGTCCGAGTATCAGCTTCTGCCTTAAGCGCTCCGGATAAGCAACCACCCACTCCCGGAAAAGATTTTCTTTTTGGATGATTTTACGGCCGCGCTTGCCCATGTCCAAGAGAAAGCCCAGTTCCTTTAGCTCTCTCATGATCCATCCGACTGTGCCGAGTGCGACATTTGTGACGGCAGCGATTTCTCTATAGGTTTTATTCTCGAATCCGGGGTTGCATAAAAAAGCGAAAACTATTTTCAATCCGACGGGCTTGAAACGTCTTCTAGGGCGGCCAAGTTCAAGAATTTCCAGGGGCTTATTCCCTTTAACAAAAATGTAAAAGGGCGGTTGAGTGGGCACATTGATAAATGCATTTCCGGCCGTGTCCATAAATTCTATGCCGTCTTGCTTTAGCTGCTCCGCCATCTTTGGATTAACATACCGTGTGATCAGCAAAAGTGGAAGATCCAATTTCTCCTTGTTCATTAGCATAAGAAGCCGAGTTTCTTTAGTGATTGTGGTCTTTATCTCGGCATTATAATCTATAGCTCTCTCTTGAATTATCATTCTTAGTTTTCGGTCCGGCCGATATGCATATATGTAAGCCGGTTCCTCTGCTAAGACCTCAATTTTCACCTTGGCAGGAATGTTTTTTTGAAATGCCCCTATGGCAAGGGTTAAAATTTGTTCTTCTAAACCTTTTTTAGTTCTTCTCATGCTTTTGTTCAGCTTTATTTTTTGTTCATTTATTATGAACATAGAATAATTATGAACAAAAGTCAAGATGAATCTAATTTATTAATTAAAAAAAACTTACGACAATTTGTTCATAATCATCATATGTTCATTATTAATGAACATCAAAAATAAACGAATAATTATGGCGGAGATGAAAATAATCGGGATTATTTTTGTGTTTTATCTCTCCACTCCTGCAGAAGAGACAAAATAAGTCTGGCGTTTTCAGCCGTATAACCGCCCTTCTCCTCCTTGCTAAATTCCTGAGGATGCTCCTTGCTGGCCCACTCGGCAAACGGTTTGAATTTTTCGTCCCAAAGCTTTGCGCTTTGGGGAGAAGATTCGAGTTTTACTTTTTCTAATAAACGACCGCGGAATCTATAAATACTCATAAAAGGGGGTTCCTCAAACCCCAGGAGTCTATAACCTTCATTTTTCTCTGTTAGCTTGACAATAACGGTGTTCCCTTCCACTTTCATATCTATAATTGTAAGCCGAGCTTTGTTTACAACATCACTCTCCATCAAATTTCTCAACTGGTCTTTTCCAGAAAGCTTCACATCATAGATTTCAAAAACAATGTCATCGGTAAAAAGAGTCAAGTTTTTCTCCACATCGTCATTGTTGACAGCCATGATATGCTCTCTAACGATGTCACCGAGATTGGGTTTAGAACAGGCAGAAAAGCAGGCTATCAAAATCAGGGAGAGCAGAAGAGGCAAAGGGACAGTCATAGAGAATTTAAGAATTGAACTTTTCATTTATCCCTCCTTGATTTTGATGAGATTATTAAAGCTCGCTTGACAATGGGTGTCAAGCCAAATGGTGGTCAGACCACATAATCAACCCTCCGATTTGCCGCTGCGAGGGATAGTGTCCTTTCGCACTCTTTCGGTCCGCTTCAAGTGTGCACGCACGTTGGATAACTTCCAGAGAATTGCGGGGTGGCCGGCGAATCTTGCCGCCTCGTCGGGATCGTCCGGGAATAGAAGCTCGGAAAGCATTTCGCCCTTGTTGATTCCGGTGATGTATTCTTCCTCTCGAGGTGCAAGCCGCAGGAACACAGCGACCCTCGTCCAAGCCCGTTCAATGAGTTCTCTTGCGTTTTGGGATAAGCCTCGTGCCAGCAGCGGAACAAGCCGCTCAGCGATCACGAGATCCGTAATCCGGCTATCGAGGCGATCCCGATGATAGGTCAAAAGAGGATGCTCCAGAATCGCGGCTAGGGCAATAAACCGGGGCCGAAAGAGGCGCGACTCCATTATATCCACGGCCGATGCCGAAAGGTTCGCCACATCCCAGACATCGCGCACTGCACCGCGTACTCCAGGCTAAGGTTCATCCGGTTCTCCCAAACGCGAGAGTGCTTTCGGCAGGATCAAGTTCCACCTCGGCACGGACATCCCGCCTCGACTCTTTCTCTCTAGATACTGAGGTGATCGCGGCCGGCGTTGTTCCATCCGGCGAATAACCTCATCAGGAACATGTAAGCTTTGTCGGAAACGTTCCAGAAACCAACCGACCGCGGCCCAGAGATAAGCCATATCATACCGGCGCAGAACTTCCTCAAGAAGATCAAGGTCAAGGGTTGGAAACCCTCCGGCCGAGCGCACCAGTTCTTCCAGCCCTCCGGCTAAAGCCGGCCGGCGGAATCCCTCCACGAGTGTTCGCTCAGGAGTCGTCACTTCCAGCAATCTTCCCCGCCGTTCAATCCTTTGTGTGGCCAAATTTCCCGAAGTTCCCTCCCGCATGGAAAAGGGATGCTCAAGAAAGAGAATAGTCGCGCCCTCCAGTTGGAGCCGCCTGCGCCTCTTTCCTGTGTAGACGGTGTATTGGTTCCAGATCGAGTGCGCTGCGCCCAAGAGTTCGAGCGCGCTGTGGTGCGAAAAAACGCTGTCCGGCCGAACGGCCGCCGCTACAAGGAAAGGATCGGGCCGAAATTGATCGGGCTTCAAGCCCGGCGATACAACGGCATAGATCCTGCGCGTCACTAGTTTCAGTTGTTTTTTCTCGAGATAATGCTTGAGCCGTTCCACCGTTCCCGATCGGCCGCCGGGCGGGTCCAGCGCTTTCGTCGCTTCATCAAGCGAAAAAACGGGATGCATGGCAAAGAATTCGGCTGTTCTCATTTTATTATCCGTTAGCCTAAAGGGAATGAGTTCCCCTGTTCATTCACGAGATACTAAATATTGACCGATACCAATTTGATGTTTCGTGCTTTTAAAGGGAATATTATCCCCTATTCGGACACATTATGTCAAATAATATTTAAAACAATCTTTAAATTCCTGCCTCATCCTTCGTCTTGTCCTTAACGGCTATCCCTTCCTTGACAAGAGACAGGAATTCCGGATCATCTTTCTCACTTTTCCCCTTCGAATTGGGTTGAGCTTCAGAATTTAATGCCATGGGAAGCGTCTGCCTGGATCGCAGAGCCAAAGGTGACCTAATGCGTAATGTTGACATCGATTTACAACCGGGATTATCATTTTTGTTGAGGATAAATAGATATGGACATGATCATTTTCGAAGACAGCATCAAATATGATGCATGGGTTAAGCCTTTGCTGGTATTCCCTCTTGTTTTGCTCATTGTTCTAGGTATTTTGTTCTATATCGATGCCCATGATTCGGATATCTTTCCTAAAGAACCCGCGACAGAATCAAAGATAGCTTCTGCAGTCCTGTTTGCTTCAACAGTCTTTGTCCTGGCCGTCTATTGGCTTGTTCTACCGCGCAAAATTTTTGTTACTCAAGAAGGGATTAAGCTAAAATTTAGCGGTTTTTCTTGGAACATTCCATATAAGACTATCAAATCAGTCAAGCCTGCGAGGGGAATAATCGTCTGGTGGGCACACAGTTTTATCACTTCTTACGGGAGCCAAATAGAAATTGTCAGGAAGAATAGATTGAAGATCAGAGTCTGTCCCAGCCGGCGAGATGAATTTCTGCAATCTGCGAACAAAGCTCTTGAAGATTGGACGCATATCCACCGGTTTGGCAGCGATCTCGGCTAAATTGGTCTGACCTAAACTAGGCTTGACATCCATTGTCAAGTGAAGTTCAATAATTTCATCAAAAATCGAGAAGGGGAAATGAGTTCAGCATGGACAAAGAAACCGCTTCACGGCGATTGGCTTACATAGCAATCGGGCTGGTTATTGGAGTGACTGCCTTGTGGGCCTTTTGGTTCTTGCCTCGGTTGGTTGCCCATCCGCAGGCAATTGCTCAAGGTGTGGCGCGCTCTTCCAAGGTCTTTTTTGGCTTCCGGCTTGCGGCCGTTGTTGTCTTATTGGCCTATCTCATTCTCAGGCGGCATGCCGGCAGGATGATCAAGGCGCTTCTGTATCTCGCCGTCATCCTGTTCTTTTTGCATGATTTCATGGTCATTGGCGAAGCTCCTTATTATTTGGAGCACTATCGCGGGCTTCAAACAGTGGCGACCTTGATGCTGGTCTGTTTCGGAGTAGATCTGATCGCCGGAATTCTGGCCATAATAGCGCGAAGACTATAAGAATTCCCTACACTGAGCGGGATCGACAAATCAATCGAGGATTATCTAGATAAACGAAAGCCGGGCATATTCCGGAGATAGTCCAGAAATAGGGCATCATCTAACGAACATTATTTGACACTCGCTTTCTGATTAGGTATCGGGCAGATCAATTCGCACTGGGGTGAACTTATCTTGACAAGAGCTGTCGGGCGAAGTCTAATAATCTAAGCAAGGACGGATAAATGAAACGCATTGTTTTCGGCGTTTGTATCGTCGCCTTGGTCTTTTCATTCGCCGCTCAGGCACAAGTCCCCGGCCAGCCCAGTCCGGAACATAAAAAACTTGAGGTCTGGGCGGGAAACTGGACTTTTCAGGGGGAGGCTAAGGACAACCCATCAGGCCCCACTTATAAGGTCAATTGGACCATGCAGGGCGAGTGGCTGCCGGGAGGTTTTTTCTTGCTTATCAATGGCTCAGCTAAGTATGCAGACAGGGAGTTCCGTTGGCTGGAAGTTCTTGGCTACGACCCTGTCAAGAAGACCCATATTGGGTATGTCTTCTGGTTACAATGGGGAGGCAGGGCAACCTATACGATGACATTTAAAGACAGAAGCATTTTAACGGGGGGCCAAGGTTGGCGGCAGGAGTGGAAATTTTCTCCTGATGGGATGTCTCTCACGGGAAAGAGGGAACGTGAACAGGATGGCAAGTGGTGGACTGCATTTGATGTTAAGGGAATCAAGAAATAGGGGACATCACCGAACGTAATCCGGGGTCAAAGCTACTCTTTGCTCACTCGCCCCTGGAAAAAGATGAGTAATGAGTAGCTTTGACCCCGAATCTTACAAAGTAACCTCTATAAAAATAGATACACCAGCTTCCAATCACCATAGCCTCATCAAGAAGGCCGGCGTCTTTCAGCCGCCTTAAAACCTTCAAACAAAGGTTATACTGTTTTTCCACGCAAGACCTTCTTAAGGAAAATGATTTGCTGATTGACCTGCCGGTAAAGCTTTCTATACTTTGCTCTCATTTTTTGCGCTTCCTTATATCTCCTTACCTCAGCTTCGGATAGCTTACCCTTATAGACGAATCTCACCTTCTCATTTTCTCTAAAGGCGAGATAATAATACTTGCGGCCTCTAATGTTTTTTTCGACAAGGCTGCCTCTTGGAAGACTTTGAAGAGCTTGCCTGTAACGCTCTCTCATCTGGAGCGAGTTCTGAAGTTCCTCGGATAATACGCCCATAATGACCTTCATATTTCGCTCCTTTTACCAAACATAGTCATCGTTATCATAATTTGTTTGGTAACTCATTGTCAAGAATAATTACCAAACATCAGCGCAATTTCGAGGTCTTGTTTGGTATTGCCTAAAGATTCCGCATCAGATTCTCACCCACCGGCCGACGGAGGATTATAGGCGGCAGTAAAGCGGATTCCGCGGGACAATAGTGGGGACGTCCCCACTTTTCCTCGCCAAGCTACTTGTATATGCCTTCTCTCGGGCCGCTCTTCCTTCTCGTGGAAATTGACCCTGGTTAGCCGCGTCCTATCAGAAAGACGAAAAACTCAGGATAGAAATCTCATCATGGGAAGCGAGAAGCCAAAATCCTGGGCTCGAGATGATTCGACCGCATTGTTATTTAACACTTTTTGCTTTTAGCGCTAGGGCATCCTGCCATTTCTGGGTATTCCAAATCTCATTGTCCGGCATGGGAGCGCGGTTAAGGACTTCCTCGTAGTGCCAGTACTTCCACCCCATAAAATTGTAGTAATGAACCTTTGTTCGATAGAAGTTATCCCAGTAGCCTTCCTCGTCGATGCATCGGGCGAGCTCGCGCCATACCTCAGGATCTTTCGAGATGAGGATGTATTCATGAGGATGGCCATGATACGGCGTAAAACGCCAATGGGCCTTCCCTATCGCATCAGCCAGTTCGACATCGTTCATGTTAGCCCCCTTTTTGAATTGATTATCCTCCGTTTCGCTCCGGATGCTATTCATCCCCGGGCAGAAGCCTGGGGTTTGCTGTTATTTTCTTTTATTCTTATTTCACGAGAAATCATCACGCTGAACTTGTACAACGTCAATTAAATTCATCAAGTCCACTCAAAAATATTTATCCATTTGTTGAGAGACGTGAAATAGAGGCCGGACTCTTTGACGCGCTCGCCCGTAATGTGACTCCAGAACTTCGTGTAAAGTTTGATCTGCGGAGTATAGAAATCAATTATCCGGGCAAATTCGGGCGACGACTTCCTTATCTTTTCTATGCTGAGCTCCGGACCTTCGGACTTAATAATTTCTGCAGCGCCGGGGACCGCGTCGGTTTTGTAATCGGCGATTATCCAGCCGCCGTCCTTTCCTTCTTGTTCTTCGCTTCGGTCCTTTCCCTCTCTTCCCTCCTCTCCCTCTCCAGAGTCCTTTCCCTCTTCTATGTGTTTTGCGCTCTTCTCATCATCCCCCTTTCTTCTCTCGTTTCCCTCATATCCGTCATCTCGTTCCCCTCGGTCCTTTTCCGCGTTTTCGTGATTTCTGTTCCCTCTATCTTTGCTCTCGCCTAGATTCTTGCCCTCGGCTCCATTCTCCCAAAAGACAAGGTCTATCGTGCCTGTCAGGATGACGGGCAGATTGGAAATAGGGGAAAGGTCGTTGCCCCGTCGGATTTTATCGCTCCCTTTTATGCTCGTATCCCGAGCGTCAAGCTCTGATTCTGTTGTCTTGATAGAAAACGGGATCTCGAAGTAACGTCTCTCGGCCCGCATGACGCGCCACCAAAATTCCGAGCGCAAAATTGAATTGACTAAGGCGATGAGTTTATCTTTGTCCGCCAGATCCCGCTCCTCGACAACCAGCAGGTTTTCGACATAAAGTTCGAGGTTCGCCTGTCCCTCTTTATCCGGCCCCTCTTTACCCTGTGCCTCCTTATCCCTTTCCTTTTTACTCTGTTCCCCTTGGCCCTGACCTTCTCGCCCGGCCTCGGAATCTAACGAACGCCGGGGCTCCTGCTCTTGCACCTGCCCACTTTCCGCCATCGGCACTCTTTTTGCACCAGCCTCATCCCTTCCTTCCAGAGGAAAAGCCACCCTTCCCGTGCCGATGGCTTCGAGCACCTGATGGACGACTCTGCCCCAGCTTAAGCCCATGCCCGACGCTCCTCTTTGCCAAGGTGGCCACTCCCGATCTCTACGTGCGACCGAGGTGACGCTTTCGACCAAGTAGCTGGGTTCACCGGCCCGCGCAATATTTCCCGATATTTCTTTCCGAGCCCGCTCGACTTCGGCCTTGGTGATTACGACTCGCTCCCGCTTTCGAGGTGCAGCTCTTCCCGTCTCCCCCACTTCTTTCGGAGCCCGCTCAACCTCTGCCTTCGTGATTATGACTTTTTCCCGCGCACCGGGCACAACAACTCGGCCGGCCTCCGGCGTAGATATGGGACGCGCCGCCTCTTTCTTTTTTCCCTGCTCTTTCCTTCCTTCGCCTGTCTCTCCTCCCATCTCCAGCTCGGCTCCCTCTTCCAGCTCCGCCACTTCGTCCAGAGCTTCATCCAGAGTAGCCCATGCCTTATTTTTCATTTCACCGGCGTACGTACTTATAACCAGTATGTTCCGGGCGCGCGTGGAGGCCACATACATCAACCGCTGTTCCTCGGCTTCCTCATAGCGTTTTTCCTCTTCGGCCTTCTCCTTCCAGCCGCACGGCTGTGAAATTATGGTTTTATGATAGGGTCCCGATGGTTTAGAAAATGCAAACCATCCCTTCGGCCGTCCGCCCCGCGGCCCCATCCCCGCCTTCCCGCTTTCCTTCCCCTCCTCAAGCCGCACAACCCGCACTACGTGTTTTTCAATGGGATGATCCTTCATTCCCGCCGGATTCGCCAGGAAAACGACCGGCGCCTCCAGTCCCTTGGCCTTGTGCAAATTCATCAGCCGGACGGCGTTCTCCCTTCCTGGCGTGAGACTTATCTCCTCAATATCCCCCACCTCTGCCAACTCCTCCAGGAGCTCAACCGCTCCTGCAAACGAAGTCGCGCCCTTCCGCTCTTCATTCCGCAGCAACTCGAGAAGCTTTAACATGTTCCCCACTCGGCTGCTGCCCACTTCCCTTGATGCCAGGTAGTTCAGAATCCCGGTCTCCTCAAAAATCTTCTCCAGCGCGGCCGACGGCGGCATCTTCAACGTCCATCCTCTCCACTCCCGCATCTTGGCCATTGCGAGCCCCACATTAACCGCCCCCATGCTCTTGCTCTCCACCATATCGCGCCCCGCCGCCATAAAATTGAACCTTCCGCCCTCCCTCCGGAACGCCATCAAATCGTTATCGCTCACCCCGAAGAAAATCCCCCGTAGCACGGCCACCGTAAAGATAGGGTTATCCGGATCGTTGAGTGCCTTGGCCAGGTTCGTGATCTCACCGATCTCTTCCGACTCGGCAAAGGCATCGCTGCCCGTTATCTCAAACGGAATGCCGCGCTCCTCAAGAGCCCGCGCATAAACGCTCATGAACTTTTTATACCGGTAGAGGATCATAAAATCGCGCGGCTGAGCCTCCGCTCCCAGTCCTTTCTCCCTCTCCTCCTTGCTCCGCGAAAGCCGGAGCTTGCCTTCGCCGCATGCTTTCCCAATCCATTCCGCGATCGCCGCCGCATCGGCCTCCGCGATCTCCTCCCCCTTGTTCCGGGCCACCTTCGGCATTATGATCTTGTAGACGCCGCATTTTGTCCCCGCCTCTTCCTCCCTCACCGTATCGAGCGGCGCGAAAGCCGCTTGATACCGCGTCGCTTCGGCCGGGAAGGCTATCTTAAAAATCGGGTTGTTCCATTGGGCAAGCGCCTTTAGCGATCGAAAATTCGATGTCAGGCTCAGCACTTCACCGCCGCTCTCGACCGCGATCTTCTTCAATAGATTGTAAGTATCGATATCCGCCCGCCTGAATCGATAGATCGACTGCTTAGGGTCGCCCACCAGGAACAGCGACCCCGGCGCGAGCCGCGCCTTCTGCCAATCCCGCTCCTCGAAATCGACTCCTTTCAGATAAAGCAGCATCTCCGCCTGGATGGGATCCGTATCCTGCAACTCGTCCACCAGGATGTGGGTGAACTTGCGGCTGAAATAGCGCCTCACCTCGGGATTGTCGCGCAACAGCTTCCTGGCATGCATCAGCAGGTCCTCGAAATTCAGCTTGTTTTCCTCCCGCCGCCGATCCTCGTAATATTGGATCGCCGGCCCCAGGAAACGCACGATCCTATCGTGCCTATATTCTCGCCACGCCCGTAGAGCCTGCGATATAACGCTCTCCCTGAACGTGTCGAACTCGCGCTTCGCTGTCTCGGCACATTCTCTATCCCGCCAGCGGTTCAAGGTGACGCCCGGGTCTTTGTCCAGGAACTCGAATGTCTCCATAAGCAGGCGGTGGTCGTCGAATCCGAGTTTATCCTGGCGGCCAAAACAACGCGCCACAAGCTTCTGCAATCCGTCATAACCCTTTTCGGGCTTCTGCTTCGGCATTAATTTACGCGCCCGCTCGAGAAACTCTTCCAGCTTATTCTTAAGTTTTGCAAAATCCGGAATGCTCGCGCTCCCTCCGATGATTTCCACTTCGGGGTAAAGCGCAACTGCCTCGAAAGCGCCTTTCAAATCCTCCGGCGCCAGCCCGAGCTCTTCCAGTCCCGCGACGATTTTTTCCTCCTCGAGCCTGACCTTGACCATGTAATCATTCCAGCCTTTCTCTTGAAAAACCTGATCCTCGATCTCTTCCATCTCGACGAAATCGGGATCGAGGCCGATCTCGATCGGCCGTTCCCTCAGCAGCTTGGCGCAGAACGAATGGATCGTCCCGATATAGCACTGTTCGAGGTTCTGGAGGGCTTCCTCCAGCCGGGACTTGATTTGAGCATTTGTCTCGCGCCCCACCCTCCGCTCAAGCTCGATCTGGAAGCGCCCGCGAAGTTCCGCCGCGGCCTTCCGGGTGAAGGTGACCGCGGCCAGCTTGCCGATGCCGCACCGCCCGGCGCAGAGCAGCGCGATCATCCGGTCGACCAGGCTTTTCGTCTTCCCGGATCCCGCCCCGGCTTCGACAAATAGAGTCTTATCCAGGTCCTCGACGATCTTTTGTCTGGCCGCCGCATCCGACAGAGCGGCGCCAGACTTCGCGCCTATCATCAATTTCTCCTCATCATTCGTATTTTTTAAGCTTTTCGAAAAATCCGAAGACTTCAGCATTGCCGTCTTTCTTCTGTTTGGCCCGCTCTTTGGCGGCTTCACCCCCGCACACAGGAGCATAATCGCAATAATCGCATGCGGCCTCCGGATTGACCACAAACCGACCCTCCTTCAGGGCCTTCATCAATTCGCTCAGCAGGCGCCCCAGCTCGCCTCTATCCACTTCCTTGATAATGATTTCCTTCCCCTCGCCCCGGCGCGTCGGAAAACTATATCCGCCCTCCACGACCCGCGGCGCAGAGTCGATCTTCATCTTCTTCAGGATTTCCTCGGCTGCTACCGAGTACAGAGCATGCTGCAGGACTCTGCCTTCGCCGAAGCACTTCAGGTCTTCGAATTGCGAATAGCTCCCCGTCTTATAATCGATCACCCGGTAATGATTCCCGCTGATCCGGTCGATCCGATCGATGCGGCCCGCCAAAAAGAAAGCGCGCTGGTCCTCAGGGTCGCAAATCAAGCTTATGGGCTCATCCATGCCCTCAGACTCTTCCGACCTCTTCCCTCTCCCAAAACTTATCTCGAAGAGGAGCGGCTCTACCCTCTCCGCGCGCTTCCCTTCCGCTCCAATAAAAACATTCAATTCCTGTTCGATCGCTTTTCTCTCTCGTTCGAATATCCCCTCTGAAGGCGGCGGGATTTCTTCCTTGTATCTCGCCACGACGTCCGCGCCGATCTTATGGATAAGCGCCTCGTGTTTTTTCGGGTCGACCGCCTCGCCCCGTTTCCCTAGCTCCCTCATGAACAGGGCGAATATCTCATGAAGGAGGGATCCTCTTTGCATAGCGTTCAGCCACTTCGAGGCGTCGAGCTCGAGCTCGTCCGGCTTTTGGACGTCCAGAACATACCGCAGGAAATACCCGAAAGGACAACGGCTGAGAAGCTCGAGCCGCGATGCAGACATGACGATGTCTTGATTGAACAGGGGGCAGACTTCTTTGGGGGATACCTTGATCTTCCCCTCATATTCGGAGACGATCGGTCTGTCGCGCTTCTCCGAGGCGAAAATCCCGTGGCTGAGGCCGCTGAAGACGCTTTTCACCGAATCCAGGCCGTCTCGGAGCTCGCCGCGAGGCGCCAAGCGCGCCAACCACCAGTCGATCTCGTCGAGAACGGCGGCTGATGATTTTTCCCCACTTTTTTCCTCTGGAAGAAATCCTCTCGCCTCCGGCAGCCTGGCCACGAGCGCTGAATAATCGAGCGCGGGCTCGCCCTCCAGAAGCCGCGCCGCCTGCAGGATGAGCGATGACGGGAAGGACTGCCTTTCCTCGACGACATCGTATGACGAATAGCTCAAAATGACCTTCCCGCGCTCCCGTCCCCGGAGTGAGGACAGGAGACCGGCCATTGCCCACAGGTTTTCGCGCAGCGAATCCGCGCTTGTCACCAGGGCGGGCGACAATCGCTCCCTTTCCTCATCGAGAAGGATGGGATCCTGGATCCCGGCGGCGGGAAAAGTCCCCTGGTCAAGCCCCACTAAAAAAATCACGGGCCGACCCGAGTATCCGCCGCTGCGCCAGCCCGAAAGATGGATATGCCCGGGAGCAGGCCCCGAAGCGCCCACGCGCAGCGCGCCCGCGATGCTCCTGAGCCATTCGAATGCGGCCCGCCGCTCGATCGGTGCGGTCTGGGATGAGGCGGATTCATCGAGCTTGGAGAGAAGAATAGCCCGGGCCTCGGCATCGTTTTCTACGTAGATGCACGAGAATTTGCCAATGACCGCGGCGAATCCCCGGCAGAGGGCGGCAAAATCGATTTTATCCTTATCGTCGGCGCTGGGCAGAGGCGCCAGGATTTCAGCGACGAATCTTTTTAAGCGCTCGATCTCCTCGATATGATCCTGATATTTCTTTGCCTTCTCGGGCGAGCCTTCCTCTGCCTCGGCGGCCCTGCCGCTTTCCTTGGCGCTCTCGACGAGGATTTCGAGACGGGATATATATCTTTCCCTTCCCCAGCCGATCATGGCGCTTTTCAGGTAGCGGCCGGCCCTGAGCGGAGAAATCGCGGCTGCTCCATTGCTTGATGGAAGCGAAAGGGCGCCCGCTTCAATGAGCGCGCAGATGTCGGAAACCAGGAAATCATGTTCCATCCAATCGATGAGCCCGAAGAAGACTTTTCCGGGAGAGGTGAAGGCGAGCAGAATGCCCTCGGCATAGGTCACCTTGAGGCCGTTTTTCGCGGCGAGGGCATACATGATTGAAGGATAGACTGCGCCGGAGCGATGGATGATCTCGACTTCATCGAGCGGGATCTTTTCGGCGATGATCATCTGTAATATTTTCCGGCATTCGTTTGTCGGCCCGATGGCCGTGAAAATCTGAAGCGATTTATCTGATAAAGGCGCCGGGGCTTCTTTAGGCGCGAAAAGCCAGGGGAGGCGGTCGATGTTCGCTGTAGGCGATGTGCTCGTCGGGGCAAAAGAACGAGATGGAGAACCCGATATTTTCCAAGACCGCCGCGGCCGGACGAGCCCATTAACCGGATCCTGAGGAATCAGGACAAGATTCTCCCCGGCGAGTTCCTCAAGGAATCGGCGCTCGAGATAATCCAGCGCCTGTTCTTGAAACGATAGATAGAATTCCTGATCGTGCGAGATTCGCCTTTGTTTCCGCCACAGATCAATTTTGCTTAGGGCAATTTCGTACAGCCCGGGCATATCAATTTTCTTCTCGTTCCGGATCTCATCTTCATATCTCTTTAGAAAAAGGATAATCTCCTCCCCTTTCTGTTGAGAGATAAAATGGGAGGGCGAGATATCCGCGCTTTTCAGTCCCGCCATTCTCAGAGAAAAAATTGAATTCCGGATAATCCGGACAATTCCCGATGTCGCTTCAACCTTTCCAAAATAGCCAAGTTTTCCCCCTTCCTTCAGTTCTCTAAATATCCTATCAGCAAAGAAAAGTGATGCCGTTCCGGAAACGAGCTTGATCCCCTGCCCTGAAAGCTCGGCTCCCGCCACTTCTTGTGCCAGCGACGGAAGGGTCACAAAGTGCAGGTTTGCCCAATTCTCTGTTTGCTGCGCGAGGACGGTTCCTAATTGGTGCCCTAGCTGATAGGATGGGACGATGAGATATTTCTTCGCAAGCGGATATTGCCGAAGAAAATCGGCGAAGAAAAATAGTCGTGTATTCATAAGAAAAGGATACTCGGTTCTGATGCTAGCAATTACACCTCAGTTGCCTTTGCAATAGTTAAACAAGAGGCCAATCCATAATCAGTATTTTTCTAAGCAGATCCTGCAATATCCCTTTTTGTATCCGCTTAATTCCCATTTCTTTGCAAATTCCTCTGCCTCACCCAGCGTGGTAAAATCCTGCCAAAGCACCTGGCCATATTTGCCTGGTCCTCCTCCCCGTTTTCTTATTTGCCCGCACGGATACTGATGAATTTTTACATCCCTAACAAAAGAATTTACTTTTACTGCGTATTGCATTTTTCACCCGATGGTCTTTTCTTTCAGAACATGAGATTATCAAGAGGTGTCTTGCCATTTGAACTTCCCGTCCTGATTTCGATGCCGTTGGTCGAGACCTTGACCAGCCCGCTCACGCAATAATCGCCTACCGGACACTGTCTCCTCTTGGGACAGACGTTTCCCCTTCGGGACGTGCATCCGTTCTTGCTCAGATGCCACAGGGCCTCGTCCATTTGGAGCGCATATTTCAATTTCGGATGAACCAGGCCTCTTATGACCGTTTCCCAGGCCTCTTCAACTCTGGACTTCACGTCTGCGATGTTCCCCTTGTATTCTCCTTTCAGACATCCGACGGTGAACGTAGACCTCGCAACGTGTACGTCCACAGGGATGGGGACTTTTTCCAGATTCTTCAATTCCATTCCGAGGTTGTCATGGAGCATCCTAATCCAAAGCGGAAAAATTTTATCGCCTGAAAGAGACGGGAAGTCCTTCTTGAACCGCACGTCGTATTTCCTTTCGTAGAGTTTCATCGCATCATTGCCACAGTCCTTGATCAACTTTCCAGGATCAGAATCATAGAACTGTGCGAAAGACTCCGAGACCCTTTTCCAGAAGTCCGCGTCCCTGCTGTGTTTCTGCGAAAGTTTGTGCTTTTTCATGGCTGCCATTATTTCGTCAATAGGCCTGTCCTTTGCCGAAGCGGGATTAAAAAGCCATCTCGTATCCGGGTCCTCCATAGTTCTCCTTCCCGCTGCCCAGAGCTTGTCGGCATCCCTCATGTAGTCTATCGATACGACCATGGTAATGAACATTATGTATTCGCAGGAATCCCTTTTGACCCCGATTCCTTCTAGGTCCGAGCCCCACATGAGGTCTTCGGGCATCACGTTTTTGCCGAAAATGCCTTCGTCCGAGTTGAACCTATCAAATAAGATGACCGCTACCTGTTTTCCTTTTTCGACGTCAATCTTCAGGCCGTTCATGATTAAAAAGTCGGGTTGGATTTATTAGCTCCCCTTTCTTTTCTATCATGATTTGTCAGTTTTCAGCAAGCAATTATCAATTAACGGGTCATTCGGTTAACTATCCAAAGGGCATCCTCTACTGGATGCGGCTTCAGCTATGAAAAGGCGCATCTATCTTAGGGAGTACAGCCTCTTAATATTTAATTGTTTTTTTGGGTCTTGTTTTATATCATTAGTTTGCCGAGTCAGTAAGAAGGTTAATCAAGAAAAATGGATTTATTGGATGAATTAGTAAGAATCAATAAACCTCTATTGGTTTTGGCAGGGCCCGGCATGGGAAAAACTGAGGCCCTTGCATACAAGATTAAATACCTGGTTAAAGATCTGAAAGTTGATAAAAACGAAATAACGGTCATAACCTTTACCAACGAAGCAGCCATCAACATGAGGAAGAGGATTAGCCAAGAAGGCAGGACTTATGTAGAACCTGAGTCACAACCTGAAGCTATATGCACGATGCATAAACTCTGTAACGATGTCATTAAAAATCACCTTACTGAAGCAGGATTAAGTAAAGGTTTTAAGGTTCTTTCTTCTCAATATATTAAAAAGATTCTTATGTCCGACTGCGCTCAAATTGTGGGAGGAAAAAGAAAGGACAGCAAAGAAACAATTCTCTGTAGACAGAGAGCCGAGTGCGCAAAGACTGAAAGCCTGAAGTGTACAATTTGTTCTGCCTATGAAGATTTGTTGAGAAGATTTAATCACATTGACCACGATGATCAACTCCTACTGGCTTGCAATCTGCTTAAGAAAAACGACGGCCTCTTGAGAAAAGTTCAACGAAAAGCGAGGTATCTATTAGTCGATGAATACCAAGATATAAATTTCGCTCAATGGGAGCTGATAAAACTCTTAAGCTCAGGAAACACCAAAAACCTTTTTGTTGTAGGTGATGACTATCAAAGCATCTATGGATTCAGAGGAGGAGATCCAAAATTTATTAGAAATTTTAAAGACGACTACAAACCAGATGCGGAAGTACGGTATCTACGAACAAGCTACAGATGCCCTCCTAACATCTTTAAAGGTGCTTTCTACATGGTCTACAAATACAACAAAGGCGATGTGGAGAGAGTAAAAAACCTAGCATTTAAAAATAATAGAGACACATATATTAATCTATGGAATTTTGATCACAATAACATAGAAGCAGCCTTTATTTCAGGGACAATAAAAGAATTAGGGCCGTCGTATGATGTTTTGATATTGGTGCCTGATGCCGATTACTTTCCGTCACTAAGAAATGCGCTTAGAAAGAGATATGTGAATTTTCTATGCGAATACGACATAGAGAAAGCGGAATTATATATTATATATGTTTTATTGGAGTGGTTGAAAAATCCAAACGATAATTTTTATTTCCGAATATTGTTGGAGGAAATTATCAATAGAGGTGTTTCTGATATCCCTGGATTGCAGACGGATCGTGTAGGGAAAGAGGAAAATCGCAAAAAAAGAGAGAATGCATTTAATCAAATAAGCAATCAATGGCGAGAAGTCGGAAAAGGAAAGACGCTTTATACACAATTAAAAATTCTAGGCAGAGAAGAATTATTCATCAAGTTAGCTGGAATAATAAGCACATTAAGAGAAACTTATGGAAAAAAAGATGATATCATCACTTTTGTAGCTGAGGTAATTGACAAATTGAGGATATGGCGAAATATAGATAATTTTTCCGAAGAGCTAAATTCAGCCGTGGAAGAGATTCAAAATATTGCCGTATCGCCTGGAGAATGTAATGTTAGAATTCTGACAATGAAAAAGGCAAAAGGACTTCAAGCAGACTACGTGTTTATTGTCGGCCTGGAAAATAATATTTTGCCCCGAATAAACGCAGGTAACCCCGATAAAGAAGAAGATAGTAGACTCCTTTATGTTTCTATGACGAGGGCCAAGAAGGAGCTATTTTTGCTTCATTCGGAGGCAAGAGATCAGGATATTACCAAAGTGCGAATAAGCGGACGATCAGAGTTTTTAGATGCTATTCCTGACAAATTTGTTAAAATAAGCGACTTCACAAAACGCGGGCATAACAAATTCGCTATTCCTATCCTACTATAAGGAAGCCTTTCCGTAGGTTCCTGGTCCCTCGCGTGCCCTAATTCTTAAGAATAACTTCTATATCTGTTTCTTCGTAGCCACACCCTTTAAGTATCTTTTTGGAAAGACGAACGATGCTATTAGCACTAAGACCCACATCAATAAATAAACCATTGCTTAATTGATGAGAGGCAAGTATTAGATTTTTACTTCTTGTTAGATAGATGCGTCTCGGGCCTTTCATCTTCTCTGAATCCGCTAACTTATTAAATGCCTCTGGCGCATGTTTTATTAGACTTTCAGCAGTATTAATCAGAATATCTCTCCACCATTTTACATTTATAGTATTGCCAAATAATATAACCTTTTCTGGTTTTTTCCCTGTAACGCCTTTCCTGAGACACTTTTTGGGAATATGGGATATAACAGGAATATCGGGTTGATAAACCTTTTCTATTTTTATTTTAAGTTTGTTCAGCGAGTTCGCAACTACCGTCTTTCCAAGTTTTGTTTTTTTATTAATCAGTTTTAAAAGTAATCCATCTCTGTCATCTATTAGGTTCTCCAAGGCTTCCTTAACTTTGTTGACCTCAAAATGGTTTTTCCATGCAATTTCTATTGCATCATCTTTAAATTTCTCTTTAGACAATAAATTTAGAAACCCAATATACTTATCCACATTATCTTCAGTAAGTTCTTCGATCTTCCATTCAAAAAATAGCTTCTCATCAAGTTTAGCTTCTGCGATTGTGTTATATAACTTATAGTGGTTGCCATCTGTTAATAAAGCCCATTTAACGCCTGCCATAGTTGAGTAGGTCAACATTTGTGCAATCCATTTATGGTCATCCATATTTAATCCCAATTGTTTAGCCTCAATAAATAACTTCGGATTGAGGTCGATAAAAATTGCATAATCAACGGGCATATCTTTTTTCGTATGTTTATACTCAAGTTTCACTTCATCGAAATCAGTTATATCCCAACCCATAGCCGAGATGATTGGATTAATAAAAGATTCTTTTGTTTGTGCTTCTCCAATACTCTTGTTTCCAAGACTTTCAAGTTTCTTTTTAATTTTAAATAATTCTTCTTTATTCATTTTTTTCCCCTATATATCTATACAATAATAAACCGGTTTGGCAAAGTAAAGTAGTTATTTTGATATTAAATTTGGCACCATTTTTATGAGAATTCCTCCACCCGAGATCCGTCTATCTCTTAAAGGCGATTATCCGCACTTAGCGTCCTATTACAAACGGGAAGCCATGCCTTCGGATCTCTGGGGGTCCCACGCGCCACTTTTTATTATCTTTACCCTACAATTTGTTGTTTGCACTCCGCGATGATTTAGCGTGCCTGTCTATAAATATTTCTTTTGCTCTTAATACATTTATATTCCTTCCCATTCGGCTAATCCATACATTCCATCTCTCGCTCTTGTGACTTTCTTAAATTTTGAGCTCCTTATTAGGCATGAAGATACAATATTACGTGGAATTTTTCCTTCAATTTTTCTTTTTTTCATAATTTGTTTCGTTATCTCTTCATAGTGAAGAGGTCCTCCTCTTTCCTTCAAAATGTTATAAGCCATTTCACTTATCGACTGACTTTTTTTCATTACATCCCCTTCTTTTCAAATTTCTTTCAATAATTTTAGATTATATTTCAAAATATTTCAACTTTATGTATAATAAGTAAACAAAATTAAAGGGTTAACTTTTGGTTATATAATGAATTAGAAGATTTTTTCTAATGGGAAAAACCCGGCAACAAAAAGGAAAGAAATAATCTGCAGAAATGAAGCGAATTACACTTTAAGGATTATTAAACAATGATAGCAGAAGTTGAGGTTTTTGTACATCCTTATGCAACTGAAAAAGACAATTATCTCTTAAAAATCCTTATTGAAGAACTTAGCAGCGATAAGTGGACTAATTTCAAAGCTGCTATTGCGTTCATTAGTCAAACGGGCAATTTTATAGAATTGTTAGACGCTATGACTTCCTTCTTAAAAAAAAATGGGATGATAGAAATGACATTTGGCGCAGATATTTTTAGCGGGACTGTTCGGGGATCAGATTACGAGGCACTAAAAGCTATTTTAGATAGTTTGGAGAACTATCAAAATTTAAAACTTTATCTCTACCACGAAAAGAATAGAACCTTTCATCCAAAATTATATTTGTTTTCAGATGAAAATAAAAAGCGTGCATTATTAATTGTTGGCTCTTCAAATTGGGGCCAAGGAGGATTCTATCATAATATTGAAGCGAATGTATTAATTAAACTTGATCTGAAAGACAAAGATCACGAAAAGTGTTTTTCTGAGATCAATGAATATTTTAAGACTTATTGGCAGGAAAGTGAATGAAAAAAGGCCAAGGGTTTGCAAAGAAAATTACAGCTAAAACTCTTGAAATATTTCGTCCATTACTCCAAGAAAAAAGCGACCACGGAGAAACAACAAAATTAAAAAATAAGAATGAAGACCACATTGATACAGCCTTAGCTGATATAGAATCCAGATTCCAAGGGAAATCATTTACAGTTTCCGTTCCGTTTACTCATTCGAAAACAACAAAGACAACAAAGAAAAGACCTAAAGGAAAAATAGTTTCTACCTTACCTTATAAAAAGAGTTTATCAGAAAAAAGGGGAGAAAAAGCCTGGGAGAAAATAGAATTGCCTCCATCTGATGTACAACGTCAAAAGGGGCATCCTATAGGTGGAATAAGACTTACGCAGGCAAATTATCGATCTCAAGGAAAAATAATTGACCAAACAACGTATTTCCGCAAAGAAGTTTTTGTTGACCAAGATTGGAGAATTATTAAGAATACACCATTCGAAGAAAAAGCCCCTATTAAATTTGACGTGACAATTTTAGGCGATTCCTACGGAACACATACATTAGATGTCCTTCACAAGCCGTCTGGAGAGGCGGGACAGGGCAACTATACCACTATTCTAACATGGAAGCATTTGGGTGACCTGATCTATAAATTGAATCTTGTTGGTAGAAAATTTAAGTTATATAAACCCATCGAAGGGAAAAAAGAACCTTTTTTTATAGAAATATCTTAGGCTGAGACATTACTTATTCTCTGACGCCTTCTCCGAAGTCGGTCCCAGGCTGAGAACAGAGCCTTCCGATCATGCTTAGCTAATCCGACCGCTTTAAGAATCGATTCGTCCTGATGAAATAATATTTCTTCTGGGGATACGCCATTTCGAAAATCCATATCGAGTTTTTCAAGATCAAAAGAAATTATTGGCATCGGAATGAAAACGCGCTCAATTTCTGAGGGGACTAGTTCTAAAACTCCTCCTCCATAGTGCCTTCCTTCAAGCTCCGCACTCAAAGATGTCAGACTATTTATAAATGAAAAAACAAGTCTTTTCTCAGAAATGCCTCTCGCTGCTTTGATTCTATAAGCTGTATCAGTCGTAAAAGCTTTCGCCTTATTATAAATTAACCTATGAAAATCATGACATCTTTTAAGCATTCCAAGCTTAGAAACGTAAACAGATGGAACACAATACCAAGGGTTTCGAATCCGACATTTATAACGCATACGTAAGTCTTGTTCTTCGCCGAGCCTTAAGTAATTTTGAACAGAGGAGGATAATTTATCTGCTTTATTAAACCATAAAAAATTGGTTGGAAATCCAAGCTTCCGATTTTCATTATGATTCCTTTTATCATAAATAATCCCTTTTACATGTTCGCTCCGACCAAACATAGGATAAGCCCATTTCTGCAATTTAAATTCGGTTACTGTTGAATCGGGTACTAAAAAAAACTTGTTTGCACCTGTAACAATGCCGACATCGACCTCTGCCACTTTATTAAAAAGAAAGATAGCTGGATTACAAGAAATAGAATCAATTATATTTCTTTCGCCGCTTGTGAGAAGAGCCCGCATCCATTTGTTTTCATTTAATATTTTGCCATTTACATAATTTGCATTCTCAAAATATTCGTTCGCACTCCCATTAAGAAACGCCCTGTCTTCTGTCGGAATTATTGCCACGCCCCGGCACTCATCATTCTTTGCATGTTTTTTTTCCGCTAGGAGCAGAACTGTGCCTTGGAGTACATTGTCAAACCAAAGCTCTACAGGGTCAAAAACTAATATTTTTGAACACTGAGATATCAAGAACCGCCTTAACGATTCCGCATGAGGCACGTGTAATATCTCAGAGGGAACAACCATTGCTAAACGCCCGCCTGACCTTAGAAAAGCAATAGACGAAACTACGAAAGGAACCCAGGCATTTGTATGTTTAGTAAATTTTAAATCAAATAGGTCATGTAATTTTTTTGCTTTCTCTTGGATAGAGTCAGTTAAGTATTGATATCGAATAAATGGAGGATTTCCAAGAACTCCATCGAACAACGGCTTATTGAAGAAATTCAATAATGACCAACTCAGAAATTCTTCTGTATGGATATCGACTTCGATTTCTCTAAGAAGATTGCCTCGGCCTCTAGCTTTTTCTGCTTCCTTTGGTTCAATTTCAAATCCAATTACTGACTTTAATTTATGACACTTATTCAGGGAATTAGCGATGGTCTCTATGAAAATACCATCACCGCAACCTGGTTCTAGAATGCTTGTGGGCTGAAGCTCAAGAACCCATCTTGTTAAAAAAGAAGCAATTTGGGGATCTGTGTAGTAGTGACCTCTAAGTTTTTCAGCAGTTTCATTCTCTTTGAAATTCATTTGGTAATAATATTATTTACTATTTTGATGTTTATTCAAATAAGGGTTTTCATTTTTGAAAAGCGGAGGTTGACTTCTTACTTCAAGATATATTTGTATATCTTTAAGAAACCAATCTTTTAAAGTCAGACCATCCTTGTCCAGGGCTTCGTATAGCTCCCTTTTTATTGCAGGACTGATTTCAATCACTATTCGACCTGAAATTCCTCTTGGCATATATGTAATATAATATATATTACATGACATAATCAAGGGAAATTTTCGATTGACTTTCATGGTTTATGATGTCCTGGCATCTTATAGGACGAAGATATAATCTGGTAATCTCATTGATGCGTTATTCTGGAAATTATCGATGTCTTTAATTATCGAAGCGTCGAGCGAATGGCTAAACAAACGGATTTCGGACCTGGAGGCAGGGAAATCGGTTGCCCGCTCTTATTTTTGAACCTGGTTTCCCTCGGATTCGGGGAAATGCCCTTGGGCTGGCTTTTTGCTACTTCATAGATCCGCTGCACATAATGGACGAACTCGACATACGCTTTCATAAATGCCCTTCCCTTCTCGACGTCATTATTATCGATTTTCTTTCGTTCCAAGACTTTTTTGAAATGCTCGATAACGCCGTCTTGAACACTTTCGGTCAGGAGCTTCACCAGGGCTTTTTCCGAGCCGCTGTCCAAGGCTTTATTGCCAGCCGGGATGGCCGGCCCGAGATCGCGCCCCGCCGGCTTCAGTCCCGTGTAAGACGCTCCCTCTCCGGCCCTGTCGATACGGACGAGGGTCGCGAAGAAATCCATGTCGGCAAGCTCCCTGGCCTCGGGATTCAGCTTCCGGACGGCGATCGTTTCTTAAAATGCTTCCTTGATGTTCCCCGAAAGAGTCTGAAATGTACTTGAGGAAGATGATGCTTAGGACGACGTGCTTATACTCAGCCGCGTCCATGCTACCGCGAAGGGCATCGGCTGCTTCCCACATTCTTTTTTCGAAGCCCAAAATGGCTCCATTATTGCTGGGGCTGTCTTTTTTTGACGTTCTTCTGGGGGTCATATTAGGCACCTTTTTTTAATTTGTTCCCCTAAATTTCGAGGGTATCCTAAAGAGAAGGATTCTTTTTTTAGTTCTCATCTTGCGTCAGGTTATCCCTTAAACATATTTTCATTATGCCAGATAAGGAGTTCCTTTGATGGCCAATCTTGCGGATTTTCAGGAAGATGGTGGATTTTATTTCCATGAAAGGGATAATAATAACGGCCGTTTTCGAATTCCTCGCGGATGCGGCGGCTGACTTCAATTCTCAATTCAGGGGTCACGGTAATATATCCCCTATCAAACAGCCTGTGGACGTCGGAACGGAGTAATAATCCATTATAGACAGCGTTCGGGCCTTTTTCCTCAACAGGCTTTATATGAGCCGCCTCGAGCGCAGGCAGGGTATGTTCTTCAGTAATGGCGCACGATCGTTGGTAAGCGTCTGTCACCAACACTCTAAAAGAACCCTGGCCCAATCGCGGCGTTATGAGAGTCGGCGCCCCAAATCTTGGCCCTTCTTCCATGATTGTCCGGGATTCGAAGGGCACGTATTTGTTGGCGATACGGAGATTGACTTTTTCCCAGAATGACTTCCCCGGCTCTTTATCCAGATCATAATGCTTTCCCTGTTGAATAGACGGTTTCCAATCAGGAGGGACCGGCAGCCAGGCGGATTGCTCAAAGAAAAAGGGCTGTTCCAGGATGATGCAGCCGATTGTGAAATCTTCGAGTCTATTATCTTTTATTGTTCTATGTTTCTGGATGAGAGACCGCATCTCATCATAAGAGAGAGCGCCGTTTTTCTGATCAAAAGCCTCCCATGCCAGGCTTATGGGCAATTTTGTCGAATGGGCGAAAAAGCCGCCGCCGACAATGAAGTTGAGGGGGCTGTGCAATTTAAAAAGAAAGGGCTCACCCGGCGCGAGGACTTTAAAAGAGGGGCCGCCGCCCGGCTGCCAGAAATTGACTTCGTCGATGCCGGGGATGTGCGAGACTACATCGAACCATTGATTATCCGTGACACCGACCCAGAATTTCATGGCTCCCTAGCTAGGTTAAGGCCTTTCTTCCTGGCGGCTTCGAGCTGCAGCAGCCTGTACCGGTCGGAATATATGGCCCCGCCGGCGCGCACTCTCCGGCCTCGGCCCTCTTCCCAAAGATCCCCGAATACCTCCTTTTCCCGGATTTCAGGATGGAGCTTAAGCCAGTCCTCGTGCTGTGCCGCCGACAAATATCCCAATTCCCTCAATCTCCGCAACATCGCGGCAAAGCTCACCCCGAAATACCGCTTCAAGTAGAGGGCTTGCTCGGAAGCGAGCTTCCGTCCGCCGAATTCTTTCTCGATCGTCGCCCGGACCTTGGAGGCGGGCATCAAGAAGGCGGCCGCGAAACTCTGGGCAAATTCCTCCCGCGGCCGGGAAAGTGAGACAAACTCATCGCTGAAAACGCCGGGGTCGTCGATGAGAGGGCCTTCGTGGCGGTCCTTGAGGTAATGGCAGTATTCGTGGGCGGCGGTGAAGGCCTGGCGGCCGGGCGGGTCGGCGCTGTTGATCAGGGCAAAGGCGGCTTCGCTTTCCTCGAGAAAGATGAAAACGCCGGAAAGCTTGGAGGCGGCGGGGATGGGCAGCCGGAGGATGCGGCAGCCGTTGAGCTCCGCGAGGGCGAAGATATCGCGAATGGGCTCATCCCCGAGTCCGAGGCGGCGGCGTTCCTCCTCGGCCAGGAGATCGGGGGAGATGTTGGCATAGAGGGGAGCGAGCCCGAGGCGGCGGCCGGTGAGTCGCTCCAGGCGAACGTAGTCATCGCAGTATCTTTTGAAGCGCTGGAGAACAGAGCGGGCGGCTTGATCCAGGCCATAAAAAGCCGTGGGGACGGCGGGGGCTGAAGAGGCATGGGGAACCGCGGTAATGGCGGGCACTGTCGGTAGGGCGGGTTTTGCTCCGAGCGCTGGGCCAAGCTCCCATGAGGACTCTGGCGAGCACTCCATGCCTGCTGTCACTCCCCTGAGGAGGATGTTGAAGCCGCCCTCTTTTTCCTCGAGGAAATAGCCGATGTCTTTTCTGAGGAGCGAGGCGATCTTGTTCAGGGTGGCGAGGGAGGGGGCTCTTTTATCGGACTCGAGAAGAGAGATGAACTCGCTCGAGACACCGAGCGTGCGGGCTATTGCCGCCTGGCTGAGGCCCAGGCCGGTGCGGGCTTTTTTGATCCTGGCCCCGAGGACGCCATACATCGTTCTAAGGCGCGGTTGCGTTCCCTCTTCTGGTGCGGTATATAACATTATGTTAGGATTATGTCAATAGAAAGGATCGCTGCGGACTATGGGTTAGCGGGATGTCAAGGGAGGGGCGAATTGATTGCTTGGAGTAAGAAAGCTTCCAGTGAGAAAATCACAATGAAAGCTGCGTCTTTTATAAATGATAAAGAGCGGCTCTTGGACAAGATCTTGACAGTAGTGTTATAATTATTATGGCAAAACAAGGATAAAAGTTATAAAACGCCCCTTGCGACATTTTGGCCGCCGATAAAAAGGCCAAAATCGACCAAGGGGCTTTGTTTTTACGGGGGAAAACATGAGTAAGGTGGTATTCATGATTGATGGCTGGTTCATGAGAAAACGGGTATATCAGTTAAAGACCTTCTTCTATAACGGCCCAAATATCAGGAACTACTGCACGCATTTTTTAAGTAATTCAGACGCTTTATACAGGATATTTTATTACGACACGGAGCCCTTAATAGAAAAAGGGCATAATCCTATAACAAATGAGTTCATTGATTTTGGAAAAACTCACGTCGCTATGCAGCAAAAAGAACTCTTTGCATCCCTTCGTAGAACGCCAAATTTTGCTCTCAGACTTGGCAAAACAATTTGGAGAAACAACAGCTGGATATTGCGTCCAGAGAAATTCAAAGACCTAATTTCTAAAAGGATCACCATCGAAAGCCTCTCTGAATTCGATGTTCATCCCCAAATTGAACAAAAGGCTGTCGATATGAAAATCGGGATGGATATCGCTTTGATTGCAATGAAAAGGTTAGCAGACTTGCTGATCATAATTACCGGAGACGCAGACATAGTCCCGGCGCTTAAACTTGCCAGGCGCGAAGGGATGCAGGTCGGCTTGGATCCTTTGGGTTGCCCGATACAGCCTGAACTGCAGGAACACGCCGATTTTGTAACAACAAAGATAAACAACTATCGGCCGTTGCTGCTCATGAATCAATAGCCGCCGACAATCATATCAACTCGCGGCGCTTCTGGTTGTTTGCAGGCAGAGCATCGGACGCATCAAGGACCTTCAGCATGGCTGCAAAATTGCAAGTTAAATTTGCAGCGCGGAAAATATGCCATTCGCGGGTTGCCGGATCCTTCACCTTATCCAACAGAAGACAGTCATGAAATCAGGGAAATTGTGCAGCAACCTGCTGCACAATTTCCGGGTCCTTCCAGACTGCGGCAAAATCCCGCATATATTTCAAGTTCCGGGGCGAGAGGCCCTGTAAAGCGGGAAAATCAAGCCGGAGATCGGCCGAAAGACGATCAATAACCTTAGCGCCCCATCCTTCGGCTAGGTGCCGGCGAGATTTGACCTGCCCGTGAGTTTTGATATGGGAAACCTGCGCTCTCACAGCGGCTCGGTCCCTTCATTCAGAATCGAAAGATATTGGTCGTAGACAAACACGCGGTTGCGTTGCCTCCCCGTAAGCTCTCGCGCGAGGCCAAGCTTGATGATGGCGTCCATGCCCTTTGCCGCCGCGGGAAACGAAATGCCAGTGCGCTTGCATACTTCTTTCAAGGTCAGGATGGGGCGCTCACGCAGAGCGTCAAAGATACGCAATGCAGTGGCTGTGATCCGCCCAAGCTCCTGGATGCGGAAAGCATCGTCCTTGAATAGTTTCACGAGGCGCTGGGCGGTTTGCACGGCGGTGGTCGCCGTCTGTGCTACGCCATCCAGAAAGAAGTCGAGCCAGGCTTCCCAATCACCGTCTGAACGCGCCAAATCAAGCAGGCGGTAATACTCGGCGCGGCGCTGTTTGAAATACAGGCTTAAGTAGAGCAATGGCTGTGAGAGCACTCCGCTAAGGTGCAACATCAGCGCGATGAGCAGCCGCCCGATCCGGCCGTTTCCGTCAAGGAAAGGGTGGATTGTCTCAAACTGGACATGCGCCAGAGCCGCTTTGCCTAGGGCAGGATAGGGCACATGCTCATCGTGGATGAACCGCTCGAATTGAGCCATGCAGTTTTCGACCTGGGACGGAGGCGGCGGGACAAAATGCGCAATGCCGGGCCGAGTTCCTCCAATCCAGTTCTGCGAGCGGCGGAATTCGCCCGGCGACTTTTCGCTTCCTCGGCCGCGGGAGAGAAGCTTCTCGTGTATTTCCCTAATGAGCCGGTTGGAGAGAGGAAAACCCTCGCGCAGCCGCGTAACGCCATGTTCCAGGGCAGAGACGTAATTAGAAACCTCGACCACATCATCAAAAGGGACTCCCGGCGCTTGTTCAAGCTCAAACAGCAGCAGGTCTGATAGCGAGGATTGCGTGCCTTCAATTTGGGAGGACAGCACTGCTTCCCGACGGACATACGCATAGAGGAAGAGATGCGGGTCGGGAAGCAAGAGAGTGATGCTATCCAGTCTGCCCAGGGCCAGGGTCGCTCGTTCCAGCAGCCGCTGACGCGAGTTGGTGAGTTCAAGTGGTGGCCGGGGAGGCAAAGGATCAGGGATGAAGGCCCGTACTACCTCGCCGCCAACATTGGACGCCTCATATCTGCCCGAAATTCCCCGATTCATCTCTAGACCTGCTATTAAGTGATCGTTAAATAACCATTTCGTTTATTAAATAATAAGGCATATTCGTTTAATAAGCAAGCGAAACTTCCTGAAAAGGCTCGGCCTCGAGGCGGGCATGGTGTTCCTCGAAAGAATCTGAAATGTACTTGAGGAACAGGGCTGCAAAGCCCAGCCCCATCCGCCTTTACATGCTAATAAACAGATTATGACTAAATTCTGCAAGGAAATGGGGAATTGTTAATAACCTTTAGTGGTGATTTTGCCTATTTCAGATATTCTTCTTCCAAAAGAGCGCAGGAAATCGAGCCATTGATTATCCGTGACACCGACAAAGAATTTCATGGCTCCCTAGCTAGGTTACGGCCTTTCTTCCTGGCGGCTTCGGATCGCCAATTCACAAAAGTACCTATTTTATTACCCATTTAATTGCGTATTACCCGGTTTCGGCTTAATGCGGGAGGGATCATGGGCGGGGACGAGATAAAGAGCTTCATGGTAATCATCAACCATCTCCTTCGGGAGTCGCTGACTCCCGAATTCGGATATATTTAAGGGAATCAAAAGTTCAAGAAATATTTGGTCAAGAAAGCGATGAGCAGGCCATAGCCAAAACTCATGAATGTCCCAATGATTATGTATTCCGCTTCTTGTCTTTGCTTTACATCTCTGATCTCGCCAAATCGGAAAATTGACTTCGCAGCAATCAAGAATCCCACGCCTTCAGGGTGCCCAGCCAGCACGAGGAGAAAGATGATAGCACGTTCAAGTTGGCCGATAAGTTTTCCTCCCTTCTTAAGCCCACGAGACAACCTGACGTCCTGCAGCACAGCTGTGCCGTTATCCTGCGCAATTTCTTTTAGGATTGGATCTACGGCGATGCCGATAAGAATGCTTCCGGCTTGAATTGCGGCAATAGCGCCTGCGAGAATGATGAGTAACCGAGTCCAGGTATCCCCAAATAGGCCGTTCCAATATAACGCCGGGCTATATCGTTCGGTCACCCACATCGACAAGGCCACCAAAAGAGCGATATGGGCAACTTGATCGATGAGGAAAACAGCCAACAATCTGGATTTTATCCTGGTTTTAATAAAATCAAGAATGGCATGCCCCAGGAATATGGCGAAAGGAAGTATCCAAGCCCCCCATGCGCCACACAGCAAATAGCTTGCGGCGCTCACAAGAAAGGCATGTCTCAGGAGGACCAAGAAATTCAACTTATTTTCGGCCGTTTTGGCAGTTTGAAATACAAAGTCGGCTAAGAAATGAGCTGCTATAAGGCAAACGAGTAAAGCCCGAAAGTCAGAAAACACTCTGTTCCTCTCCTTCAACCATTACAAGCATTTTCGCTTGTATTGGGCAATTACAAGCTATATAGCTTGTTCTAGCCTTTTCTCAAAAAAATCGATCCCTTTCTCCAGGGCATACCAGCCGGCCCGGCTCAAGTGTTGAGCGACGGCTTGTTGAGTGATTTTCTCCTCCCATAATTTTTCTGCGATCTCTTCCTGCTTCATCCCTTTCAAAGCACCCGATATGGCCAGCGCCTGCTTATCCGTCCATCGACTGGCGATAGCGTCAATAAGCCGGACAATGATATCAAGAGTGAGAGTATGTTCATTGTTTTCATGGACAAAGTACATATTGCCCGACTTTGATCCATAGAGGTTGTCCAGCGCTTCTCCGGAGAGTTTATAAGCCTCTCCATGTCCTTCTGAGACCCGAGTTTTAGGAATCGAGTCGATCTTCCCAACCGCAATGGCCATTCTAGTATCCAGATTTCGCATCGCCATTTTCGCGCGAATCGTAGCCCTATAAAAAAGAGATAACCGGAGTGCGCTGGCCGGCTCGAGCACAAGCATTTGCCAGCTATCGCCCCTGAATATATCGACGTCGAGCGGCACGATCTTTCTAAAGGATTCGCGAAGCAGTCGTGAGCTTTCATTCATAACGGCATGCAATTTTTCCCAATCTTTGGGGCTCAGCTTAGAAGACTTAATGAGGTCACCCGTGATGATCGCACATTGATCAATCTTTCTGCCCTTCATCGGAGTTTTTCTCCTGGAATACAAGCACTCAGACTTGTTTTAATATAATACAAGTTTTTATGCTTGTAAATCGCTTTTTATAAAAGACGCCGTAAAATCAGCAACTTTCTCACCCCGATATTTATCCGAGCCAAAGCAAAGAAAAGAAGCTCTTAAGCTTATCTTGAAGGCAAATCTCTAAGCCTATTCAAGATATTCCTCTTCCAAATGATGGAGAAGCCCGTTAGACTCCTCTTTGTGCAATATTTTAAATATACTGCATGATATTGCATTCATTCTATGCAGTATAATATAATACTTGCATGAAAGACATAATGCTTAGCCACAAACTCGAAAGGGATAGCCTCGTAAAAGGAAATTATGTTCCAAGAGACGGGCTCAAAGCTGCCAAAGATGCCATCGCCAATAGCCTGGTGAAGGTGATCGTTGGGCCGAGAAGAGCGGGAAAATCAATCTTTTCCATTCAGATCCTTGACGGAATGGATTTTGCGTATGTGAATTTTGATGACGAAAGGATTCTTTCTGTCGAAAATTATGATGAGATCTTGAAGGGGCTCCGAGAGGTTTACGGAGAGACGACGCACATCCTCTTTGATGAAATCCAAAATTTAGCACGATGGGAACTCTTTGTGAACAGGCTTCAGCGCGCCGGTTACAACCTGGTTCTTACAGGCTCCAATTCGCGGTTGCTGAGCAGAGAACTGGCGACCCATCTGACGGGAAGGCACATCCCTTTTCAGATCTTTCCTTTTTCGTTCAAAGAAGTCCTGAGAGCCAGGGGAGTTGAGCTTGATGAATCCTATGCGATTAAAGAAAAACAGGGATTGATTCTCCACTATCTCAACGATTATCTGCAAACAGGCGGATATCCCGAGGTTGTTCTGAAGAAGGTGGAATCTCCCGATTATCTGCGGCTGCTTGTCGAAAGCGTTCTTTTCAAAGACGTCGCCAAAAGGTACAACATCAGGTTCAGCAAGAAGATGTATGACCTGGCCCTGTATCTGATCAGCAACCACTCGACGGAGATATCCTCGTCGAGGCTGAAGAATATCCTCGATTTTAAAAGCGTCCACACGGTGGAGAACTATCTTTCCTACCTAGAAGAAGCTTTCCTTGTTTTCACCGTGAGACGGTTTTCCTTCAAGCTCAAAGAGCAGCTCCGGACGCGGCGCAAGGTCTATGTTTACGATAACGGAGTCATCAATGTTTATAAATTCAAGATTTCGCCCGATACCGGAAGGTTGATGGAAAATCTTGTGGCGGTCGAGCTTCTGAGAAGAGGGGCCGATTTTTACTATTTCAAGAATTCCCGGGGGGCAGAGGTCGATTTTATCCTCAAAGAAGCGGGAAAAATCGCCGCGCTCGTCCAGGTCTGTTACGACATCAAAAGTCCCGAAGTTAAAGAAAGAGAATGCCGCTCTCTGCTCAGGGGAAGTGAGGAACTTAACTGCCAAAGCCTGTTCGTGATCACCTGGGATGATGAGAGAGAAGAAAAACACAAAGACCTCGTCATCCATTTCATCCCTCTCTGGAAATGGCTCGTGAGTGTTCCCGCAATCCCGGGATAAGCCGGATTGTTTGCACAGAGTAAGGAACGGGTAAGGACGAGCGAAATGGCCGGCAGGCCATACTGCCACTCCTATTCCTTCAAGGCCTTAAAAAGCGGCCTTCTCGAATTTTACTTTTTCGTAGCCCCCTTCGCCTCATGGACGAGCTTGACCTTCAACGCCTCGGCGATGTCTTTGGCAATCTGGTCCTGGACATGGAGAAGGAATAAATATCCGAGCGCAGGTCGGCCTCTTTCCCTTCCACCTGCTCCGGGCTCATGTATTATTGCGTCCTGAGAAATTCAAATACTTGATTTCTAAAAGGATCACCATCGAAAGCCTTTCCGAATTCGATGTTCATCCTCAAATTGAACAAAAGGCTGTCGATATGAAAATCGGCCTGGATATTGCTTTGATTGCAATGAAAAGGTTAGCAGACTTGCTGATCATAATCACAGGAGACGCGGACATAGTCCCGGCGCTTAAACTTGCCAGGCGGGAGGGGATGCAGGTCGGCTTAGATCCTTTAGGTCGTCCGATTCCCTCCGGCAGCATCGCGCCGGGCAGGAGTCTGCGGTTTGCCGTCCTCTTCATGTCCCTCGGCTTGGGAGTTCTGGCCGCGGGGCGCCGCCCGAGGGAAACGGTGGTATAATAAATCGAGAGGCCCTGACATGTCCATAGAAACGGATGACCTTCTGCTCAGGCGCGAATCCGGCCTGAAGCGCAGGCTAAGCCGCGGGCAACTGACGATGATCGCCATGGGTGGAGCGATCGGAACCGGACTTTTCCTCGGCAGCGGCCTGGCCATCGGCCTGGCCGGACCCGGCGCCATCCTCTCCTACATTCTCGGAGTCATCATTTGTCTCATTATGATGAGCGCGCTGACCGAGATGGCCGTCGTCCATCCCACGGCCGGTTCGTTCGGCGTCTATGCCGAAACGTATCTCTCGCCGTGGGCCGGGTTTGTCGCTCGCTACACATATTGGCTGGCCCAGGTCGTCGCCATCGGCGGCGAGGTGACGGCAGCCGCAATTTATACGCGCTTTTGGTTTCCCCAAGTCCCGCAATGGATCTGGATCGTCCTCTATTCGGCCGTGCTCATCTTGGTCAACCTGTCATCTGTCGGCAGCTTCGGGACCTTCGAGTATTGGTTCGCCATGGTCAAAGTCGCAGCGATAGTTCTGTTTATTATCCTGGGAATCGGCTACATCTTCGGCGGCTTCGGGCAGCCCGGTCCCGGACTTTCTCTCTGGACGTCCCAGGGCGGATTCCTGCCCCACGGTTTCGTCGGCGTTTTCAAGGCCATGCTTATCGTCATCTTTTCGTTCTACGGCATCGAGATCGTCGCCGTAACGGCCGGAGAAGCCGAAAATCCCCGGCAGGCGGTTCCCCGAGCCATGCGGTCCGTCGTCCTGCGGCTGAGTCTTTTCTATATCCTATCCGTCGGCCTGCTCGTTGCCGTCGCCCCATGGCAAAAAGCCGGGATCTCCGAAAGCCCGTTTGTCACGGTATTCAGGTCGGTCGGCATCCCGTACGCGGCGGGCATCATGAACTTCGTCATTCTGACAGCCGCGCTTTCTTCGATGAACACCAACCTCTATCTCACATCGCGGATGCTCTTCTCGCTCTCTCGAAGCGGCTTTGCGCCCCAGCTTTTCGGCCGGCTTTCAGGGTCTGGCGCTCCGCGGTTCGCCCTCTTCATCTCAACGATTGGGTTGGCGGCAGCCGCGCTCTTATCCATAAAATTTCCGAATTCCGGCTATCTTTATATGTTCGGGATTTCGATCTTCGGCGGGATCTTCGTCTGGATCCTGATCCTCTTGACCTTGATCGCCTTCCGCGCCAAGCGCCAAAAGGAGGGTCTGCCGCCAAGCAGCTTCCGGATGCCCGGCTATCCCTGGCTGGCCTGGGCGGGCATCGCCGCCCTTGTCGCCATTCTGGTGGACAGTTTCTTTATCAACCTGGCCATCTCCTGGTATGCGGGTATCCCCTGGCTGATTGTCATCTCCGGAATTTACCTTCTGTACAGGAAGAAAGGAGTGAGCCGCGCGGAAAGGACGCCTCTCTGACCTCAGAGAACGTCGATCCTTAGGATGACGTTCCCGGCCGGATCGGGACAGATGAAACGGTCGTCCCGCTTGAGCCAATCCCCGTCTTCGAGCCGCCGGGCCTTGGCGGCCAGAAACGGAAGCACGGCCTGCAGGGCATAAAGGCAGACATGTCCATCGGGCGGGATGTAAAGCCTGCAGCCTTCGACCACAAATGAGTCGCCTCGCTTCATCCCTGAAGTGCATTCGCCCCTGACAGCGTCGACGACGATCCTCAGCGGCCGCGTTAGCGGCTCAGGCGAATCCGCAGGATGGATACTACCCACAGACCGGGTCGCATGCCCGCCTTCACTCGGTGATAAGGCAGAAGCACGAGACGCATAGGTCTCGCTAGGGGCTTTTTCGATCTTGAAAACCACTCGGCCCGCCGGGTCCGGACACTGAACGTGATGGACTCGCCACATCCAATCGTCCTTGCGATGCTCGGCGATTTTCCTCTCCTTGGCGGGAACGAGCGGAAGAACGCTCTGAAGCGCCCAGATACATACGAATCGCCCTTCGGGGATGCGGATATCCCCGTTATCGACTAGGAAATAGTCCCCTTTTTGCATCGGCGGCGCCGAGCTGCACTTGCCCAGTATCTTTGTCACCGATATGATCAATCTATTCATGGTCCGTCGAGATCGGACTCCCTCGTATCTTACGGCCTCAGCTCAATCCGAGCTCCGCAAGCTTCTCCGGTCCCGGCAGGCCGGTCGAAACGTCCCAGCCCCGGGCACGATAATATTCATCGAGCATGGGTTCGAGTTCCAGGACCGCCCCCCGGCTGATGCCTTTCGCCATTAGGGGTTCATGCAGAAACCTGGCCGGGAGGCTGTCGTCCTTTCGCCCGATCCCTTCGCGCGCAATGAAGAGACGCTCTAGGTTGACAATTCGTTCTCCGGCCTGTTGGACATCGCGGCCGTCAAGATCGAATCCGGTTAGGGCACGGAGCCAGGCCGCGGTTTCTTCCCAATCTAGGACTTCCATGTTGTTATAGAGGTTCTTGCATACTCCGATGGCGTCAGAGACGGCCGCCATCTCCTCGAAATGTTTGACCACGAGGCCCTTCCCTTTATATTCGAGGCGAAAAGCTGTCTCGGGCATTCCGTAGCGTCGGATGCCCTCCTCGGCGTCGTTGGAGAATTCGAACCAGGGTTCGGCGCGGAGGTGGTCGGCGCCCCTGCTCGCGACGGCGTTCCCCAGTCCATAAGCCTTGATGGAACGGACGTCGGCCTGGAATATCTCCAATCCCTTGCCGTGAAAAGCCAGCGCCTCCGAGCCGCGGCCCATCCGCTCAGCAGCTTTTTTCACGCCATCGGCGAGAACGTCGCCAAATCCTTCACGGAGAGCGACCTTGTGGATCAGGGCGAGGATGGTTTCTTTGTTCCCCCAAGACAGGTCAAGTCCGTCCGCTTCCTCTTTCTTGAGAAGGCCCCGCTCGGCGCACTCCATGGACCAAGCGATGACCTCGCTCAAAGCGATGGCATCCAGGCCGTATCGGTTGGCCAGGTCGATACACTTCAAACCAAAGGCCAGGTCTGTATTTCCTACCCTGGCCGTAAAGCCGGCCAGAGGCTCGTACTCGGGACCCTCCGAAGCTAGACCGGGAAAACGGGGATCGCGAACCCTCAAAAATCGGCTGCAGTGCACGGTGCAGGCGAAGCAGGCTTTGCTCTTGACCTTGTAAAGCGATTCAATGGCCTCGCCACTGACGGCGTCGGCAGCCTCGAAGTTGCCATCCTGAAAATGCCTGGTCGGCAGGCCGCCGATGTCGTTCAGGGCTTTGACGAGCCGGGTCGTGCCAAGGCGCGACCGGGACCCGTAGTCCGGATGGCGGTAGATACGTTCGTCGACACGGTCGAGCAGCTCGCGGAGCCGGGCGGGATCGGCCGGAGTGATGAGCCGCGTGCCGCGGGCGGCCACGGCCTTGAGTTTTTTCGAGGCCATCACCGTTCCCATTCCCGTCCGCGCCGCGGCCCGGACGAGGTTGCTGAAAATCCCGGCGAAACGAACCCCGTTCTCCGCTCCTTGTCCCACGGCCGCCACTTCGAACCCCGGGTCACCGATTTCCTGCCGGATGGCGGTCGCCGTCTCATGGGTGTCCTTCCCCCAATGGCCGCGGGCGTCCCGGATCTCGATGTGATCGTCATCTATCAACAGGTAAACGGGACGCGGGGACCGGCCGGAGATAATGACCTGATCGTAGCCCGCGAATTTCAAAGCCGGGCCGAAAAAACCGCCGGCGTTCGAGTCACCGAGGATTCCCGTTTGCGGTGACATGGCACTGACGTTATAGCGTGCGCCTCCCGGAAAAATGGATCCCGTAAAGGGTCCGACTCCGAAGACAAGCAGGTTCTGCGACGACAGAGGGTCCGTGTGGGCCGGAAGTCTGTCCCAAAGCCGTTTGATGTTCAGGCCGCGGCCGCCGAGGAACGCCCGAGCCAGATCCGCCTCCGTCTGGCTGATACGGACTGCCCCTTCGCTGAGGTCGACCTCGAGGATCTGGCCGCCGTATCCTTTCATGGCTGGATTCACCTCTGGATGCGCCGCAGGCGAATGGTCATTGCGAACCCTCCTCAGGGCTGGAATCGCGCCGGCCGCTGGCAGGCTCCGTCTGCAGGGCGCCCGGGGAGCAGCGGGAGACGCAGGCCGGTTCGCCGCCGCAGAGGTCGCAGATCAACGGCTTTCCGTTGCGGGGATCGCCCGAGAAGGAATCAAAGGGGCAGGCGCCAAAACACGCGCCACAAGATGTGCAGCGAGCCTCATCAAGAAGGATCGTGCCGAGTCCTGGATTCCGGCTGAGCGCACCCTCGGGACAGGAGGCGATACAGGATGGTTCGGCGCAGAGCCGGCAGACGAGCGGCTGGTCAAGGCCTTCGGCCTCCTTCTTAAAGATCCGGATCCGTGCGGACGAAGTCCCCAGGACGTTTTCCCTGTGAAAAACACAGGCAATTTCACAGGCCCGGCATCCCGTGCACACGGACGCATCGACACGAAGAGGTTTCAACAACATGAATGACTATATTAGTTCGGCCGGCCCAACTCGTCAAGCCGACATGTTCAGTCGCCCTTCAGATCCGCCAGCCTCTTCCTGGCATCTTCGAACTCAGAAACCGGGGTCGGCGTCCTTCCAGAGGGAGAGGAATTTCTGATAATGCTCTATTGCTTCGGCTTTCCTTGCTTTTTTCTAAAATATTGTATGCAGTTACTCAAGGCTCCGTAAGTCCGCATGAGGTCTTGCTCTGCAATGACAAGCATGAGTTCCGATGCCATCGAAATCATGTCCAGAATATTAATGCCAATTTTTGATATTTGATTGATAAAATACGCGTAAAGTCCGGGAATATCGATGCCGCGAACAATATCCTCAGCTTTTGGCTCTCGGATTCTAATCACAGCGACCATCTCCCGTATTTCTATGGCCTGAGGTAGGATATTCTGAAATAATGCTTTTTTCTCTCTATCCAGGATGAGAGTAATTTCCCCACCTCCCTGATTGATAAAAAATACTTCATCCGGGTCCCACAGGATATTTTTAACGATTTCATTTATAACAGCGACAAGCCTATCGGTCCGGCTAAAGCTGATCGACGTCTTTCCCCTCCACCTGTTCCGGTGACATGTACTCCGGCGTCCCGATCATCACTCCTGTGCCCGTAATGCCCTTTGCGGATATTGACCGGGCTATCCCGAAATCCATGATCTTGGCATTAAATGCCGCGAGGCACGCTCTATAAAGCGGGGCCGGGATTAATTCCCTATTGCGGCGGCCTTTCCATGACCAGGTCGCCCTTCCGGATGACATCGCGGCAGGAAAGGATCTTTATGGTCGAGGTCTTGCTCTTGACGTCGATGATGATACAGTTGCCCAGTATTTGCACCGGGAGGTCCTTGCTTGTCCTCCGGTAGAGGATCATCTGCTGTCCGACCTGGATGCCTTGCTCTGCGCCAAGGTCGATGAGCGCCCAGTGGTAGCAGGCGATCTGTCGGAGATTGTTCTGCACATAGACCAGGCTGCCCTTGACTCCGTCAACTTCCACCGGAGGCACATCATACCCAAGGTCCTTGCCGATCATGCCCTTCCTGCCCTCGAAGGGAACCAGGTAATGGCCTATGCGGACGGCGTCGCAGGAATGTTCGACGACGGCGACCGTCGTCCCGTTGTCGTCATACTGAACGCGGGCCCGGCCCTTGCCGAAAGCCATAGGACCATAGCCCCGAAGTTCATCACGGATCTCCAAAATCCAGAAAATCTGGCCGGGCTTGACGTCTCCGTCCCTTCCTTTGTTCAAGTAGATAACATCGCCGTCGCTGAACATGGTTTTTTCGGATTCCCGCTCCGCTCCGATAATTTTCAGCCCGGGAATCTCATCCTCCCATACCGAAAAGGAGCAATACATGTCCACCTCTTTGATCAGCTCGGCAAACTCTTGAAATATCTTGGCCTTGGAGATTTCATCCCGCTCCTCCGGCTTTTCCTGAAGGGGCGGTGCCGGCTTGGGCGGCTTTTGTTCTTCGGCCGGCGCCGCTGCCGACTCCACCTTCTCTAGCGCTATGTTTCCGCAGGCTTTCGGCATGATGAGCTCGTATTTTTTGTCCCCCTCCTGGATGGAGAAGGAAAGAACGGGGAGAGGCTCCTGGCCGGCCCATTCTAGGTCATGGATGACCTTGATCTGGCCCTGGGCGCGGAAAATCATCCACAGCATTTGGCTACCAACGGCCAGCTCCCTTTCCGTGAAGGCGGACTGGCGAATCCGGTCGATGAAAAGAGGGTACAGACTGGGGTATCCGGCGAGGTCAAACCCGCGCTTGATGTCGTCGGCGTATTTCTCCGCGATAACCTTCATCATCTCCGGCGCGGGCGTCCCGGCTTTGAGGGGAATGAAGCTGTATCTCCCGATGTCCCTCAGCTTTTTTGTTTGGGCGAAAATGCTGAGTGACGTCAGAATCATAAGGCCGATAAGGACAAGATACCATTTTTTGTCTTTCATCCGGACCTCCCCGAGGTGATTTGGCTGCAACTATCGCTCCAGGCAAGAAGACAAGTTTTCCTCTTCCTTTATGATTTAGTCGTCCGGGAGCAGTTAAGTTTAAAAAAAGAGAATCTCAGGGTCGGGGCGGCCGGCCGAAAGCCTTCAGACATGCTCTTTAGCTCGTGATGACTTCAGTCTTACGATCAAAAATATTCCGCCCTATCGTCTGGCCCATCTGAAACGGGTCCCGGATGACAGGTAATCTCATAGAAAGGATTCTGAATCCTCATAATAGACATATTTTGTGGACAACGGCGTCCGGAACGCCGTCATTTCGAATTTCAATCCCATGGAGCTTCGCGACGATGGCGGGATGCTCTGGGAGAACTTCTTGATCACGGAACGCTTGAAAAAACCTGAGATTCCCGAGCAGGAAGCTTCGTCTAAGATTTGTGATTGACATTTGGCTGGAAGAGGCCTATCGTATGTCTGAAATTGCGAAATTCAGAAATTATGAAAATCTTGCCATGAGCGAGAAGACAAGAATGGAAGAATTGGTCAGGTTGCGGGCCCGGGGGCAGGTGACTTTGCCCAGCTTCATCCGAGAAAAGCTCCATTTGGAGGATGGAAGCCTCGTCCTGATAAAGGTTGTGGACAACGCCATAGTATTGGTGCCCCAGGAGACGATCGACAAGGAACAGTCGTGGTTCTGGCAGGAAAGGTGGCAGAAGCTCGAGGCCGAGGCGCAAGAGGATATCCGGAAAGGGAGAGTGAAGTCATTTGACTCGGTCGAGGAACTCTTCGATGAAATTGAGGGAAGGCCTAAAGCTCACAAGAACGGAAAGGTTCAAAAACAGCGTATTTGATTTAGACCCGCGAACCAGGGAAAAGCTGCGAAAACAGCTCGGGATCTTGATCTCGAACCCGCGGCATCCCTCGCTCGGCGTGAAAAAAATCAAGGGGACGAAATCGATTTTCGAGGCGCGGGTGAATGACCACTACAGATTCACCTTCGAATACGGGGAGAAGAACGAGATTCTTCTCAGGGTGGTCGGTCCTCATAACTCGGCGCTCAAAAAGCCATAGCGTTCAGGGCATTTCCATAGTGCGGTGAGAAACGAATCGGCCGGCTGCCTGGTTAATAAAAGCAGAGGGCAACTGTGGTGGTCAATAGGGAGACATCTTCGTCGACGAAAACATTTAGGTCCTGGCAGGTCAAGACAGGCCGTGTCAAAAGATCCGGCAAATCTTGGGGGAACGCCCAACCGTTTTCTGGTATTATAATGTCCCATGGCCACGGTCCTCATCAACGATACGGTCAAAAAATTCCTTCTCGGGCAGCCGAAGCCCTTCCGTGAGAGAATCCGGCGAAAATTCGAGTTCCTCGAATCGGGCCTTTGGGAGGGAAACCTTCGGACCAGGAAGCTCCGAGGCCTCTCTTCGAAATGCGTCTTCGAGGTCGCCGCCGACGCGGACCTCCGCGTGCTCTTCACCCTCGGCCGCCCGGGCGATCGCCAATCCAACGACCTTATCGTCTATGTCTGGGGCATCGCCAGCCACGACCGGCTCGACCGCCGATTCCGGCAGGTCATCCCCGAAAACGTCCCCTTCCTGAAGTTCCATGATTATGACGAGGCGCTGTTCAAGGACGTCTGCCTGGACGATCTGGATTCTTCTTGCTTTACCCAGGAATCGATCACCGAAAAAATCAATGATGAGTCCGGGAGTCAGCGCTGGTACCCCGTCGAAGAGCCGGAATGGAAGAGGATCCGGAGCTACACCGCGGAGGAACTCGAGCTCTTCCTCTGCCTCACGCCTGAGCAAAAAGATGTTCTCGAGTCTCCGCCGCCCGTCCTCGTCTCCGGGACGGCCGGCAGCGGAAAAACAACACTCGCCGTGTATTACCTCCTCCGGCGCGACCTGCGGACGCGGAAAAACGTCTTCATCTCGTTCAACCGCCACCTGAAGCTCCTTGCCGAGCGCCTCTATCGTGGCCTGCTGAACGAGGCCGAAGGCAGGTCCCAGGTGGTGGTTCCGGATTTCTGGGTTTTTAAGGAGTTCCTCCTGGAGACGGCCTTCCGCGCAGGCCGGCCTTTCGATCCCGATAAGGAAGTCGATTTCCGCAGGTTCCGGGAGCTGTATTCGTCCCATCCCCTTCGTCAGAAATTCGATCCCGTGCTTGTCTGGGAAGAGATCAGGTCGATCCTGAAGGGGGCGCTTCCTCAGGTCGACACGACGGTCCTCGAGCGATCCCTGCGCGCCTTGAGGAATCGGGACGCCGAGGTCAGTATTTTCTCCCGTCTGCAGCAGCAATTCCTCCTGTTCGCCAACCTCGAATCCCTAAAAGCCGTTCCGGGCTTCGTGGAAAAGTATCTCCAGACGGATATTCTCTCGTTCTGCGCCCGCCTGGACAAATATCTTCAGGACGACGCCCGGCGCGGCCGGGTCCTGGCTCTTCTCGACCGCACCCTCGAGGAGATTCAGAAACGCAAGGAGCTGGCCCACAAAAAACACCTGTCTTTCCTCGAGTATGAATTCCTGGGAAAGAAAAAAGCCCCCAACTTCCAGTTCAGCCGCAAGGAGCTCTATCCGGTCATCGAGTGGTACCAGCACCGGCTCGACGGCGGCGGCCTGTGGGACGAGCTCGATCTGACCCGGGAAGTCCTCAAAATCGTCTCCGCCCGGGAGGGCGGCATCCCCGCCTACGATCTTCTGGCCTGCGACGAAATCCAGGATTTCACCGACATTCAGATCGGCCTCCTGCTGGCCATGGTCCGCGACCCCCGGCATGTCTTCTTCGCGGGCGATACCAAACAGACGATCAATCCCACCGGATTCCGCTGGGAGGAAGTCCGCCGGCATTACTTCGAGCGGGGTTTGGGCGTCCCGGCGCTGAAACGCCTCTCCCTGAATTTCCGGAGCTCGGGGAGCATCGTCGAGCTCTCCAACGTCCTTCTCGAGCTCAAGGAAAAGTACCTGGGCATCAAGGCCGAGGAGGGCCGCGAGGAGTGGAGGTACAAGGGCCGTCCCGTCGCCGTCGTCGCCGGGATCCCCGAGGCCGAGATGCTCGACCTGCTGAGGATCGCGGGCGCCAGGCGAACGATCCTCGTCCGGAGCGAAGGCGAAAAATCGCGGCTGCAAAAGACCCTGGAGACCGAGCTCGTCTTCACCATCAACGAGGCCAAAGGCCTGGAATTCGAGACGGTCGTCCTCTGGAAGTTCTGCGAAAGCGCGCGGCAAGACGACGTCTGGAAATCGATCCTGGACCTGAGCCGGAAGAATGTCCACGAAGCCTGGATCCGGCACGAAATCAATCTCCTCTATGTCGGCATCACGCGATCCCAGAGGGACCTGATCGTCTACGACGGCGGCGCGCCGTCCCCGATTTGGGAGAGCCCGGAATTCGAGAGCCGTGTCTATACCACGTCCGACCGGAGCTATATCCATGGCATTTGGAATGTCTTATCGAAGCCGGCCGAGTGGATCGAACAGGGGCACTATTTCTTCGAACGGGACTTCTACCGGGCGGCCGCGGAATGCTACAAGAACGGCGGCGATGAGAAGCTTTTCGCCAAAGCCTCGGCCTACGAGGCTGAGAGGGCCGGCCGTTACGGCGAAGCGGCTCGATATTTTGACGGCCTGGGCGACCGGGAGCGGGCCGCTGCGAACTACGAGCGGGCGGGCGAATTCGATCGGGCTCTGCCTTTGTGGGAAGCGCTGGGAAACCGCGAGCGGGCTGATCATTGCCGGATCGAAGTCCTGAAACGGGAAGGGAAATACGCCGAGGCCGGCCGTCTTTATCTCGCCGGGAAATGCTATCAAGACGCCCTGGCCTGTTTCGGCAAAGCGGGGGATTTCGCGGCCATGGCGGAGATCTATCTCCGGCCCCTGAGAAAGTTCCGGGAGGCCGCCGCCTGCTTCGAACAAGCCTCGAATCATATCGCCGCCGCGAGGCTTTACCGCCGGCTGAAATCCTACGACAAGGCGGCCGATCTGTTTTTCCGGGGCGGAGATTTCAGGAGCGCCGAGATTCTCTGGAAAAAAACGGGCCGGGCGAGCCAGCTCCTGGCCCTCTATGAGCAAACGGGACAACAGGAAAAGCTGCTGGCGATTTATGAAGCCCAGGAAAATTTCGACAAGTCCGTCAAGGCCCTCAAGGCCTTCAAAGACAAGAGCCGGATCGGCCGGGAAGCCGGGGATCTGTTCGCGCGGCGAAAATATTTTCGGGCCTTGATCCGATTCACGGCGCTCGAGGATCACGCGGGAACGGCCGAGTGCCACCTCCGTTTGAAGCACAGCGATGAAGCCGCTCGCTATTTCAAGCTGGCGGGCGATTTCGAATCGGCGGGAATGATTTATCATAAACTCAAAGACTACAGGAGCGCCATGGAGTGTTTCCTGAAGTCCGAGGACGACGAAAAAAGCGGATATCCTATGGCTAAACAGGCGGCCCGAAAAGTCAGGGATATCCGATGGGTTTGTACGCAGGCCCGGAATCTTTTCGAGACCGGTTTTTATCAGAAAGCCCTGGCTCTTTTTTCCATCCTGGGCTACGCGGAACCTGAGATCGGCATCTGTCTGAAGCGGATGAACGATGAGGCCGGCTGGCGCAAGGCCTGGAGCCGGGTCACGCGCTTGGAGGATTACTCGAGGCTGATCGACATCTGTTTGTCGCAGGATGAGGTGCGGCTGGGCGGTCAGTTTTTCTTGGAAAAATGCCGGACGGCCCTAGCCCAAGGAAACCTGGGACTGCCGTACGACTTGATCGGCTCCAAGCTCGTCGATTTCATGGATGCGTATTTTGCCAAGGCTCGCCAACCCGAAGAGACGCGAACTTGGGGGAGATTTCTCGCCCGGTTCGACTTCGAAGGGACCTTTTGGAAAAAGTCCTTCTCCTATCTCGAGCCCGGGGAAGATACCGGCGCCTTGATCGATTTTATCGGGAGGCTCGATTTTTTCAACCAAAGGGCTTATCTCGATATCAAAAAACAATGGAAAAAGGAAATGCCGGGGCTTGAAGAGCGAGAGGACTGGGACGGGCTGGCCCTCCGCGATTATTTTCTCAACGGGGGCCGCAGGATCCCGGAGTTCCTTCGGAAGATGACCATCGGCGCCGGGAATTTCGTCTTCTTTCTTTTCGGCGAGGATCAATTCTTCAACGCGGCCGTCGACTGGTGCGCCCGGAACAACCGGTTGCCCGAAGCCTGGGAGAGGTGCGCGAAGTGGAAGCGGTATGCTCGGGCGGCTCTCATCTGCGAAAGGGCGGGCTGCCCCGAAAAAGCCGCCGAATACTATGTCTCTGCCCGGCAGCCCGAGAAGGCGGCGTCCATCTACGTCGGCCTCGGAAAATTCCACAAAGCCGGCGACGCCTTTTACAAGCGCGGAGTGTTCGCGGAAGCGTTGGCGCTCTACGAAATGCAGAACCCGCCCGATAAGCGAAGGCTGGCCCGGACCCACGAGAAAATGGGGGATTTCGCCGCGGCGCTCGATCTCTGGAATGAGGCGGGGGATAAGAGGGCTGCCGAGAAATGCCGGGCCCGATGGGAAAGGAGCCGGCAAAGGCGCCTTTTCAATCATTGACACCGGCATCAATAACGACATCGGCGAAGTCTCGGGGATTTTTTTCGGCCTCGAATCGAAGTTTCCCTAAGCTAAGAAAAGAAGAATTCTTGTTTATAATGCGCATCGTATTCGGAGAATCTCAACCTGATCAATAATTCGGGGGTCACAACTCTCGGGTACTGTTTAGTGAAAATTGCCGGGTCGCTTTTTCCTGTCGAAACACAAGTTGTCTATATCTCACAATTCATCAAGCCTCTTGGGGGGCAGTCCCTGTCTGTATTTTTTTCGAGCTTGAACTCAATTATGCAGTGTGAAATTCATTGTCTCCGATGATATCGAGTCCGTTCTGCAGGTATTTGAAGGCCCGTTCCAACCCATCTACGGTAAACAGCATGATCTCATGTTTCGCCCTGAGATAGCACTCGTAGCCGTGATGGGGAGACTGTTCCCCGCTTTCCTCACGCTCCCCTCCAGAACGTATCGCAAGTTGACTTCTCTGGCGATCTCAGGAATCTTCTTCTTCGTCCCCTTGAAGGTCATCGCCGAGCTGCGCGAGATCACGATAAGGTCATGGAAAGGCCTTCCGCCACCTGAGTCGAGATGTCGAGAGCCTCCTCCAGCTTCATCGGACCTAGGGCGATCCTCTCCTTCAAGCTCTGTCCCTTGACATAATTCATAACAATGAACATTCGGCCTTCGACTTCACTGATTTCGTGGACGGTACAGATATTGGGGTGGTCAAGGGCGGCAGCCGCTTGGGCTTCTTGCAAGAACCGTTTTTTCGCCTGCAGATCACGAGTCAGTTCAGCCGGTAAGAATTTGAGGGCAACTGTCCGCTTAAGTTTAGTGTCCTCGGCTTTGTACACGACGCCCATCCCGCCTTTGCCCAGTTCCGCGATAATCTGATAGCGTCCGGCGAAGGTGGAGCCGGTAGTCAGTTCGTGGGTAGGCGTTTGAAGCGTTTCTGTAACCTTTGGATGGATAACTCTGGAGGAAGGAAGCTGTGTGCCGCACTCTCCGCAGAATTTAACGGCGTCAGGATTAGCGACGTTACATTTCGGGCACTTGATGGTCACTGCTGACCCCTTCGATTTGGGATGGCTAAAGATTAGCAGGGAAAGGCGGTAGAGTCAACTGGGCAAGACTCAAACCGGCACGGATCATCTATAGCGAGGAATTTTAGGCCCTTTGCGTCAAGGGCTCTGAATTGTGACCAAACTATTTCAGCCCAGCCAGCCTCTTCCTGGCATCCTCGAGTTCGGGGAGGCCTGGGTCGGCGTCCTTCCAGAGGTCGAGAAAACGTTTGAACTGTACTCTGGCCTTATCCTTCAGCCCTTTCTGCTCATACAGCTTTGCCAGCCTGTAATGATATTTGGGATGGATGAGGAAGAAAGATGGCTTTTGGGGGTCAAAAGTAAACAGCCGTTCATATTCAGCGATGGCTTTGTCTAAATCCCCCATTTTTAAGTACGCTCTGGCCAGGACATCTCTAAGAAACGGTGTGTTATAGAAGGTCCAAATGCTATTATAAAATACATGACGAGCAAAATCTTGCCAACCCCAGCCTGTGTGTTCAAAAATATCTATTGCTTTTCGGGGAGATCCTTCAGCAAGCGCAATTTCTGACCTGAGCAAATCATAAAAGAAACTGATCAGTTCTCCTTGTATCCCTCCCAACCTGCTCTTGGCTAATTCGACCTTACCCTCTTTTAATTCTATGAATCCGAGACCGAATTTGTAGCCCGCTTCATAATAGAGTCTGTTTGCCGGATCATTTTCAATATAAAGGGCGAGCGAGGCATCATTATATTTTCGGCTCAGTTCAAAATCCTGCCTTTCATAATAGATCCATGATTTGAGCCTTTTGACAGAAGCTATCCATCCTTTATTGCCCGTGGCATCCGCCAAGTCTTCTGCTCTCTGAAGAAAGCCCATCGACTTTTCCAGGTCGCCAACCCACGAGCTGTAAAATCCTTTCCAAAAATAGCCAACAAGCTTAATACCTGAGGATGGTGCAACTTCAATATATTTATCCAGCCATCCTACGGCTTCAGGGTAATCTTCTTTTAAGGCATAAACGTATTGAAGACCAAACATCGAAGGGTAAAAATCCGGCTTGACCTCCAAAGCCTTTTTGTAAGTCGCTATAGCATCATCGAGTTTTCTCATCCAAACATAAAATTCAGCCAAAGAATCGAGAGGGTTGGGTTTCCCGGGTAAAGCAGATATCTGTCTCTTACAGTATTCAATAGCCTTCTCATAATCTCTATCATTTAGATAGCGCCAGGCCAATGCATTAAGAGCTGAAGAATAGTTGGGATCGAGGTTGAGGGCTTTATTGAGCTCCTCGATAGATTTTTTTCTATCTGGATAGCTGTCGCCAAGCAAAGCGTGGGCTTCTTTGTCTTTGGGAAATTTATCTGCAATTTCTTGGATGATACGCAGATTTTTCTCCCAATTTTTTTCTATCAAAGAAGCATACCTGGCTTCAATCCATAGCCTTTCTACTTCTGTTGCCTTTTTGGAAAGATTCCAGGCCTTCTCAATAGCCCTGTCCCTGTCCTGCGGATTATTTAGATGATCGTACACATCAGAAAGCCCCAAGTAGGCTGTCGCAAAGGTCAGATCGAGTTCGACGGCTTTCTCATAAAATGGCCTGGCTCCAGCGTAGTCCAAATTCATATGCTCTTCTCTTCCCTTTAAATAGTAGTTATAGGCCTCTGGTGAACTGGTTGTCACATCGCGGACCTGTAATTTGGCGGCTTCAATTTTGCGCTCAGAAAGTCCAACGCTCTTGGCGATCTGGCGGCTTAGATCATCGACCTGGTTTTTAAAGATGCTATCCGGGCTATCTCCTCTGGAATTCGTTGTGCCCAGCAATTTCTTTGTCCCGACATCCATGACTTTCGCGTCTGTGACGAAGGTGTTGCCCGATTTGGACACAAGCCCGAGCACGATGACCTCGACGCCGTCCTTTTGACAGAGCTCGAAGCCGAGGTCCGAGTTGATGAATTCGGTATCTCCTTTCCCGACCTGTTTGAGCAGGTCCCGGATCCTTTCCCATGTCGTCACATTGAAATATCCCGATTGCTCGAGGTTTGTGATTAAAAGATTCGGAATGACTTTGCTGAGATAATCATAGGCCTTGTCGCCTGTCTGGTTCTCAAAGCTGATCACAGCGATGGATCGCTTCTGCACGGGAACGGGAGGTCCTCCTTTTTTAAGAAAGGCGAACCAGATGACTGCTGCAATGACGACTAACGCTATGACCACGGTAGGGATGAGCAATTTTTTCCGGCTGAAGGTTACGGTTATTGGCTTTGAGGTGACGGTCTTTCGTTTGGTAATGGGGCGCTCTGTGGTCGGGATGCCTTTTTCGATTTTTTCAAGGTCTGTTCGCATCTCATCGGCACTCTGATAGCGCTTCTCCCTGTCTTTCTCCAGGCATTTGAGGACCAGCCGGCTGAGGTCTTGGGGAATCTGGGCATTCAACGACTTGGGGTCTTTGGGGATTTCGTTTTTCTGTTTCACCCCGATGGTGAACGGCGTATCGCCTTCAAACGGCACCTGACCGGTCAGCATTTCATAAAGAATAATGCCCAGCGAATAAATGTCTGCGCGTCGGTCCGCTTCCTTTCCTTCGACCTGCTCCGGAGACATATACTCAGGCGTGCCTACACTTACCCCCTCGCCGGTTATTCCTTTGGTCTTTAGAGAGCGGGCAATGCCAAAATCCATAACCTTTGCATTGCCCTCCTTGTCCACCATGATATTGCTTGGCTTTAGATCGCGGTGGATAACTCCAATTTTATGCGCCTCTGCCAGGCCCTCACATATTTGCTTAGTTATGGAGATAGATTTGCTGATGGGGAGTTGGCCAAACCGCCTTATCGAGCTTTTTAGATCCTCGCCCGGGACATACTCCATGGTGATGAAATGAATGCCGTTCTCCTCCAAGAGTTCATACATCCGGCCTACATGCGGATGGCTGATCTTGCGGGCCAGTTTGAGTTCGTTGTGAAACCGCTCAAGCGTCCTTTTTTCTGAAGCAATCTCTGGCCTGATCAGTTTGAGGGCCACTTCCTCGTTCAGCTTTTTATCAACAGCACGATATATCCGGCCCATACCGCCATGGCCCAATTCCTCAATGATCTGGTATCGGGCGGCAAAGGTGGATCCTGTGGTTAATTCTTCTCTGGGAGTCTTAAGGGTCTTGGTTCGAGAGATATCGACATCCCGAGAAGAAGGGAGCTGAGTAGCACACTTCTTACAAAACTGGGAATCGGAAGTGTTATCAGTATCGCATTTGGGGCACTTGATGGTCACTGCTGACCCCTTCTATTTGGGATGGCTAAAGATTAGCAAGGAATGAAGGCAGAGTCAACTGGGCAAGACTCAGATCGGCACCGATATTGCTATTTTCGTCATACAAGCACAACTTCGGACTGAGTGTCAATGGGCGGGGACGAGGTAAAGAGCTTCATGGTAATCATCAACCATCTCCTTCGGGAGTCGGTGACTCCCGAATTTGGATATATTTAAGTGAAATCAAATTTACGAGAGATTCGAAGTCCAGGACAGACTTGTCTGTAATGACGTTTCTGTCAATAGTATTTTCTCAACGGTTTTCCTTCAAGCTCAAAGAGCAGCTCCGGATTACGAATTCGTATCTTTGAGAAATCTTCCCCTCAGGATGCGTTTTCTCTAGAGAGGCGATAAATAAGTTATGCCCGAATAGAGCATTCGTTGAATACATTATGCAAAAAAACTTGACATATTAGTATCAAAATAGTATCATTATTATGCCAAAGAAAGTTCGAGAGCTTATGAAGGAACTCGAGAAGGCCGGGTTCGTCGATCGCGGCGGCAAAGGAAGCCATCGCAACTACATGCATTCCTCGGGCGTCATTTTGACGCTTTCAGGACACCCCGGCGATGATGCCAAGCCTTATCAAATTAAGCTGGTCAAGGAAAAAATAAGGGAAGCATTGACATGAAACCGCGGGACAAATATCTGAAATTAGTTGCCTGGTCAGAGAAGGACCAATGCTATGTCGGCTCCGTTCCGGGCTGGATCGGCGATTGTTGCCACGGGGACGACGAAGCGAACGTCTATCGGAAACTCTGCGAGATTATCGATGAGTGGATCGAGATTTATCGAAAGGACGGCCGGCCCCTCCCTCGCCCGACAAACAGGAACTACTCCGGCAGATTTGTATTACGGGCCAGCCCGGAAATGCACCGGGCCCTCGCCGTTAGGGCTCTCAGCGAGGGAGATAGTCTGAATTCTTTCGTCATCAAGTCTCTCAAGAAGGCCGTTTAGGGGAATTATTGATAACCTTTGGGAGCGATTGCTGGCGGATATTGCTTTGGCTTTGCAGGGCTGTGGAAAAAAAGACCAAGGATTCGCACATTTTCCTAAGAACTACTTGCCCGTCGGAGGGACGAGCTTGACCTTCAACGCCTCGGCGATGTCTTTGGCAATCTGGTCCTGGACGCGGAGAATGTTTTTGAGCTCCCGGTAATAATCGTGTGACCAAAGTGTGAAGTCGGCCTTTGGATTGACGAGCTGGGCGCTGATCCGGATTCTGTTTTCTTGCTCTTGGATTCTCCCGTCCAGAATGTGTTCCACTCCCAGCTCTTCGGCAATCTGCTGGATGTCTTTCTCGGTATTTTTATAGCGCATCATGGAATTCGTGTTGATGACTTTGAGCCCCTGGAATTGGCTGAGCTGGACAATGATCTCATCCGTCATCCCGTCGCACAAGGATTCCAGGTCCTTTTGGGGGCTATTATCCCTGAAGGGCAGGACCCCGATGGAATGTTTCCATCGAACGCGTTTTCCGGGCTTCTTTGCCGGAGTCTCTTCCCTGATCAGTTTTCTTTCCGCGGTCGGCAGATTTCTTGCGATCTTCGAAAGTTCGGAGGCCAGTTCTTCGGCGCTCTCGAATCTCTTCTCCCTGTCTTTCTCCAGGCACTTGAGAATCAGCCGGCTGAGGTCATCGGGGATTTGAATATTGATCTGCCGGGGATTTTGGGGAACTTCGTTTTTTTGCTTGAGGGCGACGCTGAAAGGCGTATCCCCTTCGAACGGCACCCGGCCGGTCAGCATCTCGTATAAAACAACTCCCAAGGAATAAATATCCGAGCGAAGGTCGGCCTCTTTCCCTTCCACCTGCTCCGGGCTCATGTATTCGGGCGTCCCGATCATCACACCGGCGCCGGTGATCCCTTTTCCGGAAATGGACCGGGCGATCCCGAAATCCGTGATTTTGGCGTTGCCCTCCTCATCAATCATGATATTGCCCGGCTTGAGATCCCTATGTACAATCCCCATCCTGTGAGCCTCGGCCAGCCCCTCGCAGACCTGCTTGGCAAGAGAGATGGCGGTCCCGACAACCAGTTGCCGCGAGCGCCGGATAAAGCTTTTGAGATCTTCCCCCGGCACAAATTCCATGGTGATAAAGAGCGTCCCGTCGCCCCTGTCCAGGTCATACATCCGGCAGACATTGCGGTGGCTGATTTTACGGGCGAACTTCAGCTCATTCGAGAACCGCTCGATCATATCTTGATTGGAGGCAATTTCGGGCTTCAGCAGCTTCAGGGCCACCTTTTCCTTGATCTCGGTATCGAAGACTTTGTAGACCCTGCCCATTCCGCCTATGCCCAGCTCCTCGATGACCTGGTAGCGGCCGGCAACGGTGGAGCCTGTGCTTAATTCATTGAGGGAGGTCTGAAGGGTTTCTGCGAGAGGAGGGGTGATTTTTTTTGAAGAAGGAAGTGGAGAAGGCGGTGAGGTTGGGAGTGGAGGGGCGAGTGAATTAGGGAGTGGAGAAGGGAGCGGAGTAGGGAGCGGAGTCGCACACTTCTTGCAAAATTGGGAATCGGAGGTGTTCTCCGTATCGCATCCGGGGCACTTGATAGTCACTGTAAATCCCACGGGTTCCTTGGCCAAAGAATAGCAACAAAAAAGAGAAGAGTCAATTGCGGAACCAGTGATCGGCGGTCAGCGGAGCGCGTGATCGACGGTCAATGGAACCAGGCCTGGAAAGCGGAGGATCAGGCTCGGTGATACGAGCCAAACTATGATATATTAAAATCGCGAGGCAAAAAATGAGAAATTCGGCACGAAAAATGTCTATTCATCATAGAGGAGGCAAAGTGTCGTTCACGGCTGTCTTTCTAAAAGTCCCAGAAGGGTACGTCGGGTTTGTCGAGGAATTGCCTGGAGCAAATACCCAGGGGGCGACATTGGCGGAAGTCCGCGAGAACCTGAAGGAAGCTGTTCAGCTGGTTTTAGCGGCCAATCGAAAAATAGCCGAGCAAGGGATCGCCGATAAACAGGCCAAAATCGACCAAGGGGCTTTGTTTTTACGGGGCCGGAGTGATACGATATTAAAGTTGCCAACGTCTTTATAAAAGGGAGCAAAATAATGTCTCTGGGCGTCGTTTTCAAGGGGCCCGAAGGAATTGTCCTTGCTGCCGACAGTCGAGTCACCTTAAATGTTCGGGTCGACATCGGTCAAGAGAAAACGGTTATCCCTTCAACGTACGACAATGCGACAAAGGTTCTTCAATTTCAAAATCATCAATATGTCGGCGCTGTGACATATGGACTCGGAGCGATAGGACAAAAAGAACCGAGAACGGCACACGGCTTTCTCCCGGAATTCGAAAGCGAACTTCAAAAAGAAGGCAAGGAGCGCTTTTCAGTTGGAGAGTTCGCTCAAAGACTCAGCCGATTTTTCTTAGGGCAATGGGAGACAAGAATGCCGAAAGAGGCCGGTCAAGCGGATATGATCTTTCTCGTCGGAGGTTATGACCAAGATGCCCCGTATGGGAGAGTATTTAAAATCGCGATCCCGAACAGTCCGGACCCGGCCGAACAACAGGTGGACCAATTTGGCTTGACTTGGGGAGGTCAGCTGGAGTACACCTCGAGGCTGATTAAGGGGATGGATCCTCAAGCGCCGTCTATGATTCAAGATTTACTAAAATTGACGGACGAGCAAAGAACCTCTCTGGAAAAAAGCCTCGAGTCTAATTTGTCACTTCATATTCCCTACCAATTCTTGCCCTTGCAGGACTGCGTTGATCTCTCGATTTTTCTCGTTCGAACGAGTATCGAAATACAAACCTGGATCGTTGGAGTCCGCGGCGTTGGGGGGGGCTATTGATGTGGCCACGATCACCAGGACCGAAGGATTCAAATTTGTCCAGCAAAAGAGGATCGTCGGGCAAAGACATCCTCTCTAGGAGTCAAAGAAATGTTTGATGGAACCGATTGCGCAAGTTCAAGTAATTGGCTAAGCGGCTCGCCGGGATTTCACTTTTCCATCATAAGCGAGGCTCGAGTGCAGACGTTTGAAATTCATGAATTCCCTATCACGAATAAGACCACGATTGATGATTTTTCAGAAGCTCCATATTCTCTGATCAAGCGGGATACCATCGAGCTTGCGGGGGAAACAAGACAGGAATTTATGATCTGGGATCAGCTAAGCGATGAGGCTTTTAGAGAATTTGAAGAGTCGATTTAATTGCCATGGGTCTGGGTGTGATTTTGGGCTAGATGGCTAAACAAGCGGATTTCGAACCTTGAGGCGGGAGAATGAGAGTCGGTCACCCCTTTAATAACCATTTCCAGACCGGAATAAGGTCGACCTTCGCTCCCTCCGGTGTCAAGGCTTCCTCGAGATTGTTTATCTTGATAAACAAATTTTGTCAAAATTGTTTACCTTGTTAGGAGAGAATAAACCGTGAGCTTCAGAGGATCGATCGCAACTAGGACCTTCAACATGATTGCAAATTTGCAAGCGAATTTTGCAGTGCCGAAAAAGCTGTATATTCAAGACAAGGACGCCGCTCTTTAAGTCTATTTCAGATATTCCTCTTCCAAACGATGGAGAAGATTGTGAAATTCCTCGTGACGGCCAGCCCCATGACCTCTTTCTGAAGCTTCTCGAACCCCAGAATTATTTGCCCGTCGGAGGTATAAGCGGCAGGTTGAGCCAGGCCAGGCCAAT
>CAZIDN010000024.1:0-51972 GCA_964537875.1 uncultured Eubacteriales bacterium
TCAACGTCAAGTTCAAGAACCGCATCTTCAACAACACGGAAGAAATCGCCCGGCGCAAGATGCCCGTCTACACCGGGGCCGTCAAGCCCCCCGCCCTCACCGCCGAGGATACCATGAAATTAGACGAAGGGCTGGCCCTGTACCTGATCGTCAGGAATTTCATGCGGGATATCAACGCCGTCGCGGGCGGCTGGACAGGCCAGCTCAGCTGGGGATCTGACCGGCGCGGCCTGCCGCTGGCCACGGCCGACATCGCCGAAGCTCTCTTTAATTCGAGCGAAGATCACACCGGAAAAAAGACGGTCATTCCGTTCGCCACCGAGAATGATATCCAGGGCCTCTTGACCATGATCGCCTACGGCTATCTGTCGGGAGGAGAGGCGACGCTGTTCATGGATTTCCGCAAGGTCTATGAACCTTGGGAGATCGAAAAGAGCGCGAAAGCGCTCAAGCTCGACCTGAAGAGATTTCAGAATGAGCCTTGGATGCAGCGGGGATTTATCGACGGCAACAACTCAGGCAGCGCCTCGCTGGATTATGCCAAGAAGCCCTACTTGTTCAAGGCCGTCGCCCATTATTTCCCGGGCCTCGGATATTCGGTCGGGTTTGTCTCGCCCAAAGGAATTAAAGGGATGGCGGGACGCCTGGCCTATTCCGACCTTTCCGGCATGTTCACCATGGTCCAGGACGAGGCGGAGAGCCAGGAGCTTCCGGCGGCCTTGACGGAACGGGTGTGTCACGCCTCCGATTATTCCTGGCCGCACACCTTCTTGACCTTCGAGCACATTCCTTCGAGCACCGCCAAGATCGGCATGCCGGCCAATCATCTCCATATGGTGACGCATTTGCCGCGGCGCCGCTGGCAGCATTTCTCGGATTACAGCCTGGTCCTCAACTACACGTGGGAGAACACGGTCGAATTCACGGCAGGCTTAGACCGGCCTCAACCGATGTTATGGAGGCTTAACGGCGGCGAGACCGCCGCCAAGATGCGCTTGGCGGCCCGGCCCTGATCTTCCTTCAGACCAAGGCCGGAAAAAGGACCGGATCCATGGTTGACTTTGATCTTTCAACTGTGCTAGATTTTTGTCGCTATTTCAAAGATTGGACAGAAGAAAGGATGGCCGGATGCTCACCATAAAGAAAATTCTTTGTTCGACGGATTTCAGCGAGCCCTCTTATAAAGGACTCGAGTACGCCAAGGAATTGGCCGCGCTTTTCAAGGCCGAGCTCGCCGTGGCCTATGTCCTTCCCCTGCTGCCCCACCAGCCCACCGATCCCAATATCTCTTTCTCCATACCTGAATACGAACGGATTCTTCACAAAGACTCTGAAGAGAAACTCCAGAGTGTCATCAAACAGCACTTTCCCGAAGGCCCGAAGGTGCGGGCGATCATCGGCCATGGAAACGCGGCCAAGGAAATCGTCCGGATCGCCGAAGAGGAAAAGAGCGATCTGATTGTCATCGCCACCCAAGGCGTATCGGGATGGCATCATTTCATCGTCGGCTCCGTGGCCGAGAAAGTGATCAGGACGGCCCCCTGTCCTGTCTTCGCTGTTCGAGAACATCGCAAATAGACGGTTTCTCAATAGCTTTTTCTGCGTCCATTAAACAAAAGGCGGGATCGAATTTTGGGAATCTTCGAGAGAAATTAATCTGTCATCGCGAACGAAGTACGGCGATCTCCTCATCCTTCTCGATGAGCTGATTATAGAAGTCGCTACGTTATGAGGCGAGAAGGCTAAGAAGTTCCGGTGGTTTTGAGATAAGAATTTTCGCTCCGCTATTGATCAACTCTTCTGCCGTGCGGAATCCCCAGAGAGCGCCGACGGCATACATCCCGGCCGCATCGGCCGTCCACATATCCGTATTGGTGTCGCCCACATAGAGTATTGCCGCGGGAGGAAGATTCAAAATGTGGGCGATCTCGAGGGCGGCCGCCGGGTCGGGTTTGATCGGGACGCCTTCCCTGGCGCCCAGAATGGCCTGAAACGACCACCGGGATAAAAATTTCTTTGTGACTCTGAGGGTCGAGTCATGGGGTTTGTTGGAAAGGATGGCCAAGGAGATGTTGCGCTCGCTCAAGGCATCCAGGAGTTCGGAAATGCCGCCGTAGGGTCGAGTGGTGAGCTCTCCCCGGCGGTGATATTCGGACCGCATGACTTTTTTTAGTCGGTCGGCGATTTCCGGGTTGCCGCGGGCCTGGGCAGGCAGCACTCTCTGGACAAAAACATCGATTCCGTCGCCGACAAGCTGCTTGCATTCCTCAATCGTCTGGCCGGGGTATCCCATCATGGCTAAAGCCGAGTTCATCGATTCGGTCAGGTCCTCGATCGTATCGAGCAGCGTGCCGTCCAGGTCAAAAATCACGGCCTTGAATTTCATCGGTTGACTCCGTATGCATTTTATCCAAGAGTCACCCTGTGTCAATCCATTTTCTCTCGTCCGACGATCACTTTCTCGGAGAGGATTCCCTGTCCCGATCGGCTGCCGGCGTCATCGTCCAATTTCATGTCTTCGCCTTGACAGGGAGAGGCTATCGAGTCCCCCGCCCATAAGAACGGGATCGACGGTTATGAACCCGCAAGCTTGGCATTGACACTCGAGGGATATATCTGCTATTTTAGCCCACACGGCGCCATCGTCTAGAGGCCCAGGACAGGTGGTTCTCAGCCATCAGACCGGGGTTCGAATCCCCGTGGCGCTGCCAGACCCGTTTCCTCATTTCCCCCTGATTTTGAACGTTTTCTCGTATTCTTTGTTTTAAGCACCATTAGCCTGGATTAAGCGAGATTAAGCGAATTCGGTGACGCCGGTGTGACACGGGGTAGGGATTTGCTTGATTATTTCGGTCTACTAAATAGAAATGACGCTGAATTTCGACATAACAAACAATGCTACGGTAATAAGGGTTACCCCTAGTACCCACCTATATATTTTTAGGAAATCCACCGATATCGCCCATGCTTTTTCCACTTCGGAGAGAACGACCGAGACGTAAGTATAGAGCAAGGGCCGAATGGGCTTCGTGATCCACATTTCGACCGTCCCCGGCTTTTCGATAATCTTTTTGACGAGATACGTTTTCTCGTCTTTTGTCGTTACGGAAACGACCCGATCTCCTTCACGATTAATTGTTTTTACTAGGGCCTTGTCGATCTCAGAACTAATGAGCTCACTCTCCAGCGCGCCGTTCCCTTGAACGGAATTTTCCAGAATACGGCCGGGATGCCTATTGGTAAAGACAATCGTCTCACCAGTTGTTTTTTCCAGTTTGAAGATTTTCGGTTTCTTCACTTTGAGAGTTTCCGGTTTTATCTCCTGCACGGTATAGACGGGATAGCAGGATAAGGTGGTGAGGATAAAACACCCCAAGACGAAATTAGCGATTGTTTCTAGTTTCATGGTCCCCCTCCCCAATCGAGACTATCGTAAATCGCAGTCAACGGGTTGTTCGTGATGAGGTCCAAGCCGCCATCCGAAAGAAACCGGGATTCAAGGTTCCGTTCATATCTTCGGGCTAGCGGGAATATTTCACCAACCCTCTCATCGTTCCGATCCAGATGTTGCCTTTGGAATCTTCCATGATCGCATCCGTGTTGTTCGAGAGCAACCCTTCCTTTGTCGTGATGTGGGTCCAATTCTCCCGATCGTAGCAGAGAATTCCGCTGGCAGTCGAGAGCCATATGTGGCCGTTCCTGGCTTCGGTAAATCCCGTGAAGTGATTTACGAAGAAGCCTTTATTCCGGCTGTGCTCTCTCCACTGGTTTCCGTCATACTGATAGACACCGGCAGTATATGTGTCACACCAGATGTTGTCCCGACTGTCCATATGGAACTCAGTGACTTTACTGGAAGGGGCGCCGTCGTTCACGGAGAAACTGATCATTTCCCCGCCATCGAATCGAACGATTCCGGAGCGGTGGATCAATACCGCAAGGGCCGATATCAAGTCAAATTCCTTGTTCGACCCTCCCATAAATGCCCAAATACGTCCTTGGCTATCCATTTTCATGAAAAGCACATCGTTGCCCGGCAGCCCGTTTTCCTTGGTGAAGTTCGTCCAGTCTTTTCCGTCGAAGCGGAAAATGCCGCCCTTCGTGCCGAACCAGAGGCTCCCCGCTTTGTCCTCGAGGATCTCGATCACGGTCTCGTCCGTCGCCCCGTTTTTGTCATCATACGTTACCCACGTTGCGCCATCATAGACGGAAATTCCTTTCTTCGTGCCGACCCATAATCTGTTAGCGCTGTCTTCAAACACGGTGAAAACATTGCGGTGGGCGAGTCCTTCCTTGTCGCCGAATGTCTTGAAATCCTCCGAGCTTTTCCAATTGAGCAGGCCTTCGTTGGTGCAAAGCCAGATATTTCCAGCCCTGTCTTCATATATTTTTCTAACCAACAATGGTTTTTTCGAAGTATCGAGTTTATTCCCATCATATCGAGTTATCCCGTATCGAACTCCTAGACCCGATCCGATATTTCGGAAGAACCAGACATTCCCTTTCCGATCCACGTAGGACTCGTTGACGAAATTGTCGATCAAACCGTTCGCTTCATTAAATATTTCCCAGGTATTGCCGTCATATTTTGCGACGCCTCCGCCCTGGGTGGTGCACCAGATATTGCCTTTTGAATCTTCCAATATGGAAAACATGTAATTGGACGGCAGGCCGTTATCTTTCGTGAAAACCTGCCACGATCCCTGAGTCGATTGGTCGCCAAGTCCGGGAAGCAAGCAAAGACAGATGAACATCACAAGAAAAAAGCTTTTATTCCGCATCTCCCCCTCCTTTACGCCGTCTCCGATGCATCATGCGCGTCCCCCTTCCCAAATCCGCACATGATCCGGCGGGTGAAGCACTGAACCGCTGTTATTAATTGAAAGATAATGTCAAAAAGAGCGTTTGTCAAACGTCTCTCCGGCCTCTTAATCCGCGGGTTGTAGGTTCGAGTCCTACACGGGTCATTCCATCTTCCTCCTGTTTTCATCGTTTTCCTCTTTAAGCACCGTTAGTCAGGATTAGGCGGATTGATTATAAGATTTTGCTTTTCTGTGTTGCACGACCTTCCCCGCATTCAGCTCGGAATCGCTGCCTCCCTTCACGAAAAGATGATAGTCCCGACCTCGGGTCGAAGTCAAGAACAAGAAAATTGTCGTGAGACGGGTTCGCCGGCGACGTCATCGTTGCGGACGACCGGAAAACCTGCCTAAAGACGATAGACCTCCGTACCCCTGGAAACCACGCGTTCTTAAAAATAGTCCGCCCTCTCCTCGGCCGCCATCAAGGCGACCCCCTCGAAGACATGGGAGGGCGGCGGCTTCTCGGCGATGAACCGAAGCTTCAGAACCCAGGCGCCGATCAGTTCCCCGGAGCTTTGCCCCGGCCTGCCCGAAGTTGAGGATGCCAGGAAGAGGCTGGCGGGGCTGAAGAATTATTAAGGCGAACGAAGGCTTATAAGGCTGAAAAATTCACTCTAGGGTTGGTAAATTGGTTGGGGGCAAGCCATAGATTTTTCGCCTTTTTGACCTGATCAGGCAGTGGCCTCTAAATAACTTTGGATAGGCTGTAACTGGACGCCAATATCATTGTGCCGGACAAATTGAATATACGATTTTAAGGTTCTATAATTATACTCTTGAGGCTGCCAACTGGATCTTTCAATTTTCCTCGGCGAACATCACCCCCCGTCTTGATGTTTGCATCAGAAATCTCGTTGGGATAGAATTTTTCGAGCCCGATGTTTAAGACAAGGAGGGAGACGTCCTAGAATCCCATGTTATTGAATCCTCAGGATAAGATTTTAATCACGGGAGCGACAGGTTTTTTAGGCAGCCATTTGACCAGGCTTCTGGTTGAGCGCGGCCTCGATGTGACGATCCTGGCCCGCCCCGCGAGCGGCCATCCCTTTCTCAGCGGCCTGAAGCTCGTCCGTGTCGAAGGGGATATCACGGATTATGAGTCCGTTCTTCGCGGGATGAAGGACTGCACCCATGTTTTTCATGTCGCCGGCTATCTGTCCTATCATAAGCTCAGGAAAAATATGATGCGCGCGGTAAACATCGAAGGGACGGAGAATGTCTGCCGCGCCGCGCTCGAAAGCGGGATCAAGAGACTCTTGGTGGTGAGCTCGACGTCCGCCGTCGGAATACCCAAGGATGCCCGCCATCCCGCAGACGAGACCTTTCCTTTTCACCGGCGCTGGAGGAAAGTCCCCTACATGCTGACCAAAAGACTCAGTGAAGAGGCGGCGCTGAGGTTTGTCGGGAAAGGCCTGGACGTCCTCGTCGTCAACCCCAGCACGTTCTACGGCTCCGGCGATGTCAAGCTTCATACCGGCGAGGTCTTCCGGAACATCGCCTCGGGCTTGCTGAAAATCGCCCCTCCGGGAGGGAACGGCGTCATCGCGATCCGGGATTGCGCCGAAGGCCTCGTCGCAGCCATGGAAAAGGGCCGGACGGGCGAGCGCTACATCTTAAACTCGGAAAACCTGACAATTCTTGAGATCTTCAATGTCCTGGCCCGGCTGCTGGAGAAGCCCCCGATCCGGAAGAGATTCCCGCGTTGGGCGTATCCGCCCTTTTATGCCGCCGCCTTCCTGGTCGAAAATGTCTTCCGGGTTTTCGGCAAAGCCTCGAAAATTGAATGCGGGACCATCGCCATGAGCTGGCGGTTTCGCTATTTCGACAGCTCCAAGGCACGCCGAGAGCTGGGATGGTCGCCCCGGCTGACGTTTGAGGAGACCTGCCGGCAGGCCCTGGAATTCTATCGCCGGCAGGGACTGTTGCCTTAGCCCAGAATCCGCCCACATCTTCTGTTGAGGCTGTCCTGAGGCTGTGTTAGAATAGGGGCTCTTCGGAGCATGTTTCATGTCATCCCCGGCATCGTCGGCGATCGTATCCGCTGAAAAAGAAAAAAAGGCCGCGGCCGGCAATTCTGTCATCGCCGCCCTCTTCCTCACCTCGATGAAACTGGCTGTCGGATTGATCACGGGCAGTTTGGGGGTATTGGCCGAAGCCGCCCATTCCGGCCTGGACTTGGTGGCCGCCTTTGTCACTTTCCTGGCCGTCCGTGTTTCGGACAAGCCGGCCGACCACGAACATCCCTACGGCCACGGCAAGATTGAAAACTTTTCCGCCCTGATCGAGACGATGCTTCTTTTCATCACCTGCGCCTGGATTATCTTCGAGGCCGTTCGGCGCATCTTCGTTAATCCCAGGGAAATCAACCCGAGTCTCTGGGCGTTCCTGGTCATGGCCGTGTCCATCGCCGTCGATGTCAGCCGGTCCAGGATGCTTTTCCGTGCCGCCCGTAAGCATCACAGCCAGGCGCTCGAGGCCGATGCCCTTCATTTTTCCACGGATGTCTGGAGCTCCTCCGTGGTCATCGGCGGGCTGGTGCTCGTCTGGCTGGGGCAAAATGTCCTTCCTCAATACGGGCACATCCTTCAGAAGGCCGATGCCGTGGCGGCCCTTGGCGTGGCCTTTATCGTCATTTTTGTTAGCTTCAAGCTTGGCAAACGGACCGTGGATGTTCTTTTAGACAAGGCCCCCGACGGACTACCTCAGAAGATTTCCGAGACTGCGGCGCAGGTCGAAGGCGTGCTGAATGTCGGCCAGGTCCGGATGAGGCGCTCGGGCGCCAGCTTCTTCGTCGACATGACCGTCGAGGTCGACCGCAACCTGTCCTTTGAGCGCACCCACGCCATCGCCGAATCGGTCGAATCCCGGGTGCAGGAGATCGCCCCCGGCGCCGATGTCGTCGTCCATACGGATCCGAGGGAAATGGAGCGCGAGACCATGGCCAAACGGATTCGGGCCGTGGCCTATCGAAACCAGATGCCCGTCCATAACATCAGCATGCACGAGAACAGGGGCCGGGTCTATGTGGACCTGCACCTGGAAGTGGACGACCATCTGTCGCTTCAGCAGGCCCACGATATGGCCAGCCATATCGAAAAAGACCTGCGGGAGGATATGCCTGAAATCACCCAGGTGAACACCCACATCGAATCCCGCGGCACAGGCATGGGGGAAGGCCAGAACGTTACATCCCATGAGGGCGTGCTCGTGGAGAAAGTCAAAAAAATCACCGACGAAATTGCCGGGCCGGCCCGCTGCCACAATGTCCTGGTCCGCCGGAAAGGCGACAAATTCTCGGTCTCCCTTCACTGTCAGTTCGAAAAAGACCTGTCCATCATCCAGGTCCATGATCTCTCCAGCCGCATCGAGGAACGCTTGAAAAATGGGATTCCCGGCGTCGACTACGTCCTGGTCCATGCGGAACCGGCAGCGAGATAGCCCCGGGGGTGGATTCCTGGCCTTTGAAGAAGGCATCTTCATGCATTCTGGCCATTGCCGAGGTCTAAGCCCATCAACCGCTGATTCTTAACGAAGAAGAGCTTCATTTGACGAATCTCGCTCAAATTGCTATTCTTCTGAAAAAAATGATATATCCGGACGAAATGGGGGATATGAGCTGCCCGGAATCGGATATTCGCAGGATTTGAAGATTTATGACCATGGACTTGATCCATGAACAAGGAGGAATTCGGATGAAACATCGTCTCAGATTAATCACAACCTTATGTCTTGCCCTATTCATGGCCAGCTTCGGCCTGGCCGGGGCGCAGGAGAAGCAACCCGCAAAGGCTCAGGATCTTGCCTCGCTGACTCAGGCGCTTCCTCTCGACCCTCAAGTCACGCTCGGCAAATTCGACAACGGGCTCCGCTATTACCTCCGCGTCAATAAAAAACCGGAAAATCGGGCAGAACTGCAGCTTGTCATCAATGCCGGCTCGGTGCTGGAAGACGACGACCAGCAGGGCCTGGCCCATTTCGTGGAGCACATGGCCTTTAACGGCAGCAAGCACTTCGCCAAGCAGGAGCTCGTCAAGTTCATGGAATCCATCGGGATGAGGTTCGGGCCCAGCCTGAATGCCTTCACCAGTTTCGATGAGACGGTCTATATGCTCACGATTCCGACAGACAAGCCCGACGTGATGAAAACGGCATTCCAGATTCTTGAGGACTGGGCGCAAGAGCTCACGTTTGATCCTGCCGAAATTGACAAGGAGCGGGGCGTCATAATCGAAGAGTGGCGGCTGGGCCGAGGGGCCTCTGCCAGGATGCAGGACAAACAGTTTCCCATCCTCCTCAAAAGCTCCCGCTATGCAAACCGCCTGCCGATCGGCGAGAAGAAAACGATCGAGAGCTTTAAATACGACGCGCTCAAGAGATTTTACCGGGATTGGTACCGGCCGGACCTGATGGCCGTCATCGCCATCGGAGATTTTGACCGGTCCGCCGTCGAAAAGCTCATCAAGGAGAATTTTGCCGGCCTTCCCGCCGCACGAACACCCCGTCTCCGTCCCGTCTACGACGTCCCCGACCATCCCGAGACCTTATATGCCATCGCCACGGACAAGGAAGCGACAAATAGCAGCGTCTCTGTTTTTAACAAACTGCCGGTCCGCGACCAGAGCACGGTCGGGGCCTATCGCCAGAGCCTCGTCGAAGAGCTTTACAGCGGAATGCTCAATCGCCGCTTCTCCGAGTTGACCCAGAAGCCCGATCCGCCCTTCCTGAATGCCTATTCCGGCCGCGGGCTCTTTGTCCGCTCCAAAGAGGCGTACATGCTCAATGCCATGGTCAAAGACGAGGGAATCGAGCGCGGGCTGGAGGCGCTGTTCACGGAATCCGAGCGGGTCACGCGATTCGGCTTTACCCCCACCGAACTCGAGCGGCAAAAGCGGGACGCGCTGAGGTCGATGGAACGATTGTATGCCGAGCGCGAGAAACGAGAGTCAAGGGCGTTTGCCTCTGAATACATGCGTCACTTTCTCCAGGGCGAGCCGAGCCCCGGAGCCGATGTGGAATTCGAGCTCACCAAGCGTTTTCTGCCGGAGATTACGCTTGAGGAAACGAACAAGCTCGGCCGGGAATGGGTGACCGAGCGGAACCGCGTCGTCATGGTCAGCGCGCCCGAAAAGCCGGGACTCCAAGTGCCCGACGGGCAAAAGCTTGCAGCCGCGATGAAGGCCGTCACCGGCAAGGACATCAAGCCCTACATCGATACGGCCGGCGATCAACCGCTCCTGGATAAAGTTCCGGAGCCTGGGAAAGTCATTGGCACCAAGACCAGGGAAGACGTCGGAATCACGGAATGGGAACTCTCCAACGGTGTCAAGGTCGTCTTCAAGCCCACGAACTTCAAGCAGGACGAAATTGTCTTCAGGGCGATGAGTCCGGGAGGTACATCGTTGGCCAGCGATAAAGACTTTATCCCGGCCAGCACGGCCAGCCAGGTCGTGGCTTCCGGGGGCTTGGGCAAATTCAACGCCATCGAGCTGAGAAAGGTGCTCTCCGGCAAGGTGGCCAAGGTCAGTCCCTACATTAGCGATTTTGAAGAAGGGCTTATGGGAAGCGCGTCACCCAAGGATCTGGAAACCATGTTTCAACTCATCTATTTGACCTTCACCGAGCCGCGGGCCGACGCCACGATCTTCGGTGTTTTCACGGCCCAGATGAAGGCCATGTTGGCGAATATAAAAGCGAGCCCTGACTACGCGTTCATGGAGGCGCTCCAGACGACCCTGAGTCAGAATCACTACCGGGAGCGGCCTATGACGCCGGAGATCGTCGATGAAATGAACCTTGAGAAGTCCTTTTCATTTTATAAAGACCGCTTCGCCGACGCCGGCGACTTCACCTTCATTTTCATCGGCAACATCGACCTGGAAAACATCAAGCCCCTGGTGGAGCGCTATCTCGGATCCTTGCCTTCCTTGCGCCGAAAAGAGACCTGGAAGGATGTCGGAATCGAGCCGCCCAAGGGAGTTGTCCAGAAGACCGTCAAAAAGGGAATCGAGCCTAAAAGCCAGACGGCCATCGTATTCACCGGGCCATTCCAATACGATCGTCCTCATCGCACGGCCATCCGGGCCATGTCGCTCGTGCTGGACACCAGGCTGCGAAATCTCTTGCGGGAAGAGCTGAGCGGCACTTACGGCGTCGGTGTGAACGCGTCTTTCGAGAAGATCCCGCATGAAGAATACGCCTTCATGATCAATTTTGGCTGTAATCCGCAGCGGACGGACGAGCTCGTCAAAGCCCTCCTCAAGGAAATTGAAAGCCTGAAGACCAATGGTCCGACGGATAAAGAGATCAATGACGCGCGGCAGGCACTCTTTCGCGAGTTTGAGACGGGGTTAAAACAGAACAACTGGCTGCTGACCCAGCTCTATCATAAATATCAGCTCGGGGAGGACCCGAAGAGCCTTTTCGATTTTGAAGAAGCGCTCAAGCTCATCAATCCTGCCTTCATTCAGGAAGCCGCCCGGACCTATCTCAACACAAACAACTTTGTCCAGGTCTCTCTTTTTCCGGAGAAAGAAAACAAGGTCGCTCTGGCCTGGTTCCTCCTGCGGCGGTCGAATTTGTCGGCCTTAGGAGTGAACTAATATCAACGCAATAATTAAGATGACATCCCCGTTCGGGCGGCGCTTAGGCCGCCCGCAGCCCCCGGGCCCCGGGGGGAACCAGTCCCGTCGGTTCCCCCCGTCGGAAAAGCCGACGGGGCCCCCCTCCGCTACGGGGGCTTGAGGGCGGCCTAAGCGCCGCCCAGACATTGTCACTTTATTTATTGCGTTTGTATTAAAAAATTCGGGTGACGTCTCCAGCAGCGGCTTGACAGCGGAGCGCTCCCCGATAGAGAATAATCCTGGTTTTCTGAAAAAATTTTATCGAGGATGACATGGGTGGATTTTTTGGCATCGCTTCCTTTGATGACTGTATCGCCGACCTTTTTTACGGGACCGATTATCACTCGCACCTGGGCACAAGAAGGGGAGGGCTGGCGGTCGTCCGCGACGACGGCATCTTCCGCGTCATCCACAACATCGAGAATTCGCAGTTCCGGACCAAGTTCGATCCCGATCTTGCCGACCTCCACTCCTGGGCCGGCATCGGCGTCATCAGCGATTACGACGACCAGCCGGTCCTCATCCGGTCTCACCTGGGAAATTACGCCATCGTCACCGTCGGCGCGATCAAAAATACCGAAGGGCTGGCCCGGGAGGCTTTTCGAAAGAGGCACCTTCATTTTGCCGAGATGTCGAGCGGAGAGATCAACCCGACCGAGCTGGCCGCCGCCCTGATCAACGAGGAAATGAGCTTTGAGGACGGCATCGAACATCTCCAGAACTCCATCGAGGGCTCCTGCTCGCTTCTCATTTTGACGGATAAAGGGATCTATGCCGCCCGCGATAAATACGGACGGACGCCGGTGGTCATGGGCAAAAAAGAGGGAAGCGTCGCCGTGACCCTGGAAACATGCTCTTTTCCCAACTTGGGCTTCGAAGTGGATAAATATTTAGGGCCGGGCGAGATCGTTTTTATAACGCCGGAAGGATATGAGCAGAGAAAGGCGCCCGAATCGAGGCTCCAGATCTGCGGCTTTCTCTGGGTTTATTACGGCTATCCGGCTTCCAGTTACCAGGGGATCAATGTCGAATGGGTGAGGAACCGCTGCGGCGCCGCCCTGGCCAGACGCAACCCGATCGACATCGATTTCGTGGCCGGAATCCCGGATTCGGGAGTCGGCCATGGTCTGGGATATGCCGCCGAATCAGGGATTCCTTTCAAAAGGCCTTTTGTCAAATACACGCCCACCTGGGCCCGCAGTTTCATGCCCCAGAACCAGGCCGTCCGGGATCTCGTGGCCAGGATGAAGCTCGTTCCCATCCGCGAGCTGATCCAGGACAAACGGTTCCTCTTCTGCGAAGACTCCATCGTCCGCGGCACCCAGCTTCAGGATACGATCAAGAGGCTCTATGATTGCGGCGCCCGGGAAGTCCACATGAGGCCGGCCTGTCCTCCCTTAGTCTATGGATGCAAGTTCCTGAATTTCTCGGTCTCCCGCTCGGAGATGGACCTGGCGGCGCGGCGGGCCATCCGGGAGGTCGAGGGGGAAAGCGTCAAGGACCTCTCGGAATACACGCACCCGGAATCCGAAAAATATCGAGCCATGGAAGAAAAGATCCGGAAGCGGCTTAACCTGAGCAGCCTCAAGTACCAGCTGCTGGATGACTTGGTGGAGGCGATCGGCCTGCCCAAAGACAAGATTTGCACGTTCTGCTGGGACGGCCGAGAGCTGAAATAACAAGGGAAAAAAGGGGACGGTTCTCTTTCCGGAAAAAGAAAACCGTCCCTGAATTTCCGGTCTTTGCCTTCAATCTTCACAAAATCTTAACAAAATCTTGACATCATTTTGACAACTTTAATCCCTGCCGCGCTTATTCTTTAGGCGTGAATCGGCTGAATCACAAATCATTAGCTGAATCACAAATCATTAAAAGGAGGTTTTTATGGTTCCAAAACTTTTTAAAATTTTTTTGCTGGCGGCCTTCTGTTTTTCCTTTTCCCTTTTCGGCTCGGCCCAGACGACCCTGACCATCCTTCACACCAACGACACCCACTCCGCCCTTTTTGCGTTCGGGCCATGGGAGAACTATGGGGGAATCGCGCGCATGTCCACGCTCATCAAGGAAATCAAGGCCAAAAATCAGAATGTCCTGGCTCTCAACGCGGGAGATGTGTTTGTCGGGTCCTTCGAATTCAACAAGTACCTCGGGTATCCAGAGCTCGAGATCATGCAGGGACTCTACGATGCCATGTGTCTGGGCAACCACGAATTTGACCTCGGGCTGGATGCCCTGCTGGGCGTTCTCAGCGGGCAGCTGGCGGGAGACTCGCCGATCACTCTGCCTGTCCTTTGTGCCAACATCGACCTGTCCGCCCATCCGGCCCTCCAGAATTTCGTCAAGCCCTTTATGGTGAAGCAGGTGGGGAGCTTGAAAATCGGCATTTTCGGCGTTGTCAACAAGGATCCCCAGAACTACTCACCCGATGTGGCCGGCCTCTTGCTCGACCCTTTTCAGGCTGCCGGTGAGACGGCCTATCGCTTGAAGAATGCCGAAGGCTGTGCGCTCGTGATTTGTCTTTCGCATTTGGGAACCGCATCCGATATCCAAGGCCTGTCTCAGGTGCCGGGGATCGATGTCATCGTCGGCGGACATTCTCATGACGTTTTCGATCAGCCCCAGGTGCAGGGCGGGAAGATCATCGTCCAGGCGGGTGAATTCGGCCTGTATCTGGGCGAACTCAAGCTGAAGATCAACGGCGGCAAGGTGAAGCTCGAAAAATATACTCTTCACTCCATCAACGAAAAGATCAGAAGAGATCTGACCCTTCTTCCAAAGCTGGCCTTCCTGGGCGCCGGAATTATGCTGGACCCGCGCTTCGGGCCGGTTTATCTCAAGGGAGTAGCCTGGGCTACAAAAGACCTGGAGAAAAAATGGGCGCCCGGCAGCCCGAACCGCGACACGCCCCTGGGAAACCTCGTCGCGGATGCTTTGAAAAAAGGCGTCAAAGCGCGGGGATTCGCGGCTGATATCGCCATGGAGGCCAACGGTTACATGGCCTATAAAATCAACAAGGGCAGAGTCGTCGGCAACGATGTCATGCGCGTGGTTCCCTACGGTTATGATCCGGTCTCCGGCCTCGGCTTCAAGATTAAAAGCGTCCAACTGTACGGAGCTCAGATCCTAGCGGGATTGGAATATTCGGTCACATACGTCGAATACACCGATGAGCTATCGCTCCAGGTGTCCGGGCTTGAGTTCAAGTATGATTCCTCCAAGCCGCCTGCCGAGTCGATCGGCCAGATCAGCCGGCTCGATCCTTTCTCGGTCAAAGTCAACGGCCAGCCGATCATTCCGGACGGTCTGTACTGGGTCGCCCTGAACGAGCAGCTCCTCAATTTCCTGCAGGCCAACGGCCTGGTGCCCTCTGATACCGCTGACACCGGGCTCTTCGAGTACAACCTCGTCCGCGACTACATGGACAAGCTGAACATCCTGGATTATTCTTCCGAAGGGCGGATCGTAGATACCAGGGGACAGACTCAGAAGAAATATTGACGATCGAGGGGACACACGATCCCCGTTTTCAAGAGGGGAGGGTGTGTCCCCCTCTCTTTATTTTTGCTTCTTTTCCCGGAAGCGCTTGAGGTAGTCCGCGGCGACCCTGTCGGGGTTCAAGAAAAGGCAGCCGGCCAGGCTTTTGACCTGGCTCTTGAGATATGTGGCTTCCGGAAGCGCGTCGAATTTCTCAGCCTCGATATTTTTGAGCAGCTCCACCCGCAGCTTGAGCAGCTTGGAGAGGTCGTCCAGCCTGATCCCCAGCCTCTCGCGGATCTCTCTGAGCACCGGGCCGCTGAAGGACGTGAACTCGACGGCCTTCTCTGAAGGAGGTTTTTCAGCCGGAGGCTCGTCCGTCATCATGGAACTGGTTTTTGGCGGCTCGTTTTTGAGGGCGGCTTGGAGCTTGGCGTAGGCGTCTTCGACCTGGCGGAGGACTTTTTTTCTTCTTTTCTCGGGAAACTCTTCGGCCAGCGCTTCCAGGACGATGGAGTCGCCTGAAAATAGATTTTTCAGCCGCACATAGGCGTTATAGACGTCTCGAAGAGTGGCCGAGGGGCTCAATTCCAGGATGTCGAAATATTTCTTCAGATCTTCCTGCGGCATCAGAATCCTCCGGTGATCTCCACCTCTTTCCCCTCCATCAGGTTGTCGGCAAGGACTTCTATGGCCTTGGCGCAGCTCGAAGAAAGATAGTTGAGCATGAACGGTTTCCGCTCCCGCACCGACTTCCAGACGGCATCATCGTAGGCGATGAAGCCTGAGAACCGGACGGGAACGCCGAGGTATTTCATCAGGACGCTCTTGATGGATGCGCCGAGGAGGATGTCTTGCTCGGCCCTGACCATATTGAGGATGAGAGTGATCTTGAAGCCGGCCAGCTCCTCGTCCAGGATCGTCCCCAGATAAGGAAAGCTCTCTTTCAGATAATCCATGAACTCCTTGAGGTTCTTGATCCCGTAGCTCTGGCGGCCGTCCCAGATGTGCTGGGCGATTTCCCGAAACCCGTATTCCTTGAGCGATTTTTTGACTTTCCGGAAGAGGGCATTCTTGACGAAATGGTACATGTTTTCGATGGCGATGATTTCGGGGACCAGGACCACGATCATTCTGTCGGCGATGAGAAAGGTGTCGAGCGTGTTGAGGTGGCTGCCGGCGCCCAGGTCGACGAGGATGTTCTGGGCGTTGAGCTTCACGAGCTGCCGGAAGAGCTTCATCTTTTGGGTGAATTTAATCGTGTCGGAGGTGATCGAATAGATGTCCCCGGTGATCAGGGCCATGTTCTCCACCTCGGTCCGCACGGCCAAGTCGGAGAGGGACACCCCGCTCTCAAAAAAATCCGTCAGCGACTTTTGCGGCCGGCTGATCCCGATGAAGGAATGGAGGTTGGCGCCTCCGATATCCATATCGACAAGGACGACTCGGCGGCCGCGTTTGGCCAGGCAGGTTCCCAAGCAGCTTGTGATGAAGGTCTTGCCCGTGCCGCCTTTGCCGCCGCCGAAGGCCCAGATCTCGCCCTCCTGGGCCTCGATGGGAGTCGTCTTTTCTTCCGGCAAAGCAATCCTAGTAGACACTAAATAGGGATTTCCCGTCAACCCTTATCAGCCGGAAGGTCCCGGCCGCCGTTGAGAAAAAAGAATTCCCCCTTATTTGTCCTTGAGCAGTTTTTTCTTGTTCAGGACGGCCTGGAGGATGTCCGGAGCCAGCTTGTCCATCTCTTTTTCGCTGTAATCGGAGCTTTGAACCGTGATCCTGTCCGCGGCGACCAGGCAAGAGATGTTCTTCACCTCTTTGGCATATTTGATCGTCCGGTCCTGCTTGGTCCGCTCCATATAGGTCACCTGGATTCTCATTTTTTCAACGCCGCCGACGACCTGGATCAGGACGACTACATGCTGGTCCTTGTTCGTGTCGTCGTCGTCGGGCCCGCCGGCAAAGAATTCATGGAGGATGAAGCTCTCGCCGGGGTAGGGGCCCATCTCTTTCACCTCATCATAGATTTTTTTCAGAATCGCCAGAGTGTCTTTTTCCGGGTCGGATATCACGGCGCCGGTACAGGGGGACGAACCTAAAATGGCGGCCCATAGAAAGGAGGCGAGGGCGGCCCAAGATCGGATTGGCGATTTTGGACCGTTCGAGAAACGGCTCAGGGGTCTCTCCATGATCCTGTTCTGTCTCGGGCCAATAATGGTTTTAAAAAATGGACCTCGGCGGTCTTTGTTCGTTCGGATCGAAATATTTTCTGGGCAGCTTCTCGTTGCGCATCGCGGCGTTATAGACAAACGAGGCCATGATCGTCGCCGCCTGGATGAGATCGCCTTTCGAGATGTGATCGTAGACATCCATATTGGAATGATGGGTCCGCGTGTCGTAATCCAGCTCATCCTGAATAAATTGGAATCCCGGCAAACCGACGGCGTCAAAGGATAGATGGTCGGTGCCGCCGGTGTTGCGGATGGTTACGGTCGCCGCTCCGAGATCATGAAAGGGCTTGAGCCACTCTTCAAAAATGGGGATCGCCGCGACGTTGCCCTGAGCGTAAATGCCGCGAATCTTCCCGCTTCCATTGTCAAAATTGAAATACGCCGCCAGCTTATCATATTCCGGCTTCTTTTCTTTTTTGGCCCGATCAAAGAAATGATTGGTCACGTACCCGCGGGAACCGATGAATCCTTGTTCCTCGGCATCCCACAGAGCGATGCGAATGGTCCGTTTGGGCTTGACTCCGAGGGTTTTTAAAATGCGAACGGCCTCCATGGCGATGGCACAGCCGGCCGCATTGTCCGTTGCGCCCGTTCCGCCGTGCCATGAATCGAAATGTCCGCCCAGCATGACGATTTCCTCTTTCAGTTTTTTGTCCGTTCCCGGAATTTCGGCCACAACGTTGGTGCCCGGAAAATCATTTTCGACAAAATTGGCCTGAATCTCTATTTCCATCGTGACCGGGATTTCCTTTTGAAGGATGCGGACCATCCGATTGTATTGCTCCAGGGCGACGACAACGGCCGGTAAAGTGATCGGTGCATTTTTGGCGAACGATCCGCCGCTGGCCACAAAGATGGTCCCGTCCTTGCCGCGGCTCGGTTCCAGCAGAACGGCCGCTCCCTCATCTTTGACGAATTTATTCACGGCCTGTTGAAGCTGTTGACGAGCCATGAGTTCCGCCATGCGATTGGCCATGGCCGGTTTTGCCCCGGGCTCAGGAGCCAGGGCCAATTTCTTGAGATCGTCTTCCGTTTCTCGTTTGGCGTCGGGATCAAATCCCAAGCCCAGCTCTTGTTCGCCTTGGGTCAGGACGATGGCCCCCTTGATCTTGTCTTTATATCGATTCAAGTCTTCCACTCTTCTGACATCCAGAAGGACCGCCTGGCTTTTGATGACGCCGTTGGTCCCGGACGTCCACGCTTTGGGATAGGCGATCAGCGGCATATATTGGGGAGCGGTCATCGCGCCATAGAATTTTTGAAGCTCCCAGCCTCGGCCAAAGGCCCCATACGGCTCCATTTTGGCGTTCTCGAGGCCGAGTTCCTTCAATGTCTTCACCGTCCATTCGCCCGCTTTGCGATATTGGGGGGATTCCGAAAGACGCGGGCCGTAGACATCGCAGAGGTAACTCATATAGTCCATCACTTTGGAATACTCGAGTCCCTCTCTGCGAATGCGCTGAATGACCTGAAGGTCGACGTTTTCTTGGGCGGCCGTCTGCAGGATGAAAAGAAGAATGAGAATCGTCAAAGAGAGCAAACGTATCCCGTGATGCTTTCTCATAGCGTCCTCCTTATTTTTGGCAGGTTTCCATAGGATTGCACCTGTCGAAATCTTGGAATGAATATATCCTAAATAAAGAATCCCTGTCAACGCGGCCGGCCTTGAGGGGCCTGGACAGAATTTCCGCGATCTCCTGAATACGGATTTTAGAAATCGAAAGGGCCGCAAAAAATTCGATTGTGAATTCTGACAGGTTGAAGAGGGTTAAAACGGGAGGAAAGAGGGAAGCTGGGAAGCAAGGATTCGAACCTTGATTGCATGATCCAGAGTCATGAGTCCTGCCGTTGGACGACTTCCCAACCGCGCGTGTATGATAATGGATTTTTCCCGATTTTTCAACCCTGTTCCGGAAATCGGGCCCTGGGTCCTCCCCTTTCCAAACCCGGAAGAAAATGATAATATGGACGGCTCAACATGAAGAAAACCTGGATTCGCCTGGCCGTCATTTTCCTGCTGACCGTTGTCTTCCTCTATTTCTTCATCCGCGGCGTCCAATGGAAGGAAGCCTTCCGCTATTCGACAAATGTCAACTGGCTCCTGTTCACCCTGGTCATCCTTCTCACCCCCCTCCACCTTGTGACCCGGGGCTACCGCTGGAAATATCTCCTGATCCACGAAAAACGCGATGTGAAATTCTACAACCTCTTCGCCGGCAATGCCATCGGCTTTACGGTGACCTTCATCTTCCCGGGAAGGCTGGGCGAGCTGGTCAAGCCCCTCTATGTCGCCCGCAAGGAAAATATCCGGGCCGGCTTTGCCCTGGGCACGGTGGTGGTCGAGAGGACGTTTGACATTTTCACGATGTGCTTCCTGCTGGGCCTTTTTCTTCTCGCCCAGCCCCTCTATCCGACCGCTTTCAAGATCCAGACCGGAGCTTTCAAGAACCTCTACCTCTGGGGAATCGTCGGCGTCTCATTTGCCTCGATCCTCCTAATCCTGAGCCTCCTTTTTTACTTTTTCCGCGAGAAGGCCATCCGCGTGGCCGGCTTTTTCCTGAAGCCGCTCCCCCATAAGCTCAGCCAAAAGATCCTGAACCTGTTGCATGAATTCATCGACGGCCTGAAATTCTTCCATTCCCTCGGCAACTTGTTAATATATACTCTGTTGTCCTTTGTTGTCTGGCTGGGGATCATATTTTTTTACTGGTTGTTTTTCCTGGCTTATCGTATCTCGATCCCCTATCTGTTCATGATCCCCTATATCTTTTTGACCGCCGTCGGCGCCTCCATACCGACGCCGGGCATGATCGGCGGCTTGGATGCCTTCAGCAAGCTGGGGCTGACTACTCTTTTCGGGATGGACCCCAACCAGGCTTTCGGCCTGACCATCGTCGTCCATGCCATCCAGCTGGTGATGACATGCCTTTGCGGATATGCTATATTGTGGAGAGAGGGGCTGACGATGTTGCAGCTTCGAAAACTCGGGGAGACGATCGAACAATGAGATGTCCATTTTGCGGCCACCTGGAAAGCAAGGTTATTGATTCCAGGGAAAGTAAGAAGGGCGTCTCCATCAGGAGGCGCAGGGAGTGCTTGGCTTGCCGAAGGCGGTTCACGACCTACGAGAAAATCGAGGAAATTCCCTACATGATCATCAAGAAGGACGGTTCCCGGCAGCTTTTCGACCGGCAGAAGCTTCTCCGGGGGATGCTGAAGGCCTGCGAAAAAAGGCCTATCGCCGTCGGCAAGCTGGAGGAGATCGTCGAGGAGGTCGAATCCAAGCTCCAGGAGAGGCCGGAGAAGGAGATGAAGGCGTCGGAAATCGGCCAGCTGGTCATGGACAGGCTCAAAGACCTGGACAAGGTGGCCTATGTCCGGTTCGCCTCCGTCTACCGGGAATTCCGGGATGTCCATGAGTTTAAGCAGGAGCTGGAAGACCTGCTTAAAGAAAAGTAGTTCGGGGTCAAACCTCAACATTTGACATTGTTCCCTTAAGAATCGCTTTGACCTCGTTAACTAAGAAAACCGGAAAGATGCCATGATCAGACGAATTAAGCCGACTACCAGGGTTATCAAGATCGAGGGAGAGATCCACCGCCTGATGAGCGAAGTCCTCTCCCAGCGCCGCGAATGGCTGGACCTCGAGGACGGCTGGGTCCCCTATGTCGATGTCTACGAAAAAGAAGACGATCTCATCGTCGAGGCCGAGGTGCCGGGTATGTCCCAGCGCGATCTCCATATTTCCCTCCATATGAGCCGGATCGAGCTCAAGGGCGCCAAGAAGGAAAGCCCGGTCTCCGAAAATATCCGGTACTTGCGCCTGGAACGGGAATATGGAAAATTCCGCCGGACGATCCCGCTTCCCTGCGCCGTGTCAACGGATAAAGCCAAGGCCATCCTGGAAAACGGCGTTCTGACCATCTGTCTGAAGAAAATGCGGGAAAACAGGGAAAAAGAAGTCCTGGTGAAAATCAAAAAAAGCACGGAAAAATCGGGAGGCGACAATGGCTGAGAAAGACTCCAAAGCCGGCGAACCGTTGGAGGACATCATCGAAGAAAAAGACCAGAAGCTGAACATCCCCCAGAAGCTCCCCATCCTCTTACTCCGGGACATCGTCGTATTTCCCTATATGATCGTGCCCCTCTTCGTCGGCCGTGAAAAATCCAAGAATGCCATCGACCAGTCCCTATCCTCGCACCGGATGATCCTCCTCCTCACCCAGAAAGACATGGAAACCGAGGACCCCAAGCGCGAAGAAGTCTATGACATGGGAACCGTCGCCCTGATCATGCGCATGCTCAAGCTCCCGGACGGCCGGATCCGGATCCTCGCCCAAGGATTGGCCCGGGCCAAGATCGAGAGTTTTGAAGAAGAGAACGGCTATCTGTCGGCCCAGGTCGAAGTGGTCCAAGAGCCCGAAGCGACCGATAAATCCCTGGAAAGTGAAGCCCTGGTGAGAAATGTCCGAAGCGGCCTGGAAAAAGCCACGTCCCTCGGGAGAAACATCCCGCCGGAGGTTTTGATCATTGCCACCAATGTCGAGGAGCCGGGCAGGCTGGCCGACCTGACGGCGGCGAACCTCGAGCTCAAGGTCAACGAGGCCCAGGCTATCCTTGAAATCACGGACCCCGTCCAGAGGCTGAAGAAAGTCTATGAACTCCTGGCCAAGGAGCTCGAAATCCTGGATGTTCAGTCGAGGATCAGCACGGAGGCCAAGGGCGAGATGGACAAGCTCCAGAGGCAGTATTTCCTCCGGCAGCAGATGAAGGCCATCCAGAAAGAGCTGGGAGAAGGCACCGAGCTCCAGGAGGAGATCAAGGCCTATCAGGATAAAATGAAGAAAATCAAGGTTTCCGAGGAGGTCCGGGAGGAGCTCGAAAAGCAGATCAGCCGTCTGGCCCAGATGCATCCGGAGTCGGCCGAAACAACGGTCGCCCGCAATTACCTGGATTGGATGTTCGCTCTTCCCTGGAGCAAAAGCACGATCGACAACCTCGATTTGAAACTGGCCAAGACCATTCTCGACGAGGACCATTACGGCCTGGAAAAAGTCAAGGAACGGATCCTGGAGTATCTGGCCGTGCGGTCGCTGTCGAGAAAGATCAAGGGCCCGATCATGTGCTTTGTCGGCCCTCCGGGGGTCGGGAAGACCTCGCTGGGCAAATCGATCGCCAGGGCCCTCGGCCGGAAATTCATCCGCATCTCGCTGGGCGGCGTCCACGACGAAGCGGAGATCCGCGGCCACCGCAGGACGTATATCGGCGCCCTGCCGGGGCGCATCATCCAGGGGCTGAGGCGGGCGGGCTATGATAACCCGGTGTTCATGATGGACGAGGTGGACAAAATAGGCGCCGACTTCAGGGGCGACCCGTCATCGGCTTTGCTCGAGGTTCTCGACCCGGAACAGAACTTTTCTTTCCGCGACCATTATCTCGGCGTGCCTTATGACCTATCCAAGGTCATGTTCATCACCACGGCCAACCTCCTCGACCCGATCCAGCCGGCGTTCCGCGACAGGATGGAGGTACTGCAGCTGCCCGGCTATACCGAAGAAGAAAAGCTTGAGATCGCCCAGCGCCATCTCGTTCCGAAACAGATCAAGGAAAACGCCCTGAGCCCGAAGCTCATCTCCTTCACCAGCGGGGCGATCACCAAAACGATCGCCCTCTACACGCGCGAGGCGGGCGTCCGGAACCTCGAGCGCGAGATCGCCTCGGTCTGCCGGAAGGTCGCCCGGAAGGTGGCCGAAGGCAAGAAGACATTGCACAAGACCACCTCGCAAAATGTCGAAGCCTACCTCGGTCCGCCAAAGATTTTCAAGGACCAGGTCCAGAAAAAGGACCAGGTGGGGGTCACCACCGGGGTGGCCTGGACGGCCACGGGCGGTGAAATTCTCTTCGTCGAGGCGACCAAGATGAAGGGCAAAGGCGTGCTGACGCTCACGGGATTGCTCGGCGATGTCATGAAAGAGTCGGGCCATGCCGCGCTCAGCTATGCCCGGGCCCATGCCAAGGAGCTGGGGATCGACAACAAGATCTTTTCTCAAAACGATTTCCACGTCCATATCCCGGAGGGCGCCATCCCGAAAGACGGGCCCTCGGCCGGCATTACCATCGCCACCGCCCTGATCTCCGTCTGCACGAACAGCAAAGTCCATTGGGACGTGGCCATGACCGGAGAGATCACCCTCAGGGGCAATGTCCTTCCGATCGGCGGCGTCAAAGAAAAAGTTTTGGCCGCCCAGCGGGCCGGCATCAGAAAGATGATCCTTCCCGCGCCCAATAAAAAAGACTTGATCGATTTGCCGGCGATCGTCAAGAAAGAGATGGAGTTCATCTTCGTCGAAGAGATCCGCGAAGTCTTCGCCCACGCCCTGGTCAAGTCCAAGGCAAAATAGGCGGCGGCATGAAGCTCGAGCGGCTCGGCGAGCGGGAGCTGATCGCGGCCATCCGGAAGGAATTTTCGGGCTCCGGCAAGAACATCGTGCTCGGCATCGGCGATGACGCCGCCGTTGTTCGACCCGGCCGAATTCCCCTCATCCTGACCAAGGACCTATTGGTCGAGGACGTCGATTTCATCCGCAGCCTCCATCCGGCCCGCTGCATCGGGCGCAAAAGCCTCAACGTCAACCTCAGCGATATCGCCGCGATGGGCGGAAACCCGAAATACGCCCTGCTCGGTCTTGCCTTCCCTCCCGACCTTTCCCTGACCTGGATCAGCCAGTTCATGGCCGGGTTTGGATCGGCGGCCCGGCAGGCCGGCGTTGACCTGATCGGAGGGGATGTCTCCAAAGCCCTGACGATTATGATTTCCGTAACCGTGCTGGGCGAAGGCAAGAATACCGTCCGACGCAGCGGCGCCAGGCCCGGCCACCGGATTTATGTTTCAGGCTGCCTGGGGGATGCCAAGCTCGGCTTTCTTCTGACGATGAAAGGGTTGAGGCTGGGCCGCTCCAAAAGCGCCGATCCCATCCTGCGTGCTTTTCTCGATCCCGTGCCTCGGATCGCCCTTGGCCGCGAGCTGGCCCGCCGGAACATCCCGTCCTCGATGATTGATGTCAGCGACGGGCTGTCCGTGGATTTGATGCATATCTGCGAAGAGAGCGGCACGGGCGCCGAGATCGAGCTCGCCAGGCTGCCGCTTTCGCCCGGGATGCGGACGTTCGGCGGCAAAAAAGCTCTCGATTACGCCCTGCATGGGGGAGAGGATTTCGAGCTGTTGTTTACGGCGGCGCCCGGGAAGCAGAACCTCCTTGAGGGCCTGCCAAAGAGGTTTAAGATCACCATGATCGGCCGGATGACCGGCAAGAAAGGAATTTATTCCGTGGATCGTTTCGGCCGCAAAAGACGCTTAGAGATCAAAGGCTACGAGCACTTCACTTGAGAAGGAATGAGCCGATGAAGGCGAATTCCGCCGGCCCGGCCTGATAGACCTTGTCCTTGCCCCATTCCACCATGAGCTGGCCCATGCTCGTCTTCACCCGGACCTTCCGGTTCGTCAGGTTTTTGAGGATGGAGGCCACGGCGGCCGCGCAGGAGCCGCTGCCCGAGGAGAGCGTTTCCCCGACGCCTCTCTCCCAAAAAAGGACTTCGATCTCGTCGCGGCTCAGGACCCGGATGAATTCGGTGTTCGTCCGGTTGGGGAAAAACGGGTGCGACTCGATTTCCCGGCCGAGCTGGTGCCATTCGATGCGGGCGGGGAAGCGGTCGACGAAAACGGTGCAGTGGGGATTGCCGAGCGAGACGACCGTGATCGGATAGACCTTGCGGTTGATCATCAGCGGGTAGTCGATCAGGCGCTCATGGACGGACCCGTCGTCAAAAGGGATTTCCTTGGAGGTCAGGCGCGGGACGCCCATCTCGATCTTGATCATGAGCCGATCTTCACTTTTCTCGATCAGCTCGCTTTCCCGGCTGCCGGCCGGGGTCTCGAACATGACCCGCGGGCCTTCGATCTTCTGCTGGGAATAAAGGTAGGCAGCGGCACAGCGCAGCCCGTTTCCTGAGACCTCGGCCTCGGTGCCGTCGGCGTTGAAAATTCGAAAACCGACCAATCCCCGGGCCTTGTCCTTGACCGAGATGAGAAGAAGCCCGTCGGCCCCGACGCCGGTGTGGCGCTCGCAGATCTTGCGGGCCAGATCGCCGAGGTCCTTTTCCGAGAGCTCCGCCACTTCGTCCTGATCGACGATCAGAAAATCGTTGCCCAGGGAATGGAATTTATTAAACTTCACTCATGAGATCCTAATGGTCACGATGGCGTCCCTCGACTGTCCGTCTTGTTCCCTGCGGATGAGCAGGAGGAGGGCATCGCCGGGCTTGACTTTCCGCATGATGCTCTCCCACTGGCTGACGGTCGTGATTTTTTGCCGGTTGACTTCAATAATGATGTCGCCGGGCTGGATTCCTTTGCGCTCGGCGTCGCTTCCGTTTTCAACTTCGTTAATCAGAAGGCCTTCGGTTGTTCGCAGGCCGTAGGGCCTGGCCATCTGGGGCGTCAGGGTCGAGAGGGTAATGCCGATATTTTTAGCGGCGGATTCGCCGGCGGTCTTGGCTTTTTCCCCGGTCTCGAGCTCGGCGATGGCCGCCGTGACTGTCTTTTCCTGGCCGTCGCGGACGACCTTGATCTCGACTTTTGTCCCCGGCTGGATGTCGGCGATTTTCATCCTGAGGTCGGTGGGGCTTTCGACAACCTTGCCGTTGACTTCCGTGACGACATCGTACTGCTTGATGCCGGCCTTTTCGGCGGGGCTGCCGGGCGTGACATCGTTAATAACCGCGCCCTTCCGGGATTTCAGGTTGAGCGCTTTTTGATAGTCCTGGTCGATGGGCTGCGATACGATAGTGACGCCCAGCCAGCCGCGGATGACGCGGCCCTTTTCTTTGAGCTGGGTGACGACTTTTTTGGCCATGTTGGATGGAATGGCGAAGCCGATGCCGATGTTCCCGCCTGTTGGATTTGGAGCAAGCATATTGCTTGTGATACCGATGACTTCGCCCTTCATGTTGACGAGCGGGCCCCCGCTGTTTCCCCTGTTAATGGCTGCATCGGTTTGAATGTAATCTTCATATGTTTGAACATCTCCGCCCAAACCAAGCTGTCGGCCTTTAGCGCTGACGATTCCCGCCGTCACGGTGTGTTCCATGCCGAGCGGGTTGCCGATGGCCAGCACCCATTCGCCGATTTTCATCTGGGCAGAATCTCCCAGCTCTGCGAAAGGCACATTTTTCGTGTCGACTTTGATGAGAGCCAGGTCGGTCTTAGGGTCGGTGCCAATAATTTTAGCCGTATATTCATCACCCTGAACGGTGAAGACTTTGACTTTGGAAGCTTTTTCGACAAGATGGTTATTGGTCAGTATGTAGCCGTCATTGCTGATATAAAAACCCGTTCCCTGGACGATAAATTTATATTCCTGAGGGCGCTGTTGCTGGCGTCCGAAAAACCTGTCCCAGAAATCGTCACCAAACGGACTGTCCGGGAAAGTCATTGAAGACTGTTTTTCGACTCTTTCGCTCTCGATTTTTAGCACGGCCGGTCCGAGTTTTTCCGAGACTTTGACGAAATCCAGGTCGGGCTTGACCTGGGGCGCCTCCGCATAAAGGTTGGCGCCGAGCGGAGACGAAGTCTTGTTCAAAAAGCTCGTCTCGGCGTGCTTTTCGGGCAAATAGACAAATATGTAGCCGGCAAGGAGCACTCCTAAAAAGAAGCTTGCCAGTGCGATCCATACAAATTTTTTCATCTGACATCCTCCATTTTGTGCCTGGTGAACGCTAACTGCCGTTTTTTTTTAGCTTTAAAAGATAGCATATTCCTTTCCAAAATTCAAACGAGTTTCGGAGGGGACGGCCCTCTTTTCCTTCGAAGGCCGTCCCCTCTTCTTAAGCCTTTAATCCCCGTATTGAGGAGGGGAGAGGGGGCTATTCAAAAAGTCCACCGAATACATTTAACTAGGCGGAGCCCAAAAAAGTTGCATTTCAGGCGCCGTCCAGTTAAGATTCCTTGATCGGGGTCAAACCTACTCATTACGCATCTTCCCCGAGAGAATTTTGCGTAATGAGTAGGTTTGACCCCGATTGGGGAGGCGCGTTGAAAAAAGGCGTTTTGATCGTTCTCGAGGGTATTGATGGAGCCGGGAAGTCCACCCAGGCCAGATTACTGCTTAGGATGCTCCGGAGAGAGGGGTGGAATGCCGTGTATTTCCGCGAGCCGTCCAGGGGAAAATGGGGGCGAGAAATTAAACGGAAAGCTAAGGAAGCCGCCTCCCTGACGCCGGAGGAGGAGTTGGACTTGTTCCTAAAAGACCGGCAGGAGAATGTTCGAAAAAACCTGAGGCCGGCGCTCAAAGAAAAAAAAGTCGTCGTCCTCGACCGGTATTATTTTTCGACGATCGCCTACCAGGGCGCCAAGGGGATCGACCGGGCTAGGATCATGCGTCTTAACGAGGCCTTTGCCCCCAAGCCGGACCTGGTTTTTATCCTCGACATCGAGGCCAAGGACGGGCTGGCCCGGATCGAAGGCCGGAAAAAGAAAGACAAGCTCTTCGAACGCGCCGCCTACCTTGCCAAGGTTCGGAGGATTTTCCGCAGCTTCAAGGGCGGCAGGTTCCATCATATCGATGCCGGCCTGGATAGGAAAGAGATCAGCAAGCTCATCCTCGAGAAAACCCTCAAACATCTGAAGAAACCGGAATCATAAATCAGGAACAAACCTCGACATTCAATATTTTTTATTATAGGTTGAGGTTTGCCCTGGCAGAAGGATCTCCAGACATGTGATTTCAAGGAGGCGTAGGAATCGCCCCAAAGGCCCCCATAGCGGAGGGGGGCCCCGGCAGCTTTGCGACGGGGGGAACCGACGGGACTGGTTCCCCAGGGGGCCGGGGGTGATTCCTACGCCTCCTTGAAATCAGACAAACGGAGAGGGTCACGACCCGGCCTAAATTTGGTTTTTTCCTGCTAATCTGCTATATTTTTAGCTCTATGGCCCAAAAAAACATCATCTGGCGCATCCAGATAAATAAGTTCAATAGAAAGAAATTCTTCAAGGCCCTCCTCTTTATCTTGATCTTCGGCTCCGCCCTCATTCTCGGGGGATTTTTGGGCCTCTATGTGGCCGTCCGGAACACTCTCCCCGATGTTTCCCAGCTTGAAAAGTTCGAGCCCAAGATCCTCACCTCCATCTATGCCGACGACGGCAAGGTCATCAAAGAAATCGGCATAGAGAAGCGGGTCATCATCTCCTATAACCAAATCCCTGATATCCTTAAAAAGGCGATTCTGGCGACAGAGGACCCCAGGTTTTTCAAACATCGCGGCATCGACGTTCGAGGAATCCTGCGCGCTTTCAAGGAAAATTTCCGGAACATTCTACGCCGGCGGAAGCTTCAAGGCGGGAGCACGATCACCCAACAGCTGGCCACGAACCTCTTCCTCTACCGCCAACAGACGGTTCACCGCAAGCTTCTGGAGATGGTCCTGTCCGTCCAGATTGAAAAAAGATATTCCAAAGAAAAAATTTTCGAGATGTACTGCAACCAGTTTTTTCTGGGCCACGGGATTTACGGTGTCGAAGCGGCGGCGAATTTCTTTTTTGGCAAGAGGGTCTCTGAGCTGAACCTGGCAGAGGCCGCCCTGATCGCGGGCATCTTTCGGGGGCCATCGGTTTATTCCCCTTATTCAACTCCCGAGCTGACCTTTGACCGGCGCAACCATGTTCTCAATCGCATGGTCGAGGAGGGCTTTATCACGAAAGCCCAGGCCGAGGCGACAAGGAAGGAGCCGATGAGCGTCCTCCCGCTGGGCCGGGATGATTCCGAGTTCGGAGCCACCTTTTTTGAAGAAGTGCGCCGGCACATCGTCAATACCTACGGCGAAGATGCGCTCTACCGCGGCGGCTTGAAAGTCTATACGACCCTCAACCCCCTCTATCAGAAATTTGCCGAAAACGCCCTGGTCAAGGGACTGCGCGCCTTGGATAAAAGGCACGGCTGGCGGAAGGACAAAAAGAACCTGCTGGAGGACAAAGAATTCCTGAAAAAAGGCCAGAAGCTCGAGGACACCTGGTTGAAGAGCTGGTCGGGCCCGAGCTTGGAAGCCGGCGATATCTTGGATGCGATCGTCCTGTCCGTCACCAAGCGCGAAGCCAGGGTCAAGGTCAAGAATTACATCGGCAGGATGCTCAACGACGATGTCGACTGGACGCGGGCCAAGAACCTCGATGGCCTGATCAAACCCGGAGATGTGATCCAGGTCAAAGTGAAGAGCACGGACGAACAGAAAAAAGAGCTGGCCGTCTCGCTCGACCAGGAGCCCAAGGTCGAAGGGGCGGTTCTCGTCATCGACCCGCGGACCGGGCAGATCAAGGCCATGATCGGCGGCTATTCGTTCAAAAGAAGCCAGTATAACCGGGCCACCCAGGCGCCGCGGCAGCCCGGCTCGGCCATCAAGCCCTTTCTCTACACGGCCGCCCTGGAGAGCGGCTTCACGGCCGCCAGCCGGATCCTGGATGCGCCCACGGACTTCATCGATAAATGGGACGGACAGCCGTGGACGCCGAAGAACTATGACAGAAGATATAAAGGCATGGTCACCCTGCGCACGGGCATCGAAGAGTCGCGGAACGTCGTTACGGCCACAATTCTGGACCGGATCTCGCCCCAGACCGGCGTGGATTACTGCAAGAGATTCGGGCTGACGACGACCATCTATCCCTATCTCTCGCTGTCGCTGGGAACGTTTGATGTCAAGATGCTGGAGCTCGTCTCGGCCTACACCGTTTTTCCCAACAAAGGCGTCAGGGTCAGGCCGTACTTCATCACCCGCATCGAAAGCCGGGAGGGCGGGATCCTCGAGGAAAATCGAATCGAGTCCGAAGAGGTCATTTCCCCTCAGACGGCCTATCTCATGACCTACCTGATGCAGGGCGTCATCGAACACCAGAACGGAACGGCCAATTCGGCGGGTTTTTTGCTCAATGATAAGCCGCTGGCGGGGAAGACCGGAACGACGGACAAATACACCGACGCCTGGTTCATCGGTTTTTCGCCTTCCCTGTGCGCGGGCGTCTGGGTCGGGAACGATAACAACGTCAGCCTGGGAAGCAATGAGGCCGGGGCCGCGGCGGCGCTGCCCGTCTGGACCGAATTCTTTAAAAATGTCATCGCCGACGAAAAATTAAATGCAAAAATCGCCGGGACCGAGCCGGCCTATGAAGAGTTCGAGGTCCCTTCCAATATCGTCTTTGTTCCCATCGACCTGAGGACGGGCCTGTTGGCGGCGCCCATCTGCAAATGGCCGTTCATGGAGGCTTTCCTGAACGAGACGGAACCCGTCCGGTTTTGCACCTACGAAGACCACATGTTGACTCTGGATTACTCGACTCTGGGCCGGGCCAAAGAAGAGCGCTAAAAAAAAGAGGGGACGGCACTTTGATCGTGCCGTCCCCTTTATATGGAGGGGGTTACGGAGGGGTTATTTCTTCCTGACGCTTCCGCCGGACCGCGCCGGGGGAGAGGAGTGGCCTCCGGAGGACGGCCCGCGCGATATCGAGGGCGAGGAAAAACTTCTCGGAGTGTAAGAACGGGGGGCCGAATACCCGGAAGCCGGGCTTTTGAAAGACGAGCCGCGGGACGACGATGAATTGCCCGGGCTGGAGAAATATCGATAGTACTTATCGAGCGCTGAGCTTGATCGGGAAACGCCGCTCCCCCGGGAGGAATTCTCGCGGGTGATGCTCCCGGACGAGGGATAGCCAAATCCTTCTCTTCGAGTGGAATTATTGAACAACGTCTCGCCGCTGCCGGCCCCGGCTTCTCCGTCTTTCTTTTTGCGGATCTTTCTTTCGGTGTTCGGGGGAGACTGGCTGGCGGGCGGTGGCGTCTCTCCTTTTTTGCTGATCTCGCCGCCGCGCGAAGTTTCGCCGCTTCTCTCGGCTACCCGGTCTCCGGTCTTAGCCGCGCTCGAAGCTTCTCGGTTCTTGATATCTCGGCCGGGCATGGTTCCCGGTTTCATTTCAACCGGTTCGCCGCCTTTTCTCATGATCATCTTCTTTCCATCGACCTGCTCGACGGAGATGTTGGGAGCGGAGAAGGGGCGGGCTTTGAGGCTTTGTTCCTTGAGCTCGAACTTGCCGAGGCTCTTGATCACGTCCTGGCCGAGGGCGGCCTTTTGAACATTTTTAGCCTGGAGCTGATTTTTATGGACGACGGTCAGGGCCCGGGAATTATAGTAATTGTCGCCGTAATAGCCCCGGCCGTAAAATACGTTATCCACGACATAGACGGGATAGCCCCAGTAGCTCATCGGCGCCCAGGCGAAATAATCGTAATCCCACCACCAATTCACCCAGCCCGGTCCCCAGACGTTCATCGGAATCCAGTACCAGCCCATGCCGATGCCCCAATGCCAGCGGCCGTAGTGGAACGTGCTCCAGCCCCACGGTTCATAGGGAATCCAGGTCCAGCCGGCCATGGGCATCCAGGTCCAGCGTCCGTACCAGTAGGGCCGCCAATCCGAAGCAAGCCCGCGGGGCACCCAGACATTGCCGTAGGGAGACATATTTGTCCAATCGCCGTATTCGTCCAGCTCGTATTCGTAATCTTCAAGCTCTCCGGTCAAATAGCGTTTGGCCATCTGCCGGTTGATGATGGAAGCCCGGTCGCCATTCCAGCGGTCGAAGGTGTCCTCGGCCCCTGCGAAGAAAGACGCCGGCCGGTTGATAAACTGCCCGTCGGAAACGGTCAATCTCTGCGACTTTTTGACGAGCATGGAGCCGTCTGCGCCGGCCGCTTCGACGACGCCCTGGAAGACCAGGATCTCCGTCTCTTTGTTTTCCCAGACGTCGATTCGGTAGAGGCCCCTATCGAGAATGTAAAACGTGGCGTCCGAGGTATGGACTTCGATGCTTTTTTCCTTCTCCAGGAAGTTGATGTCCAGATAGATGTTGCCCGCCCAATTGCGGATTCGGGTCAAGCTGTAATCCTTCTTGGGAAGGTTGAGGAAGTCGATCTTTGTGTTTTCATCGAGGCGGATGTAGTTTTTCTTGCCCAGGAAGATTTCCGCCCTGCCGTCGGTCGTGCCCAGCCTGTCGCCTTCGGCGATCGGCGAGTTCACCGTGCCTTCCTCATAGCCAAGGTCCGAAGCCCTCTGGATATAGATGTTGCCGCTCGTGAAGCTCAGCCTGGCGAAGGAGCTGCTTGTATATTTTGTTTCTTGCGCGTTGGCCACGAGGACCAGCAGAAGGAGCGCGAAAGAAATTCCGGCTATTTTTTTCATCTTAGTTCTCCTTACACCCCTGTTCTATGCAATAAATATACCAATTTCCCCGCCTGATTATGCAATTTAACCCTGAATTTTCTGTCCTTTAAAGGGGACGAGTGTAGTTTTATATCGCCTGAGGCTCTCTGGGCCGGGGCAACACCCACCTTTAGAGCGGCCAATAATTCTTCTGGACGTCGATAACGGGAGAGATTTCCTTCTGGGTCGCCATGGAAATGTCCGCCTTGATCGCCGGAGGGGTTTTCTCGGCGGCAAGCTGCAACAGAACCTCGTGGACCCCATCGGCTAGGCCTTCGAGGCTGTACCCTCCCTCCAGGGTAAAAAGGATCCTGCCCTGAGCCTGCTCCCCGGCGACGGAGAGAAGCGCTGCCGCCAGCGCTCCAAACCCTTCCCCTGTGACCAGCATCCCTCCCAGGGGGTCACCGGCATAGATGTCGAAGCCTGCCGAGACCAGGATGAACTCGGGTTTATAGGCCGCAGCGATCGGACCAAGGATGTTTTTATAGATAAAAAGATAATCCTCGTCTGTTTTTCCAGGGCCCAGAGGGACGTTTACCGTAAAGCCTTTGCCCGCCTCTTCCCCGATCTCATCCCAGCAGCCGCTTCCAGGATAGTAGGGAAATTGGTGCGTGGAAAAGAATAGGACGTCATTCCTGGAGTAAAAAGCGTTCTGGGTGCCGTTTCCATGGTGCAGGTCCCAATCGGCGATCAGGATCCTCTTCAACCCGTATTTCCGGACGAGATATTCGGCCGCGATGGCGACATTATTGAAAATACAGAATCCTTTAGGATGGTCGGATTCCGCGTGGTGTCCGGGCGGGCGGACAAGAGCAAACCCGTTTTGGATCTTTCCCGCCATGATCAAATCAGCAGCCTTCAACAGGCCGCCCGCGGCGAGAAGCGCGGTTTCGTAGGAGCGAGCCGATGTCGATGTGTCCGGGTCGAGGTAAACCCGCTCCCTGCCCGCCGTCTGCTTGATGAATTGGACATAGGCGGGATGATGGACATATCCGATCTCTTCATCCGTGGCAAAACGAGGCTCGACGAGCGTGAGGGGAAAGTCGATCTCTCCCTCGATCATTTTATAGATTGTTTCCAGCCTTCGCGGGCTCTCGACATGATACGCCCCCATATCATGCGCCAGGTAACGCATGTCTTTAACGATTCCTGTAGTCATATTATTACTCCCTTCGATCCTCTATAATATCCTATAAAGCGGCGCGGGTGGCGCGGTGTGCTCCTCGTCCGCCCGCAGCTGATGGTGGTGGGTGGGGGGGAATAGCATGAAAGAAGACTTTATTTTAAACATATTAATCCCCCTACCCCCTTGGAATTCAAGGGGGAAATAAAAGGTCGACGGACGGGGACATGCCGTGACAGGACCCGCCGACATTTTTACCCCCCTTAATTCCCTAAGGGGGTAGGGGGATTAATGCCTAATTGAAAGTCTTCTGACATGCTATGGTTTCTTCGGGAAAAATTTCTCCAACTCCGCCGGCTTCGGCTTGGGTGTCAGGAGGCTGATGACGATCAAGGCGATGATCGACACGGCCAGCGCCGGATAAATGATCGGGATGCCCCATGGATCGCCGTCAGGGGCTTTATCAGGGGGAAGGACTCCGGCGATAATTTTTAATAATATGCAGGCCGCCGTTCCGGAGATGATGGAGACGACACCGCCCGCTTTTGTCGCCCGTTTCCAGGCTAGGGCGGCGATCAACGTCGGGGTGATGGCGACTCCGTATATTGTATATGCAAATAAGGCCTGGCTAAGGACCGAGGTCAGCTGAGTGGCCAGGAAGAAGGCGATGAGTCCGAGCAAAACGATGATGACTTTCTGGAGGGCGATCATGGTCTTCTGGCTGGCATCTTTTTTGATGAACCTCTGGTAGATATCCCGCATGATGTTTGTCGAAGGGGAGAGGAGGTAATTCATGCCGGTGGAGATGACGACGGCGCAGGCCGCAGCGAGCAGCAGCACGCCGACCGGAAAGGGCACCAGGCTTCTCGCGGCCATCAACACGACTTTTCCGCCTTCCTTGGGAATGGTCAGGTCGATCTGGCCCTTGAACTTGCTGTAGGCAAAAACGGCGATGACGACGACGACCGTTTCCACGAAAATCGTGCCGATCGTCCACCAGACGACGGCCTTTTTGGCGTCTTTGGCGGATTTGGCGCTGTAGAATTTCTGGTACATGCTCTGGACGCCCAGGAGGAGGAACAGGGTCGACAGGAAATAGCCGCCGACCTTGAGCGCAGGATGGGCTCCGAACTGAGTGTTGACCGCGGCGAAATAGCCGGGATCCAGGACTTTTGTGGCCTGGGCGAAACCGCCCGTCGCCGAATAGACGAAGGGCACGGCCAGCAGACAGGCCAGGACGATGATGATCCCGTTGGGCAGGTCCGTATAGGCGATGGCCATCATCCCGCCCAGGGCCGTGAAGAGGATGACAAAAAGCGCGGCGATCATGGTTCCGGTTGAAGCTGAAATCTTTCCGTCCGAGATCACGTTGAGGATGAACCCCCCGGCGACGAACTGATAGGAAACGATCACGGTGAACGATATCAGCAGGGCGAAAGCTCCGAAAACGCGCGCCACCGGTCCGAAGCGCGCTTCGAGAATATCGCCGATGGTGTACTGGCCGAAGGTCTGGATTTTAGCGGCCAGGAAATAGATCAGGATGATTCCGACCCAGGCTCCTGCCGCCAGCCACAGCGCCGAGAATCCGGCCTTGGCCGCAAATTCCGCACCGGCGATGAACGTGCCCGAGCCGATCCAGGTACAGATGAGAGTGAAGACCATGACCGACCATTTCAAGCTGCGGCCGGCCACCATGAAGTCTTCCTGGCTTTTGATGCGCTTGGCCCGGATGAAATTAAATACGGTCAAGACAAGGAGATACAAGAGAATGATGACGATATACCATGTTCCCGACATCCTGCGCTCCTTTTTTTGTTTTTTCTATTTTTTAAATAGCATCTTGGCCTTGAGCTTCGCGTACACCCAGCCCATGATGGCGTAGCGCTTGATGTCGCCGAGCGAGCGGACGTGCTTGAGGGCGCTCGGCGCCTTTTTGAAGAGGGATGTTTTTTGGCTGGTGAATGACCAGCGGAGAACGAGCTGGCTGATCTGGCTCCAGGTCAGCTTGTTCATATAGAGCGGAACGTCGCCTTGGGCCATGGGCAACGTGATTATTTTCGAAAAATATCTTTTTGTCCAGGAGAAATTTTTGGGAAGGAATCCGTTCTCCCGGGCTAGCTTTTCGAGCGGCGTCCCCGGATAGATATGGAGGATGGCGACCGACCCTTCGATCCCGTCCTTGTAATGCTCGATGATCCTGATCGTCTCCTGGGCCTCCTCCCAGGTTTCGGTCGGATGGCTGAAAATGAAGAAGACGTTAGGGATGATGCCGAGCTCCCGACACCATCGGACCAGGTTGTGAAAATCCTCGATATCGATTTTCTTGTTGACGATCTCGTTGCGGACGCGCTCCGAGCCGGCTTCGATCCCGAAGGAGAGATGGAACAGCCCGGCCCGTTTCATCTTTTCCAGGAGCGGCTTGCTCATGATGTCGATCCGCACGTCGCACTTGAAGAAGATGTCGAGGTTGCGGGCGATGATGAGGTCGCAGATCTCCTCGGCCCGTTTCGGGCTGGCGTTGAACGTGTCGTCGAAGAAAAAGACCACTTTGATCCCGTATCGCTCCTTGAGCAACTCGATTTCGCGAACGACATGTTCCGGGCTGCGCATCCGGACGTGCCGGCCCCAGTTGATCGGCGTCGCGCAGAAGCTGCAGTTGAAGGGACAGCCTCGGCTGGTCATGACATTGACCGCGGGCAGCGGGCCGCGGCCCGGCACCGCGAACCGGAAATTGTATTGCTCGAACGGCACCAGGTGAAAAGCAGGGTAGGGAAGGCTGTCGAGGTCGAGGATAGGCGGCCGGGGCGGGTTGGACCGGATGCTGCCGTCGGTCCGTAAAGAGATGCCGCTCGCTTCGGCCAGCCCGCCGAGATCCCTTTTCTTGTCCCACGCCCGGCAGATCTCGAGCATGGTCGTTTCGCCTTCGCCCCTGACCACCACGTCGATTTCGGGAATGTGCTCCAGGCAATCCTCGGCGGCCATCGAGGCATGAGGCCCGCCCAGCACGGTGAGCGCTTGGGGATAGGCCTTTTTCGCCAGCCGGACGAGCTTGAAGCTCTGGAAGCGGTTTTCCGTCGTGATCGTGACGCCGATGATGTCGGGCTTTTCCCTTTCGATCTTTCTCCGGATGTCCCCCCAGCCCATCCGGTGAACGTCGGTCGGCACGATCTCGACCGGAATGCCCTCCTTTTCGAGCACGGCGCCGATCGAGAGAAGGCCGAGCGGCGGCATGGAAGAGCCTTTGGTCCAGCGCTCGGCGAAATATCCGCCGGGCGGAACGTAGAGCTGGACTTTAATCAACTTTTTCGGCTTCCCCCTTCTTTTCGAATTTCATGGAAAAGATCTTGGTGACATTTGGCTCTTCCATGGTCGTGCCGTAGATGTAGTCGGCGACTTCCATGGTTTTATAGTTGTGGGTGATGATGATGAACTGCGTTTCGGACTTGATCTGTTTCATCAGGTCCAGGAACCGGGCGAGGTTCACCTCGTCGAGCGCCGCATCGACCTCGTCCAGGATGCAGAACGGAGTCGGCTTGTAGCGGAAAAGGGCGAACAGAAAGGCCAGGCTGGTCAGGGATTTTTCGCCGCCCGACAGCAGTCCCATGTTCTGGACCTTCTTCCCCGGCGGCTGGGCGACGACGTCGACGCCGCTTTCCAGGGGATTGGCCTCGTCGAGGAGCTTCAGCTCGGCCGTGCCCCCCTTGAAAAGCATGGCGAACAAATCCTGGAAATTCTTGTTGATTTCAGTCAGGGCCGTCAGGAAGCGCTGACGGCTTTCCTCGTCGATCTTGAGGATGGCCTCTTTGGTCTGGGCGATCGATTCCTTGAGATCGGTCTTCTGCTTCATGAGGAAGTCGTAGCGCTCTTTCTGAGCCAGGTATTCTTCTTCGGCCATGAGGTTGACCGAGCCGTATTTCAGGAGCTTCTCCTTGGCATCTTCCAGCTCGGTTTCGACGTCGCCCTCCGGCGCTTGGGCCGGCGGCGTTTCGGCCTTCAATTCCTGGAGCGTTTTCTTGAGTTCCTGCCAGCAGGTTTCCTCCAGGTTGACCAAATCACGGTCATTCTCGGCCTTCCGGATCTCCCATTTCATCCGCTCGTCCTTCTGTCCCCCGTACTCTTCGCGGATTTTCTTGAGGGCGGCCTCGGCTCCGGCGAGCCCCTGCTGGAGCTCGTCCAGCCGGACCTCGTTTTGGGCGAGCAGAACCCCCTGCTCTGTTTTTTCCACTTCTTGACTTTTGGCTTTTTCGCCGAGCTCGATGATGAGGGACTTCAGGCGCGCCTCCTCCTCCTCGGAATTCCGGACCTCCTCCTGGAGGGATTTGATCTTTGCCGTTGTGCTTTCCTTCCTCACGCCGAGATTTTTGACGAGAGCTTGGAGGTTCCGGATTTTTTCCTGGAGGACATCCGCCGCCCCTCGAAGCTCCAGGATATTATTGGCCTCCTGGTTCGTCTTTTCCCGGTGAAGGGCAAATTCCTTTTCTTCGGCCTCCGCCCGGTTCTTTAGGGCCGTTTCTTGTTCCTCCAGATCGCGGATGATCTTGGATTGGAATTCGAGCTTCTCCGCGAAGACCCGTTTGTCCATGGCCAGGACTTCGAGCTCATGACCGAAGATCGCCTGGTCGTTTTTATGCTTTTCTTTCTCTGCCTGAAGCAGGGCGAGATTTCTTTCCATGTCCTGGAACTTTTGGTGGAGGCCGGCGATCAGGACCGTTTCGCTTTGGATGCCGATTTCCAGTTTTTGCTTCTCCTGGATGTTCGCCTCATGCTGCCCGGCGACGGGCTGGATTTCCGCGTCGCGCTGGGCGATTTTTTTCTCCAACTCCTTGATCTCCCGGCTCAAGGTGAAGACGCCTTCTTTTCTCTGGCCGAGCCTGAGAAGGCCGGTCGAGAGCAGCAGGTCGCCGTTGAGCGAGATGTAATTGAAAGCGGGGAATTGAAGCCAGAGGTTGATCGCCGACCGGATGCCGTTGACGATGACCGCGTCCAGGAGGTCGGGCATCCGGTCCTGGATGGGGGCGCTCGGCCGCAGCCGGGATTTCAGCATCCCGACGACATCCGGGTCCTGGATGACGGCCTGCGGCGCCTGTTCTTTCTTGAGCGGCGAGACGAGCAGGAAGCTGCCCTTGATCTCCCGACCGGTCATGTTTTTCAGGATCTCCTCGGCCGGAATGACGGTCGCCTTCGCCTCTTCCTTCCAGAAAACGTCGATGAGCGGGGCGTCGGCCGGATCGGACTCGACGAGGTCGGTGAAAAATCCCAAGGCGCCCTCGACATCCTGGGAAGGCTCGGCGGCCCTTTCTTTTTCTTCGAGTTTTTTCAGGGCCTGGAGATGATAGGCGTCTTCATCCCGTTTGTCCTTGAGCTCGCGGATCTTGGCTTGGAGGTTTTCGATGGTCTTCGAGAATTCCCCCAAGATCCGCTTCAGGTCGGAAATCCCTTCTTCTTTCTCGGCGATTTTCCGCCGAGTCTCGCTCCGCCCGTTTCGAAGCTCCTCGACCTCTTTCTCTTTGAGACCGAGCTGGGTCATGGATTCTTTTTGTTGGACCCGGAGTTTCTGTTCCTGGCGGCGGATGAGCTCCAGCTCTTTGTCGATCTTGGCCCCTTCGTTCCTGGCCTCCGTCAATTCGGCAAACTTCTGCAGATAATCGTTGCGAAAGTCTTCCACTTTTTTCGCCCAGGGCGCAATCTTGCCTCGGGTCTCCTGGAGGGCGAGCTCGGCCTCGTCCGTCTGCCGTCTTTTTTGAGCGATGGCCTGGGTTTGGAGCTCCAGGTCTTCCTGATTCTTGAGGAAATCATGCTCGAGATGGAGGAGCTCGGCCAGCAATTCGTCGGCCTCGGCGGACGCTTTCCGCCGGCTTTCTTCAAGAAATTCGATGCGCTTGGACTCCCGTTCTTGTTCGGCTTCGAGCCTGGCGATCTGCGACCTGAAGGTGTAGAGATTCTCCCGTCCCTCCTTCAGCGATTGTTCGAGGTTCCAGGCCTCGGTCCTTTTCTCGTTGACGGCTTTTTCTTCCGACGTCAGGCGGGCCAGCCTCTCCCGCTCCCTGGCCAGGCTGTCATCGTAGTGCGTTTGAACTTCATGCTGGGCGTGAAGAAACTGCTCGTTTTTATGGCGGAAATGGAGGCCGGTGAGCTCCCGGATGCGCTCGCGAAGCTTCCGGTATCTCTCGGCCGCGCCCGCCTGGCGCTGGAGGGAATTTTTCGCCTTGGCCACCTCGGCCAGGATGTCCTCGAGCCGGACCAGGTTCTGTTCGGAATGCTCGAGCTTGTTTTCGGCCTGCCTCTTTTTATCCTGGTAATAGGCCGTGCCGGCCGCTTCCTCGACCAGAGCCCGTTTTTCGGTCGGCTTGGCGGTGACGAACGTGCCGATGGCGCCCTGCTCGATGACGAAGTATCTGTTCTCGGATATGGATTTTTTCCAGAGCTCGTCCTGGATGTCCTTGAGCCGGACGACCTTGCCGTTCAGCCGGTATTCGCTTTCTCCCGTCCGGAAGGCCCGGTGGTTGATCTGGAGCTCTTCCTCGGCGTTTTGCAGGAAAAGAGTGGCATCGGCCATGCCCAGGGCCGGTCTTTTGGTGTTGCCGGTGAAGATGGCGTCGTCGATTTTTTCGCCGCGGACGGACCTGACTCGATGGCCGCCCAGGATCCACTGGATCGATTCAACGATGTTGCTCTTGCCCGTGCCGTTGGGGCCGATGATGGCCGTGATGCCGGTGTGGAAGATGATTTTTGTGCGCTCGGGGAATGTCTTGAACCCCTGCAGTTCGAGTTTCTTGATAATCATTCTTTATCCCTAGTTCCAGAGGGAGTTATTGTATTCAAAAGAGAGAACGGGGTCAAACCGACAAACCTTGACAAAGTCAAATATCAAGTTAGAATGGATTTATTGGAACAGCCTAATAAAACCATCCGGACTTCTGTGGCCCCGCGATCCGCTTTGGGAAGATCATCATGAATGGCCACAAAATCTTCAGAAAGGGGACGGATAAGATATTGGAGCCGAAGCTTTTTTTGAGGCTGTTCTTAGGAAAAGGGAGGAAAAAATGAAAAAAATTCTTTCTCTCTTTTTCTTCATGGCTTTCCTGGGCTCACTGGCCTGGGCCGAAAATTGGGCCATCGTCGTGAATTCGCAATCGATGAATATCAACATGATCGCGTACACTTGTCCGTACTTATACTTCTCTGGCTTCTCCACAAAGGTTTATGGCCCCTATCTCACCGGCTCTCTCGGCTCTCCCGGGAACCTGCTTCTGGATGTCGCGACGACTTCAGATAACAAATACGCCCTGGTCAGCAATTTCGGTCAGCATAAAGTATATCGCATCGACATCTCAGATCCGGCGAATCCCATCCTGGCCGGGACTTTAGATCTCGGCACTTTCGCCCCCGAAGACATCGCTATTTCTCCCAACGGGCAGTTCGCCGTCATCTCGAGTGACGCTAGCGTGAATAAGCTCGTATTTATCAACCTGGCGAGCTTTTCCGGCTATAGCCTCTACACCTTGACGAGCCCGAACGGGTACGCTAATGCCGTGGACGTTGGCAAGGATAACAGCACAATCATCCTGTGCGACTATAACCATAGCCGAGTCATCTATGGTCAGGTCAACGCGACGCATTCAGGCCTTGTCTCCGAAAGCAGCTTGCCTACAGATGATTACCCGATCAATGTCGCCATTTCTCCTGACGGATCCACGGCGCTCGTCGCATGCACGGGCGGCAGTGTCTGCGTTTTCGAAATTACCGGGCCGGGAACATTGAAGTTTGGAGTTTTTCGGGAAGTGAGGGGATTCCATGATAGTCCGCAATCTATAGCCTTTTCGGGATACACAGCTGGCTATGCCTATGTCGTTTGTAACGATCAGCCGGGCTCGCCGACGACATTATCTATGCTCCGAGTCAATGGTTCCGGAAACGTCTCCATGGGAAAAGAAAGGGCTGCGACCCTTTGCGGATACAGTGGAGCGGCCTATTATGGAGTTGATGTTATAGTCGTGCCTTGCCCCGAGATTTATTCTTTAATCATCGTCGGCAACCCTTCGAGCAATTTGGATTCTCGCAATCGCGTCTGCACAATCCTGGCTCACCCGGGAGGTACCGGCCCTTACTTTTCGCCGGGGCCTCTTAACGACACGCAATATGATGCGAAAGGAGTCGCGATTTTTAGCTCGACCATCTATCCGCCTTCAAACGTTTCCCTGTCCCGACTGACCAACAACTACATTTTTTACAAGGAATACCTCAACCGTCTCACCTGGCAGGCCAACGAAAAGAACATAAGTCCAATTGGTAGATATCGGATTTTTCGGAAGGGCAAGGGAGCTCAAGATAGCACCTATCAGCAAGTGACCGAGGTCGACGGATCGACTTTCCGCTACGATGATCGAGGATTAAAAAAGACCGATTCATACACCTACAGGATCATCGCGATTACCCCCGGAGGCCTCGAAAGCTTGCCAGTCGAGGTCAGTAATGTTGTCGTGATGAGGAGGGGAACTTGAAAAAGTGTCGGACCGGGGTCAAAGCTACTTTTACGCATCCTCCAGGGAGAACAGCAGCGTAAAAAGTAGCCTTGACCCCGTTAAATAATCCTTGAATTTGCCGGCGTAAAAGGTATACACTTTTTTCATGGCCAAGGAGAAAAGGAAGTATTTCAGGTTTGACTGCCCTGTCCCGGTGAACCTCATTCAAATCGAGGGGGGCAAACGCCTCGTCAAGAAGGCCACTCTGGACGAAATCTCCCGCGAAGGCCTGAAGCTCACCTTCAGCTTCGACCTTGATCTCCGTCCGGGCTCGGAAGTCAATTTCAAGCTCAACATCCCGGAGAAGCGGCTCACATCCAAGGTGTTGGGCGAGATCGTCTGGAGCAAGCCCAAAGGCAAGAAGCTGGAGATGGGGCTGAAGATCAAGGACATGAATAACATTCTAAAAAGCGAGCTCATGGACTTGGTCTATGCGAAGTGGCGTGAGGCGAAGGCCAAAGAGATCAGGAAGAAAAAGCCCTAGTTTTTGTCCGGGTGTTTCCCCCAGCTTGGATTTGACACAACAGGCAAATTCGTTTAATTTATCAATCCTCCAGGCTCGATTTTGGAAGCCAGCGTAGCTCAGTCGGCAGAGCGACTGATTCGTAATCAGTAGGTCGGAGGTTCGATTCCTCTCGCTGGCTCTCTTTTTTAGGGGAAAATCCCGATATCCTAACCCGAAACCGCATACCGCTTGCGCATTTCAAAAATAGAGATCGGGTCTTGACTTTAGGCGTTCCTCGTATAAAGTAAAGGCTTGATTTTTATTGCTCAACATTATCCTCGAATGCTTTACGACGGCAAACGACTCTCATCGCCGCGGGTGCGCAGTCGCAGCCTTGCCGGGCGATCGGTTTTTACCCTCCCGGGATTCGCGGCCGCGGTCCTAGGCCTTTCGCTTGTGCTCTCAGCGGCCTGCTCGACGATCGAAAAGCGGTCGGCAGCCGCCACGCCCAGCCGGCGCACCGCTCTTCCCGTGAACCAGGTCGTCGCTCCCCTCGGGATTCAGGTGGAGCTTCCCGGCCTGCGGCCGCAGGTCCTGGCCCTGAGCCCTGACGGCCGGCTGCTCGTCACATCCGGCAAAACGCACGAGCTTGTGGCCGTGGATCCGGCAATCGGTCAAATCCGGCAGCGCGTCCTGCTTCCGCTCGAGCCGCCTGACGTTACGAAGCCCCCGGCGCCGTCGGAAAATATCCAGATCGCTGACGAGAAGGGCCAGGTGAGCTACACCGGCCTGGCCTTCTCGCCGGACGGCAAGCGTCTTTACCTCAGCAACGTCAACGGAAGCATTAAGGTCTTCGGCGTGGGCCCAGACGGCACGATGGCTGGCCTGTTCTCGATCCCCCTGCCCTCGGCCGACGCGCCGCGCCGCAAGGAGGAGATTCCGGCCGGGCTTGCCGTGTCCCCGGACGGGAACCGCTTGTACGCGGTCTTGAACCTGTCCAACCGACTGGCCGAATTCGACGCGGCAAGCGGCGCTCTCCTCCGCCTGTTCGACGTCGGGGTCGCGCCCTATGATGTCGTGCTCGCCGGCAAGAAAGCCTATGTCAGCAACTGGGGAGGACGGCGCCCTCGAGCCGGCGATGTGACCGGCCCGGCCGGCCGCGGCACTCTGGTGAAAGTCGATCCCACGACCTACATCGCCAATGAAGGCTCGGTCAGCGTGATCAATCTCGAGTCCGGGAAAACCGCGGCCGAGATCCTTGTTCACCTCCACGCCTCAGCGCTGGCCGTTTCGCCCGACCGCCGCTACGTTGTCTGCGCCAACGCCGCGAGCGACAACCTCAGTGTCATCGATACGCGCAAGGACGCCGTCATCGAGACCATCTGGGCCAAGCCCAGCCCAGCCGACCTTTTCGGGGCGTCGCCGAACGCCCTGGCTTTCGACAAAAAGGGAAAACACCTTTATGTCGCCAACGGCACTCAGAACGCCGTCGCCGTCATCCGGTTCAAGCCGGCCCGCCGCGCTTCGAAATTCCTCGGGCTGATCCCCGTCGGCTGGTTCCCCGGCGCCCTCGCTTATCATCCCCGCCTCAACGAGCTCTGCGTTGCAAACATCAAGGGGATCGAGACAGTCAAAGGCCGGGACAAGCAAAGCGGCGGCTCGGGATTCAACTCCCATCAGTATCACGGCTCGCTCTCCCTCGTGCCCGTTCCCAAGACATCCGAGCTGCCGCGTCTCACGGACGAGGTTTGGAAATATTATCATCGGGAACGCATCGCGGGGGCGTTCCTGCCGCCTCGGCCGGATCAACCGGCCCGGACAATACCGGAACGCATCGGCGAGCCGAGCGTGTTCAAGCACGTCGTCTACATCGTCAAGGAGAACCGGACCTATGACCAGGTGCTGGGCGACATGCCGCAGGGAAACGGCGATCCGTCTCTCTGCATCTTCGGCGAGCGCGTGACCCCGAACCAGCACAAGATGTCGTCCGAATTCGTGCTTCTCGACAACACCTATTGCTGCAGCATCCTCAGCGCCGACGGGCACCAGTGGTCGATGTCCGCCTTCGGCACGGACTATCTCGAAAAATCGTTCGCCGGCTGGCCGCGGAGCTATCCGGACGGCATGGGCCAGGACGAAATCGACGCCCTGGCCTATGCTCCGACCGGATTCATCTGGGACAACGCCCTGCGCCACGGCAAAACGCTCCGGGACTACGGCGAATTCGCCATGCCGGCGGTCCGCTGGGCCGATCCGAACCGTCCCGGCGAGCCTGATTGGACGGCCTGCTGGCGTGAATACAATCGCCCCAAGGGAGAAATCATTTTCGGCTGCCAGCCGGCCATCGAATCGCTCCGTCCCTGCCTCGCCTCCGGGACGGTCGGCTGGAACATGAACGTGCCTGATGCCTTCCGGGCGGATTATTTCATCCGGGAGCTCGAGGAATACGAAAAGCAGGGCTTCTTTCCCGACCTCATCATCTTCTGCCTGCCCAACGATCACACGAGCGGCACGAAGGAAGGCACGCCTACGCCGGCCGCATACGCGGCAGACAACGACCTTGCCTTCGGCCGGATCGTAGAAGCGATCGGGCGCAGCAAGTTCTGGAAGGACACCGTGATCTTCGCGATCGAGGACGACCCGCAGGACGGCTGGGACCACGTCAGCGGCTACCGGACGACCGCCTATGTTATCAGCCCTTACACGAAGCGGGGTTCAGTCGTCGGCACGCCCTACAACCAGGTCAGTATCCTGCGAACGATGGAGCAGATCCTGGGACTGCCGCCCATGAATCAGTTCGACGCGGCCGCCGACCCGATGTTCGACTGCTTCACGGAGACGCCGGATTTTGAGCCGTTCAAGGCCGTGCCCAACCGCATCGCGCTCGACGAAATGAATCCGCCCAAAGAGAAGATCGCTGATCCCCTGCTCCGCAGACACGCGGCCCAATCGGCACGGCTCAATTTCAAGCGGGTGGACGCCTGCCCCGAGGATGTCCTCAACCGGATCCTCTGGCATGCCGTGAAAGGAAGCTCCGTCCCATATCCGGCATGGGCGGTCACAGCCCGGCCGGACGACGACGATTAAAGCGGCGCGCTCTGGCATCATGCCGGGATTTTGCCGGGAGGCGCGCCGAACTTCAAGCCGGGAAAAACATTATTTCTTCAATCACCCTTAGGAATGCGAGACGGCATATCGCTTGCGCATTTCCGATGTGGCTTCGAAGATCGCGCGGATTTTATCGTCTATCACCCGGTCGTCCATGTTGATGCAGCACACTCCCGTGAGATAGGGATTATCCGAGTCCGTCACCCGGTCGATGATTATCCGCCGGATCTCCTCGATGCTCTGCTCGACGATCTCGACTGGGCTGAGCCGGATGTTGAGGAACGCCTCCGTCAATTGGCGGCGGAGGGCGCGTAGGTCACCGCCCCACCCGACGTCGAGAAAATCCAGGTGGGGGAGCTGGGCGAACGCGCCCGCGAAGCGGTGTGGATCGGCGCCGCAGTAATGAACGCCGAACGGCCGATGACGCTCGCTCCAGGCTCCGTCGATGTCCATGATGAATTGTTCGTAGTGCGCCGTGGAGATCATGGTCAGGGCGCATTCGGAGTGGAGGAACACGGGCTCCCGGATGTGCCGGACCGTCCGGTTGACCGAGATCGAGGTCGTTCCCGTCTCCCGGGCGATGATCGTCGTGAAACGCTCAATGACCTCGGCGATGCGGCCGAAGAAGACGCGGACCTCATCCGGCCGGTCGACCATATCGAGAAAGATCGCCTGACCCCGCAGGTCGAGGGCCAGGTTGAGGATCCCGGCCCAGTTGACGTCGCCGGTCACATAGCCATATCGCGCTTTCAGGGCGTCGATCAGACTCAGAAGACGGCGGAAGGCAGCGCTCGTGAACGCCCCTTCGACATCGATCTCCAGGTCGGGCCGGTCCGCGGGAACGACCAGGGGAGGGGCATCCTCCTTATAATCGACACGGCAGCCCAGCATCTCGGAGACCAGGAACCCGGCGGCGTTGTGGACAGCGCCGATGACGGGGAGATCACGATCCCGGTCCTCGCCCAGGCCGAGGTCGCCGAACCGCTCGTGCAAAACCTGCTCCATCCGGCGCTCGGCCTCCACGCGCCGTGCCGGATGATAAAAGAAATCCTCGTCGAAGGAGATCCCCGCATGCCGGTGCCACCACGAGGGGTGAAAGACGACCTCCACCGGCAGCGGATCGTTGGTCAGGACGGGATTACGGATATATTTTTTCCTATCGTCTCTGCTCATCGGCCTCATTTCTCCGCCCAGCGGATGAGGGCACCGGCCCAATCCGGGTCCGGCTGTCCGAGAAAGCTCCACACCGTCTCGGCCTTGACCAGGCTGCGCAGCTTGGTCAGAGACGGCGCATAATTCGCCCTGGGCTGGATGGCGAGCTGCGGGACGTCTTCGCGGAAAGCATCCGCGAACTCCTTCAGCGTAGCCAATCCGGCGGCAAAACCTATACGCGGCTCGCCGAGCGCCGCGGCGAGCGCCGCCTGCCCTGCCGCAGGACCCCGCCCGACGACTGCGATTTTTGCAGTATCCGGGGCCAGGGCGGCGATAGCCCGGGTGATGTCCCAGCCCATCCCGAACGCGGGGGCCAGGCTTAAATAGGTTGCAAGACGCAGGTCGAGCCCTTTGAGTTCCCCCAATCCACGGGGATCGATGGCTAAGCAGGCGATTCCGGATTCGCGGAGCCTATCAACGCTAAACTCTTCGGCCGCCTCGGCTTTGCCCTTTTCCGTTACCAGCACGACGAAGGCTTTGGCAGTTCCTTTTGCCGGCCAATAGATCGCCGGCACGGTGAGGCCCGCTTCCGAGACGAATGTGCAGCGGACCTTGCCTCCAGATTCCTCCAGGCGTTTGAGCTCTGGCGGCACGATACCGGGAAGCCCGCCGTTGAGGCGGATGTAATCGGCAACCGTTCCGGCCGCCGCCGTTCGTCCGAACATCAATTGCGCGATCCCGCGCATGGTCAGCGTATTTACGGGCGGTTCGGGCAGCACGTAAAGCTCGGGCGCTTCCGGCGGCTCGGTTTCGAAGGACGGTTCAGGCACCGGCGATCCGTCGCCTACGCCTTTCAAATATTTATCAAAGAATCCCATGGCCGTCTCGCGCATGGGCCGGCTGTAATCATGCCCGCCGGGGAACATGCGTAGCCAGGCGTCATCCGGCTTTCCGAAGAGCCCCCACAGCCGGTGGAGCTTCTCGCCCGACAGCCGCATTCCCTTGGCCGGGAACTCCGGGTCCTCCTCGGCTCCGATGATCAGGACGGGCGCCGGCGCCCGCAGTCCCAAAACGTCGGAGCGGTCGCCAATCTGGAGCGAGCCGGGGACATGATTGCATAGACATCCATTCTGCGGGTTGACTTCGTAGCTGCTGGCGTAGACGACGCTGGCGGCGCACGTGAATCGGGGCTCGGCGGCGAAGGCCCACATCGTGGCCAGTCCGCCGCCGGAAGCGCCCGTCAGCCCGATTCTGGTCATATCGGCCTCCGGTCGCGTGGCCAGGTAGTCGAGCGCCCTCATTAAATCCCAGACATAGACACTCGTCGCGTTTTGCGAGCCCAGAATGAGACGCGGGTCGTCATGTGTTCCCGCAAAGCGGCGCTCGACGCGGCGATCGCCCTCAAAGCTGAAACCCGGAGAATCGACGACGATGGCAAGATAGCCATTCAGGACTTGTCCGATCAGGCGCGACTGGACCGTCGGCTCCTGCTTCTTGAATCCCCAATGGCCGTGGGGATTGACGATGACGGGAAGCTTCCGCCCCGCGGCGACGTCGGGAACGTAAAGATGAGCCGTCACCGGGAAGTTCGGCCGGCTCTCGAAGACGACCTTTTCGATGCGGTATCCGTGCCGCTGCAGGACTCCCGTCACCCGGGCTTCGAGCGGCGTGCGGGGCGGCAGAGGATCGAGCCCCAGGCATCGGAAAAGCTCGCGGCGTTGGGCTTCCCGCCTCCGGTCGAACTCTTCGCGGGTCGGGGGAATCGGCAGCGCGGCGGCGGATTTGACCTTTCTATCCAGATAGGCGTTCACCATCTGGTCGCCTCGAATGTTCTGAGATGAAAGCAAATCGTCGTCATCGAGGCGTCCCGGGATGGGTTGATTCGTGTTCACGCCCTGCGTCCGAGCGATTACCTCGCCCAGCGTGAGGAAAGGAATGTCGCGGGCGGTCATGAAGTCCATGACAACCGACGAAGTGTAGACTCCGCCCTCTGTCCCGGCGTCGACGACCACGACGGGTTTCTCCCGGCCGCCTAGGCTCAGCACGGCGGCCAGTGCGGCCGCGCAGCCGGGGATGTGCAGCCGTTCGAGCAGGCGGGCGTTGATGAGGATAATCCGGCCTTCGCCCCACTTCAGGATGACCGCGCCGCCGTTGCCCGGCACGTCCCAGCCCGGGCTGGGCAGGAATCGCTGGCGGAGAATATCGTCGTCCTCGATTTTATTCAGTCCGAGTGCCCCGGCCGGGTCGAAGACCCGGTCCCGACGGGACTCGATTTGGAGAGGCCGGGGCAGCCAATCGAGCGTGTAGCGCCCCGGGGCATAATCTTGGGCCAGGACGACGAGGGTCATCCCCTTCCTGACCGGGTCGAGGATTTTCCGCTGGATTGGAACATTGAAGTATCGGTGAAAATTTGAGGCCCGCGAAGAAATGAGAAGCAGACCGTGCGTTGACGGCGATAGGATGGCCGGGTCAAGATAGGTCAGGGCTTCTTCACTCGAATAGATAAGCGGCGTCGGCCCCGGCAGGGAAGGGACGACGAGATAGGGCGCGTCGGCCTCCCAGCCGGGAATGCGGCGGACGCGTCCGCCGCTTTCGACCTCGGCCGCGACGGAATGTCCCCAAGGCTCCCGCCTGAACTCGTATTCAAGCCGGGCGCCGCGGCGGGCCATGGGGAACTTGTGGAAAAAGGCGCTGCTGGGCAACGGCTTGACTAAGGCCCAGGCGCGGGTGAGGCCGGCGGCAGGAATCGTCAGCCTAGCGGTCTCCGTGCCCAGTTCGAGCGAAATCGCCGGGGGCCGGGATTCGGCATCAGACGGAACAATAGGATCGGCTATAGGCACCGCCGCGATCTTCGCCAGCCGATCCGCTTCGGCCTTGACCTTGGGCAGTTCCTGCGCCCAGTGATACGTGTTGGTCCGCATCCGGAGCCGCTCCGTAAACGGTTTGTAGAAAGTGCAGGCGGCGAGAGCGCTCCATTCCTTCTCTGCTTCCCGCATATGCGTTGTAGCCCTCCCCGCCGCATCCGCCGTCCCGGCTTCTGCCTGGCCGGCCCTCCATGCCGACAGGAACCTTTCGGCATAATAGCGGCCGAGGTGGGCGGCCTGGCCGCAGGCCGTGATGAGTTCCTTGCGTCGTTTCTCCTCGCCGGCGGGGGCGGATGTCAAAGGAATCAGAGCGGCTTTGGCCGCCGTATCCGCGAAGGAAGCGAGGTGTAAGGCAGTCACTTCGGGCCGAATGCGGCCGTCGAGCCCGCCGGCGGCGTTACCGGCCACGGCCTCCCGAATCGAAGAAAAAACATGCGAATCGAAAGGTTCCGAGGCCAGATATCCTGCAGTGTCCCCGCCCCACTCAAGCTCGATGGCGTGGTTGCGGTGGTCGGGACCTAGGGAGAAAGCGGAAAACGCCGTGGACACGATCCGGCCGGCCGCTTTCCAAGCTTCGACGAGCGGCGCGGCCGCCTGGCCAAGCTTGTCTGCGACCAGGGCGTCGAATTGTTCGTCCGCTGTGTCCGGATTGTAGCCCAGGCGTCCCCAAAGGTTCAGGTACATCCAATCCCGCTCGTGTGTCCATTCGCAGTAGGCGTTGTTCGGGTCGGCTAGATAGTAGCGGGGAGATTTCGGATAGTATGTCTCTAGGCCCTCGACGACGAATCCGGAGGCGGTTCCGAGGGGCATGGAGCGAACGGCCCGGCGGACGGCCTCCGGATTATAGACAGGAAGGATGCGATGGGTGCCGTTGGCCCGCACCTGCCAGACGATTTTGTATGGTTGAGCAGGCCAGCTCCCGCCTCCTGGCACGGGATTTCCAGGCCACAGCCGGGCTGCGTCCGGCGTTCCCGAATCGCTCAAATAGTCTTCGAAGGAATAGCTGTACCAGCCGGCCATGCGTCCGCCCATCACTATATAAGGCGCTCCCCATTGCTCGCCGTTATACTTGATCTCCACCGTGAAGTCCCGCGACGCTTTGGCCAAGGGCACAACGCGAGATTTCCGGGCCAGCCAGCTCCGGGTGACGAGCGGGATGTCGCGGCCCGAGGCCTTCACGGCTTCTATGTAACAATTGAAGAACGCCTCGCCGTGCCCGCTCTCGCCGATGCGGAAGCCGATGGCATCTAGCCCGGGAGCCTGGCGAATCATTTTCTCGACGACCTCTCGCGTATAAGAGTAGAGATCGGCCTCATTTTCAGGATACGGAGCCGGCGGCGCGTGCGGCGTCCGGAATCGCGCCTCGTAAGCCATTAAACTGACCCTAACGCCCCGGGCATGGGCCATCCCGATGATCGAGTTGAGCCGGCGCAGGTTGGCCGCCTTGATATCCGGGGCAACGCCGACATTGGGGAAGCGGTCGCTCTGGATGAAGTAGGCATACAAGTTGGGTGCGTCCGTGACGCTGATGTCCCAGGTCCCGTGCAGGTCGATCCAGTTCAGCCGAGCCCTGGCCATCTGGTCGAAAAGAGTCTGCCAGAAACGGTCGTTGGCGAACCACCAACGCTCGGGGTCGACGAGAGCGCGCGGGTCATAATCCGTATTCGACGCGGCATAATCCCAGGGCAGGGTCAAAAAAATATTCCAGCCTCTGTCGCGGAGGAACGGGCGCCCGGTGACGGGATCGCCTTTTGCGGCCGCCGCGCCTCGGCGGAGGACCCGCTCGGCCAGCTCCAGCGTGCCATAGAGCGCGCCGTTTTGATCCGGAGCCTGGATGGAAGCGGCCCCGTTCCTGAATGTGATCGAGTAACTTTCAGGAAGCCCCGTCCCCCCGACGCGGATCTCGACAGGAGTCTTCAACCCGCGGGCGGCAAGGGCCTCTGCGACTGCCCGGCGGCCGAAGGCGACAGGATCATCGGCCTGGGCAAAGGCGACGACGGCCAGGAGGCCGACGGCGGCCAAAATCGCAAACAAACGACAGGGTTTCGTCATGGACTGATTTTCCTTTCCGTGGCGATGAGAACGATGAGTGCCCGAAGGGCATCTCCGCCATGGTGGAATGATTATAGGCCCCTCTCCGCTTGACGTCAAATCGCGCCTGATAATCCTAAGGATCTCCATTTGGGTGATTTTAAAGAGGTGTAGGCATCACCCCCAGCACCCTGGGGAACCAGTCCCGTCGGACACTCTTGGAAGGAAACCCTTTCCTAGGGTTTC
>CAZIDN010000025.1:0-48275 GCA_964537875.1 uncultured Eubacteriales bacterium
TTGGAGGGGTGGCAGGGCGGGCGGGTATTCCCGCCGCCCGTTGGAGGGGGACCCTATGAAAGGGTCCTCCTCCAAGAGTGTCCGGGGCCCCCCTCCGCTCCGGGAGCTTGAGGGCGGCCTAAGCGCCGCCCATACATTGTCACTTTATTTATTGCGTTTGTATTAGTTGCTATCAGGAGGATTCATGAAATATCCAGTTTTGGCGCTATTGCTCATTGTGGCTCTGGCGGTAGGCTGCGGAAAGGCCGTCAAGGAGGAACCGAAAGGCATCATGTTCAAGGATGACGTGGCCTTCCTCAGACAGCATACCAAGGTTGTTGTTTTGACCGGGAAAAATAGTCTAGCCCAGGCGGCCGTCAACCCGGACCTGCAGGGCCGGGTCATGACGAGCACGGCGGGAGGTCCGGACGGCCTGAGCTACGGCTGGATCAACCGCGAGTTCATCGCTTCCAAGCAGAACAACGTCCACATGAACGCCTTCGGCGGCGAGGACCGTTTCTGGCTTGGCCCGGAAGGCGGCCAGTTTTCGATATTCTTTAAGAAAGGCGCGCCGTTCAACCTGGACAACTGGTTCACTCCGCCTCCGATCAACGATGAGGCCTATGATGTCATTGCCCAAGAAGCGGACCGAATCCACTTCAAAAAGACCATGCATCTCGTCAATTATTCGGAGACCGAGTTCGACCTGGAATTGAATCGCGTCATCCGGCTGCTCGATGAGAAGGAGGTGGAAGGCCTCGGGATTGCGGTGCCCCAGGGCGTCAAAATGGTGGCCTACCAGTCGGACAATAAAATTACGAACACGGGAGCGAAGGAATGGACCAAGGACACGGGGCTCCTGTCCATCTGGATCCTGGGCATGTTCAATCCTTCTCCGACGACAACGATCGTCATCCAGTTCAAGTCTGGACCGGAGGCGGACCTCGGCCCGGTCGTGAACGATGCCTACTTCGGCAAAGTGCCAGCCGACCGTTTGGTCATCAAGGACAGCGTGCTTTTCTTCAGCGGCGACGGCCAATACCGGAGCAAGATCGGGATCTCACCCAAGCGGGCCAAGCAGTTTCTGGGAAGCTATGATGCGGCCAACCAGGTGCTGACGATCGCCCATCTGACCATTCCGGAGGGCGCCACGGATTATGTGAATTCGATGTGGCAGATCCAGGACAATCCTTTCGGCGGGGATGCCGTGAACAGCTACAACGACGGCCCGCCCACGCCCGGCGCCAAGCCCCTTGGCCCGTTTTATGAGCTGGAGTCCTCCTCGCCCGCGGCCGCGCTCAAGCCGGGGGAGATTTTCGGTCACATCCATACGACCATTCATTTTCAGGGCGATGAGAAAGCTTTAGACCAAATTGCCCGGCAGGTCTTCGGCGTCGGCCTGGCTGAGATCAAAGGTGCATTTCTGAAAAAATAAAATCACCGCGCTCGAAGGAAGGAGGGTTGGAAGAAGCGGGATGTGAACTTCAAAAAGATTTTTACGATCACTTTGATCTTGATCTTTATCGGGCTGATCGGAACATTCCCGCCGCCCTTCGAAGTCTTTTTCGAGGCCTATTAGTAAATTCAGGCTGGAGGCCCTTCCTTCCTGTTCCCTCGAAAAGCTGGGCCGAGATGATCCGGAAAGTTAGAGCGGAGAAGCCGCCTCCGCTTCATCTTTTAGCGGCAGGATTCTTCGCGGCGTAATTGAAGGCGCCAAAATATTTTTGCCAATGTTCATCGCTTGAACGAAAAGTATTGTCAAAAAGAAAATAATCAACCAATGCTTCCCTCAGGCGGGCGAGTTCTTTTAGCCGCGATTTTGACTTGACAGCGGCTTCAAGCGTTAAATCCAAAAGCTCGAGCGCTCTTTCCAGGGCGAGTTGACTATATTGAGGATTCTTCTGCCGCCAGCTCATCGTCCTGAAGACGTCGCTTCCGATATTGGCCATCTGTTCGTAAAACGACAATTCTTGCCAGCGCTCCAAAGTTAAATCCTTGTGGTGAAGCAATTTCATTTCTTGACCAGCTTGTTGACGATTTCAACGACGGCCTTGACCATAGTGCCGAACCGTTCTTCGGCCATTTTATTGAGTTCGTCAAGAGTCATGATTTCGCAGATGATCTTCATATTTTGATTTTAACACATACGGCTTTGTGATTGCGACCTTGAGCGCATCATGGGCTGGTTTGACGCCCACCTTTTGGGTTCTGCCGGCGTTTGCCGGCTTCCTTGGTGTAATTGGTAGTTCATTATTTAGGATAGTCTTATATCTAGAGAGAAGAACGGAGGGGGAATAAAGTCGATAGGCGTAAACCTTTTTTGTTCTTCTTTCGTAGCACTCAGAGAAGGCCGATATAAATATAGATACAAAGGATGTTATGGATAAATTCTTGTCGATGGAGGACCAAACTATGATTTATACGAAACGCGTGCTTTTCACCGCCCTGCTTTTGGCGCTGCTTTGTGCTCCCGTCCTTGCTCAGACGCAGAGTCTGGAGGAACAGTGGCGTGCTTCCAGTGCCGAGCTAGCGCGCTACTGCAGCCAGAAGAACTGGCCTGAGGCCCTGCGTGTCATCGGACAGCAGCTCAAGCTGGCTGAGCGCACAGGCAATCGCGAGGCTCTGGCGAGCGTTCTCTACAACAAGTCTTGTGTCCATGCACTGGCGGGACAGAAGGAGCCGGCCCTAACGGCCATTCGTGAGGCCGTCGATGCCGGTTTCACGGACTACTCTAGGTACCTCAATGATACAGACTTCGATTCGCTTCGCGCCGATGCCCGTTTCGAGTCGCTGCTCGCAGAGTTGAAAGCGAAATACGGCCCCACGCCGTTGCTGTGGGACCGGACGCAGCCTGCGCCGAAGTTCCAACAGCTGTTCGACAGCCCGCAGGCCCAGGAATTCCTCGAGATGCGGCGCGAGTTTTCGATAGACGCCGTCCTGGAAGGTGCCAAAGACGACTATGAACGGCTGCGCCGGCTGACGGGCTGGGTCAGCACCCGATGGCAGCACAGCCCAAACCAGATGGCCTCGAAGTCCGATCCGCTCACGATTCTCCGCGAGGCCCAGAAAGGCGGCCGCTTCATCTGCCGTGAGTACGCCATCGTGCTCGCCGGCGTTGCGACAGCCTACGGCATGCCCGCCCGCGTGCTCAACCTGCTGCCTCGCGACGTCGAGACGCGGAGCGAAGCCCACTCCGTTGCCGAGGTTTGGCTCGATCAGTTCCACAAGTGGGTTCTGGCAGATGGCCAATACGGAGCCATCGGCGAGCTGGATGGTGTTCCGTTAAACGGCATCGAGCTCCAGGCGGCGTTAGCATCAGAGCGACCGGTTGTCTGCAGCGTGGGAGCTGCGACCTGCAGCGAATGGAAGCCGTTTATTCTGCGAAATGCCTACTACTTCAAGGCCGCCGATGATCAGCATTTGTTCAAGCGCAGCATGAAAAGCCAGCTTGTCCTCGTGCCCAAGGGAGCGCCAAACCCAAAGAAGTTCGCCGGAGGCAATGAGGAGGTCTTCGCGGGCGCCATTTATACCTCCAACCCGGACACGTTCTATGCGCCTCCAAAACGGTCGAATTAGCAATCCGGCACTCTCAATGACTTTCTCCATTCATAGCATGATCTTAAGAGAGATCCTACTCCTTGGGTTCTCGGGAGTCATTATCGGCTTTTAGGAGAGACATGCTACTGTATGGGCCAAACAAGCGCGCTTAACGAACCTTGATGATAATCAGATCCCAGGGGGCCAGGGTGATTTTCTGAGCTTTGTTGACGGGCTTATCGGCGAGGATATCGATGCCGTTTTCATAGCTGTAATTATATGACTGAGGCTGGCCGGAAAAGTTGAAATAGAAATGGAGCGACTCGCCGGCGGCGGACTCCGCGTGCTTCACCTTCACCGGGGCGGGGAGGAGGCTGTCGGACAGGGAGATCCCTGCGAGCGTTAAAGTCTCCCGCATGAGCTTTTCCTGGAGCTTGTCGGAAAGCTTTGTGCATTCATAAGTGAGCGTGCCTTGGCCATACGCATTTCTTGTGATGGCCGGGAACCTGATGAAGAACACGTGGTCATGAAAAACTATGTGGAAAGGATCCGGTGGGCGTCGGCGATTCTTTTCCGGACGTCCACGCCGTAAGGACAGTTTTTTTTGCACGCCCCGCAATCCCGGCAGGCCAAGGCCGTCTGCTCCGGGGCGAGTTGGGCGTACATAGCGTTTGCCGATGCGGTCTTCCCGTAGCTCTCTGCATAGGCCAGGGATCTGAGGATGTCTGTGGTCCGGATTCGGGAAGGGCAAGTTTTTTGACAGGTCCCGCACATATGGCAGTAGTCTTTGGCGTGTTCGGCCACACACAGGAAGAGGGATCTTCTTTCCGCGGCGGACAGCGGGATGCCGACGGCGGCCAGATCTTCCCGCATCTGATCATAATTCAACATCTCGGTGACGACCGCTGTCAGGTTCTTATTTTCGAGAGCCCATTTCAGCATGGCCTGAAAGATGGAGGTCGTCCCGGTTTTGTAATTCGCCAAATCCTGGCGCCGTCCTCCCACTTTCAGCGTCTTCATAGCGACGACGCCCACGTCCTTGGCCTTGGCGAAAGCGATAAGGTCCTTGATCCCGCTCTGGCCGAGATAGTCTTCATACGTCTTGACATCCGTCTCGGCCTCCTGGATGTCGAAGACGTTGTACCCCAACTGGACCACATCATAAAGGCCGCTTTCCACCGCTGTTTTAATCACTCGCTGATGGTTGGAATGACAGGACAGGCCGCGGAATTTGTATTTCCCCGCGACCTTGAGCTTTTCAAAGGCGCCCAAAACCCGCTGGTCCGTGAGATCGGCCTCGTTCTCCGCGCCGTGAATGGAAAGGACGTCGATGACGTCCGTCCCCAACCGGCGCAGGCTGCCTTCGACGGACTCGATGATGGACTTTTCGGTGTACCGGCCCTCGGCATGAAATTTCGTGCAGACGTAGACCTTGTCTCTTCCGATCTCCTTGAACAAGCGGCCGATCTGCCGCTCACTGTTCCCATTATTGTAGGTGTGGGAGGTGTCGATGTAGTTGACGCCCCGTTCGATAATCTGCCGAAAAAGCGACCAGTCGGGGAGGGGACTTCCGCCGAGCGATATTTCCGAAATCAGGAAGCCGGTCCGGCCCAGCCGGCGGAAATACATTTCTCCCTTTCTGACATGATGATCCTCTCCGGAAGATTTGAGGACGGATTGGGGGATGCCGGCCACAACAGCCGCCGCGCCGGCAGCTAGGTTTTTGACGAATCGCCGTCTGCCGTAAGATCTGTTTTTCGTGCCTTCAGGCATGTCAGCCTCGGGCCGTCTTGGCCAGGGCTTTTCCGAATCTTTCGATTTCTTCCAGCGTGTTGTAATGGACTGCCCCGGCCCTGACCATGCCGCCCGTTTCTTCGACGCCCAACGCCTTGGTGACCTCGAGCGCATAGTAGTTGCCGTCCCAGACATAAATGCCTTCAAGGTCGAGCTTGGTCGCGATCTCGCGCGGCGTCCATTTGTCCGTTCTGAAAGAGAAGGTTGGAACACGCTCGGCTATGCGGTCGGCATCCGTCAGGCCGTAGATTCTCAGCCCGGGGATTTCCGCCAGGGTCTTGAGCAGGGCCCGACTGAGCCCGAGCTCATAATTGCGGACGGCGGCCATCGCCTGTTTGAAGTGCAGGGCTCGGCCCTGATAATTTTTCGCCAGCTCGCCGGAAAATTCTTTTCCATAATGCGTCCCCAGCCATTCCAGATATTCCAATGTCCCCAACAGGCCGGCGATCCCTTCGTGGTTTTGCGTCCCCGTCTCGAACTTCCAGGGCAGTTTGTCAGACGAAGGCCGGACTTTATAGGCGAAGAGCTCTTCGAGAAGTTCATAGCGGCCATAGAGAATTCCGAGATGAGGGCCGAAGAATTTATACGCCGAGCAGGCCAGAAAGTCGCAGCCCAGCTGCCGGACATCGATCAAACCGTGAGGGGCAAAGTGGACGGCGTCTATGAACACGAGTGAGCCCGCCCGGCGCGCCATTTGGACAATCTGCGCGACCGGATTGATCGTCCCCAGGGCGTTCGAGGCGTAGCCTACGGCCACCAGTCGTGGCTTTCCGTCCAGAGCCTTTTCCAGGCTGTCGAGGTCGAGCGTCCCGTCCTCGGGACGGAAATCGACCCAGCGGACCTTGCAGCCGCGCTCTTCGGCGATGAGGGTCCAGGGAGTGACGTTGGCATCATGATCGAGCCGGGTGACGACGATTTCATCGCCGGGCTGAAGCCGCCTCCCCAGGGAGCGGCTGAGATGGAAAGCTATACTCGTCATGTTCTGGCCGAAGATGATCTCCTCCGGGCGGGAGGCGCCGAGAAAGTCGGCCATGGCCGCTCGGGATTTGGCGATCAGCTCATCGGATTCCCGGCTCGTTTGAAAGACACAGCCACGGTTGGAGTTGGACTCGATCAGGTAGTCAAGCATCCGGTCCAGGCAGTTCTTGACGGCCTGCGTTCCGCCGGGATTATCAAGAAAAATTCCCCGTTGATGCAAAGCGGGAAACTGGTTGCGGATTTTTGTCGGATCGAGCGCCATGGCACACTCCTCTTCACCGGTCGCGATTTCCTTATTATCTATAACGAGGTCTGGACGAAGTCAAGGCATTCAAAACAGGGATTATTGTTCGATTTTTGACCGTGAGGACGGAGGAAAGCGGCTTTCGAGGTCCCTGTTGAGGAGAAACTGGTCAAGCTGGTGCTCGATTTTCCTGGCCGCCAGCCTGTAAGCCTCCATGCCCCTGCCGCAGGGATCCTCGATTTCCCAGGCAAAGAGCTTGTCTTTCGGAACGGAGTCCATCTCATAGAGCCTCACGAAAACCGAGGAATCCATGGCCAGGATAAAGTCGAACCGGCTCGGGTCGACCTCGGATATGTTCCTGGGCCGGTGCCGGGAGATATCGGCTTCGTAGAGCGATCGGACGAGCTCGACCGCTTCTTTAGAGGGGGCGTTTCCATAGGCCGCGATCCCGGCGCTTTCGGCGTGGACGGCTTCGCCCAGCCGCTTTTTGACGATAGCTTCGGCCATGGGACTCCGGCACATATTGGCGAAGCAGACAAAGAGGATCTGCAGCGGGTTGTCTGTGGAATATTTCACGGTATCACGTCTCAGGGATTTATATCCGGGGAGGGGTGGGTTGTCAAGGCAGCCGTTTCCTGCCATAATAGATGCATGAGAATGATCGGAATTTGTTGTTTCTTATTTTTGTTCATGGCGCGGGCCGGCGCCTTCGTCCAGAACCAGGCTTTGGAAACCGTCCCCGCAGTCGACCTCCAGAAATACATGGGCAAATGGTATGAAATCGCTTCCTTCCCTCAGCGTTTTCAAAAAGGCTGCCACTGTACGACGGCCGAATACGAGCTGACGGACAAGGGATATGTGAGGGTCATCAATTCCTGCCGAAAAGACAGCCCGACCGGAAAGCTGACCGTGGCCAAGGGCAAGGCGTTTGTCGTCGAGGGGAGCAACCAGGCGAAGCTCAAGGTCCAGTTTTTCTGGCCTTTTCGGGGAGACTACTGGATCATCGACCTGGCCCAGGATTACAGCTATGCCGTTGTCGGCGCCCCCGATAGAAAATACTTATGGATCCTCTCTCGCACGACTAAAATAGATGAAGGACTTTACCAGGACATTGTCAACCGGATCGCCCAAAAGGGCTTCGATGCGAGCAAGTTACAACGGACGGACCAGAGCTGCCCGGATCGATGAAAATAGGTCATGGTGCCGAGTCTCGAAATTTTCTTAAGGAGAACAGCAGAATGAAACGGGAGAATCCAAAAAGATACGCTATTCTGATTATTCTTGCGGTCGGCTGCCTGGGGCTGTTGATAACCCAGGCCGAAGCCGCCCAGGCCAAAGCTGCCCAACCCAAAGCCGCCCAGGCCAAAGCCTCCGAAATGGGGTTCAGCCTGAAGTTCAGCGGAGGCATGGGCTTTTTCCTGGATGGGGGCGGTGACCTTGAGAGCCTCAGGCTGGCCAGGGTCAATTATTACCAGGATTTGAAGCAGGACCCGGGCTATACGAAGGCCTGGACGAACTGGAAGAAGCTGTCCCAGGTTCCCGATTACGAAGTCGACCTCCTGTTCCACATCAACAAGAATTTCGCCATCGGCGTCGGTTCGGGCTATCTTTCGGTCAGCAGCAAAGGGGATTACGGCTACAATTGGGTCGGCGAGGGAATCTCCTGGTTCGGGCCGTACACCATCGAAGACAATATCAGCTATCGGCGGGAGTATAAAATCACCGCCACCCCGATCAAGCTCAGCCTTTATGTTTTCTTCCCCTCGGGCGCCTTCAATGTCTACGCATACGCCGGCGGAGGATATTATTATGGAAAGCTGACCCACACATTCGGTTGGGATGACACGTATCTCGTCTCGACGTATTCACTTTTTGACGAGAAGGATGAGATCACCGAGAAGGATGATGTGTCGGAAGAGGCGAAGAAAAACGCCTTCGGATTCCACGGCGGACTGGGCCTGGAGGTCAAGTTGATGTCCCACGCCGCGCTGGGCGTGGAGGTGTTCGGCAGGTTCGTAAATTTCAGCGGCTGGCAGGGAAGCTTCAAGGAGACCTTCACCCAGCGTGAGAGAAAATGGGACCAGTCGGCGGGATGGTACTATGATGAGACGACACAAGAAGATTTGAGTGAGTCGGGGCCGTTGTGGTATTACGAAGAATATTCCTCGGAACTGAACAAATATTATGGACAGTTATTCGTCTGGCAGACTAAGCCCGAAGGACCCGACTTTCAGAATGTGCGGGAAGCCAAGATCAATCTCAATGCCTGGGGCGTGGCCGTTTCGCTCCGGATCTTTTTCAATTTCTAGATGAGGTTTTTTCGGCCTAAGCCAGCTGCCTGCCTTGTCCCGCAGAACGCCGGCTGATCACACCCACTTCTGAATTACACGTGTCCTCAATCGGGGACGTTATATATTGCTTTTTGGAAGGCTCGCCCCATTTTATGTTGGCATAAGACTTACATTTGGGGGATAATATAAACTCTCGGAGTGTTTTGTAGAAAATGCCCTTAAAAAGGAGGACTCGATGAATTTCCGAAAATTAGTGGTCTTGGGTTTTCTCTGCTTCCTGCTGGCGGCCTGCGGGATCCAGTTGTCTCCTTCTAAAGACGCTTGGTATGCCCAACACTATTTCATCATGCAGGATTTTGAGCGTACGGCGTATAAAAGCCTGTCTCCGGCGGCCAAGCTCGAATTCCAGGCGCTCTTTTGGGAGGTTCGAGCGCCGGTCTCCAAGCAGGAATTCGAGAAAAGAATCGACTATATCACTAGTAATTTCAAGAAAGAGAATTTCAAGCAGCCCTGGAACACAGACAGGGCTCGGGTGTTTCTGCTGAACGGAAACCCGGCCCAGATTGATTACAAGCAGAATAATGACTGGGCGATGCGGGTCGTCGCGGGGGGCGGAAATCCAACTATCACGGATGACCGGTCTGGTGAAGACGTCGGAGCCAACCTAGCCGAGGTCTGGACCTTCCCGTATGACAAATTCCTTATCAACTATATATTCTCCTTTTCCAAGCCTAATTCTTGGGTGCTGAATCCGGCGACTTTTCAGGGAAACAGGTATTTGGGCGAGCTCGAGCTTCAGAACAAGCTGCAAACATACGGCATCGTCGATGAAAAACAGTACAAGGAAAAACTCGAAGCCTTGAAGGCCATCAAAGAAGAAAAAAAGTAGCGCTCAGAATTCGCTTCCCGGCATCGATTTTATGAATCTTGGCCGGGAAGCTCAGACAACTTCGCCGGCCAGCCTGTGCCGAGCCGGCTGCCCTCGAATGAGGACTCGGGAAGGCTAAACCCTCTATGGTCGTTTCGACGCTCTCCGAATAGCTCTTTCTTACCAGCCAAACGAAATGAAAGAAAATCAATCAATGTTTATGGTTGTTGAGTGCGCCTGGGATTAGGGGGGATTAAAGGGTCGCTCCGCAAAGCCAATTTGGACGGGGATCCGCTCATCAAGACGCCAAACGAACAAGATCGCATGTCGGCTTGGAAAATGGTTGACACTTCTCGGCCCATTGGAAATAATGAAGAGGTTCACAAGGAGGAATCATCACATGAAAGCTTTTATCCGCAAAAATTGGATTGGCCGTCTGGCCCTGCTCGCGGTGATCCTGGTTTCCGGGCTTTTCCTGATCTCCGCCCAGCGACCGCAGGAAGAATTTCAGCCGTTTCCGCAGGGGCAGGTCGAGCCCGATAGCTGCACCAGCATCCAGGTCGGCCGCTTGGCTTCCGTCGACGGCTCGGTCATGACCGCCCACACCTGCGACGGGAATTACCGGATGTGGCTCAACATCGTGCCCCATGCCAAATATCCTGCTGGCTCCAAGACAAAGGTCTATTCCGGCAAGATGCACACTGAAACATCCTCCGATGTGAACAGGGTGATCCAGACGGGCGAAATACCCCAGGTCGCAGAGACCTTTGCTTTTATGAACACGGCCTACCCCTGCATGAATGAGGCCGGCCTGGCCGTCGGTGAAACGACGTTCGGCGGCCGCAGAGAGCTCTACAACCGGGAAGGCATGTTCATGATTGAGGAAATCGAAAGGATCGTCCTCGAGCGGTGCAAGACGGCCCGGGAAGCGATCAAGCTCGCCGGCGAACTGATCAAACAGTATGGCTACGGGGACTCCGGCGAATGCATTACGATCGCCGACGCCAGGGAAGTCTGGCATTGCGAGTACATGGGCGCCGGGCCTCTCGAAAAAGGCGGAGTCTGGGCCGCGGTCCGGATTCCCGACGATCACATCGGCATTTCGGCCAATATCCCCCGCATCGCCGAGATCAACCTCAAGGACCCCGATCATTATATGGCCTCGGACAATGTCTTCAAGGTCGCCCAGGACATGGGCTGGTGGGATCCCAAGAGCGGCGAGCCGTTCAAGTTCTGGAAGGCCTACGGCAGCGACCGCAAAGAGTTCAAGCCGTACGACACTCGTGAGTTTTACGTCTTCAATACGCTCGCGCCCTCGCTCAAGCTGACAATGGACTTGCCCGAACTGCCTTTCTCGGTCAAGCCGGATAAGAAGGTCTCCGTGCGGGATATTCTCAAGATGTATCGGGAAACTTACGCCGGGACTGAATATGATGCGACCAAGAACCTCGTGGTTCCGAAGAGGATGATGGGCCGTCGTCCAGCCGCCGCGGACGCAGCGCCCGCCGCCCCGCCCGAGATGATCAAGAGTCCCCTGGCTCAGCCCTGGATGTCCTATGATCTCATAGCCCTGGTCAACTCCCTGAAGCCGGGGACGATCCAGTCGTTGCGCACGATCGCCATCAGCGGCTGCGCCTATGCCACCGTCTTTCAATGCCGGAGCTGGCTGCCGCCCGCGGTCGGCACGGTCTGCTGGTTCGCCTTCGACAACGCCGGCCTCAGCGCGCGCATTCCGATTTTTGCCGGAGCCACCGAGCTTCCGCCGAGCTTCGAGATCTGCGCCCAGCACAGGTTCCGGATGGATTCCGCAGCCTGGGCGTTTAGACGAGCCAATCGCCTGGCTACGATCAAATGGGGATCCACGCAGAAGATCATGGAGGATACCGTCCGGGAATTTGAGGAATTGGCCTTCGCCGAGCTTCCCCAGGTCGAGAAAAAATATCTCGAGCTCCTGAACAACAAGACGCCGGACACAGAGCCGTTCAAGCCCAATGCTTATCTGACCAAGTACACCAATGATTTTGCCCGGTCGGCCATCAACAAGTACCAGGAGTTGGGAGACAAGTTCTGGATGTTCCTGCGGGGCGGCCTGTAAAGAAGAATTCCCGAAAAAATAACTTTGAAATCTCCGGCACGGTTCTCGAGCCGCGTCTATTTTTTTCTTTTTGTTTTGTTCTTCTCTGAGAAGAAATTAGTGAACAACACGAGCAAATTCAAATATTACTAGATTCTTGACAATACTCTTGCGATATATTACTATTGTTGTGTGATACTATCGTTCAGAGATAAAGAGACAGAAAGAATCTGGAACGGAATCTATTCCAAACGCTTTCCTCCTGACATCCAAAGACCCGCTAAGCGCAAGTTATTGATACTCCGTGCAGCGATCAACCTTATCGATTTGTAGGTGCCACCCGGAAACCGGCTTCATGCCTTATCGGGCGGCCGGAAGGGGCAATATAGCATTTCCATAAATGATCAATGGCGGGTCTGTTTTGAATGGAAGGACGGAAATGCTCATAACGTGGAAATCACGGACTACCATTCTTAATAAGGAGCGGGCCATGCATAAAATTGGAAATATTCACCCTGGGGAGATACTCTTGGAGGAGTTTCTCAAGCCGATGGGCGTCACGGCCTATCGCCTCTCCAAGGAGACAAAGATCGACCAGACTCGGATTAGTGAGATTATCCGTGGGAAAAGAAGTATTTCTGTGGATACAGCCCTTCGCTTCGCTAAATTCTTTGGCAACTCTCCCGAGTTCTGGATCAACCTGCAAAATCATTTCGACATCCTGGAGAAGAAACAAAAAATGCAATCGGAACTCAAGAGAATTAAGCCTTTCATTTTGCCTCAATAACAGAATGTGTAAAACTCACTGCGAGGGCTTTCTATGTTTCCTTCCAAGTATGTCCGACCGGGTCTTCCCGATGCCCATTGGAAGGGCGAAAGGCGAAGCGGATTCCCCCCTATATTGACTTGGGCATTTTGATGTTTAAAATACCGCCGCAAATCCCCGGACGTAAGTCCGTGGATGGAGTGGGTTCCGACGGAGTCGGACATGCGAAGCATGCGCGGGAGGATTCCCGGGACGTAAGTCCGGGGTTTAGGTTCAATAAATGCCGGCTCAACCGTCGAAAGCTGAGCCCGGATGAGTTCTCGAAGCGTCTTTCCTTCCACATATTCCATGCAGATAAAGGTCTTGCCCTCAGATTCGCCCACCTCGTGAATCGTACAGATGTTTGGATGGTTGAGGGCTGCCGCCGCGGTCGCTTCCCGATGGAATCGAGCCAGCCGGGTTTTACCCTGGGAATATTCAGGCGGAAGAATCTTGAGGGCGATTGCGCGCTTTAGACGCTGATCATAAGCGTGATATACTCCGCCCATCCCTCTGCGTCCGAGCAAACCGATTATTTTATATCTTCCTGCGATAAGGGTTCCTTTGCTAAGGACATGGGGGTGCTCCTCGATCGTTAAAGTCTGGAAGTCAGGGCTTTCCTTTTCAGGATGGAGCCGCGTCGCACATTCTTTGCAATACTAGGAGTCTGAAGGATTATCCGTATCGCACTTCGGGCATTTCATGGCATGTGTTTCTTTTTGCCTTATTGTGGTTTCTCTTCTGATGCTCAGCCAAAGAATAATGAATAGATTTGAGAAAGTCAAACGAAGGCTATGCCCAGGCCGCCGCAGCGGCTTGAAAATGCTATAATTTTTTTCTGGCGACCTTTTTGTGCTATAATAATATGAATTTTTTTAAAAGAGGAGCATCATGTCTGTCTTGGAAGTCAAGGATAAAAAGATCGAACTCAACGAGGAAGGCTTTCTCCTCCGTCCCCAAGAATGGGATGAGGAAGTGGCTAAGTTCTTGGCCAAGCAGGAGGAAGGAATTGATGGTCTTAGTGAAGAGCATTGGAAGATCATCAAATATATCCGGGACTATTATTTAGAAAAACAACTGGCGCCCATGGTCAGGAAGATCTGCCAGACGACGGGATTCACGCTGAAACACATCTATGAGCTTTTCCCTTCCGGCCCGGCGAAAGGCGCCTGCAAGCTGGCGGGATTGCCCAAACCGGATGGGTGCGTCTGAAATCAAACGTTCAACACCACATCCTCGTTGATCTGCCGCTTCGCAGGACGGCCAAGAATACAAAACTCCCCAGAAAAAGAAAAGATTACTTTTTCAGTCGAGCGATCTCTCGGACGGCATCGATCGCGATTCGGATATGCTCGGCTGTATTAAAGGGACCGATTCCGAATCTGACGGCGCCATGAATGGCGTCTGTTCCCAGCTGCTCATGGACACGCGGCGCGCAATGAAGACCCGTCCGGCTGGCGATATTGTGGTCAACATCCAGCATAGTCCCCACATGAAGGGCTTCCAGCCCATCCACATTAAAACACACCACACTGATATGGTCGATAAGGTCGTCCTGGCAGTAGAGAGTCACTCCATCGATAGACTTCAGGCCATCCACGAGCTGCCGGGTGAGCTCCATCTCATGATCGTAAATGTTATTCAAACCTTTGCCTTCGACCCATTTAAGGCCGGCATGGAGTCCGGCCACGCCTAGAACGTTAACCGTTCCATATTCGAGCCTATAAGGGTATTCCTCGAGATGAGTGCGGACGCTGGAGCGCACGCCCGTTCCCCCGGCCCGAGTCAGCCGGATCTCTACGCCTTCTCGCACATAAAGGCCGCCTATGCCCGTCGGCCCCATCAGCGATTTATGACCGGTAAAAGCCACGATATCAACATGGCATTTTTCGATATCAATGGGGATTTTTCCGGCCGATTGGGAGGCATCGATGGCAAACAGGATGCCTCGTTCCCGGCAGTGCCGGCCGATGGCTTCGATGGGCTGGACGGTCCCGATGACATTGGAGGCGTGATTCACGATGACGAGCTTTGTGTCGTCCCTGAATTTTTTGCGAAAATCGTCCGGATCCACAAACCCCTGCCGGTCAAACGGGATGTAATCAACCTTGACGCCGCGGTCTTGGAAAAGATGGTAAAGAGGTCTGAGGACGCTGTTGTGTTCGAGAGTCGTCGTCAGGGCATGATCATTGTCCTTGAGAATCCCGAAGATGATCAGATTCAGGGCATCCGTGGAGTTGTACGAAAAGCACAGCCTGTTCGGGTCCTGACCGTTAAAGAATCGGGTTAGCATTTTGCGCGTGGCATCCACTACCTCGCCGGCTTCCATGCACAAGTCGTAGCCGGAGCGCCCCGGATTCACTCCAAATTTCCGATAGAATTGGTCCATGAAGACATAGACTTCTTCCGGCTTGGGGTAGGAAGTTGCCGCGTTATCGAGATAGATCAATTCGCTCATAATTATCCTCTCGTCCGCTTTATTAGCTCAAAGAAAATAAATACTAATCAAATATCGGTCTAAAATCAATCTTCTGCACTCAGATTTGCCCGTAAGCGAATCTGGACCGCAATCCTTCTTAACCACTTTTTCAAATATCCTCCCGAAGTGCCCTTCTGCAACGACACGAATACTCGTATCCTTGGCGGTTTCCGAGTCTAAGATAACCGGCCGAGCAAAGCGGGAGGCGTTGGAGCTCATGATGTGGTCCTTGAGATTCCGGCCTTCAAGGCGCGCGCCGGCAGCCCCCATCTCAGAATGAGCACGAGCGCCGCCATCAGAGCCGCGCCGGAAAACAGATCGAAAGAGACGAATCGGACTTTAAAAGTTTCCTCCCTCCTTGGATGACGGACCTCGACCGGCCGCCCCATCGCTCGGCTCCTCCAGCGCGGGAGGGCGGAAATCGCCGGGCAGCAGCCTCTCCATCGCGACCGCGAGAGCGACGAACACGGGAATGCTGATCAGGGTCCGCGCGAGAGAGAACCGCCAACCGAGGAAGGCGACTTCAAAAGTCAACATTGGGACCTTCATTGCGGAAAAAGCGCCAAGGTATATAAAGACGTTTCGCGGCGCACAGCCTTTTCGCCAAAGGCCGATGGCGACCGGAAACGCGACATAAAGCGGACCGGCCTGGACGGTCGCCAGGAGGATCATCCACGGAACCGCCCGCATCCCAGACCGGAGACCGGCGTAGCGCTCGATGACTTTTTTGGGAACCCAGATTTCGAACAATCCCACAAGCAGGAACATAGGGGGCAGCACGGACGCCATCTCGACGAGGAACGAAGCCAGGTTCTTGCCGGCTTTTCTCCCGAAATCGAAATCCGCGTGCAACAGGCTGTACGCCCAAAGGGCGACGACAACGGCGAAGAGAAACCAGGGCCAGTATTTCCCCATGGCCTTTCTCATCTTCCGGACAGGACGGCCGTTCATCGGAGCACCCACGCCATGCCGGTGGCGACGACAACGGCTCCACAGAGCGCAAGCAAGTTGCGCAGGAGCGCCGCTCGCCAGCCGAAGTAGCGCGCTTCGAGCGGAAGAGTCAGGACGCCGACCATCATGAGCGACGTGATGAACGCGGCCAACACCGGCACCGAAGCGCCGTTCTGCCGCAGCAAGGCCGCGAGTGGATAGGCAATGAAGCCGGGAATCAAGGCGATGCTGCCGACCCCGAGCGCGGAGAAGAACGGAAGAAGGCCTGTTCCCGAAAGGATCCGTTCGAGCATTCGCGGCGTCACGGTCGTAAGAACGAGGCTCACCGCAGCGAGAATACCGAGTAGAAGCGGGATAACGCCGACGAACATCTTCAGACCCTTGAACACGGCAGCTTGCGTCTTGCGGCGGTCGGCGGCAAGTGAAGCGAGCAAAGCGACCCCGGTGATGATCCAGAGACTTATCACGGCTCGCTCGCAGACCGCTCTCCCTCCGGGCCGGCCGCTTCACGCCTGCAGAGCACGGCCAGTGGGATCGCGCAGCCGTTCGATGTCTCGAAATACTTTATCGTCATTCATGCTTCAAATATTCAAATTCGTATTAATAGTTTCCACTCCGCAATTTTCTTGAGACGGAGGATATTTTATCATAAACTGGTTGCGATCGACTTGAATATGAACAAATCGACGGCGCTTCCAAAGAACCTTGAATCCCAAGAATACGAGCGGATGACGGCGGACGATGTCCTCACACGCTTGGCAACGGATTTAAGCGCCGGATTAAAGAAAACAGAAGTCGAACATCGACGCCAGCGATTCGGCGCCAACGAAGTTCCCGAGAAAAAAGCTCATCCCCTCCGGAGCTTTCTCAAAAAGTTTTGGGGCCTAACCGCCTGGATGCTCGAGCTCATCATCGTCCTGTCGTGGATTCTGCATAAGAACGCGGATGCCTATATCGTCGGCGGACTGCTGATCATGAATTCGATCATTAACTTTTTGGAGGAACAGAAGGCGTCCGGCGCGGTCGAAGAATTGAAATCAAAACTCCAGATTCAGGCCAGGACGCTCAGAGACGGCGTGTGGGCCCTCGTTCCCGCCAGGGAATTGGTTCCGGGAGATATCTTGAGAGTCCGGCCCGGAGATTTTATCCCCGCGGACATGAAAATCCTAAACGGCGCGCTCGCCGTGGACCAATCCGCTTTGACGGGAGAATCTCTGCCCCTGGAGAAAAAGACCGGAGACCTTTTATATGCGGGATCTGTGCTTAAACGAGGAGAAGTGACAGGGGTCATCATCCAAACGGGCGTGTCGACAAATTATGGAAAGACGACGCAGCTTGTTCAAATCGCCCGTCCCAAGCTCCACATGGAAGAGGTGGTCACCAAGCTCGTGAAATGGCTGCTCATGATTATCGGCGGCCTCTTGAGCTTGACGCTGGGAATATCGATAATCCGGGGCTTCCCCCTCCTTGAAATATTGCCCTTGATGTTGGTGCTTCTTTTGTCGGCGATCCCCATCGCCCTGCCGGTCATGTTTACCGTGAGCATGGCCATCGGCGCCAGGGAACTGGCCAGGAATAACGTCCTGATCACACGATTGAGCGCGACGGAGGACGCCGCGACCATGGACGTGTTGTGCGTGGATAAGACCGGGACCCTGACGTTGAATGAATTGTCCATTTCCCACATCATCCCCTTAGGACCTTTTTCCGATAAGGACGTCATCCTGTATGGGGCACTCGCCTCGCAAGAAGCCAACCAGGATCCTCTGGACCTGGCATTCATCAAGCTTGCGAAGGAGAAGGATTTACTGAGCTCATCGTACATTCAGGACAGCTATGTTTCTTTCGATCCCCTTTTGCGAAAAACCGAAGCCCTGATCAGACGCGATCACAAGGTTTTTCGCGTCATGAAAGGAGCGGTGTCGGTTATCGCCCAAGATTGCGGGCTCGAATCGCAAGAGCTCAAGGGCTTGGAGGCCAGCATCGAGAACTTTTCGAAAAAAGGATACAAAACATTGGCCGTCGCCCTGATTGAAGACTCGAAGCCGGTCGTCGCCGGATTAGCCGCCCTCAGCGATAGCCCCAGGCCGGATTCGAAAGCCTTGATCCAAGAGCTTCAATCGTTGGGCATATCGATCAAGATGTTGACCGGCGACGCCTTGCCGATCGCCCAAGAGGTCGCCAGCGACATCGGAATTGGAGAAAACATCTCCCGCATGTCGGATCTGAAAGCCCTGATGACGGCCGACCCCGCCGCAGCCTTGAAGATGATGGAACAAAGCGCCGGTTTCGCGGAAGTCTATCCGGAAGACAAATATCTCATCGTCCATAGCCTTCAGGCTGGAGCGCATGTTGTCGGGATGACGGGAGACGGGGTCAACGACGCCCCCGCCCTTAAGCAGGCCGAAGTCGGGATAGCCGTGAACAGTGCCACGGACATTGCCAAATCATCGGCCAGTGTCGTCCTGACGAGCGCGGGATTGTCGGGTATCGTCGAACTGGTCAAGAACGGCCGGAAGGTCTATCAAAGGATCAACACGTGGGTTCTCAACAAAATCATGAGAACGATTCTGAAGTCTACTTTCGTTGTCGGTGTCTTTCTGATCACCGGCGATTTTGTCGTATCCGCTTTTGCCATGGTGCTATTGCTGTTGATGACGGATTTTGTGAAGATATCCTTATCCACGGATCATGTCCGATGGTCAAGATCGCCAGATACTTGGAACATCGCGAGTTTCGTCAAGGTTTCGACCGTTCTGGGCTTATTCATGGTTTTGGAATCCCTGGTTCTTCTTTGGATGGGATTTAAAATTTGGCATTTAGCGCCGTCTGATCCGCATGTTCAAACATTCAGCTTTGAAATTCTCTTCTTTTCAGCCGTAACATCGATATTCGTCGTCAGGGAACGGCGTCATTTCTGGAGCTCCATGCCAAGCCGGATGCTGTTGAGCGTTATTCTTGTCGACATGCTTGTCGGGATAATTATCTCAGCGCTTGGAATCAGCGGCGCTCTTCAGCGTATTCCGCTACCAATGACCGCGTTTGTTATTGGCTTTAACATCATATTTTCATTGTTCGTAAACGATTCCGTAAAAATCCATCTCATTAAAAAGATGAAACTTGCCTGATCGGCCCAACCGACTCTTCTCAAGCTTTAAAGAACTAGGAACAGACCAGGCCGTGTTGAATAGCCGTTCCGGCCCATAAATCTCCCCTCTTGATCACGATGGAAGAATACTTCCGGCCGCGCGGCGATGTAAAATCAATCTCCTTCTGGTCGGTTCTCCCGGCGGACAAACCGAGAATTGCTAAAATTGACTTTTCTTAGATATTTTAATATATTTTTCGATAGAAAAAATGAAAGGCAAAAAGGAGAGCTTTCTTTCAATCACTTTCCTCTTTGTCTTTTTTATGGTTACTCTTCTGGTCAATTTTACTCATACCGAAAAAACTGTCTTTCATAAAGATAATTGCCCCGCCTGTAATTTCCTGAACTCGACATTCGCTACGGGCCAAATTAACTTCTTCCAGATTCCCGAACTCTTTTTTATTGACATCATCAAGATTTCTCTTTCATTCCATTTGAAAGAGACCTTCCTAATTTCTTCTTGCGGCCGCTCCCCTCCTCAAAGCTAGCCTTTTCACCTCCCCTCAAAACTTTGGATCTCTCTGACAAAATTCCGAGGAGGCTAAATGGACTTAAAAAAAATATCATTCTTCTTGATTATGCTCTTGGGTCTTGAAAACTCCCTCTTTAATCAGGTAAACGCAAAAGAAGTCCTGTCTCTCGAGCAATGCATCTCCGTCGCGCTTGAACAAAATCCTCTTGTTCTCTCTTCTTTAGAGCAATATCGAGCGGCCCTGGCTCGAATTAGTCAAGCTAAAGCTTTTCCTCAGCCATCCCTCGACTATGACTCAGATTTACAGCCAAGCTTATTGAATTTTAAGGAATCCAATGAATCGTATTTTGGCCTCAGCCAAACGGTTGAGTTTCCCGGGAAAAGACTGTTAAGGGGAAAAATTGCCACCCAGGAATCGTTTGAACTCTTGTCCGAAATTGACCTTTTAAAGCTGACTGTTGCTTATCAGGTCAAACAAGCCTTTTATGGCCTTCTTCTCGCCAAAGAGAAACTCCGTTATGCCCAACAGAACTTAGAACTCGCTCAAGATTTTCTTAATAAAGCAGAGTTCAAGCATGGGGCGGGAGATGTGGCCAAGGTTGAAGTTCTGAGAGCGCGAGTAGAAGCTTTAAAAGCTGCCAACGAAGTGAAAGCCGTCGCCAATGAGGAAAGCTTGGCCAAAGCCATACTGAATTTTCTTTTAGCGCGGAAAAAATTCGAGCCCCTGGAAATCAAAGGAACGCTGAAAAAGACCTTCAGCCTCATGGAGCTTGAGGAGTTGAAACAGAGGGCCTTTTCTTTTCGCCCCGAGGTCAAGAAATTGAATATCTCTCTAGAAAAAGAAAATTATAAAAAAAAACAGGGTTACTTGAGCTATTTCCCGGATTTCGAACTTGGGCTTTCCCGGCACCGCCTTGAGGGAGAAAAAACCACATGGGATTTTACTCTTTCTTTCCCTATCCCTCTCTTTTTTTGGCAACCTCAAAAAGGAAAGATCGCCGAAGCTGAAGCCTATATAGAATCCCTAAAAAGAGAGTTGGAACATTTGAAGAACTCCATCAGTCTGGAGGTGGAGGAAGCCTATAGGAATGCACTCACGGCAGCCAGTCAGATCCAACTCTTCGAAGAAGAAATGCTAGCTCAGGCGGAGGAAGTCTATAACATGTATCTTTTCAGTTATCAAGAAGGCGAAATAGGGGGGATAGAGCTAATCGAAGCCAGGCGGACTTTGATCGAAGCCAGGAGATCTTATGCTGATGCTCTTTATAACTACGATGTCACTTTAGCTGCCTTAGAAAAATCCGTTGGCCAAACTCTTGAAGGAGATAACGATGATTAAACGAATGTTTCTATTCTTTCTTATGATTTCCATTGCTATCTTTGAGTTCCAGTGCTCAAAAACGCCCGAAAAAGAAAGCATAAGAAACGATATGTCTTCGCAGAAGTCAGAAAGCGTCCAAGAAGAAACGCTGTCAAAAAAAAGAGGGCCTGAAGGAAAAAGCTTTGGCAGAGGAGCGAGAAGAACTCGTCAAAGAGTCTGGGAAATCTCTGACCACGTCGAATTGAGCGAAGCCGAGAAGCAGGTTGTCAAAATAGAAACAGTGAAGGTTACCACTAAAGGTCTGAGATCTCAACTGGAAGCTATGGGAAAGATTCTCGCTCATCAAAGCAGAAAGGCCATCGTCTGCTATGCGTTCTCTGCCAGGATAGGCCAAATTCATGTGACAATAGGTGATTGGGTGAAAGTCGGCCAGCCGCTGGTCACTCTTCAAAGCGAAGAAGTCGGTGAAGCCAAATCCGCCTTCTATAAAGCGAAGGCGGATTTTGAGCTCGCCAGGAGCAATTATGATCGGGAGAAAAAGCTCTTTGACCGGGGAGTCGGGGCTCAAAAAAATTCCTTGGCCACGGAAGCGGGATTCAAAGTCGCACAAGCCAACTTAGATGCCGCCGAGAAAAAACTGCATGTTTTAGGCTTTTCGGAAGAGCAGGTCAAAGGCATAGCTGAAACCCATCAGATTAATCCTGTCATCACCCTCTTCGCGCCCATTTCAGGAAAAATCGTCCAGAACAACGCGGTCCTGGGAGCTATTGTCGATCAGTCTTCGGAGATCATGACCATATTGGACCCCCGGCTCCTCTGGGTGGATGCCGAAATCTATGAGAAAGACATCGCGAAAATTAGGATTGGACAAAACGTGGAAGTTTCTGTTCCGGCATACCCGGGCGAAACATTTGGCGGGAAAATCTGTTATGTCAGCGATATCTTGAAAGAAGACACGCGCACGATTACCGTCAGGACGGAGGTCGAAAATAGAGAATACAAGCTGAAGCCTGGCATGTTTGCCACGGTCAAGATCTATCTCAATCATTTGAGCAACACCTTGGTTGTTCCTGAAGCGGCTGTCTTGGATGACAAGAACGAAAAGATTGTTTTTGTCAATAGAGAAAGAAAGTTTTTTCCTCAGGCCGTTGAAACGGGGATAAAAGAGAAAGGATTCATTGAAATTCTCAGCGGACTGAGCGAGGGAGATGATATCGTGACCAAGGGAAGTTATCAGCTGAAATCAAAGCTCTATGATGAAATTTTGAAGAAAGCCGGCATCCACTGAGTCTGGAGAAATCATCATGATCGATAGAATCATTGATTACGCTCTGAAACATCGATTGCTGACTGTTTTTCTTATCGCTCTGGTTTCTATCTGGGGCGTCCTCGTCTATCTCAATATTCCCAAGGATATCTATCCTGACCTCAACGCTCCTCTGGTAACGATCATCACGGAAAACCCGGGCATGGCTTCTGAGGATGTAGAAAGGTTGATTTCTTTTCCTCTGGAGAGTTTGCTCTCCGGAGCACCCCATGTGACGCGCGTCAGGTCGGAGTCAGCCACCGGCGATTCCGTCGTCACGGTAGAATTTGACTGGGGCACGGATATCTACCTGGCCCGCCAAATTGTCTCCAGTAAGCTCGAGCTCGTCTCCGGGCGCCTCCCACTGGGCACCACCCAGCCCATCCTTGGCCCCGTGTCTTCGAGGATGGGAGAAGTCTTCGAGTTTGCCGTGATTGGAGACGGCGCGGACCCTGTGGAGCTCAGGTCGATCGCAGACTGGACGATCCGGTACAGGCTGCAGGGAGTCCCTGGAATATCCTTCATCATCAACCTTGGCGGCTTTGTGAAACAGTTTCAGGTCTTCCTCAAGCCGGAGATGTTGAAAAACTATAATCTGACGATTCGCGAAGTTAAAGACGCCATCGAAAACAGCAACAGGAATTTCTCTGGAGGAATCATCTCCAAAGGGGCTCAGGAAGTCCTTATCAAAGGAATGGGTCGAATTGAAACCCTGGAGCACATCCAGAATACGGTCATCACTTCGCGCAACAACGTTCCTGTTTTCGTGAAAGACGTGGCTGAGGTGAAAATTGGAGGAAAATTTAGACGCGATGCGGCCAGCCACAACGCCCAAGAAGCTGTTTCTGTCACCGTGGAAAAGCAGTATGGAGGAGATACGCTTCGAGCCATAAGCCATCTCAAAAAAGGCATCGCTCAAATCGCCAAAGACCTTCCCGAGCACATCAAGATCAAGCCCTTCTACGACCAGTCGATCTTAATTCTGAAGTCCATCCATCATGTCGAAGTTTCTATTCTGGAAGGTATTTGTTTTATTGTCCTGGTTATGCTCTTTTTTATGTGGAACCTGAGGAGCTCATTCATCGCTTCGCTGACCATTCCCTTTTCGATTCTGATCGCTTTGATCCTGATGAATATTTTCGGCATCAAACTGACCGTCATGTCCATCGGCGGCTTGGCCATCGGGATAGGGAAGATGGCCAATGGCTCGATCATCATGGTCGAGAACATCTTCCGCGTGCTGAAAGAGAAAGAAGGCCAGGCGCCCCGGCTTTTCCTGATATCGGAAGCAGCCAAGGAAGTGGGGAAATATCTATTCTCAGCCAGTTTGATCATCATCCTCGTTTTTCTTCCTCTGCTGACTCTCCAGGGTCTCGAAGGGGCCATGTTTCGGCCCACGGCGTTTGCCGTTGCCGCCGCCCTTTTTGGGGCGATGCTCCTCAACATCACCCTCCAACCCATTTTAGCCTTTGTCTTCCTGACCGAGAAACATATCAAGGACAGACGGAACCCGGTCAGCGATTTCTTGCAAAAAAAATATCACGTGCTCCTGACAAAAGCTCTCCGGCACAAGAGGCTTCTCATAACCATATTTTTGATATTAATTGGGGCGGCAGCGGTCGCCTACAATTTCCTCGGAAAGGAATTTGTTCCCCCTCTCGATGAGGGGTCCATCATGGCCTCGACGGTGATGCTTCCTGAGACTTCTCTTGAAGAATCCATGAAAATGGGCACGCGCATCGAAAAGACATTTCTTTCTTTCCCTGAAGTCGTTTCTGTGACCAGGACGACCGGAACAGCGGAAGGATCGGAACACCTTCATCCTGTCAATCACAGTCATTACAACATCGAACTTCTGCCCCGGGAGAATAGAAAGCGAGGGTTTAAAGAAGTCACCCAGGCGATGCGCCAGGAGCTGGATAAGCTGCCGGGAGTAGCCTACATTTTTGAACAGCCGATCGCGAACAAACTGGCGGAAATGTTGACCGGCACAGAAGGGCAGCTTTCGGTGAAGCTTTTTGGCCAGGAGCTGGATATCCTTAACGAAAAGATTGAGGAAATAAGGAATGCCTTGGCTGAAATCAGAGGAGTGGCTGACCTGCAGATTGAACAGACGACCGGCGTCCCGCAGTTAGTCATTCAATTAAAAAGAGAGAAGCTGGCTCTCTTTGGAATCTCTGTCAGCCAGGTGGCCGAGACGATCGAAACTGCTTTAAAAGGAATCGAAGCTACGGATGTTTATGAGCCTGACCGGGTGACCTCTGTCCTTATCCGACTCCCGGAGGAATACCGAAACGACGAAGAAACTATAAAAAATCTTTTGATCAGCGCCCCCAGCGGAGAACGGATCCCCCTTTCGGAGCTCGCGGACATGTCGCGGAGCGAAGGGCCTCAGGCAATTTTCCGTGAAAATCTGATGCGGCGAAAAATCATCCTCTGCAACGTGGTCAAGCGTGACATTGGGAGCTTTGTCGAAGAAGCCCAACAGAAAATTTCCAAGCAGGTGATGTTGCCGCCGGGCTATTTTGTGTCCTTCGGAGGCCAGTTCGAAAGCCAGCAGAGAGCCTTGCGTCACCTGACGCTCCTTATGGCGATCGTTATTTTGATCATCTTTGTCGTCCTTTTTTCTTCGTTCGGCTCCATCTGGCAGGCGCTCCTCATTATCATGAACATCCCATCGACTCTGATTGGAGGCATACTGGGCCTTCTCATCGCCGGGCAGACAATCAACGTCTCCTCCACGATCGGGCTCATCGCTCTTTTTGGCATCTGCGTCCAGAATGATGTCATCCTTGTGGCCAAGATCAACGATTATCGACGGCAGGGCTTTTCGCTGAGAGAATCCGTCGAAAAGGGAGCGCTGACCAAATTCAAGCCTATTTTTATGACCGATATGGTGATGATCGTAAGTGTCATTCCTATGGCTTTAATTGTCACAACAGGGGCGGAGCTCCACCGGCCACTGGCCGTGGTTTATATCGGCGGATTCTTTTTCGCCATCCTGCTGCGACTCTTCATCGTCCCCGTCCTTTATGAAACCCTGGCCCGTCTTGGAGGAAAATCCCATGAATAGGCCCCTCTTTAATCTCCATCTTGTTATCATGATGATTCTGGATAATATTTTCAGGTGAGCCAAATGATTGCTTTTGGACCCATTCCCTCAAGGCGCTTGGGACGCAGTTTGGGGATCAACAACATCCCGCCAAAAATCTGCAGTTATTCCTGTGTCTACTGTCAACTTGGAAGAACGCTAAAATTGCAGACGGAACGTCAAATATTCTACAGCCCGGAAGAAATTTTCCAGGCCGTTGACGAAAAAACCAAAGCCGCCCGCCGGAAAAAAGAACGGGTTGATTTCTTGACCTTTGTCTCTGATGGCGAGCCAACCCTGGATTTGAGCCTCGGACAAGAAATTGAACAGCTTAAAGTTTTTGGGCGCAGAATTGCCGTGATCTCGAACTCATCCCTGATCTGGAACAAGGACGTGCAGGTCGAACTGAACAAGGCCGATTGGGTTTCTTTGAAGATCGATGCTTTAAGTGAAGCCACATGGCGGAAGATCAACAGACCTCATAAGGCCTTGAGGTGGGAGCAAATTTTAGAGGGGATCAAGGCCTTTGCCCGCGACTTTAAGGGCTTTTTAGCGACAGAGACGATGCTTATTCAAGGCCTGAATGACGCCCTAGAGGAATTCGAAAAGATCGCCGAATTCATCAGGGCTCTGCGCGTCAAAAAAAGCTATATCCTGATTCCGACAAGGCCTCCGGCTGAGGGCTGGGTCCGGGCGGCGAGCGAAAGATTTGTCGCAGCAGCCTACGAGCTTTTTCAACGCAAAGCTATCTCGACCGAATATCTGATCGGGTACGAGGGCGACGCTTTTGCCTTCACGGGAAACGCCGAGGAGGATTTGCTCAGCATCACGTCCGTGCACCCCATGAGAGAGGATGCGGTCCGAGCGTTTCTGGAGAAGGCTCGGGCTGATTGGGATGTCGTTCGCAGGCTAATCCAGGAAGATCAGTTGATCGAAGTCGAATATGAAAACAAGAAATTCTACCTGAGAAAGTTGAGAAGTCCGAGGAAAAAATAATCGCCTTTGATTTCGATGCCGGGTTGATCGACGAGATCCGGCAATCATCTGACGGAGACAGGCCCCAACAATTGACAAATGGATCCGGCATGGCTGCTGTCAGGCGAAAAAGCTTATCGGCTCTCTGTCCCCGCTTCCCGTCATAGGGGGATGTTCTTCAGAGTTCTCCTCAAGACCACGGAGAGGGGGACCTCGAGGCGATGGCTCTCTAATAAGTCCTGATTCCCCAGGATCTCCTCCGGATCGTCCTGAGCGATCACCTGTCCCGCGTCCATGAGGATCACGCGAGTGGCGATCTCGGCCACGAGATCAAGATCATGCGAAGCAATGATTTTTGTCATGGAGAATTTTTTGAGAAGCCCGATGAGGGCTCTTCGTGTCCCAGGGTCAAGCCCGGAGGCGGGTTCGTCCAGTACGAGAATTTCCGGCTCGAGGACAAGGACGGTGGCCAGAGCAGCCTTCTTTTTTTCGCCCAGACTGAGATGGGCCGCCGATCTGCGCTCCAAACCCTCAAGGCCGAGCGCCATTAAAATTCTCATCACCCTTTCCCGGATTTCATCCGCCGGTCTTTCCTGTTGGACGGGCCCGAAGGCGACGTCATCGAAAATCGTCGGCATGAATAACTGATCATCGGGATCCTGAAAAACCAGGCCGACTTTCGACCGGATTTTCTTCACGTTTTTTCCAGAAACAGGCTCAGAAAGGACTTCAACCTGCCCCTGACCTTTAAGAACACCGTTCAAATGAAGAAGCAACGTCGATTTTCCCGCGCCGTTGGGCCCAATGATAGCCAGTGTTTCTCCCCGATAAACGGTGAAACTGACTCTCCGGAGGGCGCACGTTTGATCAGGGTACGCGAACGAAAGCTCTTTCACTTCAAGAACTTTGTCTCTCAAGGTCGTTCCTTAAAACACGATCGTGATCACGGCGAGCAAAAAAATCGCAAGACAACCAACAAAGATATCCGCTTTCTGGAATTCCAGAACATCCAGGGTGCGGATTGTCCTCCCATCACACCCCCGGGAGAGCATAGCCGCATAGATCCTTTCGCTTCTCTGCAGGCTGCGTGTGAAGATCGCGGGCACAAGATAAGAGACGATGGTGATTTCGCGGCGGAGCTTTTTTCGGCCGAACGTCCTCGATTCCTTGGCTTTCAGGAGCCGGCCGACCTCTTCCCGGAAAAGGAAAAGGTAACGATGCGCGAAGGATAAAATAGCGGCGGCAAGGCTCGGGACGCGGAGTGACTCCAGGGCCTTGAGGAGGCGATAAAACTCGGTTGTCAGGAGGAAAAGTTGCAACGCCAAGAGGATGAGGAACGTCTTGATCCCCAGGGTCAAAAAGAGCTTGAGTTTTTGAGCGGGGGGTTCCTTGCCAAAAAGGAAAATCGTCAGGCCGAGCCCGAGGAGAAATGGCCAAAGGAGCGCCATCTGCTTGATGCTGCGCGCGAGAGACTGTCGGAACAGCGCGGCGATGGCCATTAGGAATAAAAAATAAGCAGCGAACCGTTGCCCGCGAGAAACGGGCGTGAAGGCGATCACCAGAGAGAACGTGACGAATAAGATAATCTTAACCCGGGGGTCAAGTCGGCCAAGGGACAGGGACGCGGCGCCGGGGCTTGTGCTCGTCTGGCTCATGCTTTGGCTCGGGCGTGATAGAACGAGGGTCTATCCTCGATGGAAATATCCCGGAATCCTGCACGGGTGAGCAACCGGGCCATGTCATCGTGGTCGGGGAGCATGTCCTTCCGTACAGGGCCCACGACTCGGGCGTGAAACGCGTTGATTTCCTCCCGACTCATGAAGTGGATGATGCTCAACTGTCCCCCTGATTTGAGCACCCGACGGAACTCCCGAAGGACGCTCGCTTGATTATGGAAATGGGGAAACGTGGAAAAACAGATCACGGCATCAAACGTTTCCTCTTTCAAGCAAAGATCATGAGCATCGGCCTGAAGAAAGCTCATGCGTCCTTCTGAATGTTTTTTCTTTGCCATCCGAAGCATTTCGAGCGAGAAATCCAGTTCCACAATTCTCCCTCTTTTTCCTGTGGCCTCTCTCAGATATGGGATGAGCACTCCAGTCCCTGAGCCCACGTCCAGGACCCAATCGCCTCTTTTGGGGGGGAGGGCTTCAACGAGTTCTCGAAATCTTCTTTGCGACTCCTCCTCGTCGTCCTGAATTCGTCGATCCCATTCAACGGCCAGAGAGTCAAAAAATTCCCTCTTATTCATGTCGTTCCCCGCGAATTTCATTCGATCATGGTTAGCGCTTTCATTCTTTTTTCAAGCTTGTTCACCAGAGGAGGAACGATGATAAAAATCAGGATCACTCCAGGAAGGCTGTGAATGAGAGAAAAAATTCCCAGGACGCGATGAGGCAACCCTAAGAAAAGAGCAGAAAGGATAACAGCGGCGAGTAAGACGATTCTCTCCAGAATGACGGCAACTGCCAGCGTCAGCCAGATGTTGATTTTATGCTTCCTGTAGAGAACGGATGGCACGACAGACAAAACGATCCCTTCGGCCATCATGACAAAGGCTACGGGCGGGAAAAGCGGTGGCATTCCGGTCAGGAGGGCCGAGGCCAAAGGTGAAACCAGCCCGACAGTCAAAGCAACTGGAACCGGCGTTAAGAATCCAGCGAGGAGAATGGGATAGAACATCGGCAGGAAGGCGCTTCCCAGACCGACAGCATGGAACAGGATGGGAATGACTATGGCCAGCGCGACGAGCAAGCCTCCGAGGAGAATGTCCCTGCCCGTGTATTTCATAAGTGGACCCTCAAGCCGAGTTTGACCGCCCGTTTGGGCATAGGATAAACACCCGCTCCGGTTCCAGGGAGATCGGCATAAATTCTGTAATCAGCGTTCAAATTGCCCATATCCTCCAACTCATCACCGGATCTTGATAACTCTAGTCGGCTGAAACGCGGAAAAGGGCCTTTTCTTTTTTGTCTTGATCTCTGGATTCTTTGACCTCCTCGCGGAGAACACGTCTTGGGATCGTTGCGAAAATGAGAACAAGGACCATCAGCGGGATGAGGACGACTTTTCGGGTGTTCATTCGCACTCTCCTTGGCCATTCATAGTGTTACGAATTAATAAATAGTAACACCATGAATGAAAAATGTCAATTTTTTATGGCTTTTTATCGCTGAAGGGGAAGGTGAAAAAGATACTCAGCTGATGTTTTGGCCTGCAGTTGTCCTGATGAGCTTTCCGTGCTTGACGCTTTTTGTGCTCAGGAGCTCGTCGGCGATTTTTGTGACCAGAGCATTTTGTCCTCTGAGAATGATTACCTCAAGGCAATTGTGCTCGTCCAGATGGACGTGGGTTGAGGAGATGACTACGTCGAGGTGTCGGTGTTGAATTCGGGTTAGAAGATCAGTGACCTCTCGGCTGGCATGATCATAAACGAGGCTCAGGATTCCGATGACTTCCTGATCCTCTTTTTTCCATTCTTCAGAAACAAGTCGTTCCCTGATTAAATCGCGGATAGCTTCAGAGCGGCTTTTATATCCAATTTTCTCGATGAGGGCATCAAATTGGGCCAGAAGATTGGTTTCCAGGGAGACACCGAATCGCGTGAGTTTTGACATTTCTCCAAAAATAATCCTCGCTGAAAAAAATGTCAAGCTCATAAGCTGCGAAGGGTCGGCATGGGAGCAAACCCAAGGGCGAAAAAAAAAGAAAAATATTTTCGTTGGGACCTTGACAAAGAGAAAAAAACGCCTTATTATATTATTGAAAATGATTATCATTATCATCTCAAGGAGGTTTGATGCCGGGTCCTTATAAATGGCAGCACCGGATGTGCGGACAAGTGGCCCGCTGGACCGTGCCCCGGGACGTCATCCTGGGCCTTCTGAGCCAGACTGACAAACACCTGAGTGCCAAGGAAATTTACGCATCCCTGTACAAGATGTATCCCGGGATCGGCCTGACCACAGTTTACCGGACGCTTGACCTTTTGGCCAGAATGGGCATCGTCACCCGAGTCAGCATCGGTGACGGCCAGAACAGGTATGAACTCAAGGGGGACTCCAAGAAAGACCACCACCATCATCTCATCTGCACCCGGTGCGGCAAAATCATCAATTACCGTGACTTTGTGCAAGAAGAGCTGGAGCTGGTGAAAAAAACAGAAGAAGCCCTGGCTGAAAGATACAATTTTGTCATTAAGGACCATAACATTGAATTTCTAGGGTTATGTGAGAACTGTCAATCAAAAAATCTCTAAAAAAGGAGGTACCATAAAATGCCAATGGGAGATAGAACAGGTCCCTGGGGACTGGGCCCGAGAAGCGGCCGTGGCCTGGGATATTGTTCCGGTTACCCTTATCCAGGGTTCAAGAGTCCTTATCCGGGCTTCCTTTTTGGCCGCGGATTCGGACGGGGCTTTGGCAGAGGCCTGGGATTTGGCAGAGGACGCGGCCTCCGGCGGGCCGCTTATGGTCGGGGCTGGGGATATCCTCATCCGCCGGAAATGATGTACGGCTATCCTTTCCCGCCTGCCTTAAGTTATCCCTATAGAATTAGCTCCATGCCGTGGTCTCAATCCCGTGGACAACAAAGCTAAATAAAGAACGAGAATTTTCCGAGTAAAGGAGGTGAATCAAATGCCATTTGGAATGGGACGCGCAGGATGGTTTTATGGGCCTCATTCAGCACCCTGGATGAGATGCTGGAGTCCGTGGTTCATGACGCCCTATGGGACGCCTTTTCCGCCTTTTGCTCAGGATGAAGAAGTCGCTTTCCTTGAAGAGCAGACCAAAATCCTGGAGGATCAACTCGGCCAGATCCGAGAAAGGCTCGATGAGCTCAAAAAACAAAAAAAGGAGTCAAAATGAGACATAGAAGGATGTATCAGTTTACCGGATTGCCCGGCTGGATGAGATTCGGTTTTTCTCCCGGCTGGGTGGGCAGAAGCCCGTCCGGCCTTGGCCCCTGTGCCCAATACCTTCTCCACGGGACATGGCCGACCCCCCAGATGAATTTTGCTTGGCTCCAGGGGCAGATTCCTTTTTCTCCTGCGCCGGGATTTCCCATGCCTGGCTACCCTACGCCTTATGACCCCTGGGGAGCCGCGGATATAACGCCTGAGAAAGAGCTCGAATTTCTCAAAGCAGCGGCGGAGAGGACTAAGGATGAACTGGCAGCGATTGAAAAGCGCATCAAAGAACTCGAAGGAGAAAACGGATGAAAATCGCTGTTTCTGCCTCCAGCCCAGATTTCGGTGCTTCCGTTGACCCGAGGTTTGGAAGATGCCCTTATTTCCTTTTTGTTGACCCCGAAACCATGGAATTTGAAGCGGTGGAAAATCCCAACATTTCCTCTGCCAGTGGAGCGGGTATCCAATCGGCACAGCTTATCGCTAACAAGGGGGCCAGGGCTTTGCTTACAGGAAGCTGCGGGCCCAACGCCTTCCAAACTCTCCAAGCGGCTGGAGTAGAGGTCATTGTCGGGGTTATGGGAAGCATCAAAGAAGCTGTGGAGCAGTATAAGGCGGGAAAATTCCAGCCAATCACTCAGCCCAACGTCCCTTCTCATTTTGGCTTGGGCGGAAGCGGAGCCATGGGGCCAGGTTTCGGCATGGGTAGAGGAATGGGACAAGGAATGGGTCGCGGCATGGGCCGGGGAATGGGCAAAAGCGGGGGAAGAGGCTCCGGAAGGAGAATGGGATATCAAGAGCCGTTTGAAAATCCAATTTCTCCCTCTTTTGAGACAAATAAACCTCCGCTTTCTCCCCCCGAGGAGCTCGAACTATTGAAGCGTCAGTCTGCAGATCTTCGTCATCAGATGGACAATATTTCAAAAAGAATCGAGGATATAGAAAAGAAAAATAAATGAATATTTATGCCAAATTTTTGTGCCGATAAGTCTTATTCAGACAAATGAAGGAGAAAATACATGAAAGTCGCTATTTCAACAGAAAACGGATATGTTTCGCCTCATTTCGGCCGGTGTCCTTCCTACACCCTCGTTGAAATCAGAGAAGGAAAAATCATCGGTAGAGAGGAAATCCCTAACCCGGGCCATCAGCCGGGCTTTCTTCCCGGCTATTTGGCAGAAAGGGGAGTCCATTGCATTATTGCCGGCGGAATGGGTCCTCGGGCTCAAGACCTTTTTGCTCAGAATAATATCGAGACGATTATCGGCGTTGAGGGCCAGATCGATGACGTCATCGAGAAATTTTTAAAGAACGAACTCAAGGCAGGGCAGGACTTATGTAATCACGGACACGGCGGGGAGCAGGGGCTGGGCCATCAACACTGTGAGGAAAAGCATCCGGTCCAGGCAGGTCAAAAGCTCTGCTTCAGTGCAGCCGGAAAGGACCTGGAAGCGGAAATCGACCCAAGATTTGGGAGAGCGCGCTATTTTTTAATCGCCGACCCCAGGACTCTAAAATTTGAAGCACTGGAAAACCCCGCTGCGGAAGAAACCCAGGGGGCAGGAATCCGAACCGCCCAGCTTATTTCGAGTAAGAACGTCGGGACAGTCATCACCGGAGATTGCGGGCCTAACGCTCTCAACGCTCTTCAGGCTTCAGGGATTAAAGTCATCACCGGAGCGCGGGGAAAGATCGGAGACGTCCTTCTCAAATATCGATCTGACTGAGGTGCACGGATGGTCGCAAAAGAAGAGGATATAAGACTCTCCCAGGCTCTGGCTAAAATCAAGAATCGGCTTCTCGTTTTCAGCGGAAAAGGCGGAGTGGGGAAGAGCACGGTGGCCGCCAACCTGGCCCTTGCTCTGGCGATGAAGAATTTTAAGGTGGGACTGCTGGATGTGGACATCCACGGCCCGAACTTGCCTAAAATGCTGGGCGTCGACGGCAAACCTATTGTCCTGAGCCGTCCCGATTCAGAGGCCAGCCGGGCTTTTATGGGAATCGTTGAAAAAATTCAGACTTTACCCAGAGAAAATGAGTGAAGGGCATGTCTAAAGAAAAGGGAAAGGGATGTCGGGTCTGAATTCCTGTAAGCGGCTGAGAAATAAGTGCATAAAGAAAAGCGCCGATCAGGCGCGGCAATTCAAAATTGGCTGTGAGTGAGGCCTAGAATGAAAAAAATCGGAATCATCATCTGCGGAAGGTATAAAGAGTGCGGCGGAGGCAAGTGCTTCCGCGCTCTTAGAGAAAGGGTGGGGGGGTTTTCTAAATATCCCAAAAACGAGTCTGTCGAAGTGGTCGGATATTCCTACTGCGGAGATTGCCCGGGGGGGAATATCGAAAATGTGCCCGCTGAAATGAAAAGAAATGGAGCTGAAATAATCCACCTGGCAACGGGGCTGGTGGTTGGCTACCCTCCGTGCCCCCACATCCGGCAGTTCAAAGAATTCATCGAAACCCATTATGGGCTGCCCGTCGTCATCGGGACTCATCCGATTCCCCTGAAATATATGGAAGCGCACGAGAAGCTGACATTTTGGAAAGACATGAAGATGGAAGAGCTCGCCGGGGACCTGATGAGAGAAGACAGGGACGTCATGGAATCTTATAATTCATGAGAGGAGGTTGAGATGCCCGGACAAGGGGAAAGAGAAAAATGCCTATCTATGAATACAAATGCCTGAAGTGCGGCCGGATCATCGAAATTTTCGTCAGATCCCTCCATGAGACGACAGCTGTTGTCTGCCCCGATTGCGGAAGCGTGAATCTAAAAAAACTCTTTTCCACACCCGGCGCGGTCAAGAGTGGAAGGACGTCTCCTCCAGGGACCACCTGCTGCGGCCGGGCAGAGCGATGCTCGACTCCTCCCTGTTCCACAGGCGGGACTTGCCGCCGGGATTAGCCCGATACGCCATCTGGACGATGAAGAATCATTCCCGGTCAGGGATGAAGCACAGGCCTAAAATTAATTCTCGCTTCATTATCAATTTTTAGCCAGGAGGAAAAGTCTTGAAAGACGCAAAATTCAAAAGCTCGTTCACCAGTGTCATCCATGCCGGGCAAGAGCCCGACCCTGCTTTTGGCGGGGTTTCGGTTCCTATTTACCAGTCTTCCACCTTTGCCTTTAAGAGCGCGGAACAGGGAGCTGCCCTGTTTGCCGGAAAAGAAAAAGGATATATCTATACGCGCATCGGCAATCCGACCACAAAAGCCCTGGAAGATTGCGTGGCCTATCTCGAAAATGGCTGCGGGGGCTTGGCTACCGCCTCCGGGATGGCCGCCATCACGACAGTTTATCTGACCTTTCTTGATAAAAATTCCCATCTCATCAGCACAGCGGCTGTCTATGGTCCCTCACGAACGGTTTTAGAAAACGAGTTTTCAAGGTTCGGTGTGGAAGTCGACTTCGTGGATACCTCCGACATAAGAAACATCGAAAAACACCTCAGGCCGAACACAAGACTTCTTTTTATCGAGACTCCAGCTAACCCGACCATGACTCTCACGGATATCAAGGCGTGTGCCCGGCTGGCGAAAGAAAAGAACCTCCTCCTCGTCGTCGATAACACCTTTTCCAGCCCGATTGTTCAAAAACCTTTGGACCTGGGAGCGGATATCGTCGTGCACAGCCTAACCAAATTTCTCAACGGCCACAGCGATGTCGTCGGTGGGATGATCGTCAGCAAAGATGAAAACCATCATCGGCAACTTCACAAGGCGCTGACGTTGATGGGTGGAACAATAGACCCTCACCAGGCCTGGCTTGTGTTGCGCGGTGTCAAGAGCCTGGCTTTACGGATGGAGAAGAGCCAGGAGAATGCCGTGAAATTGGCCCGCTATCTGGAGAGCCATCCCAAGATCAAATGGGTCAATTATCCCGGACTCGAAAGCCATCCTCAGCATGCTCTGGCCAAAGAGCAGATGACGGGTTTCGGCTCCATGCTCTGCTTCGGCTTAAAAGGCGGTTTTGAAGCCGGCCGTCGAATGATCAATGCCGTCAAGCTCTGCACTCTGGCCGTTTCTTTGGGCGGGATTGAAAGCCTCATTCAGCATCCGGCGAGCATGACCCATGCTGGCGTTTCCAGAGAAGAAAGGGAAAAGGCAGGGATTACTGATGACCTCATCCGGCTTTCCGTCGGCTGCGAAGGCTTTGAAGACTTAAGAGATGATCTTGATCAGGCTCTGGCGCAAGCAGATTGACACGCCCCGAGATGAATTTTAGCCAAGGTGACGTGAACACCCATGAAAAAGCCGATTATTTATTTAATGATTTTTATTTCATCAACCATCGGAGTCGCGTCTATGGATTTCCTCAAACCTTTAGAAATGACTATCGTCTATGACAACAATCCTTACGATAAAAATCTCCGGACAGATTGGGGCTTTTCTTGCTTCATCAGTGGTCTGAGCAAAACCCTGCTCTTTGATACAGGAAAAGATAGTCAGATACTCCTCTCCAATATGAAAAAATTGGAGATCGACCCTCGTTCTGTGGATGTCATTGTCCTTTCCCACGAACACAAAGACCATACGGACGGGCTGGAGGGCCTTCTTAAAGAGAATCCTGGAATTGAGGTCTGGGTGCCTTACTTTTTTGCTTCATCTTTCAAAGAAAAGGTCAAAAAAAACGGAGGCCGTCTTGTAGAAGTCAATGGCTTTCGAAAAATTTGCGACGGCGCCTACACAACAGACGTCATCCAAGGGTGGATAAAAGAGCAGTCACTCGTCCTGGAATCGCCGCGGGGGCTTATCCTGATGACGGGATGTGCCCATCCAAGAATCGTCAACATCATCGACAGAGTTAAAGAACTCACGGGCAAAGATATCCACCTGGCTTTGGGCGGTTTTCATCTGGCGGGATTTCCTAAGAAGGAAATAAGAGAAATTATCGCCCACTTCAGGGACGCAGGAGTAAAAAAAGTCGGACCCTGCCATTGCTCGGGCGATGAAGCCCGGAAATTGTTCGAAGAGGAGTACGGGAAAGATTTTGTCCAGATTGGCGTGGGCAGAAGGATTCAGATCCAATGATTATCTCCGTAGCCAGTGGCAAAGGAGGAACGGGGAAGACGACCGTCGCTGTGAGCCTGGCTCTTTCTCTTGCGAGAAAGCGCCCCGTGCAAATTCTTGACTGCGATGTCGAAGAACCTAATGCTCATCTCTTTATCAAGCCGTCAATCGACAAGACCCTTCCTGTTTTTATCCCTGTTCCAGAGGTCGATGAAGCCAAGTGTACGTTTTGCGGCAAATGTGCGGAAGTTTGCGCCTACAATGCCATCGCTGTTATCAAGAATACAGTCCTTGTTTTTTCCGAGCTCTGCCATGGCTGTGGCGGGTGCAGCCTCCTCTGCCCCGAGAAGGCTATAAAAGAGGTGGGGAAAAAAATCGGCGTTCTGGAGTCTGGAGCAGCGGGCAACCTCCAGTTCGTCCATGGAAAGCTCGATATCGGTCAGCCGATATCTCCGCCGCTCATCAGAGCTGTAAAAAAATCCATAAACACAGAGCGAACGGTCATCATTGACGTCCCACCCGGAACATCTTGCCCGGTGATTGAAGCGATAAAAGGGAGCGATTTCTGCCTTCTGGTGACAGAGCCCACTCCGTTCGGGCTCCATGACCTTAGATTGGCTGTGGAGACTGTGCGGCAACTCAAAATTCCCCTTGGCGTTATCATCAATCGAACAGGCCTCGGCGACCGAGATGTGGAAGCCTACTGCCTGAAAGAGAATATTCTGATTCTCATGACCATTCCTTTTGACCGAAAAATCGCCGCAGCGTACTCCGAAGGGATACCGGTGGTCGAAGCCATTCCCGCTTACCGTCAAGAATTTTTTGAGATTTTCGAGAGGATTGAGAAGACTGCAGGATGAAACAACTCGTTATTATCAGCGGCAAGGGCGGGACCGGCAAAACCGTGCTTTCGGCTTGCTTTGCCACGCTGGCTCGGAAAAAAGTCATGGTCGACTGTGATGTGGACGCCGCTAACCTTTATCTTCTTCTTCAGCCTGAAATCCAGGAAGAACACTCATTCTCCGGAGGGAAAAAGGCCCGTGTTGACCCTGATAAGTGCACTGGATGCTGGAATTGTTTGGATGTCTGCCGCTTTTCAGCCATCTCCGAAGAAGAAGATGGAAAGATCTCCATAGACCCGATATCCTGCGAGGGATGTGGCGTTTGTTCATACATCTGTCCGACCAAATCCATCGCAATGGAAAAGAGAGTTTCGGGAAAATGGTATGTTTCCCGGACCAAATATGGACCTTTTGTCCATGCCCGACTAGGTATCGGAGAGGAAAATTCGGGGAAGTTGGTGGCAGAAATAAGGAAAAAGGCTAATGAAATCGCCGAGAAAGCGGCCCTCGATCTCGTCATTATCGATGGGCCGCCGGGCACTGGTTGCCCGGTGATCGCTTCTCTTTCTGGGTCTGACCTCGCCCTCATCGTGACGGAACCGACTCTTTCCGGAATCCACGACATGGAGCGAGTTATTGGAGTTGCTGAGCATTTCAGAATAGAGACTGCGGTCTGTATCAATAAATATGATATTAACCTCGCCCACTCCTGCCGCATCGAAAAATGGTGCGAGGAGCGCTCCATACCTGTTCTCGGAAAAATCCCCTTCGATGAAGTCGTCACCAAAGCCGTAAGCCAGGGAATGCCGGTCACCGCATACGTGAATAATTCACTGACCCGTGAAATCAAACATATCTGGCTGAGAATTTGCGGCTTGCCTGAATAGAAGGATCGCCAGGAGTAAAAAAATGAATGTCGATTGCCTTTTGGTGAAATACCAAATATCGTAGGTATTTATTCTCGGAGAGTCAAAATGGTCAAGGACGATGAAAATGTCAAATCGCAAATGTGTAAAAAAGATGGGGAATGCCCTGACCATCGGAAAGGAGTGAAGCATGAAGACCATTGGCCTCATCGGAGGAATGAGCTGGGAGTCTTCGGCCGAGTATTACCGCATCATCAATGAAACGACCAAGGCCAGACTCGGTGGATTGCATTCCGCGAAGAGCATATTGTATTCCGTGGATTTCGCGGAGATCGAAATCCTGCAGCACCAGGGGAGATGGGAGGAAACCGCTCGCTTATTGAGCCATGCTGCCAAGAGCTTGGAAACGGCGGGTGCAGAGTTCATCATTTTATGTACCAACACCATGCATAAAGTCGCCGGTGAGATTGAAGCCAATATCCGGATCCCCCTCCTCCACATTGCCGACGCGACGGCCCGAATTATACGAGCTCAGGGTCTCAGGAGAATTGGATTGCTGGGCACGCGTTTCACGATGGGAGAAGACTTCTATAAAGGGAGATTGACACAAAAACACGGCTTAGAAGTCCTCGTGCCCGACCTTAGCGACCGCGAAATCGTCCATAGAGTGATTTATGAAGAGCTGTGTCTCGGCCATATCAACCAAGCATCCAGGCAGCAGTTTGTGACGATTATGGAACGCCTGGCTGGGGCGGGCGCTGAGGGCATCATCCTGGGATGCACCGAGATCGGCCTGCTGGTCGAAGAAGGAGACAGCCCCGTGCCGTTGTTTGATACAACCAGGCTTCATGCTGCAGCGGCTGTTTCGTACGCGCTGGAGTCATGAGGACGACAAGATTGCTAATTGCACTTTCCAGATCGCTGTTTTATTGACAGCGGCGAATGCTCTGATATAATACCTCCTAATTTTTTGATTGCCCTGAACTCCCTCCGATGCTCTCTCCAAGACCAGGAGAGCAAGGGAGATCGCCGCATCAGGAAATTGAATCTCTGACGGGACGTGGGATTTTCATGAGCCCTGCACTAAAGATATTGGAGAATGAGGTCCAGATTGCGGCTCTCCTGTTTATGGGGGCGGTCTATATCGTTCGGCTCATCTGGTTGTTCCGGTTCAAATACCGCAAAGAGCGCACTCTTGCCGAGGGAAGCGAAAAAGCGGGGATGGTCTATTCTCTGCTCAACGTGGCCATGCCCTGGGCCATGGAATCCACGCGCAAAAAGCCAGGTTTTTACATCCAGTTCGTCATCTTTCACGCGGGCGTGGCGGCTGCGATTGCCGCCACATTTATCATTCCCTACCTCCCACAAATCTTCGAAGTCAAGGTTGTGGTTTATCTATTCCAGATTTTGATCGGAGCCGCGTGTCTGGTCGGATTGATGCGCCTCAACCGGCGCCTGACCAACCCCGCCATAAGGTTCATCAGCACGCCGGACGACTACCTATCCCTGATTCTGATGATTTTCTTTTTCGCCGCCGGAGTCCTGGCCGTTCCAAATAATTATCGTCGGGCGGAATGGCCGTTGATCTTGTTCTTCGGCCTGACGGCGTTCTTTCTCGTTTACGTTCCTTTTTCCAAAATTTGTCATTATTTGTATTATCCCTTCAACCGGATTTTTCTAGGAAAGACTCTGGGTCATCGAGGCGTGCTGCCTCCCAGAAAAAAAACCTCGTCTGATGGGGCCGCATCATGAAAGAGAAAAGGAGGGGAACGAGCCGAAAAAAACGCGATGTCCCTGAGGCCGTCCTTTCTCCTCTTGAGACAAATTCCCAGGCTAAAGCGCGGGAAGAGAAGCTGGATTCCGTGACCCGGGGACGGCTCAAGCTTTATGAGCCCGGGGCTCAGAACGTTAAAAAATTCTTGACTCTGCTCGCCCAGCGGATGACCCGGCCACTGGCCGCTTCCCTGGTGGGCTGCGTGCATTGCGGGATGTGTTCGGACACTTGTCATTATGCACTAGCCCGGCCTCATGACCCGACCATGACTCCTGTCTATAAAGCCGAACAGATCCGGAGGATCTTTAAAAGGAAAATGGATTGGACCGGGCGCATCGCACCATGGTGGGTTCACGCCGGTTCTCCGGAGTCCGATGAAGACCTCAACAGGCTGAAAAACATCGTCTTCGGCACATGTAGCGCCTGCCGGCGGTGCACACTGAACTGTCCGATGGGGGTGGACACGGCGGCGCTCGTCCGGTTCACCCGGGGCCTCCTCACCGAACTGGGCATCGTGCCGGAGGGGATATTCAACGTCAACCGCGATCAGTGGGAGACCGGCAACCAAATGGCTGTCACGGAAGAAGACTATTTGGAAACGCTCAAGTGGGTGGAGCAGGACCTTCAGGCCGAGCTTGGAACCTCTGACCTCAAGATTCCTCTGGAAAAGGAAAATTGCGATTTTATGTACGCTGTAAATCCCCGGGAAATCAAGTTCGACCCGCGCTCTCTTTTCCATGCCGCCAAGATTTTTTACCTGGCAGGGGAGACATGGACGCTGCCTCGGTTTGGATGGGACCAGACCAACTTCGGACTTTTTTCAGGAGACGACAGCCTAGGAGCGTATCTCGCCCGGAACGTCTACGAAGCAGCGGCCAGGCTCCAGGCGAGGCGCATCGTCATTTCTGAATGCGGCCACGGCTACCGCTCGACACGGTGGGAAGGCTATAATTGGGCGGACTATGAGCAAACGCTCCCCAGCGAGTCTGTGATAATCACCCTCTTGTGCTATATCCGGGAAGGCCGAATTCGTGTTGACGCTGCGAAGAATCCCGAGCCGGTCACGTTTCATGACTCCTGCAATATCGCCCGTTCGGGAGGCCTCACCGAGGAGCCCCGCTGGATCCTGCGGAGAGTGTGTTCGGATTTTCGGGAGATGTTTCCCAACCGGACCGAGAATTTTTGTTGCACCGGCGGCGGAGGGTTGCTGTCGATGGCCGAATACAGGCCGCTCCGCATGGAAGTAGCCAAGATCAAAGCCGAACAGCTTCGGACGACGGGGGCCAAGTTTGTCTGTACGATCTGCCATAACTGTGTGGACGGTCTCAATGATGTGATCAAGCACTATAAGCTCGATATGAAAGTCGTCCAGATTCTGGAACTTGTGGAAAAAGCCCTGATTCTTTAAGTCGAATTCGGGGACTTCTTTCAGCTAAGCATAATCGGCGGCGTCGTTTATATTCGTGTAATTTCCGGCCGTCATCGCCCGGCGCCCATTGACAACCCCTGTCGATTCGATAAAATTGAGGAGTCTTCTCGTAACAAGGCTTGATCATTAAGCGGAGTCCTTGCATGTCTTTAAAAAACAATGAATCCTTTTTCTCCGAACCCGAGAAAACGGGGGGCGAAGGCTCGCTGATCGGGGAGAGGATTCGCGGCATTTCTTACATGATCGGTAACACGCCGCTCCTATCGATCCATTTCACCTACCGCGGAGAGAAGCGCGTCATTTATGCGAAGGCCGAGCACCTGAACAAAACCGGGAGCATCAAAGACCGGATGGCCTTGCACATCATCCGGGAAGCTTACCGGCGGGGCGATCTCAAACCTGGCGACACGATTGTTGAGGCGACCAGCGGAAATTCCGGAATTTCATTCGCCGCCGTCGGGCGGGCGCTGGGTCATCCCGTGGCGCTTTTCATGCCGGACTGGATGAGCCGGGAACGGATCGATCTGATCTGTAGCCTGGGAGCCCAAATCTATCTGGTGAGCCGGGAAAGCGGCGGCTTTCTGGGAAGCATAGAGAGGGCGGAACGGATGGCCCGGGACAACCCTCGCGTTTTCCTTCCCCGGCAGTTTTCGAACCAAGACAATGTTGCCGCGCATTTCGAGGCCACAGGTCCCGAGATCTGGTGGCAGCTGCGTTTCCGTTCTCTTGATCCGGACGCTTTTGTTGCCGGCGTGGGCACAGGAGGGACGGTCATGGGTGTCGGGAAATTTCTCCGCCAAAAGCGGCCAACGGTCAAGGTCCATCCTCTGGAGCCTGCCAACTCGCCGACGCTATCGACGGGATATAAAGTCGGAAAACACAGGATCCAGGGGATTTCCGACGAGTTCATTCCCCCGGTCGTCGACCTTTCATTTTTGGACGAAATCATCAGCGTGGACGACGGGGACGCCATCATCATGGCGCAGAAGCTGGCGCGTGAACTGGGGCTCGGCGTCGGCATATCGTCCGGAGCCAATTTCCTGGGGGCCCTGAAGGCTCAGAATAAACTGGGCAAAGATGCCGTAGTGGTCACCGTGCTTCCGGACGATAATAAGAAATATCTCAGCACGGATCTGTTGAAGGATGAACCGGTGAAAAAAGGATTTCTGACTCCCGATATAGGCCTCTTGGGCTTCGGGGCGTCCAAACGTGTCTGTCACACCTGCTGCGATCCCAAGGATTGCCTGGAAGCCGGACCTCGACGGGCGGAAATTCAAGAAGAATTGATTCTTCCGCCGTGTCCGCGCCGACGGGGATGAAGCCTTCTTTCCCCGGTCAAGAATCAGAGAGGAAATGCGCCGAGCCGATGCTAGGTCATAATGCTTCTGCCGAGAAAAAGGATTCTCCTCCGATGTTGGAAGCCTTCCTGCGCTTGACTTCAAAAATTTCCCCGGTATATAAGAGATATCTGGATCTTATTTCATCGTGTTTTTTATTATGCATTCATAAGGAGAGTTCGAATGGCAAAGTTTGAAGGCATCCTGTGGGCATCCAAGCAGATGCGCTATATGCTTCCGGAAAAACACTACGAGCTCTTGGATATCGATTCCCAGATCCCGGCCGTTTCCCGTTCGGTCCATTATGCCCTCTTTCTGGCGTTTGAGGGGATCCGCTTTTTCTGCAAAAAAAATCCCCAAGGGGGACTCGAAGTCATTTTCCTCAACTGGCATAAAAATCTCGAACGGTTTCAGAGGGGAATCGCGTTCAATTTTGGCAGCGACCAGCAGAATTGGGTGCCGTCCGTGGAGGAGCTTGAGCAGATCTTGATCCACCGTTTCTTCAAGGAACCGGCCCTCAGGAGTTTTTTTGATGAGATGGCCGTCCTTGGAGCGCAGGGATATCTGCGGCCTTACACCGTGGACGAAGAGCAATCCATCGGCGTCACCTTTCCCAACCGGCCGGCTATTCGGGCCGCGGTCTCTCGCTACGACCGCTATCTGGGCGAACCGTTCACCGGCGTCGTCGTTCCCCATATGGTCCGGGCCGTGGGGGTCAACAAGACCGGCTGCCTCAAGCTGGGCGTCAATTATTTGATGAGCGTCAAGGCCGTCGACGCGGCCAAAAAGATCAGGCCCGAAGCGGCGTCCGCCCTTTTTCTGGATGATAATCCCCTGGCCAAAATCGAAGAGCGCAATATCACCGAATGGGATTCCTCCTGCTGCCTGTTTGCTTTCCGCGACGGCAAGGTCGTCAAGATACCGGAGAGCAACCTGATCCTTCCCTCGGTCACGATCCATGGGATCGTCGCCATCTTGAAAGAGATGGGCGTCAAGGTCGAGGAGCGGCATATCATGTACGGCGAGCTGCTCGAGAGAGCAAAGGGAAATGAGTTGGTGGCGGCCTGCAGCGTGGGGACGGCGGGAATTCTCAACCGCTGTTTCGAGCTCGTCTTTGTGGACGCTGAAAGCCGCGTCCTTCTCGCCCATCGGCCCGACCAGAAGCATCCTCTCTTTCAAAAGCTCGGAGAGGCCAAGGAATATTACTGGAATATCTATAAAGAGAAGGCCAAAGTCCCGGCTGGACTGAAGCTGTTCAAGTATTCCTTATCCCTAAAATAAGAAGATTCACAAGGAGGCTCTTATGAGAAAATCCGGTATCCTGCTTGCCATCATCTTATTGGTCGTCGCGATCCTGCCCGCCCAGTTTGGACGGACGATCCAGCCGACCCTCGTTCCCCATCAGGTCCTCCTCGACATCATCAACGAGGCCTCGGGGGACCTGGCCCTGCAAAACGAGATCCTGATTGCGGGAGTCAACCGGAACCGTAAGCCCGAGGAATATGCCTCCGGCTATTTCGAAACGGCGTTTCTGATCGAGAAGCTCCGTGAGAATGGGATCACGGACGCGCGCATCATCGACCTGCCGACGAGCGGCCCCAAGACCTGGGATGCGGAGTCGGCCGAGCTGTGGCTGACCAAGCCCGCCAAGCGCAAGATCGCCGACCTGAAGGATATCCCGGCCTGCCTCTGCTCCGGGAGTTCGGACGCAGACGTCACCGCCGAGCTCGTCTATGTCGGTCCCGGATACAACGAGAGCTTCTATGCGGGGAAGGATCTTAAGGGAAAGATCGCCCTGGTCAACTTCTATCCCCGCTCGGCCCAGGCTTTAGCTGTGGAAAAATACGGCGCCGTGGGTCTTATCGGCTACGGTTCGAGCCACCCGGAGTTCGACCCGGACCAGGTCGGCTGGAGTGGGATCCAGTCCGGCGAAAAGAATAAGCCGACGTTCGGCTTTATGGTCTCGACTCGACAGGGAAACGAGCTCCGCGACCAGCTCGAGCGGGGGACGAAGATCGAGGTCCGGGCAGTGGTCAAGGCCCAAATGGTCCCTTACAAGGAGCAGATGGTCGAGGCCTTAATCAAGGGGACGGATCTCGCGGAAGAGGAACTCGTCTTCACCGCTCACCTCTACGAAGGATTAACCAAGCAGGGAGCCAACGACGACATCTCGGGTTGCGTCTCGATTCTCGAAACAGCGCGGGTGCTCAAGAAGCTCATGGCCGATGGGAAGATCCCGCCGCTTCGCCGCTCGATCCGATTCCTCTTTGTCCCCGAGATCGAGGGGACGATCGCCTACCTGAAGAAGTTCCCTGAGATCGGCAAGAAGTTCTTTGCCAACATCAACGAGGACATGGTCGGCGAGTCGCTGGCTAGGAACAGGAGCTACTTCTCCTGCGTCCAGACGCCCTGGTCGCTTCCCACTTACCTTAACGACGTCATGCGGTCCTTCGTCGAGTGGACCGAGGAAACGCAGCGTTACGACGGCTCGGCGACCCTGCTCCCGATCTGGTCGCCGACTGGGACGCGCGATCCTTTCCCGGCGGTCATGGACGCCCACTCGGGCGGAAGCGACCATATCGTCTTCGTCGATGCCGGAGTCGGGGTTCCGGCGGTCATGTTCATCTGCTGGCCGGACATGTGGTATCACTCGAGCGGCGATACGCCCGATAAATCCGACTCCACTCAGCTCAAGCGGGTCGTCTTCCTATCGGCGGCTTCCGCAGTCTGCTTGGCTGGGGCTGGTCCGTCCGAAACAGAGAAGATCATCGCCGAGGTCGCGGGCCGGTCGCTCGGGCGGCTGGGGCAGGACAAGATCCGGGCTGCCCGCCGCCTGCGCGATGCCGCGCCGGCGGATGTCCACGCCGCATTTAAAGACGCCCAGAACATCTTAGCCCAGGGCTTCGTTCGCGAGACCGGCGCGCTCGATTCGACACGTTTCTTCGTCAAGGCCGATGCACGGCTGGAAAGCATGCTCCAGAGTCATAAGAAATCGATCGAAGCCCTCCGGCTGCCGTTTTCTAGGGAGGTCGAGGAGACGTATCGGGCGCGCTGTTTGAAGGAGGGCCTCAAGCCCCAGCCGGTCGTCCTCTCCGCCGATGAAATCCGGCTTGGTAAAATGATCCCCCTCCGGACGGAGAAGATGACCGGGGCATCTAACATCTTGGAGTATTACACCAAGATCCAGGACGCGGCGGACCGCCCGGTCGTGGCCAAGGTCGGAGCGATCGAAGGCGAGATCCGGAACTTCATCGACGGCCGGAGGTCGATTCTTCAGGTCCGCAACGCGGCCGCCGCCGAGGCCGCCTTCATGAACGTTCCCCTTCCTTCTCTCCAGGACGTCGAAAACTTCATCAAGCTCCTGGAGAAGTACGGCTACGTGAAGTATGCGGGGAAATAGAGGTCAGGACGTCTCGGAATCAATGCTCCGCGGGCCAGCTTAAAGCTGTTCACGCCCAAAATTGCCGATAGAAACGACCGACGGGTCCTGTCGCGGTTCACCCCCGGCGTCCCTCGCGGACTATCGTGGTTATTCTGAGGCAGAATGTCAGCGGCATCAAACGCTCGGGGCGGCGGGGGGCCCCCGAACCACGCCACCCGTCGGGTGTCGTCATTTTCATTGTATTTAAGGGAATGTTCTGAGCTTTTAACTGATGATTAACCCCTGTCGGCAATTTTGGGCCGCGTATTCCATTTGACTCTTTTTTCATGAGTTGATATTCTTTTGGCAGACAGCTAAAAGGTTGTCGGGAATGAAATGCCCCAAGTGCCGTTCTGAGAATCCCACGGGGAGCGTTTTCTGCAGCAAGTGCGGAACACAGATTGTGTCCTCCGAAAAAGTCCTCTTCACCCAGACCGAGACCCTCGTCGCTCCGATTATCGAATTGGCCAGAGGCAGCTTATTTGCCGGCCGTTACGAGATCATCGAAGAGCTCGGCAAAGGCGGAATGGGCAAGATCTACAGGGCATTTGACAGAAAGATCGACGTCGAGGTCGCCCTCAAGCTGGTAAGATCAGAGATCGCCGCGGACAAGAAAACGGTCGAGCGATTCCGGAACGAGCTGCGACTGGCCCGAGAGATCGCCCACAGGAATGTCTGCCGGATGTTTGACCTCAACGAGGAAAAGGGCATTTATTACATCACGATGGAATATGTCCCGGGCGAGGACCTGAAGAGTTTCATCCGCAGGGCGGCGCCGCTCAGCACCAGGAAAGCGGTTTCCATCGCCAAGCAGGTCTGCGCCGGGCTGGCCGAAGCGCACCGGCTGGGAGTCGTCCATCGGGACCTTAAGCCAGGCAATATCATGATCGACAAGGACGGAAACGCCAAGATTATGGATTTCGGGATCGCCCGGTCCCTGCACGCCAAGGGCGTCACGGGCGCGGGCATGATGGTCGGAACTCCCGAGTACATGAGCCCCGAGCAGGTGGAAGGGAAGGATGTCGATGAGCGGTCGGACATCTATTCGTTGGGAATCATATTGTACGAAATGTTGACCGGGCGCGTTCCGTTCGAGGGCGATACGCCTTTTACGGTTGGCGTCAAGCATAAGAGCGAGATGCCAAAGGACCCGAAGGAAATCAATGCGCAAATTCCCGAGGACCTCGACCGGCTCATCCTGAGATGCTTGGAAAAAGATAGGGATAAACGGTATCGTTCGGCCGAAGACCTGCGGCTGGGGCTCGAAAAAATCGAACAGGGCATCCCGACCACTGAACAGCTCATCTCGAAAAGAAAGACGACCACAGGCAGGCAGATCACCGTCACCTTCGGCCCGAAGAAAATACTCATTCCGGCTTTGGCCGTGACTGCGCTCGCCGTCGCCATAGCCGTCTGGCTCGTCTTTTTTAAAAAGGAAAGCGGCCTCCGTCCCGAACAGAGGCGCTCCATTGCCGTGATCAGTTTCGAAAATCAGACGGGCGATAAGACTTTTGATTATCTGAAGAAGGCGATCCCGAATCTCCTTATCTCGAGCCTCGAGCAGTCGAAATATCTTCGGGTGACAACGTGGGAACGGATGGACGACCTACTCCGTCAGATGGGCAAGGCCGGCTCCGAGACGATCGACAAGGAATCCGGCTTTGAACTCTGCCGCAGGGACGGCGTGGAGACGATCGTCGTTGGCAGTTTCGTCAAAGCCGAAGACATGTTCGTCACAGATGTCAAGGTCCTGGATGTCGATTCCAAAGCCCTGCTGAAGAGCGCCATCTCCCGTGGCGAGGGCGTTCGCAGCATCCTCGAAAAGCAGATCGGGGAGCTCAGTCGAGAGATCTCCCGCGGCGTGGGCGTATCCGAACGCAAGATCCAAGCGGCTCGGCCCAGCGTGCCCGATGTGCCGACATCCTCCATGGAAGCCTACAACAGCTTCCTCAAGGGAAAAGAGGCCTACGAGAAGTTCTATTATGAACAGGCCCGGCAACTTCTGGAAAATGCCATCGCCCTCGACCCCAATTTTGCGGAGGCTTACCTTTACCTGGCCCGAACGCAGTCGAACTTGGGCAATCAGAAGGCCAGAGTCGAGGCCTATGAAAAAGCAAAAGTCCTCTCGGGAAAAGCTGCCGAGAAGGAAAGACTCTATATCGAAGAAGCCTATGCCGGAGCGATCGAGAGAGATCCCGAGAAGCGATTGCGAATCCTTGAAGAAATCGTTCAAAAGTACCCCAAGGAAAAAGAGGCGCACTTTGAGCTGGGGGCCTACCACAGGGGGAGGAATAAGCTCGAATTGGCAATTTCGGAATTGGATAAAGCGCTGGCTCTCGACCCCAACTACGGCTCTGTCCTGAACTTGATTGCCTAC
>CAZIDN010000026.1:0-46337 GCA_964537875.1 uncultured Eubacteriales bacterium
AATCGGCCTGGGCCTCGAGCTTGTCAGAAAGATGGGAAGGTTTTCAGCCATCGGATTGACCGCCAGAGATAAAATCCTGTTTCCCTACGACACGGCCATGTTTAAGTCTGTTGATTTTTTCTTTAACCTCTCGACCTCTTATTCATCCTGGGACCGGGCCATCAGCCTGATCGCAAGCAAAAAAATCGACGTCAAGCCGCTGGTCACTCACCAAGGAAGGCTGGACCGCTGGGCGGAGTTCTTTGCCGCATTGGACGGAAAGAAAGGGATCAAGGGGATCTTTCTCCCTTGACCTCAAGCCAAGGAGGAAGTCATGGCCATTCGGATCGGCATTATCGGGACCGGGATCATGGGAAACGCCGTGGCACGAGTCTTCAAGCTGCTTCCTCAGGCTGAGCTCACCGCTCTCGCCGATCTTTCCAAGGAGCGCCTGGAACAAAGCGGGAAAGAATTCGGCCTGTCGGCGCTCTATATGGATTATCATGATATGCTCCAAAGAGAACGACTGGACGCCGTAGCCGTGGCCACGCCAGACCATGATCACACGGCGCCTGTCATCGACTCCCTCCGCGCCGGCTGCCACGTGCTGGTGGAAAAGCCGCTCACGACGTCGCAGGCGGAAGCCGAGGAGATCTGCCGCGTCGTCCGGACAACAGGAAAAAAGCTTCAGGTCAACTTCAACCACCGCTGGCTGTCTCCCTATCATAAGGTCAAGGAAATGGTGTTAAAAGGACAAATCGGCGAGCCGATGATCGGATACGCCAGGAAAAACAATCCCTTGTCTGTCCCCACGGAGATGATCAAGTCCTGGTCGAGCCGGACGACGCCGGCCTGGTTTCTCTCCTGTCATGATATCGACCTCATGACCTGGTGGTTCGATGCAGACCCAATCGAAGCCTACGCCAGAGGCCTGAAAAAGGTGCTTGTCGAAAAAGGCTTTAACACATACGACGGGATTCAAGCCCTGGTGACATACGAAGGCGGCCGATTCGCCACGTTTGAAGCCGTCTGGATCTATCCCAACACGAGTCCTTACATGCCCGATTCGTATATGGAGCTCGTCGGGAGCGAGGGCGCTCTTCAAATCGACAGGCAGGCCGAAGCGATCGAGGCCATGGTCCAGGAGAAATTTATCTGTCCCAGAACCTTTTTAAATTATAAAGTTTTTGACGAGTGGCAGGGCGCTTTTCCGGCTGCGGTCAAAGGATTTTTATACGCCATCGAGCATGACAGCGAGCCGCATGTCAACGCCAGGGACGGCGTCCGTAGCACGGCCGTTCTCGAAGCAATCCACAAATCGCTCCAATCGCAAAAACCGGAAAAAATCAAAATCCGTGTCTAAGGCCATGGTTTGACATTTCCCACGATATCTTATCTAATATTTTGACAAAGACGCGTGGCCCAAAAAATTACGTTCAAAATCACTGATTACATCGAGCCCGACCTCTGTTGGGAAGAGGAGGAATGCCGTAAGCTCGGCCTCCGTTTCGCTTCTTACCAATTGAAAGACGCTCCGCCCGCGGAAATCATCAAGCACGTTAAAGACGCCGATATCGTGGTCGTCAATATGGCCCGATTTTCCGCCGAGGTCATCGGGGGGCTTCCGTCGGCCAAGCTCATCCTCCGGCACGGCATCGGTTATGACAATGTCGACGTGGCTGCGGCGACCGCCCACGGAATCGTTTTTGCCAACGAGGCCACGGCTTCGAGCGAAGATGTCGCCGAGCATGCGGTCCTGCTGATCCTGGAAACCTACAAGAAGAAGAATTTCCAGAACAAGCTCCTCAAACGCTGGGTCGAGAGCCGGCAGTGGAGTTCCCAAGAGATCGCTCCTCTCCACCGGCTGTCGGGGAAAACCCTGGGGATCGTCGGCTGTGGAAACATCGGAAGCCGCGTTTTTAAAAAAATGAAAGGCTTCGGCCTGGACGTTCTCGTCTGCGACCCCTATCTTTCCCAAGAAAGACTGGATGCGTTGGGCGTCACACACACCCGTTTCGAGGAGCTTCTCAAAAAGTCCGATATCGTTACGATTCATGTTCCGGTCACCGAGGAAACCCGGGGCATATTCAACCGGGAAGCTTTTTCCCGCATGAAAAGGTCCGCCGTGGTGATTAACACGGCGCGGGGCCCCATCGTCAAGACGGCCGACCTGATTCAAGCATTGAAAGAAGGGACCATTTCGGGTGCCGGCCTGGACGTCTTCGAGAAAGAGCCGCCGGAGCCGGAACTCGAGCTTCTCCACATTGACAACGTCGTGGTCAGCCCTCATATTGGCTGGTACAGCGAGGAGGGCGGTTGGGACATCCGATCTATGATCATGGATGACGTCAGGGGCTTCTTGCTGGGAAAGCCTCCTCGATATGTCGTCAATCCCGAAGTTTTCGAGAGTCCGAAGCTTCGGTTTAAAAAGGTCTCATAATCCCGCCATCGCCTCTTTCGAGAGAGGCAGGCCATGAAGGATTATGACAAAACCATCTCAGGCGGATGAGGCAATGGCGAAAGCAAAAAAAGAGTATCTTCCGATGGCCCTAGGGTTTTGGGGCATAGGAGTTCCGCTCCTGGCTTCCGTGTTTCTCTACTGTCGGACCACGGCTCAAAAAATCGCGGTGTTTCTGTGTTCGCTCGTTTTTTTTCTCATCGGCACCTTGATTTACAGGGCGAAGCAATGAACCTGGCTGTCGTCGATTGGATCTTTCTCATCTGGTATTTCATCCTGTCGATCGGGATCGGCGTCTATTATTCGGGCAAGGCGGGCAAAAGCATCTCGGAATATTTTGTCAGCGGCCGCTCCCTCCCCTGGTGGCTTCTCGGGACGTCCATGGTGGCGACCACATTCTCCTCGGACACTCCCCTGGCGGTGGCCGGCATTGTGATCAAGGACGGCATTTCCGGCAACTGGTTCTGGTGGACGTTCATGTTCGGCGGCAGCCTGACGGTCTTTTTCTTCGCTCATCTCTGGCGGAGGGCGGCCGTCCTGACCGAAGTGGAATTCATCGACATCCGCTATTCCGGAGCTTCCGCCAGATTTTTGCGCGGGTTCAAAGCCCTCTACCTGGGCATCCCGGCCTCGTGCATCATCTTCGGCTGGGTCACCCTGGCCATGGTCAAAATCATCCAGGTCGTTTTCAAGACGAGCGGCCTGCAAGCGCTGGGCATCTGCATCCTGATAACGATTTTTTACACGACTCTCTCCGGCCTATGGGGAGTGGTCGCCACGGACATGCTCCTCTTTGCCATCGCCATGCTCGGGGCCATTCTTCTGTCCGTCGCCTCGGTTGAAAAAGTCGGCGGAATCAAGGCGCTTTTAGCAGCCATTCAGTCCATTTCCCGGCAGACCGGCAAGAATTATCTTTCCGTATTCCCATCCCTCGGCCAAGCCCTTCCGCTGGCGTTTTTTGTCGCATTGTTCGTCCAGTGGTGGGCGGTCTATTATCCGGGCGCCGAGCCCGGAGGCGGCGGCTGGGTGGCCCAGCGTATGCTGGCGGCCCGCAACCCCAAGCATGCCGTCAGCGGAACGCTGTGGTTCAATATCGCCCATTATGTCATCAGGCCCTGGCCCTGGATCATAACCGCCCTCTGCGCCATGGTCGTTTTCCCGGAACTCTCGGCCGGAAACGCGGCCAACGTCGAAGCCGCCTACCCGCGGATGCTGGCCATCCTTCCGAAAGGGATCATGGGGCTGATGATCGCTTCGCTGTTCGCCGCTTACATGTCGACAATCGAATCGATCCTCAACCTGGCCGGTTCCTACCTGCTCAACGATTTTTATAAGCCTTTCCTGAATAAGGTCGCCACGGAAAAACATTATGTCCTGGTTTCGAGGCTCCTGGTCGTCTTGGTGGCCATCCTGGGGACGGGTTTTTCTTTCATCTTGGGAAGCGTCAAAATGGGCTGGGCCCTGATCATGGAGTTGTCGGGCGGCATCGGGCTTGTCCTCCTCCTGCGCTGGTACTGGTGGCGGATCAATGCCTGGTCTGAAATTTCGGCGATCACAGCGTCCGGGCTGATGGCCGTCTATTTGAAGATCTTCCCCGATTCGATTCTTATCACCAGCCTGTCCAAGAGACTCCAAAACCTCGGATTTAACGTCGATCCATGGGCCGTGAACATCCTCCTGATCGTCGCCTTCACAACCATCGTCTGGATCGTCGCGACTTTTTTGACGCCGCCCGACAGCCGGGAAAAGCTCCTGTCTTTCTATAAAAAAGTGAAGCCCGGCGGGTTTTGGGCGCCGATAGCGGCCCTCAACAATGAATCCTACAAGCTCAAAGTGCACCCCTTCCTGGGTTGGATCTGCGGAGTGTTGGTGATTCTCTTTTTCCTGCTGGGGATCGGCGAGATCCTCTTCCTGCGCTGGGCGGCCGGCCTTCTCTACTTAGCGGGTGGAACGGTCTCGGCGATTGTTCTGTCCAAAATCATCCATAAAATCGATTGGGAGGTTCAATGAAGAGCCAAAGAAATTTATGCATCGTATTGATGCTCATCCTTTTCGTGGGCGTGCCCCGAGGATTTGACGAGCGGTTCCCTCTCCAAATGGAGTATGGCTATCCCATAGCCGGTGAGTCATGGTATTCCATCAAGGCCGCCTTTTCGAATAATCCACCGCTCGGCCAGGGCGCATGGATCGTCACCCGGGTGACGGTCAACGGGACGCGGGCCCGGGATTTCTTGGTCTTTCAAAACGGCAGGGAAACGGTAAATCCTGAAATCAACGGCGATCAACCGTTCGCCGTCAAAATCCGGTGGAACTGGCAAGGGAGAACGGGCTATGAAGTCAAAGTGGACCTGGAAAATGCAAAAACCAAAAAGGCCCTGACCTTGACCGAAAAAGGGACCGCCCCGGCCAAAAAGGGCTACTGGAACTCAGGCTGGAAAAACTATCTGGCCCTCGTCGTCTCCGAAGACAACGGATACGAACGCACTCATTATCCCGTTCATGCCACGCTCGGCGTGTTGAGCAACTATCTCAAATCTCCCGATGAAATCCGGCTGGTCAAGGCCGACGAGAAAGGCGAGGATGTCATCTATACGGAGATCCCCCATCAGGTCTATGACGTCCGGAAATGGAATGATCCTAAAATCATGGCCATGGTCGACAAAGATGAAAAAACCGGAAAGACAAGCCCGCGCTATCATCCGACGACGTCCTTCAGCCTGGCCTTCCTGGCAAACCTCAAGCCGCACGAAAAAGCCACCTATCTTGTTTTCTACAACAATGCCACGGCCAAAAAAACGGCTTTTAAATCCGACCTGAAAGTGACCGGACAGGGGCTGGCGAAAACGATCGAGAATGATTTCTACAAGATCACCCTCCATCCGAAGAGCGGGACGATCTATGAGGTGGTCGAGAAATCCTCGAGGACCAAGCTCGAGCACAAGCTTGAAACAAACGGCTCTGTCCACTGGAATCCGGATGTCTATTCGCCCCCCCATGCCTGGTACCATTGTTCGGACTGGGAGAATCCGCCTTACTCGGAAGATGTCGGGCCTGTGTTTTACTCGCTGCGTCGTGAAGCCCCACTCCCCTACCCGAAGGGAATACAGATCAGCATCACCTACTACTTCTACGCCCGATCCCCCTTTATTCTGGCGGAATCGACGATGGAGATACGATCGGATATTTTCGCCGAAGCGGTGCGGAATGCGGAAATCGTCTTCAACAAAGCCGTCTTCACTCGGGCAGCTTACAGAACCGTCGAGGGCAAGCTTGAAACTGTGGACTTTGCCGCTTCAAGAAGGCATCCTAAGCATGCCGCCATCCTCAGGCCCGATACGCCCTGGGTGGCATTCTACAGTGACGAAAAGGGGCTCGGGTTTGCCAGCCTGTTTCTGGACATGGCCCTCCCCAATCTCCACGGCGGAGAGGCCTCCCAGCAGCAGCCTTATATTTATATCCAGCATGGCCCCTGGTATTACATGTCGAGGGGATTCGTCTATTCCTTCGGATCGAACAACCAGACGCGGATGCTTCCCGTCAAAGCGGGCAGCATCTACTATGACCGGAACGCCTGGATTCCGTTTTCGTACAAGAAGGATAAAGGTTTCGCCGGCTATCTCGATGCCACGTACAAAATGCTGAAATATCCCTTGGGAATCACGGAGGATATCGAAACGTATGCGGAAAGCCCGGATGGCTGGATCGTGCCCGTCCTCACCGAGAGGTTCGAAGAAGGCGTCAAAGATGCGATTGGAGACCCGAAGAAAAAATGAAGACCCAAACCATCGAAAAAATCATCCAGGCCTGCCTCCCAACCGTCCGGCGCGACTCCGAAATCGGCCGGGAGGAATACCAGAAGCGGTGGGCCAAGGTCCAGAAGGCCATGTCCGCCAAAGGATATGACCTGGCCTATGCCTGCGGCAGCGAGCTCGACCGCTCGGACGCGGCCTGGCTGGCAGGAATCTTCGACCCGATCATCGAACGCTATGGAGTCCTCATTCCCGCCAAGGGGAGACCGGTCGTTACGGCGGGCTCCGAAGGCGGTCATGTCATCGAGAATTGTCTCGAAGCGTCGGGCGCCGGCGTGGCGATTCTGCGCGAATTCCAGATCTCCGACGAGGACTACCGTTTTGCCAAGTTCGGCAGGCTGGAAGATGTCGTGGCTTCGCTTGTCCCCTATAAACCCGGAAAGGCCGTTAAAATCGCAATCTTCTCCAGCGGCCAGTTCATCCCGCACGACCATGTCCTCATGCTCCAGGGCCGATTCGGCTCCGATAACGTCATTTTCGACACCGACCTTCTCCGTCGGATCAAGTACGAGAAGTCTGCGGCCGAGCTCAAGTTGATCGGAACGGCGAACGTCATTGCGGACGCCGCTTTTCTGGGCATGCTGGCCGTTCTCAGGCCCGGCCTCCGGGAGCTCGATGCGGCCGCCGTGGCCGACTATATCATGAAAAGGCTCGGCGCCGGGCGAACGGGCTTCCCGACGATCGTTTCCTCAGGAAGCCGGGGCCGGAGCGTGCTCGGGCCGGCCACCAACAGGGCCATCAAAAAAGGTGAGTTCATTTCTCTCGGCATCAGCCCGACGTTCAACGGCTACCACGGCATCATGCGGAGGACGGTGAAAGCCGGAGCGGCTTGGACAGATTCCGAGCGAAAATTCATGACGGCGCTCGAAGGCCTCTATCATACGGTCATCAAGGCCGCCGCCCAAGCCGCTCGAAACGGGCTTCCCTCGAGCCTCATCGATCAAAAGGGAAAAGCCTATCTGGCAAAGACCAAACTCGCGGATAAATACGGACGCCGGCTGACACCCCGTGAGCCCTATACCTTCATCCACAACACGGGCTGTTCCGAATGCCAGGAGGGCTTCGGCGCCGTCACGCCCTATACCCATGAACCGCTCGGAAAAAACACGGCCCTGATGATCGATGTCGCCTTCATGGGTTTCGACGAAAAAAAGGAGCTTATTTTTCCCGTCGAATATTCCGTCATCGAAGACTCCTTTTGGAAAAAAGGCCGAGAGATCGGCGTTTATAATCAAATGCCTCTCTGTGTCCAGGATTTTGTCGGAAAGGACATCGTTAAAATCCCGAAAAACAGGACGAACCCTTATTATAGGCTGTTCAAATGAATTTTATGAGGTTCTCTTCCATTCGGTGCGTCGATAAATCGTCTCGGAAACGATCCGGAGACGGCCTCGCTCCCCATCCGGGTTTTCGACGCCGTGTCGCTTCAAAAAATTGGAGGTGGGCATGAAGTCCAGATTTATTTCAACCCTTTTCGTTTCGATGGTCTTGGTCTTTTCCGGTTCGATCAATCTCTCCGCCCAGGCCAAGCTGAACTTCATCTCTCCGAGCTTTGACTCTCCGGACTATCAGATCCGTTTTCCCTTTGAATTCAAGAACGAAAAAATCCTGTTCACGGAGATCGCGATCAACGGTCTGCGACCCGCCCACTGCCTGGTTTTTAAGAACGGGAAGCTTGTCGATTTGGCTAAACTTCTGGACGAGGGATCCTATGATGTTTCCCTTCGCTACGCCTGGAAGGGAGGTCAACCCTATAAGGTCAGGCTTCTTGGCAAGCCGGAGAATTCAGAACAAGCTAAATCCTTCGAGTGGAGCGGCGCATCGCCTAAAGAGGGCGGAATTCCGGCTCTTTGCGAAGAGGGCTTTTACCGGATTTTCCGGATCGAAGAGGAAGCCGGATTGGCACGGACGGCGGAAATCGCCACCCTGACGATCACGGCTCCGAAAACCGAAATGGAAAGCCCCAATTTCCGCATTTATGCCGGGAAAGATCTCCTCCCCTTCCAAGTTGTGGATCAAAAGGAATCCACGCCGCCGGAAAGCACGGCCAAAACCCACCCTGTGACCGTGACGTATAAGCTGGCCGTGCCGATCCAGGCCGGCCCCTACGAGAAGAAGATCGTCGCCGTTTATCAAGGAGAGGCATCCGCCGCGCCCGAACAAGGCTTTGTCGTAGCCGGCGAAGGCCTGGGCAAATCCGTCCAAAACGGGCGGTTCCTTCTTCAGTTCCATCCCCAGAGCGGGCAGATCAACACCATCGAATATCTCCAGGAGGGCGTCAAGCTTTACAATAAGGCGGGCGTTATCCACTGGAATCCCGATGTCTTTATCCCGGGGATCGCCTGGGACCATTCCTTCGACTGGAAACGGCCCTCGTCTTTCCAAGAAAAACTGGGCGCTTTCCTCTACACCAACTCCAGAAAAGGGCCGATGCCGCGCATCCAGGATGTCTTTCTCGAGGTGAAATACTCGGTCGAAAAAGATTCCCCCTACTTCATTTCCGAAACACGGATGAGCCTCGAGAAAGACCTGGGCGTTATCGCCCTGCGCAACGATGAGATGGTCCTCTTCAAGGAGCTCTTCGATTCCTTGATGTACAGAAATAAAAAGGGAGAGATCATCAAACTTCCGCTCAAGGAAGCGGCCGAAACTCCCTACGGCCTCGTCCACATCGGGCCGCCGGACCTCGGCTGGGTCGGCCTCCTTAACACGAAAGACCAATACGGATTTTTCAGCCTGAGGATCAACGCCGCCGACATCAACCTGGATGCGTCAGGGGATTTCCCGCATAGATCCGGCACGTATTTCTATGCCCCATCGGACGGGGATTATGTCTATTGGGTCAGGCCCCTTCTTTACACTTGGGGCGACTTCGCGACAAACAACCACCTGACTTTCCTGCCCAAGGGCAGCTCCTTTTACGAAAAAAACGCTTATATCCTGTTGAAGCTCGATCCAAAAACGCCGGCCATTTTGGACAACCTGCTCAAAAAACTGAGAAGCCCGTTGAGAGTTCTTTGATGGAATTCATCGATTTTCGATCGCGTCTTCGAAGCTCCAGGATGGAGATCCTCTTCCCCGGCTGGACAAACGGTGAACAGGTGGCTTTTTTCTCTCCTCATGATGACGACGTCGCTCTCGGCGCCGGATACCTTTTGTCAGCGACAGCGAAGAACGGCGGGACCCCCTCGATCTTCATTTTCTGCAGCGGGGACGCCGGCTTCTCGACGCCGGAAGAAAAGGCGACGATCGTATCGACCCGCAAAAAGGAGGCCGTCGCGGCCTACCGCGAGTTGGGCGTGGACAAGAAGCACATTGTTTTCTTTGACATCCCCGATTTTTCCCTGATGGCCGCTACCAGCCGCGAAGCCCCGGCCGGCAAAAGTCTTTTCGACAGAATCGTCGTTTTCTTTCGGACGATGAAAATTTCGAGGGTCGTCTTTCCCAGCGGCCACTATGAGCACTGGGACCATACGGCCGCTTTCTACCATGGGATCTACACCTCTCCCCAAGCCGGCGACCCGATCCTGGCCGACCTGGGAACCCCTCAAACCATCAGCAGCTATCTTGTCTATTCTGTCTGGAGCGATTTCGAGCCCTCCAGCGCCCGGGACAAGGGAGTCCGCGCCGACTACGGGATCCTCGCCCCTGAAAGACAAGAAATGGCCGTTCGAAAGGCTTTGAGCTGCTTCGTTTCGCAGGGTAAAATCATGCAGAACACGGTGGCCATGCTGAGGGATAGACGCAAAACCCGGGCGGGCTATCTGGAGTTGTATAAAAAAGCCGGCGTTCGGGAGCCCATCGATTTTGGGCCCTATTTCCGGATGCTCAAGAATTGTCGAAAAATTTGATAAGCGGCGAGCCATGGTTGTCCTCGGTATCGATTCGGGAACGCAGGGGACAAAAGTCCTGGTCGTGGACTTTGATTCGGGACGTGTCCTCGGAAGAGGCATGGCCGCCCACAGGTCCGTCCCTCTCCTGACGCCGGGCGAGAGCGAGCAGTCTCCTCAAACCTGGATCCAGGCGTTCGACCAGGCCCTGTCATTCGCACTCCGCGAAGCGAAAATCGCTCCTTCAGAAATCGTGTCCGCGGGCGTCTCCGCCCAGCAACATGGGTTTGTGGCCTTGGACAGGCAGGGGCTTCCGATAAGGCCGGCCAAGCTCTGGAACGACACGTCCACGGTCGGAGAAACGGAGGCGATCGTCACGACGCTCGGCGGGAAAAAAGCGTTTATCGAAAAGCTCGGCATTAGCTTGGCCGTCGGATATACCGCCTCTAAAATCCTTTGGCTCAAACGGCATGAGCCTGAAAATTTCCTAAAGCTGGCGACTATTCACCTCCCCCACAACTATATCAACTTTTACCTGACCGGAATTTCCCGGATGGAATATGGCGATGCCTCCGGAACCGGCCTCATGGATATCCGACAGCGGACTTGGCATCGAGAAGCCGCGGCTGCGATTGATCCAAGCCTTGAAGACAAGCTCCCTCAGCTTCGCCACCCCAAGGAACCGCTGGGCACCATGAAAAACGATATCGCTCTGAAATACGGCATGAAGAAAGTCCTTGTTTCGAGCGGCGGCGGGGACAACATGATGGCCGCGATCGGAACGGGCAACGTCTCGCCGGGCGTCTGCACGCTCAGCCTCGGCACCTCGGGGACCGTCTATTCCTATTTTGCCCGACCTTTCTCCGATCCGGAGGGAGAGATCGCCGCATTTTGCGACAGCACGGGCGGCTGGCTGCCCCTGCTTTGCACGATGAATGTGACAAACACCACGGAAATCTTCAAAGCCCTGCACAAAATCAATAATGACGAGCTGGAAGAATGGGCCTCCCAGGCCCCCGCCGGCGCCGACGGGCTTGTCTTTCTCCCTTTCGTCGACGGAGAGAGGACCCCCAATCTTCCTTTTTCGAGTGGATCATTCTTCGGACTGACCCGGCGGAATTTTGAAGCCGCGAGGATGGCCAGGTCGGTGATGGAGGGAACAATCCTCAATCTTGGATACGGCTTTGCCCGGATGCGATCGTTGGGATTGGTGCCTTCCGAAATCCGGGCGACGGGTGGGGGCGCCAGGAGCGGCCTCTGGCTTCAGATCGTCGCTGATATCTTCAAGACTCCCGTCGTAACTCTCGGTGAGCAGGAGGCCGCCGCTTACGGGGCTGCCCTGCAGTCCATTTGGAGCTATCATTTGGAAAGGGGCCGGGATATAAAAATCGAAGACCTGACGGGCAAGATGGTCCGGAAAGGCGATCTCGTCATCCAGCCGCAGCCGAAGAACTTCCCCATCTACGACGAGCTCCAGGCCCGCTTCAATTCGTTGTGGAAGACCTTAGAACAAGAATTTAAAAATCATAAAAAACTGCTCCACACTCTGTAATCCAGGTTACCTTCTATCTAATATCAACGCAATAATTAAAATGACATCCCCGTTCGGGCGGCGCTTAGGCCGTCCGCAGCCCACCTCGCTACATCCAGCCATGTTCGTAGCACGTTTCGTACATAGCGACGACGTTTTCAGGGGGCGTCAGCGGCTGGATGTTGTGGCACGGCGCCAGAATATAGCCGCCGCCGTCGCCCAAGATCCGCAGGTTTTCCAGGACTTCCTGCCTAACTTCATCGACCGTTCCGAACGGCAGCGTATATTGATTGTCCATCGCCCCGTGGAGGATGATTCGACCGCCAAAATCCCGCTTTAATCCCTCCCGCTCCATGCCCTGGCTCCGCCACTGGATCGGATTGAGGAGGTCGATTCCCGCCTCGATCATGTCGGGGATGATGCGCCGGCAGTTGCCGTCGTTGTGATGGAAGACAAACGCTCCTCCCTGGTGGGCCAGCTCGATAATGCGCTTCATGCCGGGAAGGAGAAATTCTTGAATGTGCTTGGGGGGAAACATGAGATCGGTTTGGCCGCCCATATCCTCGGCGACATAGCTGAAGGTGACCTTCCCCGGGATTCGGTCATAGATCCGGCGCGTGTTTTCATGGGCCAGGTCGAAAAGCCGATCGAGGCAGTAGTGAACGATCTCCGGCTTCTCGATCAAATCCATGAAGGCTTGCTCCTGGCCGCGGAGGTTTTTATAGATCAAAAACGGCTCCGAACCTCCGCCCTGTATGGGATACATCTCGTTGCCCGAGAGCTGTTTGGCGATCGTCCTGTAATCCCACCAGTCCGGGTTCGGCCAGACATAGGACCGCCCGATCTCCTCGACCGACGTGAATTTGGCCAGGGGGAAATAGACGCATTCCTCATAGGCTCCCGAGCCGTAATCCACGTTACTGAACATACAGCCGAAGACGTCCGTCAGAGGTTCCAGTTTGGGACCGATATAGTCCGGCTTGACTTCGACGACAAAATCCACATGCAGCTTTTCCAGCATTTCCCGCCGGCTGGCGCATCCCAAGTATTCCATCAACCTCAGCGTCGTTTCCGCCGTCGCCCAATAATCCATGGGCACGCGGTCAGGCTTCTGCCAGCGGAACACGGCCAGCCAGCGCTCCAGAGGCGTCATCGATTCTTTTCTCATATTAATATCGACGCATTAACTAAAATGACAACCCCGTTCGAGCGGCGCTTAGGCCGTCCGTAGCCCCCGGGCCCCGAGGAACCAGTCCCGTCGGTTCCCCCCGTCGAAAAAAGCGACGGGGCCCCCCTCCGCTACGGGGGCTTTAGGTCGGCCTAAACGCCGCCCATCCATTGTCACTTTATTTATTACGTTCGTATTAGTGTCTGTGGAGGTCTTTGTGCATGATCCGCCGTGTTTCTAGCAGCCGGTCGTCCGCCGGCAGATCCACCAGCTTCTTGTTCATGAATTCGTCATTCTCTGCCTGAAGGAGTCGGGCCACGTATTCGATAACGCTCGATGGAAAGATCCCGTCGCGCTCGAAGAGTTCTCGTTTCTTCAGGAGAATCCGGCTGGATTCGACACAGCTTGTCGGCAGGACAGGAAGCTTATTGAGCAGCTCTTTGTCGGTGAAGATATTGCCTTTGACGTAGAGCTTTTCGGCAAGCTCCAACGGACCGTTGTCTTTGAACAGCGTCCGGTCCTCCCTGAACGACCAGTCGGCGGCCATGACGATCCCGGCCAGTAGGAGATGGATGATGGCGCTTCCGTCCGGGCTGCGAAGCTCGACGGTCTGGCGGCTGCCGGCTGTCTCGAAGTCCTTCGTGTCTTGAGGATTCAGGATTTTCGACAGATGACGGACATTGGACCATCCGAGCGGAACGCGGATCATGGCGCTCCGGTTGAGGTCGCTCCAGCAGATCCGGGTCGGAGCTTCCTGGTTAGGGACGAGACGCAGATAAGCGGACGAGACGGTGTTGCCGAAGGCCGTTAGGGAATCGGCATATTCGCAGAGCCCGCCGATCAGCCGCCGGGCCGGCTCGGAGACTCTGCCATCCTTGCCGACCATGATATTTTTTCCTTCCCGAACGAGCTCCAGGTGGAAATGGAGCCCGTTTCCGGCGACGCCCTCCTCAAGCTTGGGTGTGAACGTGGCCACGCAGCCGTACTTGAAGGCGATGTTCCTGATGAGCCACCGCCCGAGCACGACATGGTCGGCCATATCGACGACCGGACGGGGCAGATATTCGATCTCAAGCTGTTCTGCCCGCTTGTCTCGGATCTCCTCCAGGTCGCTGCGGACATTGTCGACAAAGCCGACTTCGCTATGGGCGTATTTGACGGCGCCCGTGATCTGGGTGATGTGGTGGACCATCTCGTTCAGGATCTGGCCGCTCTTGATGAACGGGGCCGCCCCGTGATACCCCTGCTGCTTGTGGGCGGGAAATATTTTCTGGGTTTTTTCGCTCAACAGAAAGAACTCGAGCTCGCCCAGCGCATGCAGATGGAGTCCCGTGTTCTTAAGAAAAAGATCGCAAGCCCCTTTCAGGATGTTGTCGAGGGCGAACGGGGCCAGCTCGCCATCCTTGGTCAAGTAGCGGCAAATAAAGTCGAGGCTGTTCTCATCGAACGGATTAAGAAAAGCCGTCTTGAACACGGGAACGACATACAAATCCGAAAGGGCCGTATCCACCATACCCTTGAAAAGCTGCGAGCCGTCTACCCTCTCCCCTTCGGCCAGGATGCACTCGGCCTGGTAGCGGTCGGCTACGGGAAGCTTCAGCTCTTTGAGCTTTCCGTCCAAGGCCGTGTAATGGAATGTGATTCGTTCGATATTCTTCTTCTCTATGACCTTCAAAAAGTCCTCGGGCTCGAATTCCTCGGGAGCTTTGTCCAGGAGGACCGACAGCGGGTTGGACAGGGCGTAGGAAAATTTTTTTTGCCCGGGCATATTCTTACTCCTCATGAGGGCCTGTTTAAAAAGGGCTCGCTCCTGCGCAGGAGACGTCCCCTTCTAAAATACAAGAAAGACATTTATTGTAAAGAAAACGGCTATCTTTTTCCAATACAATGATTTATTGGTTTGGACGGCGCGCCTCATAAAGCAGGAAAGGTTGGCGCTGTTCGGAAAACATTTTCAGGCCGTCTTCGAAGCCGGCCACGATGTCTTTGACGGCGATGCCTTTGAGCATGGTCTCCCGGACTTTGGATGTGCCCATGATTTTATCAAAATATTTATCATGGAATTGGAACTTATCCGGATACATGTCCCGGATGGTTTTGATTATATGGAGTGTGGTTTCCAGCGACCGGTATCGATTTCGGTCCGTGACATGAATCTGTGCCCCGCCGCACGATTCTTCTTTGAATTTTGAAAAAGTAGGGTTAAACCATTGTTCCCGGAACGTCACGCCGGGCAATCGGAGATCGTTCAACCTTCTCGTCAATTCATTGCCGTCGATCCAGGGCGCGCCGAAAATTTCAAACGGCCGCGTCGTCCCTCTCCCCTCCGAGACGTTCGTCCCCTCCAAAAACACCTGGCCCGGATAGACAGTCGCCGTGTCGAGAGTGGGCATATTGGGCGATGGGATGACCCAAGGCAGGCCGGTCTGGTCGTACCACATGTCTCGCTTCCAGCCTTCCATGGGAATGACTGTCAGCTTGGCCTTCTTCTCCAAAAATTTTTCATTATAGAGCTTGGCCAGTTCGCCGATCGTCATTCCGAACCTCAAGGGGACGGGATAGATGCCGACAGGGGAGCTGTATTTCGGGTATTCGAGAATCGGCCCTTCCATATCAACGCCGTTGATCGGGTTCGGCCTATCCAGGACAATAAAATCAATGCCGCTTTCGGCGCAAGCCTGCATGGCATAGGCCATCGTTGATTCATATGTATAAATCCGTGTCCCGACGTCCTGGATATCATAGACAAGGATATCGAGGTCTTTGGTCATGGACGACTCTGGCTTTTTTCCAACGTGCGTCGTATCGAAGGACCGCATGTATTCATCGATATTCTTGAGCATTCCGGGCTGAGGCTTCATGGACTGCCCGTAAAGGCTTAAGACTGGAATCTTGAATTTTTCATCCATATAAAAGGGGACATATTCCCCGGCCTGGGCATTCCCACGAACGCCGTGCTCGGGGGCATAAAGGGCGACAAGCCGGATATCCGGGTTGTTCCGGAAAAGGTCGATCGTGCTTCGCAGGCGGCTGTCCACTCCCGAAGGGTTTGTGATCAACCCGACTTTTTTGCCCTTGACCAGGTCGAAGTGTTTCTCCAGAAAGACTTCCACTCCAAGCTTCACTCTCTCAACGGCTTGAGACGGAGCGGTCGGGGCGCTCTCTTTTTCCGTCTTGCAGGCGGTTCCGCAAAGACAGGTCAAAAGGAGGAAGGCGATGAGAACCCATCCCAAAAAAGAAAATTTAAAAGATATCTTAGACGAATGCTCACTCATAGACCTCTCCTTGTTTCACCAAAAGCTTATGACAAAACAAGTCTGTTCTTTTTATCTCCGTCCTTTTGTGGAGAATATAAAGAGAAGGATTATTCTATCATATCACCCTCTCCCTTCTTTCGTCACCTACGGGAGGGAAAAAATATTCAGACGGTTTCGCTTTTCTCGAAGAAATAGGCGCCCAGGAAGACCATGACCAGAGAGAATCCGATCATGATCGCTAAGTCAAGGAGGATCGGCAGCGAGGACACTTTGATCAGCGAACCCCTCAGTCCGTCAATCCCGAAAGTCAAGGGATCGATATAGGACAGGGCGCGGACGAACCAGGGCAGGTTTCCGAGCGGATAGAGGGCCCCCGACAAAAAAAACAGCGGGAAGATGATGAAATTCATGACCATGCCGAATCCCTGCATATCCTTCATTTTGGATGCGAAAATAAGCCCCAAGCCGATGAAGGTGAACCCGATCAGGATCATGAAGACCAAGGCGAAGAGGAAGGATACCGGTCCGCTGGCCCGGAAACCCATGATGACGGAGATGAGGAGAATGAGCAGGCTTTGGATCAGGGCCGTCGTGATTCCGCCGGCGATTCTTCCCAAAACGAGTGAAACCCGGCTGACGGGAGCGACCATGATTTCTTTGAGGAACCCAAACTCCTTGTCCCACAGGACGGACAGTCCCTGCATGGTCGAAGTGAACAGCAGGGTCATGCCGATAATCCCCGGCACGAGGAAGCGGATATAGTTCACGCCCTGGCCGCCGATGCCGGGGATGGCCATCCGGTTGAAGCCGAGGCCGAGAAAGGCCAAGAAAAACAGCGGCATGATCAGCGATCCGATGATCCGCGATTTGGCCCGGACAAACCTTTTCATTTCCCTCAACCACATGACATAGACGGCCGTCCAGCTGATCATCTCTATCTCCTGCCGTGCCCCGCCATCATCGCCCGGTTGCGCGCGCCCTGGCCCGCCTCATCCTCCCGGATCGTCCGGCCCGTGAAATGGAGAAAAACATCCTCGAGGCTCGGTTTCCTGAGATGGACGCAGGTGACCGTGATAGCGTGACTCAGGGCCAGGGTGACGAGTTCAGGGATCCGCCGCTCCCCTTTCTCCATGGTCATGTTCAGGACATCGTCATGGAGACTATATTTTTTGATCCAGTCGAGGGTCTTGATCTCGTCCATGAGGGAATCGGAATTTCCCTCTAATTCCATGGAGACGACGTCGCCGCCGAGAAGGTCTTTCAATTTAGCAGGCGTATCCAAGGCGACAAACTTGCCGTGGTCCATGATGGCGATCCGGTCGCAGAGATAGTCCGCCTCTTCCATGTAGTGGGTCGTCAGGATGATCGTCACCCGGCTCTCTTTATTGAGCTTTTTGACATAATCCCAAATAAGGCGCCTGGTCTGGGCGTCGAGGCCGAGGGTGGGCTCGTCCAGAAAAAGGACCTTCGGCCGATGGATCAGTCCCCTGGCGATCTCCAGCCTGCGCTTCATCCCCCCGGAATATTTCTCGACGAGAACAGAGGCTTTCTCTGTCAGGTCGACCAGCCTCAGGACCAGATCGATCCTTCTTCTCCTCTCTTCCCTCTCGATGTTGTACATCATCGCATGAAAATCGAGGTTCTCTTTTCCGGTGAGCTTGCCGTCAAGGGCAGGTTCCTGGAAGACGATGCCGATGCTTTTCCTGACGCTGTCCCGGCTCCTGGCCACGTCGAAACCGGCGACCTCCGCATATCCCGATGACGGTTTAAGAAGGGTCGCCAGCATATTGATCGTTGTCGTCTTGCCGGCGCCGTTCGGCCCGAGAAGGCCGAACAGCTCGCCTTCAGGGACGGAAAAGGCGATATGATCTACAGCCGTCAGGCCGTTGAACTGCTTGGTCAAATTCTCGACCTTGATCGTATCCATCGGCTCACTCCAACAGGGATGTGTATGATAGCCTGAATCTCGATTTTTCTCAACAAATCTCCCTCAATGTAAGCACCGCAGTTTGTATGATTTCAAAAAGGAGCTGGCATCACCCCCCGGCCCCTGGGGAACCAGTCCCGTCGGTTCCCCCCATCGAAAAAACGATGGGGCCCCCCTCCGCTGTGGGGCCTCAGGGGTGATACCAGCTCCTTTTTGAAGAGGCTTCTTCTCCTTACCCGCTTGACCGAGGATTCGTCCTAACATAATATCTTGGAGATTGAATCATTCCAATGAAGGGAGAGCATGTCTATGAAAAACGCGTCCGGCAGACATGTAATATTATACTTGATTGTCTCGATCGTCATGATGGGAGGTCTTGTCCCGGCCCAGGAACGGGACCGGTTGGCGGAAAGCCCGGTCCTCAAGACTCCGCTTCCGCCTGAAATCCTCAACCTCCTGGCCAACGAGGTCTCGAGCCAAATCATATTCAATAACCTGGTCAGGCTGGCGGGCGCGCCCTGGCTCCGGGACGAAAAAGAATTCACTGACACCTTCTACGAATCCGGCAAAATCTACGAACTCGTCCGGAGCTACGGCATCCAGACGACAAAACTCGACCGCTATAAAAGCAGCGGGACGTTTGAGTACCCCGTCAAAGGCGAATTCTGGACTCTCCTGCCTGCAAAAAAGCTCGTCGCCAGGCTCGAAGCGGACGCGGCCCTTGTTTCCCGCAGTTCGTCCGATGTCGACATCACCGGCGGCTTGGTCTATATCCCGCCGTTGGATAAGGACAAGATCAAACAGCTGGCCGATGGAGGCCTCCAGGAAAAAACCACCGGCAAGATCGCCTTGATGTGGAACCATGCCAATCGGGACACGGCCAAAGCCCTGGACGCAGCCGGGATCAGGGGCGTGATCACGTTTTCGGCCCAGGAGCGGTATTTCGACCCCGACCAGGTTCTCTACAGCGGAGGAACCTACGGCGGATTCACCAACTTGAAATTCGGCTTCACCATCTCCTGGCGGCAGTGGTCCGAGCTTCTCGAAGACTTGGAACGGGGAACACCGATCACGGTCCAGTGTAAGACCAAGTTCAATAAATATCCTGATCGATTTGAGTTCGTCTTCAGCTCGATCCCCGGAACAGAGCCTGATAAAAAAGGCGTCAGCTTCACGGCTCATCTCTTCGAAGGCTACACGAAGAGAGGCGCCAACGATAACATGAGCGGCTGCGTCGTCCAGCTCGAGATCCTGAGGGCCCTGTCCAAATTGATCGCCGAGGGGACGCTGGCCAAGCCTAGACGGACCATTTACTTCCTCTGGCCCAACGAGATCTCCGGCACGTATGAATTCATCAAGCAGAATCCCGGCTTCTTGGACAAGCTCAGCGTCGATATCAACATGGACATGGTCGGAGAGGCGCTCCGGAAAAACAACGGCATCTTCACGATGAGCGAATGCCCCAACCATCTGCCCAGCTACCTGGACGGCCTGGCGGATTCGATCATGAATTTCGTTTGGCGCACCAATGATATCGTCTACCTCAACGACTCCCCGCGCGGCAGGATGGGAGGTCAGTATTTCCCCCGCCCGATGTGGGAAAAGAACGGCTCCAAGGACGCCTTCCGCTACTTCACTCACGTAGCTACGGGCGGGAGCGATCATGTCTGTTTCAACAACGCCATGGTCGCCGTCCCGGCGATCGAATTCTTCACCTGGCCCGACCAATGGTACCACACCGATACCGACACACCCGATAAAGCCGACCCCACCGAAATGAAACGGGTGGCCTTCATCGGCGCGGCCACCGCCTGGGCCGCGGCCAACTGCACCGACGAAATGCTCCCGGGATTGCTGGATGCCGTCGCCTCGTTCGGCTTTGCCCGAGTCGGCAAAAGAGAGCTTCCGGCCGCCTATCGGGCGATTAATGCCGCCGATGCGAAAAACCTGGCGGCCGCCGTCATCCGGGCCGTGAATCTGACTCAGTTTGCCTGCGATCGAGAATCCGAGGCCGTCGCCAGCATCCAGGATGTCTATTCGGGATCAAGCCCGGCCGGACAACTCATCAACAACTACAAAGCCCAATGGGAGACATTCGGCAAAAGCTTAAGTAGCCAAATTCTGGCCTACGGCCGGCTCAGGGCAAAACAGCTGAAGGTCGCCGATCCCCAACTCCCGGCTCCGGATAAGCTCGAAAAACAGTATGCCTACGTCGTGCCTTCCCTTCATCCTGACGTCGAAGGCAAGGAATTCTCGATGGAATCGAGCGAACGCTACAAAAAATACCTGGGAAAGAACCCGGACGCGCTCAAAAGCTTCAATTTTGACATGGGCCAAAGACGCTTCGTCCTGAACTATATCAACGGCAAAAGGTCCGTCATTAAGATCAGGAGCTTCGTCGCCGCGGAAACCGGCCTCGACGTGGACTTCAAAGCCCTGGTCAAGTACCTGGAATTCCTAAAAGCTGTTAGCTGGATCGTCTATTAAATCGGTTCTCTTCCATTTCGTATCGGGAAAATTGTCTGGGAAACGATCCGGAAACGGACTCGCTCCCTATCCGGTTTTTTCACGCCGTTCCCGAGCCCTCCTTGGTCGCTTCGGCCGTCTCCGGATCGTTTCCCTTTTCTACCTAAACGAAATAAAAAAGAATCCTTAAATCTTGATAAATATTTTGTTTTTATACAAGGGAAGCATGATCGCGATCCAGAGCAGGATGAAAAAAACCGGGTAGGCCAGCGATCCCAGATAGGGACCGAGCGCCGGCGACAGGAAATGATTATAGAGATATGTCACCGGCCAGACCGTTTTTCCGCCGTCAGAAATTTTGATCAGCATAAGAAGCTTGACCACGAGCGCCGAACCGGCAAAAACAGTAATGGCGTTTGTCCCGAGGACGAGAAAAGGATAGGCCCATTTTTTGACCTGATATCCTTCGATCACAATAAAACAAACCCCGAAGGCGATCAGGGCGGCGCCTGCCGAGAAAAGAACATAGGTGCTCGTCCAGAGCTGCTTGTTGATCGGGAAAATGGGATGGAGCATCAGCCCGGCCGTGGTTAGGATAATCCCCGACAGGAAAAACATCAGCGTCTTCCGAAAGATTGTTTTATTGGACCGCAGCCAATCCCCGGCCAAGGTTCCCAGCAAGACGGTGACGACCGCCGGCAAGGTGCTCAGGAGGCCTTCCGGGTCGAAGGCCGGCTTATAAAGGTGGCCGGCCAGCAGCTTAGAATCGATATATCCGCACAGATTTCCCTTCAAATCCAGGATTCCGGCCCCATGGCCGGGAACCGGAACAAATTTGAGCAGCGCCCAGTATCCCGCAAGGATTACCAAGGAAATGACAACCCTTCCCCTCGCCTTTGTGTTCAGATAGATCAACGCCCCGAACAGGAAACAGACGGCGATGCGTTGGAGAACGCCGGGAATGCGGAGCGTCGAAAAGTGAAACCGGGGGATGAGATGGAGGACGATCCCCAGGGCAAAAATCATTAGGGCCCTTCGGAAAACCTTGGTATAAAGGCTCTTCCCTACTTGTCCTGCTTCCATCCTCCGGGAAAACGAGAGCGACAGAGAGATCCCGACGATGAACAAAAAGAATGGGAAGACGAGGTCGGTCGGCGTCCAGCCGTGCCACTCGGCATGGCGGAGGGGTGGATAGACATAGGACCAGCTGGCGGGATTGTTGACCAGGATCATGGCGGCTATCGTCAGGCCGCGGAAGGCATCGACGGAGACCAGGCGCTCTTTCGTCATCCAAACAAAGCCTTCAGTTCGTCAATCCTCTTGGCAATCGATATGCTGTGGACGCAGCGGGCTCGGCAGGAATCGCAAGAAGCACAGGTCTCAAGCCCGCGCTCCCTGGATATCCCATCATAGGTATCGCGGGCCTGGTAAAAATTGCCGTAGCAGGACGCATACAAATGGGTTCGCATCAAGGACGGGATGTCCGCGCCCTTCGGGCAGGAGCTCAGACATTGGGAGCACTGCCGGCAGTAGAATTCCATGGCCAGCTTGACCTTGCGGTCATCCAAAAATTTCTTCTCTTCCGAGCTCAAAGCGAGGTTCAAGCCCGCCGACACGTCTTCATTCAACTGTTCGAAGGTTGTATAGCCGGGCACTGCCGTGGTGATGAAATCATGTCTTAGAACCCACTTCAGGACGGCCGACTGGATGATCGCGCCCTGGTAATACATCTGCTCGACGCTGGAAAGGCCTTCCCGGTACCAGTACTGGCTGCACTGTGTTTTCATGGCGATGAGCCCGATGCCCTTGGCTGCGGCGTTGGCCAGAGCATCTGAAAGCTCTTTGTTCCCGGCATGGGCATAGTTAAAGGCCGTCAGAATGACATCATGAAAGCCGACCCGCGCCACTTCGTTCAGGCAGGCCGCCATGTTGGAATGGGTGGAAAAACCGACAAAGCGGGCCTTCCCCTCTTTCTTGAGTTGGGCTAGGGCTTCCATGAGAGCGGGAGGATGGACATTTTCGATCGCGCTGACATCATGAATATAGATCATATCGACATGGTCCGTCTGGAGCCGCTTGAGGCTGGTCTCGGTCATCCTCAAAAAATCCTCTTTGATCTTTTGAGGCTCTCGCTGCCGCGGAGGAGGGATCTTGGTGGCGATGGCGACTTTATCCCTGCACTTCAGCTCGGTGAAGACTTTTCCCAGCATCTCCTCGTTCCGGCCCCGCATGTAGCCGTAGGCCGTGTCGAAAAGGCGGATCCCGAGTTCATAGGATTTTTTGACGAGCTCGGGATTATCGGCATTCATGACGCCCATGCTGACGACGGGCACGACAATGCCGGTCTTGCCCAGCTTGCGCTCGGTCATCTTGTTGCCGGATTGGGCTTGAGGAACCGGCGCCACAACCTGCCTAATGTCCTTCGCCGAGGCGAGACGATTCAAAAATCCCACGGAGGCCGCACCGGCCAGCGCCGTCGAAATGAACTCTCTTCGGTTGAGCCGCTTGCTCGAGTTTGACATTCTTACCTCCGATGTTTTCATTTTTAATCTGTAACTTCGGCGACCGGTCATTATAATCAAAGACACCGGAAAAAGAAAACAGAATTGCGGACACGAAACAGAGACACACTTAGGGATATAAATAAAGCGCATGAATCCCCCTTTGGAATCAAAAGGGGCCCCGAAACAGGTCTGTATCTCCGAGCAGGCCGGAGGGCCGCTCAGCGGCCCTCCGGCAAAAGCCGTTCGAACAGCAGCTTAAAAATTCACGTAGAACGTCAAGGCGAACTTGCGAGGCGAAGCATAGGACGTGGCAGATTTGAACGTCGGCTGGTCGGATCGAATATCCCGGCTCATGACACTCTGAGTATCGAAGACATTCATAACCCTGAATTCGAGCACGCCGTTGAACCTGCCGAGGGGGATGACATGAGAAACCTGGGCATCCAAGTTGCCCCATGTCGCCTGCCTCTGACTTCCGGCTTTTTCCAGATACCCGTAGTAGTTGCCGTAGGCATCGCGGCCGCGAGCTTCCCAGGGCCGGCCGCTCTGGATTCTCCAGTAAACGCCCAGAGTGGTCCTCTTATAGAACTCCCACGTCCCGAACAACTTGAAAACGTGTGTCCTGTCGCCCATCATGATCCCCTCGCGGAGGGGATCACTCACATAAAGTCCTGGGGCATCTTCCAGGTACGAGGATGCGTAGAAGAGTGCTGTCCCTGGCGCATAATCCAGGTCCCAGTTTCCTTCGAGCCGGCTCCAGGTGTACATGGCTGTGAGCGACCATTTTTGGGCATACTGCCGTTTCACTTCAAGAGAGAAAGCCGTATATTTTCGCCAGGCCTTGCTCACCTGGAAATCTGGGAAGGGAAGGAGCTTGGCTTGAAGCTCAGCAGGCAGGCTGGCATAAGACACAATTTGTCCATCCAGATTGCCGCCCACATATCTTGAAGCGCTTCCGCTGTCTCTATAGATAGTGGGAAAATCTTCCATGATATGCTTCATCGTCCGATACTGGCCCCAGATTTCGACACTCCAGTTACGGCCGAAAGGACGGCTGTAGCCGGCAATAAGTTCGTCGGAGTAAGTCGGCTTGGTGCCAGGAAGGGGGAATTTGCCTGTTTCAGATGCCTGGGGAGTATCAGCCAGCAAATTTCCGGTTAGGTCAAAATAGGCATCATTCCTGTAAACTCGAACAGGCGCCCATGACCGGCCGAGAGACTTGTTGTCCATATTATTGTAGCGGCCCCAGTTGGCATAGAGTTTGTCCCCGGCTTTCCGGTCAAGCATGTAGGTGAAGCCGAAGCGCGGCTGGATCTCTTTATCAAAATTAAACGTCAGAAATGTATTTTTTATGCCGGCCTTTGTGGAGCTGAATTCATCGCGATTGAGCAGGACACCCAAGTTCAATGTTAGACGTTCGCCGATTGTCGCCGTATCCTGGAGAAAAATAGAATACGTTCTTCCCCCCGAATCCTGGGGCCCCTGTTGGGAGTAATAACGGGCCCTGAAGGCCGGTTTGCCACCGTATGTTGTAACAATGATGCTCCCCCAGCCGTTGGCCACCCGCTCCAGCCATTCTCCGCCGTCGTCATATCCGAAACCGGCTTTAATGACATGAGAATGGCCTCTGAAATCGAGGTATTGGGTCAGAACGAACTTGATCTCATCACGGAAGAAGTTCTGGGTGTTGTATTCAGAAGCGCCGCCGACATACTGGCCGGAGAGGGTTGCGGGCCCAAAGATGTAGCCTGACGCTGTCTGGAAGTAACCCATCTTGGGGAGATTCGCGGGGTCAAACCTCGGCTGATAGCCGAGATCTGTTATCGGAACGCTTTTGTAATTCTCAATGACGTGGTCGTACTTGACCTCGAGAAGCGTGGACTTAGAGATGGTCCAGGCCCAGGACGCGTAAATGATGCGCTCCAGGCCATTGCCATCCGTACCCGCATCCGGGCTGTCATTGAGGCCGACCCCGGACTTTTTATCTTCGTATTTATTGTTCCTGAAGCTCAGAGACACTAAATGGGCGGGGAAGGGGTTGGCGCTCAATTTGAAGAACAGTTCGGTGCCGGTCGATGTCGCGTCGGGCACATCTCCCAACCTATTGACGCGGCCGGTTGTTTTCGAATACGGCAGACTGGCCGAAACGTACCACCAGAGCTTGTCCTTGATGACGGGACCGCCAATACCGAGGGCGGGGCTGTATCTGTTGTATTTAGTGATAATGCCGGGGTCCCTGAACTTTCCGGTAAATCCCGATGGTTCCAGCACAAACCGGAATGTCCCCGAGAGTGCGTTCGTCCCCGACTTGGTGATGGCATTCGTAACCATGCCTGCGGCGCGGCCGAACTCGGCGCTGATGCCGCCGCGCTTGATATTGATTTCTTGGATATCGAGCTCGGAAAAGTTAGCTCCGAGATAGCCATAAAACGGGTTGCTGATGTTGGAGCCATCATAGAGATAGACGTTGTCCTGTTTGTTTCCTCCCGCATTTGGGGCAAAGTCGCGGTTATCGGCGACTCCGGGCGCAAGCTGCCAGAGGGACGCATAAGAGCGGCCCAGCGGGAGTTTTTCGACGAGCTGCTTCTGCCAGTTCGAAGAGATTTCTGTGGATTTCAGGTCGATGACCGGCGACCTAGCCGTGACCGTTACTTCCTCCGCGACCTTTCCCACGGCTATCATAATCACCGTGACTTGGGCCGATCTGCCCAATCCGACGATGACGTCTTCTTTTTCATTGACCGGCGTCAAATCCGGATGGGTGACGGTCAAGATATAGGTGCCCGGCGGAATGCTCGGGAACCTGAATTGCCCGTCCCGGCCTGTTGTATATGTCCGCCCCGCGGGCAGCAGGTCGCTCGTAATTTTAACGACGGCGTTGGCCACCGGGGCATTGCCCTCATAAGCCTTGACGATACCTGTGATCGAGCCGCGCTCTTGGGCGCTCAGGCCGGCCAGACCGAATAAGAAACAAACGATAAAAGCAGTTAGGGAAAATTTTTTCATGAAAGCCCTCCTTCCAAATTTTTAGGGTAGTTATAAATTATTCCCGATCAAGAAATTTGTCAACATAATAATAACGAAAGGAAAGGAAATCTTACGATATGGCCAGCCTTATCCGGAATGAATCCTGGTTTTGAGTTTCCTCAGGCGGGCTTCGTGACCGCCGTCAAAACGGCGAATGACCCAGTTTCTTTTCCAGCATTTCGAGCTCGGCCTTGGCCCTTCAGGATATCGGCCAGCGTCTTTATTCCCGGCGGGAGGTCGTGACCGTTGTTGCGAACCCCATGCGTGACCGGATAGAGGCCGGACATGATCGAACAATGAGAAGGTAGCGTCAGGGGCGCCGGACAATAAACCCGAGCGAAGCGGATGCCCTCACGGGCCAGGCCGTCGAGATGAGGCGTCTTGGCCGGCGGATAGCCGTAACAGCCCAGATGATCGGCCCTGGTGGTGTCGAGCGTGATGAGCAGGACACTACAGGTGGGCGCACCCGGGAACCTGACCTGGCGTCTTCCCGGGCCGATCACCACGAGATAGACCAGGACCCCCAGAACGGCGAGCGTCCCGGCGATCCCCATTATCAATACCGATCTAGCGCCCGATTCCAGGCTTTGAACCTCTCGGGAGGCCGCCTTTTTTTGGTCAGGAGTTTTAATTTCTTTTTATTATTCATCGAGGCTCAATAGCGGAATTCCTCATGACAAGCGGCCGAACCATGGCGAGACGTAGAGAATCTTTAGGTTCCAGCTTAAGGCATTTCCCTAAAGAGTCAAGAAAAAAGCCCGTCCTTCCCCCGAAGGACGGGCTTTTCTTGTTAACAGTTTCCGGAGCGCGCGATCAGAAAGAGAACTTGAAACCCAAACGCGCCGACCAGGGGCCGAACCGGGTTTCCCACAGATTGAACGCCGGATGGGCGATGCCCCTCGACGCGATGATGGACATGTAGTCCCGGGCGAATGTCCCGTTCAGGATCTCGTTCGTATAGCCCGTGAAGCTCTGCCTGTCGGCGGTGGTGATCTTGCTCTGGATCGTGTCGGTGTCGGTGATGTTGTTGACCTGGAGGTTGATGGAGGCCCGCAATTTATTGCCGATCTTCAAGGCGTAATCCAGGTAGACATCGGCCCACGCGGTGAACGGCAGCCGGCCCAGGTCCGCCCGGCCGTTGACGTAGAAATACTTGGAGTTGTAAAGGATCTTGGTCGTCTGGGGCAAGCCGCTCCGGCCGTAGGCGACAATCCCCACGGTCAGCCCGAACGGGAAGCGATAAGACCCGTACGCTTTCAAATAATGGGTCCTGTCCTGGGGCAGAGGGCCGTCGAGCACCTTGCCTTGGCCGTCGTATCCCATGAACCATCGGTCGAAATCCTGTTCGACGCTCGGGCCGAGGCGGCCGCCTTCATCGGAGCTGGCCAGGCCGGAATAATTCCCGGAGACGCGGCTCAGGGTGTAATTGATCCCGCCCTGCCAGTTGTTGCTGAACCTCTTCTCCAGCGAGATGTTGAGGCCGTAGTATTCCCGCGTCGCTTTCGGGCAGGGCCAGTAGTCTTCGATGAACTTTCCGCCCTGGGAGACCGGCAGGGACACGCCGAAACCGGGATTGGTGACCCAGAAGTCCTGGGAAACCGTCACGGCTCCGGTCGTCGGGTTGACCGTCGTGATGTAGACGCCGACATCCTCGATCGTCCGGATCAGGTGCTTCTGGACGAAGCGGGCGGTGAGGGAGATGTCCTCCCCCAGCTTCTTCTCGGCGCCGAAGGAGATCTCCCGCTGGGAGGTCGGTTTGATATCCGGATCGACCCGGTTCAGCGAAGGCGGCAGGTAATCCATGGACCCGGCGTAGGTGTTGCCGGCTTTCTGGCTCGCTGCGTCGTCGATCTTGCCGCTCGCTGCGATCTTGGTCCAATCCGGGTCCTGGAGGGGGTAGTAGTCCTCCACGCGTTTCGTGCCGCCGAAGGTGAGCTGGCCCATGTAGAGTTTCATCAGGTCATAGTAGATCCCGTAGCTGGCGAAGATCTTCAGGCTGGAGTCCCCGAACATGTCATAGCTCAAGCCGATGCGGGGGGCCAGCGTGCTGTCCAAGCCGAACTTGACGGGATTTTCCGACCAGCCCGGGTAGGACTTGTTGTCCGTGAAAGAAGGCATGTACTGGCTCTCGGCCCGGATGCCGATATTGAGGGTCAGCCGGTCCTTGATCGTCCAGGAATCCTGGAGGTAAACCGACAGGTTGTTGCTCTTGACGTTCCAGACGCTCCCGGAGGGAGAGGTGAACGAGCTCCGGACAAGATAGTACCCGTACTTGCCGTAATTCGGGCTCGACGGATCGGCGCCGGCGCCGACCCTGATCCCCAGATCGTCATTAGACTGGCCCCAATACAAGGTTACCCGGGGATGTGTATAGCCCGTGAAGCGGTCTTCATAAAGGTAGTTATAACCGATGCCGGCCTTCAGGGCGTGCTCGCCCATCCAGTTGAGGTAGAGCGACACGTCCAGGTTGTTGCTGATCTTCCCGCGCAGGTATTTTTTCGTCTCCTGATACAGCGTGCTGCTCGTCCAACCGGTGAGCTTGATCAGGTCCGGATGGGCCAGGAAGAAGGCATCGTTGGCGAACATCGAGTTCGTATTGCCAAAATAATATGTCGAGGAGTCGGGAGGGGCGATCTGCTGGTTGTTCTGGTTCTGCTCGTGCCAGCCGGCCCGGTAGCTGATGAGCAGGTTGTTGCCGATGGAATAATCCGCGGTCAGCGAGGCGCTCTTGTTCGGATAGTCCGTCCCTTCCTTGTCCCACTGGTAATCGGCGACGCCGTTGCCGATGATGGTGGGGAGGGCCCCCCGGTAATTGGAGAAGCTGTTGATGTAGCTGGCCGAGAGGCGAAGGCCGGTGACCGGGGCGGACGAGATCCGGACCGATGCTCCAAGGCCGGAGTTTTTTGCCTTGAATGTCTGGAAGGGCCCTTTCCTCAAGCTGAAATCCCTCTGGGCCGCCGTCTGGTTGTAGTTCGGGTTGAACGAACCGTAGAACCACAGCTTGTCCTTGATGATATAGCCGCCGAGGCCGAAAACGGCTTCGTACCGGTCATACTTGTCCCTGTCCTTTCCGCCGTTGTAGTACAAGTCATCGTAGTTGACATATTCCCAGACGTAGGCGCCGAACGGATCCCGCCTGAGGAAGGTCCGGGATTTCCCCTGCATGTACTGCCTGTTGTTCTCGTAATAGCCCAGGATTTCGCCATGGAACTCGTTGCTCCCGGACCTGGTGATGACGTTGATGACGCCGCCCATCGAGCCGCCGTACTCGGCGTTGTAGCCCGAGGCCGTCACCTTGACCTCGTCTAGAAGCTCTAGAACGATGCTCTGGCCGCGGTCTCCATAATGGAAGTCCGTGATGTCCGCGCCGTCGGCGTACCACATGTTCTCGGCCCCGGAAGCGCCGTCCACCGAGATGCCGGCCGTGATGCTCTCGTTCTGAACGCCAGGGATGGTGCTGATCAGCGAATCGAAATTCCTCCCCCGGGGAAGCGACATGAAGATTTCCTTAGCCATCGTCATGCCCTTGACCGTGCTTTTGACGTCGATCAACGGCGACTGGCCGACGACTGTAATCTTTTCTTCGACGGCGGCCTGCTCAAGGGCGATATTCAGGACCATGGTCTGGGACAGTTCCAGATATATACCCTTTCGGATCAACGTCTTGAATCCAGGAATTGTAAAAGTGACTTCAAAGTTCCCAGACGGAAGGGCCATCAAACGGAACGTCCCGTTGACATCGGTTATCGTGGAGGCTTTTCCGACCAGCTTAGGGTTCGTCGCTTCGACGGTCACGCCGGGAAGAGCATTCCCCTGATTGTCCACGACCTTTCCGGTGATCCTCCCTGTTGGCGTGAGTTGGCCGAAAGCCGTTCCTGCGGCCAAGAACCAAATGATAAGCGTAAGATATAAAAATTCTTTTTTCATTCGATTTGACTCCGCGTTTTGCCTGCCATGCATTCCTCTCCTTCGTGGTGAATCCATCATGGGTTCATCGCGACCTTTGGCGCTCAAGGCTGGATTATTCTATCGTCATTTACCCTCCTCAAAAGACTCCCGTTCTTCGAGAACTTATGGACATGGAACTTTTTTCGTCGAGCGATGGCCCCAGACCATGACCTTGGAATTGAGGTTTACTCGGGCTTAATAAGGAATATAAGAATTCGCTTTTCGGCAGCAAGGACCGAGCCTGCATCTTGTTAGCGATTCTGTCCTCCTCTCATCATGAAAGATGGTAACTCATGGCGAAAGGGCATGTCAAGCCGGCCGGGGGCTCTGTCAAAATCGCCGACTTTATCTGGAATGAATTCGAGCTTTGAGTTGCTTCAGGCAGGCTTTTTGTCCGGTGCGTCCGGGGCGGCGGATTTGCCCATTCGCATCACGTCCCGGCTGTATTCGTCACGGCAGCGGGCGATCGTGTCTTTCAGCAGCCTGGGGTTGGTGACTTTTTTATAGATCGTAGCCCCGTCCTCGGCCGCGGTCTGGATCTCCACATCCCCATACCGGAGGATCCGTCCCAGCATAGACTGGTAATAAGACAGGTTGTTGATTTTTTCCAGAGGGCTTTCCTTGGAAAAAAGGCTGAAAATACCCTTCTCGTCGATTACCCTCAGGTTGGTCACCGCCCAAATGTCCCGCCGCCGGTACCATTCCCGGTAAAGGAAGTAGAAAAAGGTGATCGCCAGGAAGATGCCGCCGATCCAGCGGACGACGGTCATAAAGCCGCTTGTTGTCCGGACAATAGAGAACAAAATGACGCAAATAATCACAGCCAAAAACAAGAGCAGAAAGGGCTCGATCACCGTGACCCAATGCGTCCGTGTTTCAAGAAATTTTCTTTCCCCCGGTCTCAAGTTTGTCCTCATGGAATCCTACTCCAGTTTCTCCATCAACGCCAGGAAGCGCGGCTGCTTCCGAAGTGGATCGAGATTGCTATCATGCAAGTACCAACCCTTCTGGGCAAGGCCGTGGGCGACGGCCCTTTCCAAACAATCGAGCGCCTCGTCGATCTCGCCCGCCAGGGAGTAAATACACCCCAGGTTGTAGAGGAGCATGGGCTCATCGGGCGCGATTTTTTGCGCCCGGCGGGCCCAATCGAGGCCGAGCTCCCGCTCGCCAAGAGCGACCAGGCCGTTGGCGCCCATATAGAGGGCACGGACATCATCAGGATGGAGCTGGATACGTTCTTCCACAAGAGCGACGCCGCGGCGGCGTGAAGCAATTCCATCGTCAGGACGTCCCAGCGTGTCGTAGATCTGGGCCACGAGCAGCGGCGCCTGGTAGTCGTCGGGCCGAACGCGGATCGCTTCCTCGAAGAGCCGCGCCGCCTTCTCGAGATCTCCGTTGACAAAGGTGTGGCGGGCATAAAAATACCATGCCTCGAAAAGTCCAGGATCGAGCCGAATCGCGGTTTCGAATCCTGTCTCCGCTTCTTCTTTGCGGCCGCTGATCGACAAAGCCAGGGCATGGGAAGCCTGGGCTTGGGCAGAGTCTGGAGCCAGTTCGACCGCGCGGCGGCTGGCAGATATGGCCTGTTCGCGCACCGACTCTCGGCGGTCGGAGTAGAGGTAAATATACGACCAGCAGTCGGCGAGCCCGGCATAGGCCAGGGCGTATCCCAGGTCCAGCTCGGTCGCCCGAGCAAAGAGCTGCAAGGCAAACTCGATGTCGTGCCTGCCGTATTTGTAGTAAAAGCTCCGCCCCCGCAAGTAATAGTCGTAGGCTTGAACGTGATGGGTCGGAGACTTCTTCAGCGCCCCTCGTTCCTGCGGGCTAAGCGTCACCTGGAGGGCCCGGACGATATTTTTTGCGATTTCATCCTGGATCTCAAAGATATCTTTTAACTCGCGGTCGAAGGACTCCGACCACAGGTGGAAACCCTGCGCCGTGTCGACGAGCTGGGCGGTGATCCTGAGCCGGTTGCCTGACTTGCGCACGCTTCCCTCGAGGAGCGTTTCGACGCGAAGACGATGGCCGATCTCTTTGAGCTCAACCGCCGTATCCCTGAACTGGAAGGACGCCGTCCTCGATGCGACCCGTAAACCTTGAACCCGGCTCAGGGCATTGATGATCTCCTCGGCGATTCCCTCGCAAAAATAGGCTTGGTCCTTCTCCCGGCTCATGTCAACGAAGGGCAGCACAGCGATGGAGGGAATATCATAGGCAGGAGACACGCCTCCCTCGCGCCGCAACCGATCCAGCTCATCGCGGAGGTCGAGGGCCGAAGCCATCCGGTAATGAGCGTCCTTCTCGAGGCAGTGCCGCAGAATCCGGTCCAGCCGGCGGGGCAGTCGCGGATTCAGCTCGAGCGCCGACCGCGGCTCGTCCCTGAGGATGCCGGCCATGACTTCGGTCACGGTCTCGCCGGCGAAGGGATGCGCGCCCGCGGCCAGCTCGAAAAGGAGGATTCCAAGCGAGAAAAGATCGGTGCGATGGTCGAGCGCTTCGTCCCTGAGCTGCTCGGGGGACATGTAGCAGATCGTCCCGGAGATGCTCGTCTCGAGCGTTACCGTCTTGGTGACCGCCCCATCAACAGGGGAAGGTATTGGGTTGAGAATCCGAGCCAGGCCGAAGTCGAGGACCTTTATGTTTCCGGCGCGGTCGATCATGACGTTGCCGGGCTTCAAGTCGCGATGGATGATCCCCCGGGCATGGGCGGCCGCGACCGCGTCGACCAGCGGGATCGCGATCTTGAGAAAGCGGTCGAGAGGGACGCCGCCGGGAGTGACGAGTTTCGAAAGCGCCTCTCCTTCCACAAGTTCCATGGTAAAGAAGTGGACGCCCTCGGCTTCCGCGATCGAATAGATCGTCAGGATGTTGGGATGGTTGAGCGCGGCGACGGCCTTGGCCTCGCGTTCGAAGAAAGCCCGCCGTTCCGGATCCTCGGCGAAACCTTCCGGCAGAAACTTGACGGCAACGTCTCGGTCGAGCTTGAGGTCCCGGGCTTTCCAGACAATCCCCATGCCGCCCTCGCCGAGCTTCTCGAGAAGACGATAATGGGCGATGGTTTGGCCGGCTTCGAAGATCATGAGGCGGCCTTTCCTGCTCCGGTCCTTTCACGATCTTGGAGGTGCGCATCGGGGAATAACATCAGAGCTGATTGAATCGACATTGCGGAATGACTTTATCGTAAGCGCCGAATCCCTGTCAATAGCCCAAGCCTCTTCCAAATCCGCCCAGGAATCAAGCTCTCTCTTTATCAGATTCTCTTGCCATCGCTTTAAGCATCCCGTAACGCGGCTGGGCAAAATCCAATCCGCACTCAAGCCTGAGAGGAAGTGGCAATCGGAGAATAGATTCTGTGGGAGGAGACTGGGTAAAAAAAATCACTGGCTCTTCAGATTCGCCAGCCTCTTCTTGGCATCCTCAACCTCGGGAATTCCGGGATCGGCCTCTTTCCAGATATCGAGAAAACGCTCGTAATATTTGACCGCTTCGGCCGACTCGCCTTTCTGTTCATAGAGCCGGCCGAGTTGATAATGGGCCAGAATCCACAGCTCCTGTCCTTCATAGCCCAGGACATCGGTCTTAACGAATTCCTGGTATTTTTCGATCGACTTGTCCAGGCTTCCACTTTTAAAATAAGCCAAGGCAAGACTATCTTCGAGCATCATACCTCTCAGGTTGGCGGCCATTCCGAAGGAATTGATCGCTTCCTCAAATTGCTGTTGAGCCAAAGCGATCTCGCCCTTGAGCATGTAAAAGGATGCCTGGTCAGTCTGATTGCTACGGCTCACGCCGGATGCGGCCAGGACGTCGCCGATCAGAGATTTTATACTTTCGAGCAGCTGATCGGCTTCTCGAATCCTGTTCAATCGGGCGTAGATCTTGCCGATTTTGCATAAGAAAGTAGGATCTATTTTGATTTCCCTCTGGATCATGTTAACCGCCGCCATTTCTTTCTCAAAAGCTTCGTTTTGTCCTTTTCTTCTGAAATTGATGGCTAAATGGAGATGATCGCGCAATTCGCTGAGCTTATATTTAAAGGCTTTGTTCAGGGTCACGGCTTCCTTCAAGCTGTCTTGGGCAGCCGAATACTGACCTTGATACATTTGGAGAAGACCGAGCGAGCGGTAACCCCTGGCCTTTTTACTGTTATCGGGCTGAGCAATCATGTTTTCAAAGTTCTTCCGAGCTTCCTGAATTTTCCCCATTCTCACCAATAAGAATCCGTATTCATTATTGACATAGGAACCCAGGGCTTCGGCCGGATTTAAGCTAAAAGCTTTTTGGTAATTGGCCAGAGCCTCTTCGTTATTTTTTTGCAGGTTATAACAGGAGGCCAAATTGATATAACCCCCTATATTCGCCTTGTCGAGCTCGATCACCTTTTCAAAAGCTTCGACGCCCAAGGCAGGCTTTTCTGTAACCAGATAAGCATATCCCAACCGATACCAGGCCGAGATATCATCCGGATATTGAGCCAGGTAGGCTTTGTAGTTCTGGATTCCCTGCTCACGATTTCCTCGCCAGTCCTCGACAACGGCTTGAATCCAGAGTTTTTCCCTCGTCGTCAGGCGGTCCAGCAGGCTGAGAGCTTTTTGGAAGTGCTTTTCCCCTTCCACGCGGTTCCCGACAAGATAAAATTTCAAGCCCATTTCCGCATGGGCCAGGGCAAAATCAGGATCCAACTCAAGAGCCTGTTTGAGAAGCTGAAATTCCGTATCTCCGGCGGCGACTCGAGATCTCGTATAGTAGTTCAAGGCCTCTAAGGAAGAGGTAGTGGCTCTGACGAGGGTCATTCTCTGCTCGGAGATTTTGGTCATGGATTCACCGAGCGCCCGGCGCACTTTTCTGGCCAGCTCGTCCAAACTCCCTAAGACTTCCTCTTTGTTCTTCGCTCGGGATGAATCCGAGAAAACCGCGGTCTGTTTATCCGGATCGACAATCCTCGCCGTCAACGAATAGTTCTCGCCGACCTTGCTGATGCCGCAGGCCAGCAAACCCTTGATCCCCTCCCGGAGGGCGATCTCTCGGCCGATCGTCTCGTCCACTCTCTTCACGTCCGTGCGGCGCATCCGTCTCAACGTTTCCTGGATACGGCTGGGAGGAAAAACATTGACATACTGAGATTGCTGGATCCCGACCGTTAAAGCCGTCGCCAACGAGCCGTCGAAGACCTGTTCGCCCGTCTGGTTATCAAAGTCCGTGATGAGAATCCAGTCGCGTTCTTGAAAAGCCAGGGCTTTGGCCGGAGTCTTGAAAAAAAGGACTTTGGCCAGCCAGGCGGCGGCAACCACGGCCAGGACAACAACAACCGCGGTGAGGGCCAACCGGACGGGCTTAAGAAATTGCAATATTTTTGGAGCCGGCGCTAAATCCGCATGCATTTTCCTCAAGTCCGCATAGACGTCCTTCATGGACTGATAGCGCTGACCGGGGTCTTTGGCCAGCAGCTTGCTGATGAACTGTTGGAGAGGATCGGGCAGGCCTTGGCTGAGTTCAGCAATGGGCCGTGGATCTTCGCTTAAAATAGCGCTGACGGTTGTCAGTCCGGTCTTCTTTTTAAAAGGATGGACTCCGCTCAACATTTCGTAGAGCACGACGCCGAAAGAAAAGATATCCGACCGCTGATCGAGGGTCTTGCCCTGCAACTGCTCCGGCGACATGTATGCAGGCGTCCCCGGAGCCATGCCTTCGTCGGTGAGCGTCACCGTCAGATCAGCCAGCGCTCGCTCTTGTCCGGCGACCATCACATGTTTGGCTAGACCGAAGTCCATTACTTTGGCATGGCCCTTTTCCATTAACATGATATTCGCCGGTTTGATGTCCCTATGAATCATCCCCTTTTCATGGGCAACTTGAAGGGCCTCGGCAATTTCCTCGGCGATAGGAAGCGCTTGTTTGAGAGGCAGCGGCCCCTCTGAGATCCTGTCGCGCAGTGTTTTTCCCGGCACGTATTCCATAGCGAAAAAAAGCCTATTTTCCGTTTCTCCGACCTCATGGATGCTGCATATATAGGGATGATCCAAAGCCGCGGCGGCCTTGGCCTCACGGATAAAACGGCTGCGGGCCGTCGGATCCTGATACATCTCTTCGGGCAAGAGCTTGACGGCGACCTTGCGGTCGAGAGAAGTGTCCTCGGCAAGGTAGACCTCGCCCATGCCTCCTTTACCCAGTTCGGCCAAAATCGTGTACTTCCCGGCTAAGGTCGTTCCTTTAGCGAACGCTTTTCGGCCGGGTGGCCTGGTCATCGTTTTTGCGGCGTCGAGATCCGCAGAAGGAAAAAGCTCGGTCCCGCAACTCGCGCAAAAGCGGGACGCATCAGGATTGTCTGTCAGACATTTGGCACACTTCATGACCCTCTCCCTTCAGATCACCTAGCCAAAGAATAACACCGAGGGAGGGGTGAGTCAACTAACACCCTTGTAGACTCCGCCCCGTGTGGACAAATTGAGGACAATATCGCTTAAGATAGTCTCAGCCCCGGTGCGCCAGATTTGTGGCAAATCCGTGCAAAAAATGCTGTTTATCGCTGTCTTTAGCCGTCTGAAGTCGTAGGATAAGAGAGGGCCCCAGGATCTCACAAGCGACAGAAACTCAAGGGAAATACGGTATGCCGGAGGAGGGAATCGAACCCACACGGGCCTTGCGGTCCACTGGATTTTGAGTCCAGTCCCTAAAATTCCTAACTATCAACTTTTGAAGAAGATGCAGAGGTGTAAGTCGGCAACCTTTCGCCTTGCCTTTCGTGTTGAGCCGGTTTTTCGGACATATTCTCGACCGCTGCCAGCATCGCGTCGTTGCTCGGATGACAGTACCGATTATACGTCAGAGAGATCGTGCTGTGGCCTAAAATCTTTGAGAGGACGACAATATTCCCGCCGCGCTCGACGAACCTCGTTGCGAAGCTATGCCGAAGATCGTGGAACCGGAAAGCATTAACCTTGGCCCGGATGCATGCCGCCTGGAGGCCGGTGTTGACGTTCTCGTAAGGTTCACCATGCCTTTTATGGAATATGTATCCCTCCGCCGGCGCGAGGCTGCGGATAAGATCGAGCACCGCCTCATTCATCGGAACCTGACGGGTCTTCTTGCTCTTCGAGTTCTCGGCGGGGACCGTGATCATCCTGGATGTGAAATTGATGTGCTCTCGCCGGAGTTTCAGAATTTCACCGAGACGCATTCCCGTATTGAGCGCCAGGGTGATCATCGGCCGAAGGTGCGGCGTTGCCTCTGCCATGAGGGAGGTCTCCTCGTTCGGCGACAGGACCCGGGTCCGCGTATTGCTTTCTTTCGTGAGCTTGATCTTCTTTAAAGGAAAACCGGGGACGAGTTTATTCCAATCGACGGCTACACTGAGGATAGTCTTCAAACAGGCCAGCTCCCGATTGATCGTGGCCGTGGACACCGCGGCTTTCCTCTCGAGCTTGTACTTCTCAATGAGGAGGAGTGAAATCTGTGAGAGGTGACGGCGACCGAAGAAGGCGCTCAATCTTGCGATAGAATACTCATCCCGCTGCCAGCTTCGTTTCTTGGGCTTCGCATAGAGCTCGATATACTCCTTGGCAAAGTCCGGGAAAACCGGGTCCTCGGCCTCGACGGCGTAGCTGTTCGTAGAGTCCGGCTTATTGAGGAGCTCCACCTGGAGCCGGGCCATCGCGTCCTTCGCTGCCTGTTTCGTCGAACCGCCAAGGCGGATATACCGCTTCCCGTCCTTGCTGAAATCGAAGTACCATGCACCGTCTTTGAATTTCAGATTCCGTTCATTTTTCTGTTTCATGGCTGTCTCCCCTCAAAAAAGCCTTGATCTCCCTTCGTACTGAAACCGGCAAATTTTCCATCGGCTCAAGGCTCTCTCTAATAAAATATTTTCCCAAGGTCTCGCATTTCACGAGCGTCAGGCCGGGGCGGATTTTTATTTCGGTTTGAAGGTGAGGGAAATTTTCAAGATTCATTTTGCCCGCCGTTCCAGGGATCCTGCTATAGAGGTCATAATTTTATCGATCAGGAGTTTGGTCTTATAAGAAGGCTCGTTGTACACATTGAAGAAAAAATCCTTGGGCTTTAGGCCGACCTTCCGCATATGAGCGAGGATATGCTTATCGATAACCTTTTCCTTTTTACCGGCCGCCTGCCCTTTTTTCTTGTCGCTCATAAACTCCTCCTTTTTTTATTTTTTTTGAAGTCCTCCCCGGTCTGATGAACTTGTCGAGATTGTCCTTGATTACCCGCCAACCCCTTCCAGCACGAAAGGCCTTGAGTTTGCCGCTTGTCGCAAGACGCCAGCAAGTCACCCGGCTGACGCGCAGGATGGAGGCTACCTCGGCCAGGGTGAAGACTTCCGGGACTTGCCTGATGTTTCCTTTGTGTTTCATTGTGTTCATTATAGTTCCTTTTATTCTCGCTTGTCAAGGGGCAATTTGACACCTCGTCGGGATGGGATAAAATAAGTGCCGATGAGCGCCAACCTCGAAAAACTCCTTAGTGTCAAAGAGGTTCTGGGCTATCTTCACATCGGCCGGACAACCCTGCACCGCATGATGAAAACGAGGAAGATCGGTTTCGTCCGAATCGGCAAAAAGGTCTTCTTTACTCAAGAGCATATCGAATCGTTCATCCGCAAGGGGACCGTCCCGGCGAAAAAATAGGCCGCCCTGCTCACCGGGGAGGAATCGTAGCCCCGGCCAAAGGGTCGGCAGAGCGGCCTCTCTGTTTTCATTCGCTTTTCTCTTCCTTCATCCAATCCGGGCTTAATAGGTCGGCAACCTTTTCGGCCTCGGATGCTGTTCCGGCAGCCAATCTTTTCTCAAGATCGGTTTTCGGTTCTTTCTTCAGCCATTCGCCCGGGCTCAAAAGTTTTTCCACTTCCTCGACCGTATCCGGCTTTTTCTCAACGACCTCTTTGTCCTGGACGAGATCCTTCCGCATACATAGACGGCCTTTACAGGTATTCTTGCAAACATATTTTCCATCCCGCTCTTCCCACCCCTGCGCAGCCTCGTTCAACTTATCCTCTATCATCTTCGCCGGGTCCGGGGACTTTTGCTTCCCTATCTTCGTAGAAAAGAAATCGCTGATTTCGGTCAGTTCTTCCGGCGTGGCGTCTAAAAGTTTTTCCTCAATTTCATGTTTCGTCATTTCTTCATCCCTACCAACCCCGCGCTGGTCGTTGTCGGGATCGCGCCTTCCGGCGTCACCAGCGAATAGTCAAGCCGTGGTTCAGCCTGTGTATAAAGGCCCGATAGCAAGTGAACGTTGACCCTTTGGCCGTCCTTAATTTGCTGGATGATTTTTTCCAGGTCCGGCAAAAATACGTCGGCGATTTCGCAATCGAAACGCAGCCGCCGCAAGCCGTCAAGGTCCAGGTCGTCCCAGGTTTTCGACGCGATGAATTTGCCGTTCGCCCGCGTCAAGGCGTGTTCCTTTTCCTCCACCGTGGCCTGGGCCGCAGGGTAAAATTCCCAAACGATACCGGCAGCTCTTTCCAAAACTTCGATTTCGCTTTTGAGTTTTTTGATCTGCAACGTTGCGGGTTCGGCCTGATGATAATAAATTTGCTTCAAACAACGGGCCTCGTCTCTTTCGAATACGAGGATTTGTCGCCCAAGGTCACGGATGATGCCTAGGCCCGATTTCAACTTGTCGGCAGCCTCAGCTGCTGCGCGTTTCTGCAACCCGGATTCACTCAATCCTTTTTCGAGATAATCCCTTAGCTTTGACGGATCGGCCTTCACCTTATCGACCGTCGGCTCTGATTCCTGCAACCGGGCCGCTACCTTTGCCGCCTCACGATCTTCAATGGTCATGTAGTCGGCCATCGCTGACGCGCGAGAAACCCGCGCCTGGTCCAGCTGGGCCCGGATCCCCTTCAATTGCTTTTCGAGTTCGCGCAGCTCGCCAGCCGATACCTTGTCCCTTTCGTCGGCCTCTTTCTTTATGGCCGCCTCTCGCTGCCTGTATTCCTGCAGGATGGTCTGTGTGTTCCAGCCGGCTATGCTCATTTTGTCCTCCCTGTGTGGGTCGTGATCATCCCCGCCGACTTCGCCGCGTTCTGCTTTCTTTTCTCTACCGTCCTCACTGTGTGAGTCTGCAGGGCCGTGGATTTCGTGCGAGGATCCTCACCCTTGCCCACTTCTTTAACGATTCCCAAAATTCTTTTTGCCATTTAAACCTCCATGTTTAAATTTTATTGAAATTCGTTTCCAGCATCGCTCTAGGACGCGCTAGAAACGATTTTCTTTTTCGGGGACGATAAATCATCCATGGAAATTCGGCCTCGATCATCGCTTCGCCGCCTTCGCCAGCCCTTCAATCCTCTTCCGGGCCGAGTCCGTGAGTTTTCCCTGGGCGTCAAAATCCGACGTGCTGATGATATTTAACTTTTCGCCCGGCGGAGCATATTTAATCTCTGGATGAATCGCCCGCGCCGTCAGCCGGGCCAGGGTTTCAATTTCGTCCGGCGACGTTCGGCCGTCGAATTGAACGCCCATCTTTTCCCCCTGCACGCGGCGCCCCGTAACGCGCTCAAGCATCCTTAGAAAAATGTTCATAGATAACCTCCATTTCATCACTTAGGCCGCGGCACACCCCGCGACTCTCCCGGCCAATCCTCGAAGCCGTGAAAGCCGTCATCACCATAATCGGTTAGGCTTGGATAAACCGACCTCTCCGAAAAAAAGATACCGGCCTGCCCCGCCCCGGCTTGCAGGGCGACCATGACCGCGACACCCGCGACCACGTTGGCCTCGTCTTCCGGTTGTCCACCACTGTCCGTATCGACGGAATCACGCCCGCCCGCCCGGACTCGCCGCACCAAGGATCCGAACTGGGAAACCATCGGTTCTTTATTAGGGATCTCGATGCGCCCGGTGTTGAAAATTTTTTCCGCTTCGAGGTAGAGTTCGCTCTTCGTTTTTTCCGCCCGGTTATAACCGAGCTGGAATTTTGCATAGGCGTTCGATGCCCAGTCACCCGAAAATTTATCACCCTGGACCGTATTGATCTGATAATCCTTCAGCAGATCGCAATACTGCCTCGTGACTTCTTCCGGGTTGAATTTCGGCCTCACGCTTCGCACCACATCGACGATGACTTTCTCGCCCTCGAGGTGTCCAATCGCCATCGCGTACGAGTCCTTGCCCCCCCCTCCGGCAACGTCGACAAAGGCATAATACGGACCCACGGCCTGGCGGTAGGACAATTCCAGCGGCCGGTCGTGATTCACTGCGGCTTCGATCATGGCAGGATCCAGAAGGCCGCTGAGGTCGCTTCGGAATTGCGCCCCGTATTCCGTAGCAAAGCTCACGGGATCGCGCCGCCGTGCCGCATCCAGCCGCTTCTTCGAGAATGCCGGGAAGAAGAGCTCTGTCGCGCCCTGGAAGACGAGCACGTCGTCATTCTCGACACCGTGGTAATGCTTCCAGTCGAAATACAGCTCACCCCTCATCCAATACGGACTAGAAATTTTTAACAATTTTGAGTGCGGCAATCGTAACCCGGGCCTGACAGCCTCGAGCACCTCTCTGTCAATGGAATGCCCTTCCGATTTCCAGAAGCCGACCTCATCAGCAATACACATTTGAATAGAGGCTCCCCTGACCCGCGCCAGATTGCACGGGAAAACCATGATGATCACACCATTCTTGAGCCGGATCTCATCGCTCGTCGTGCTCTCAATCGTCATCCTCAACATCGGGCTCCCCTCCATCTTTTTCAGGATGTAATTGAACTCGACCCTTGATTGTCGGCGCTGCTCCGTGCTGATAATCATCACTGTGGCGATCTCCCCTACCGAGAGCTGGTGCACCCGCCCGACAGCCTCAAAAATTGCCAGGTTGCTCGCAAGCTGATTCGATTTCCCCGAGCCACGTCCCGCCACGATCGTGCATTCGCCCCACTCCCGCGGACGATATCGCTCGAGTTTCGTCAGCTCCCGGAAGATCGACAACTCATCATCGGACAACGGCTCGCCATAGACCGATCGGAGAACCACCTTCTGGGCAGGACTCAGGCTCTTGTCGCCGATGACCTCCTCAATGAACTGAATGATGCCGCTCATCGCTTCCTCCTCCAGGCCGACCAGAAATAGTCGATCGAGAAAAAACCGACGGCCGCAAATAAGGCCAGCGCCGTAATCAAGAGAAGTATTCTCATCACTTCACCTCTTCCGGATCCTGGCTCTCATTGACCTGTGATCGTTCGTCCTGAGTCAAATGGTGAGGTTGTTTTTCGCCCTCCCCCCGAGAAACCCCGCTTTCATCCTTATCTATCCCCTTCCCGGGACACTCAGGACAATCCGCCGACGTGGCCACGGGGCAAGCAGGGCCAGCCTGGCCGCCCTGGGCCGCTTCCGGCTCATCCACCCGGCTGTATGAGGTCAGGATAGCCTCTATATCAGCCTGGGATGATGACTGCCTGCCCTTGTCGATCTCCTTGAGGGCCAGGATCCCCATCCTCACGACATTTGAATATCCTATCCAGTTGCGACTCAATAGGGGTGACAACTCAAGCCGTCCCTGCTTGATAGACTGCCCGTCGATGACTCCGTACTGCCTGATGTAAAGCCCCAAAATTTTCTGTACACCCAGGCCCTCGACTACGCTGTCCACCAGGATCTGTGCATCCGGCGTGATCGTATCGCCCCCGTGCGCCTGGACGAGATCTTCTCTAAGGTGGGACAACTCCCGACGCACCACCTGAAACGTCCTGCCACGGGGGAGCTTCTTGCTGTTGACCCATGAATAAATGCCGGATTTGACACGTCTCACGGGAGGGGCCAGCGCGTCTCGTTTTGTCTTATCAGGCATGGAGTACCTCACTTTGTGTTAAATTGCTGAGAATAAACAAAATATATCGTAAATTGCCAAAAGCCGCATAGGCCGAAGGCGAAAGGTGACACGAAAGGTTGCGGCTTTTTCGCCTGTTTTCCCCGAGAGACGGACTGGATACGATGTCCAGCGCGTTCTGCCGGATAAGGCGAGCATCGAAGGGGCGGAAGTAAGGAAATCCGCTGCCTGTATCTCGGGCATTCGAGGCCCCTTCTGGGAGGCATTCATTCCAAGAGTGCCAAGACCCCCTTCTCTATAAATTTGTGTCACTAATGGCATTAATGGCAGTAGAGTGCCAATAGTGCCAATAATGACAGTATGAGATATAGAGGGATACTTGGCGCTCATGAAGGAAACTCCCATGATGTTGTTTTGAATTTTCCGAAGCCTTGGGTTTTTGAAATAACGCGAAGCCTTTTTGCGCTTCTGAACAAGGTGCGGAAGGAAATCTGGGTTTCGCGGGCGGCTTTTTTTATCTCCCCGAGTTCTTGGGGGCCATCCTGAAGTAAATCCCGAAGCCATGAATCAGAAAAATTTCTTTCTTCGGCCTCCTCTTTTTTCTCACTCGAGATAAGGATGTCTTCAGCGTCGGCTTCAACCGGCTTGTCCTCAAAAACAATTTTCGCTTCCATGCCTTCTCCGATGATACGAAAGGCTAAGCCCGGCGGCCTTCTGGAATAATTAGCCTTGAGCGACATGAGCAGGCGGCGCTCCGGATCGTCTTCGTCTCTTGTCACGGCGAGGATTGAGCGGGCGATCCCGGCGAGTCCGATTGAACCAGCGACCCTATGAATGGCTGCTTCTGCTTCGGCTTTTCTGAAATGAGCGACAAGCACGACGGCGATCCCCGCGTCTTCGGCAAAACCCGCCAAAGGCAGAAGGGCGGTGCGGACGCTAGGGTCTTCAAAGTATCTCGTCTTGGCCGGGAAAAAGGCCGTCAGCGGGTCGATAACGATGAGACCGATGTCTTTATTCCGTTCGATGATCCAGCGGACCTTTGCAATGTCCGTCAAATGAAAATCGGGTTCCTGAAGGATAATAATTTTCGAGCAGTCAGCCCCGTTCGCGTCGGCACGCGGCCGGACGGCTTCAGCGATTGGATCTTCACCTAGAATAAATAGCGAGCTGCACCCAGTTGAAATTTGGGAGTCTGGAAGAGCGATCTTACGGCTGCATTTTGAAGCCAGCGCAATTGTACAAAAGGATTTCCCGACTCCAGGATCACCGCAACACAGCGTCAGCATACTTTTAGGAATGCGGCCTGGCCAGAGCCAGGAAATACTCTTTGGCATTATTTTTTCCAACCCGATCACATTGACGTCCTTCGGCTGCTGGAGTCGGCGGATTTCATCGACGTCCTGGAGGATCTCGGTTAGGTCCATCGGGCCTCCGGTCTTCGATTCGGTCGCAAGTTCTTTTTGCAGCCGGCAGGCCAAACGGCGGGAAATAATGCGCTTTTTTAATTCTTGGACGCGGCCGACGAACATCTCCGGCGAAAGGTGTTGGAGGCCGGTCGTCAATTCGCCGACGAATGTAGCCGCTCCGTCCCCTCCTAGCCGTTCGGCCAGGATTGTGCCATCGATTTCATCCGGCTTCTTGTCCTCCCAAATTTCCGCGATGATTTTGAAAACCTTCTTTTCACGATCTGCCGAAAAATCCGCTTCCGAAACGTCCGTGGTTTCCAGAAGCGCGGGCTTCATCACCAACGATCCCAGGATGATCTTTGAGAGGCTAGGTGCGTCGCTCATCGCCGTTTCCTCATGTCATCCAGGACGACCTCTTTGCTCTCGAGTTGCTCGTCCATCCGCTTTCGGTCGATTCGCAGTTGGCCACGACCGCCCCGGAGACTAGGAAGCCGCGTGAAGGGGATCAAATGATTCCGGCATAGCACGTATAGGGACTTCGGATGCAGGCCGTAAGCCTCGGCCGCTTCGGGGATCGTCAGCCAGCGCCGGTCGGTCATCGGCCGTCTCAGGTCTTTTCCAGTTCGATTTTATAATCCGTCGCGAGCTTCTTGAGGCGCTTCCGGTAAATCAAATAATCTCCGCCGCAATCCAAAAGCCACAATCTCTCCGATCGGGTCAGGACCCGGCGAAGCTGGCGAAAGAGGTTTCGGTCTTTCTCGAGTTCCTCATGGTTGGTCATTTTATTTTCTCCTACACTAACAGCTTACCACGGATTTTTTGGATATTGGTTTCACTACGCAAACTATCTTCTTGCCTATTAATCTGATTTGTGGTAGTATATGGATATGACAGAACAGGACATTGAAGTCGATCTCGGCATCCGCAAGAACCCTGTCGATCTCCAGCGGGTGAAGAAGGTTTATGCGGACTTGATTGGAGATAAGAAACACGCCGTCCCTTGCACCTGCCCCTCTTGCCTCTATCATCTACACAAGACGAAGGGCGGGGGATATGATAAAGAAGTTTTCTTCCTGGATTGGCTTTCGTTGGAAGTAAAGCTGTCCTTGATAGATCAAAATGAGAAGATGTATTGGGAGGCCGCTTACAGTCCCAGCAAAAGTAAATTTAGCGTCGAATGGAAAGATTTATTCAGGGCCTGGGGGACCATCCAAGCCCTGGCCGATTTCGTGCGCAATAACTTCCCGGCCATCAACTCGAGCCCGCATAGGATAAAGTTAAAGCTATGGCGATTCAGAAAAAGCGGGGTGAGCGCGGCGCTTGAAAAAGAAATCATTCTGAATGGGATAAAGGCGAATCCTGTCGATCCGAAAATAAATGAAACCTGGCGAACTCTCCGCCTTGCTCAGAGGGTTGCTGATTATATCTACAAGCATCAGGATTGTGTTGTCACGCAAAGGGATCTCCGGCGGTTCTTTCAGAAGCCGGTTGAAGAGTTGATAGACCTCCGCCCGTGGCTGGACCTAAATTATGGGATTGTTTGCAAACAAGGGAAAAGGGAAAATCAAATCGTATATACCGGAACGATGAAGTCAAGTCGAGGCCGTTTTTTGTGTGTCAGTAAACGGATTCTTTAGAGAAAAATACACCAGCGCTTGAGCTCGGTTTCTTTGGGTTTTTAAACTCCTCTTCCATTTCCTTCAACACATTCTCAACGATCGAAATAGGGATCGCGATTTTTGCTACTGTTCGCGCCCCCTTGTCATCAAGGGGATCGATACAACAAAAGGTTAAATTAAATTCGTAAGGAGTTTTGGCTACGGAAATAAAATTCGCATAGACTCTTTTCAATGATTCATCATTGATGATCGTGATCTCTTTCTTTTCCTCTGTTTTATCGACGGCCTTATTTCCCAAAAAACCGCCATCTTCAAAAAGGGCAAGAAAATTATCTTTATTACACCCAGTCAGTTTTTTGCAGTGCGGGCATTGAGCTTGATTCGCAAATAATTTTGAAGTGTCAAATGATTCGCTCTGATCAAACCAAAGAGGCGAAGGAAACCATTTTCGGCAATGCAAGCAACGGATCGAAATTTTAGTGGTTTTAGACATAACGAAATCCTCCTGCCGATGAGATATGTATCGACATAATATAACCGGCCGGGGATCGATGTCAAGAACAGGGATTTCAACGCTGTGATTCAGACAGTGGGAGCCCATTTCTGATTTCGCGCGAGGATGATCCGGG
>CAZIDN010000027.1:0-46226 GCA_964537875.1 uncultured Eubacteriales bacterium
CCTAAGCGCCGCCCGAACGGGGATGTCATTTTAATTATTACGTTGATATTAATTTTGATATTTCCTGACGGCCGCCTGATGCTCCTTCAATGTCCGGCTGAAGACATGGCTTCCGTCGTTCCTGGACACGAAGTAGAAATAGTCATCGGAGGCCGGATAGAGGGCCGCCCGGAGAGATTCTCTTCCTGGGTTGCAGATGGGGCCGGGGGGGAGACCGGGATAAAGATAGGTGTTGTGGGGATTGTCCAGCTTGAGGTCTTTGGTGTGAAGCCGGCCGTCGAATAGGCCTTTTTCCTTGAGGGCATAGATAATGGTCGGGTCACAGTCCAGCTTCATGCCCCGGCCCAGCCGGTTGTGGAAGACTGCCGAGACGAGCTTTTTTTCTTCGGGGAGGGAGGTTTCTTTTTCGATCAGAGAGGCGAGCGTCACGACCTCGCGGACGCTCATCCGCAGCTCCTCCGCCCGGCGGCGCCAGGACTCGTCGAAGACGGCCTTGAATAGGGAAACCATTTTCCCAAAAATTTCTTTGGCCGGGAGCCCCTTGGGAAGGGAGTAGGTCTCGGGGAAGAGATAGCCTTCCAGGTTCCGAGCGTTGGCATCCCATGGGAAGATCAACTCCGCCTCCCCGAAGGCCTTGAAGAATTCCCCTGAGGTGCCGAAGCCGGCGGAAAGAAAAACGTCGGTCAACTCCCTGGCGGTCAATCCCTCTGCGACCGTGACGGCATGGAGGTAGATTTTTCCGCGGATCAAGTCTTCCAGGATTTCCTGGCTTGATTGAGAAGGCTGGAACTGGTATTCGCCCGCCTTCAGGCTCTGAGGAAAGAAAAAGAATTCGTACTGAAGCACGAACGGCCATTGTTTCCGGATAATCCCCTTGAGTTTGAGGGCTTCAGCGATAACCCGGACGCCCTTGCCTTTCTCCACGTCGAACAGGACGGGTTGCGTCTTTGCCGCCTGCGCTCCCCGGGATTCCAAGATGAGCCAGCCGGCCAAGCTGAGGATGAGCGCATGGACCAGGATGAGGGCGGTCTTAATGATTCTCAGAAACATGGGCATCGGCTCGCTGGCTGTCCAGGTAGGTCTGGAGGATGATCGTCGCCGAGATCTGGTTGACCACGGACTTTTTGGCGCTGAGCTTGACCTTCTGCTCGTGCATGACATGGATGGCCTGGCGGGTCGTCAGCCGCTCATCCCAGAGCCGGACGGGAACGCCGACGGCCTGTTCCAGCCAGCGGGCGAAGGCCCGGGTTTTTTCCGCCCGCGTCCCGGAGGAGCCGTCCATTCTCAGGGGGACGCCGCAGACAATCTCGCCGATCTCATGCTTGCGGACAAGGTCCCCAAAAAATTTCTTGTCGGCGTCCTCTCGGTCTCTGAACTGATAGGTGCCCAGGGGTTGGGCCGTCAACCGGAGGGAGTCGCTCAGGGCCAGGCCGATGTTGCGGTCGCCGAAGTCAATGCCCAGGATCCTCATGACCGGCCTCTGTCGACGCACCGTTTTTTCGAACGGTGTCTCTCGAGCCCGAGCTCGATCAACCGGTCCACGAGCTGCGGGAAGAGAAGGCCGCTCACTTCCCAGAGCTTTGGATACATGCTGATCCCGGTAAACCCGGGAATGGTGTTGATTTCACTCAACAGGATCTTCCGGGGGCGGGCTTGGAGGAAAAAGTCCACCCGGGCCATTCCCGAGCAGTCACAGGCTTTAAAGGCCTCGATGGACAGCCTCTGGACTTCCTTGATGATCGAAGCCGGCAGTCCGGCGGGGATGCCGAATTCCGTCTTGCCGTCGATATATTTGTCGTCGTAATCGTAGAATTCGCGGGAGGGCATGATTTCCCCGGGAAGGGATGCCTGCGGGTCGTCGTTTCCAAGAACGCTGCATTCGATCTCCCGGCCCAAAATCCCCTCTTCGACCAGGATCTTCCGGTCATAGACAAACGCGGTCTTGAGCGCGGCTTCCGTCTCGCCATAATTTTTCACCTTGGTGATTCCCACGCTCGATCCCAGGTTGGCCGGCTTGACGAAAAAGGGAAGGCCGAACTCCCGGCGGATGCGCTTTAGCGAGGCCTCGGGCCGCGACTTCCATTCCGTCTCGTGAAGGACGATGAACTTCACGACCGGCAGGTTTTTGGCTTGGAATATAGTCTTCATGACGGCTTTGTCCATGCCGACGGCCGAGGCCAGCACGGCGGCTCCTACGTAGGGAACATCCGCCAATTCAAGAAGGCCTTGGATCGTCCCGTCTTCACCGTAGGGGCCGTGGAGAACCGGAAAATAGATGTCCGCACGGACGGGCTCGGCCGGACTTTGATTTGTCCAGGGAAGAAAGGAGTGAAAGGGTCCTTGGGAGAGATCTTTCAAGGGGAGAAAGGGCGATGCCGCATTCTTCCATTCGCCCTGCTTATTGATGTAAAGGGAATAGACTTTGTATTTCTTGGGGTCCAGGTTCAGATGGATGGCCGCCGCCGAACGAATAGACACCTCATGTTCTGCAGAACGCCCCCCGAAAAGCAAAGCCACAGCTGTTTTTTCGGCCATAGGATCGCCGGCTCCTGAGGAGTATTGTATAGAATGCTTTCTCTTTTGTCCATCGTCGATTGGCTCAGGCCGCCGGGCGGGATTTCGTGCCCCGTCCGAGCCTCGATTTTAGAGCTAACCTCTATGTCTCCACGAGAATCCGCAAGTCAATATTCCAGGGAAGGAAGACAGAAAACAAAGCACCCGTTGGAAGGAGTCTTCCCTTCCAAATGGATCTGCCGCCGGGCCCAGCTACAGACTGCCCTTGAACATCCGGCTGGGATTGAATTTAATCCTCTTCCGTCTGGGCACGTCGATCGCCTGCCCCGTCTTTGGATTGCGGCCCCGCCTGGCTTCCCGGATTCTCAGCTCAAAACTCCCGAATCCCGATAGATTCACCTTGCTTCCCTTCCTGAGGGATGTTTTGACGGACTCGAGAAGTGACTGGAAGGCTTTTTGTGCCTGGTGGAGTGTGACGCCCGAATCCCTGGCCATCTTGGCCACGATCTCTTTTTTGCCCATGGCTGACCTCCTCTCCTTTTTGCTGATGAATGCAGAATTTATAAGGCCGCGCAATGAATTATTAAATGATAAGTTAATATTAGGAAGAATACGGGTCGTTGTCAAGTTATTCATATTATCCATGACTAAATATATGGGGTTGGGCCTACCCATTTGGCAGGCTATGTCCCTGGACCGGGCCCCCCAGGAAGATATTCTGTTTTCAGAATGTCGAATGGGCAGGCAGGACCCCATAAAGGAATGAATTGACACTAAAATTATTGCCCACTATAATGGAGTTATCAGGAGTGGGTAAAATCAGGTTTGAGAGGTGATTATGAAAAAACATCGTCGACTTATCATGTCTTTGATTCCGGTTGTTTTCTTGATGGTTGCGTCAAGCGGGCAGGAGGTCCAGAACCAGATTGAGAAGGCGAAGATTTTTCGAGATACATATCCGCTGATCGCCGAATCAGACCTCTATTGTTCGTTTTTTATCTTAGAGGAATTCCCTAATATCAAGATCATCGCCGCCGAGCGCGCCTCGGAGAAGACCATGTTTTCCGACGGGGACGCTTTTTATGTGGACAAAGGCAAGGACGACGGGCTTCAGGAAAACCAGGTGTGGACGATCCTGGATATCGGGGATAAGATCAAATCCACCGATTTGAGGCTTACGCTTGGTCCTTTAGCCTTCAGGCGGGGCAGGGCCCGGATCGTCCGGGCGGAGGCGGGCCGCAGCCTGGCCAAAGTGGAGCGGTCCTGCGGACGCGTCATGATCGGGAGTTTTCTCGCCCCCTTTGCGGAGAAAGAAGGCTTGTTGGGGAAAGACCTCGGCTTCAATGTCCTGGCCAAAGAGGGAGCTCAGACAGGCAGGCTCGTCTATCTCCAGAATGAGCTCAATCAGATCGGCACGGGCAACTGGGCGATCATCGACATGGGGAAAGCCCAGGGGATCCAGATCGGCCAGCAGCTGACCATCTTCAAGAGCTTTAGCAAGAACATGCCTCTGGAGGCGATCGGCAATTCGGTTGTCGTCGATCTCGGCACCCAGAGCGCCACGATCAAGATCCTGTCCTGCAGGGATGCTGCACGGCTCGGCTATCCGGCCCAAGTCAAATAAATCGCGGCCCATCAGGGTCCGGGCTTTGCCCTCAGATACAACGAAACACAAAAGGAATCGTCGAAACGCTCAGATCTTCTGCCGGTTTATATTTATGATTCTCTTCCATTTCGTGTGGGTAGAAAAGAGAAACGATCCGGAGACGGCCGAAGCGACCATGGAGGGCTCGGGAACGGCGTGAAAAACCCGGATGGGGAGCGAGACCGTTTCCGGATCGTTTCCCATACAATTTTCCCCATACGAAATGGAAGAGAACCATATTTATTGACAGAAACCCGGGTTTTTGTTAGTTTAAGCCCTTGTTTCTCCCCGCAGAGCTGCGGATGGCCAAAGCGGGCGTAGTTCAGAGGTAGAACGTCTGCTTGCCAAGCAGAAGGTCGTGGGTTCAAGTCCCATCGCCCGCTCCAGTTTTTGAATTTCTACGCCGGGCATTTAGCGTTTCATGAGACGGAGGGCGCGGTACCCAAGTGGCTAAGGGAGAGGTCTGCAAAACCTCGATTCGTCGGTTCGAGTCCGACCCGCGCCTCCACTCCAAATGCCCTGGAGGAAATTTGATTTGACAGGGAATGTCAATTATTATATTGTCTTTTCAATTCGATAAAGGAGGTTCGGAATGGATCTAATTACAAGAGCTCAGGCCATCCTCTTAAAACCCAAGGAAGAATGGGTCAAGATCAAGGGCGAATCCACCCCAATTGCCCAGCTTTTCACATCGTACGCCGTGTTCCTGGCCGCAATCCCGGCCATTGCCCGATTTATCGGCAACGGTCTCGTCGGGAGGCGAATTCCTTTTGTCGGCTGGGCGAGATTCCCCATCGGCTCGGCGCTTTTCGAAGCCATTCTCTATTACGTCTTCACGCTGGTCATTATCTATGTCTTCGGAATCGTCATCAATGCCCTGGCCCCAAGCTTCGGCTCAAAACAGAGCATGGAAAATGCTATGAAGCTGGCTGTCTACAGCATGACACCGATGTTGATCGGGGGCATTTTCTATATATTTCCGGGCTTAGCTTTCCTGGCTTGGGTGGCCAGTCTCTACGGCCTCTATCTCCTCTATCTGGGGTTTGATAATCCTTTGATGGATACTCCGAAGGACAAAGTCGTCGGCTATCTGCTGGTCAGCATCGTCGTTATCATTGTTTTATCGATGGTTGTATTCCTGATTCTGGGAGCGATTTTTACGGTCGGAACAATCAGAGGTATTTGATCCGATAAATTCTACGTTTTTTCGAGTTCTTCGAGAATCTTAAGAAACGCCTCTCGCGGGGAGGTCGCCTGAGTGATGGGCCTCCCCACAACCAAATAATCCGATCCCTTTTGGATCGCCTGTGAAGGCGTCATGATCCTTTTTTGGTCATGGGCAGCTGCCCAGGCTGGCCGGATTCCCGGTGTGACGATGACGAAACCCTTCCCCATCTCCCGCCTGACGATTTCGATCTCTTGGGCGGAACAGACAATACCGTCCATGCCCGACTTCTTGGCCAATCCGGCCAGGCGCAGGACCCGGCCTGGAATATCCGGGGTCATCCCGATGGCCTGAAGGTCGTCGCTCCTCAGGCTGGTCAATATCGTCACACCCAGGAGGAGCGGCCTGGCCGTCTTTGTTTTTTCCGACTCTGCCGACGCCGCCTCCGCGGCCCTTCTCATCATTTCCTCTCCTCCCGATGTATGGATGGTCATCATGGCCGCGCCCAACCTCACCCCGATGCGGACCGTTTCAGCTACCGTGTTGGGAATGTCGTGCAGCTTCAAGTCCAGAAAAACGCTTTTGCCGAGCTGGCCGAGCGCTTTGACGAGCGGCGGCCCTTCGGCGGTGAAAAGCTCCAAACCCACCTTGAAAATCCGGGCGTCCTTGAGCTCGCGGACTAGGGTCAGGGCTTGCTCTTTATTCTCGACATCGAGGGCGATGATCAGGCGTTTGCTAAGATCTTGTTTTAGCGGCATTGAAAACTCCTCCTCCGGTCGCGTTCCTGCGCCCATTTTAACAAACTTTTAACAAATTTTTGACATAATAATGACAACTTTTTTTGGGCATGAAGCTAGATTGTCATCGGAATGAATGATGAACGAGGATTCCAATAAAAAAGGTGTGGGGGCTCTCTCCGGTCTGCTTTTCCAGGGAGGGATTAGAAAAACCTGTTGATCGGGACTAAATCTTTAAAGTCCCGATCAGGTCGGCAATCTTGTCGTGGCTGTTTGCCCGGCAGAAATCCTCCATCTCCCCGATGATTCTGACCGTGGCCGCCGGGTCGACGAAATTGGCCGTCCCGACCTCGACGGCTTTGGCGCCCGCCATCATGAACTCGAGCGCGTCGGCGCCCGTCATGATCCCGCCTATGCCGATGACGGGGATCCTCACGGCCGAAGCAACCTGGTAAACCATCCTCAAAGCGATCGGCTTGATGGCCGGGCCGCTGAGCCCGCCGAAGATGTTGGTCAGCTTAGGCCGCTGCGTCTCGATGTCCACGGCCATGGCCAGGATGGTGTTGATCAGAGAAACGCCATCGGCTCCGCCTTCTTCCGCGGCCTTGGCGATCTCGACGATGTCGGTGACATTCGGGGAGAGCTTGGCGATGATCGGAAGGCGGCTGGCTTGTTTGGCCATCTTGACGAGAGAAAACGTGTGGTCGGAGTTGAGGGCCGGACACACTCCGTTTTTTTCTACGTTCGGGCAGGAGATGTTGAGCTCGTAGGCCGCGATGCCTTGGTGGCGGTTCAGGTGTTCGATGACTCTGATGTATTCTTCGTCACTGGCGCCGCAGACATTGATGAGGACGGCCGTCTGATATTTCCGGAGCTGGGGCAGGATTTCCTTGGCAAATTTTTCCACGCCGACGCCCTGCAGCCCGATGGCGTTGATCAGCCCGCCGGCCGTCTCGACGAGCCGCGGCGGCGGATTTCCTTCGCGCGGCCCAAAATAGAGTCCTTTGACGACGATTCCACCGATGGCATTGAGATCCAGGAACGGCGCGAATTCCAGTCCATAGCCGAACGTGCCGCTGGCGGCAAGCACCGGATTGCGCAGCTTTAAAAAACCCAGGTCCACGGAAAGGTCAACCATCAGCCTTCCTCTTCCCAGACGATCTCATCGCCGGAAAACACGGGACCGTCTTCGCAAATCTTCCTCCACGCTCCGTCATCGCCCTTCCGGATGCGCTTGACGCAGCCCCAGCAGGCGCCGAAGCCGCAGCCCATCATCGATTCGAGAGAGAATTGGGCCGGAATCTTTTCACGGGAGGCGAATTCCGCCGTTTTTTTCATCATAGGATCAGGCCCGCAGACAAACAGCGCCGCCGGTCGCTGCTTAGAAATTTCACTCTGGAGCAGCCCGGTGACAAAGCCGTGAAATCCGGATGTTCCATCATCCGTTGAACAGGCGATGTCCAGGCCGGCCTGCTCAAATTTGTGCCTGAGGGGCAGGCCCGGCAGGCTCTTGCCTCCATACAACACTTTAACTCTGGCCCCGGCCGTCCGAAGTTCCCGGGCTAAGAAATACAAAGGAGCGATCCCCCTGCCGCCGCCGACTAGAAAAACAATTTTCCCTTTGACAACGGCGCTCCAGTCGAAGCCTTTTCCGAGCGGCCCCAGGATATCGAGCCGGTCTTCTTCCCTTTTTCGAGCGAGGAGCGCTGTGCCCTGGCCTGCGATCTTGAAAAATATTTCGAGCGTATTCCGTTCCCTGGCATGGATGCTCAGCGGCCGGCGCAGAAGCGGATCGATGTGATCGCTCACCCGGACCATGAGAAACTGGCCGGGCTTGGCCTCGCCGGCCAGCGCCGGCGATTCGATGCCGAAAAGAAAGTAATCGCCCCATTCTTGCTTAAGGACGATTCTGGCCGCGGGGTCCTTGGTCATCGACTCTCCCGATTCGCAGCAACAATAGCAGAATATGGCCCCTTTGGCAACACGTGAGAGACAATTCAGGGAAAAAATTCGGGGAAAACTTGGGGACAGGTACTTCATTCAGAAAAGAAGTACCTGTCCCCAAATTTTTTTCTTAACTCTCCTTCCCACTGTTCAGGCGCTTCGGCTGCTGCGGGGCAGTAGCCGCGCCACCCATTCTCCCCAAAGTGTTTTGCATCATCACAAAAAACGAGATGCTAGCGTGTCTTAAGGTTGGGCATCTCTTTTTCTGGACATAATAACCGGACCGGATTTAGCGAAAAGTGCGCAGAGCGACATCAGAAGCAGGACACCGTCCTGCAAAAGGAGCCGCCAGTCCGCTCTGTGGCTGAGGATTCCGAAGCAGCCGCAGTCTGTGTCGATTCCGCGGGCCATGGTGACCCCCACCAGGATGATGAATCCTATGAGGAGGGCGGAGGCGAGAAGGGCGCTCGGCCGGCGCAAGATTCCCGTGATGAGCAGGGCGCCGCAGAGGATCTCGATCCAGGGAAGGATGAGGGCCGTCAAGAAGGACACCTCGTGAGAAACGATGCGGAAATTCTTGATGTTTTGGGCGAACTCCAAAGGATCGCCGACCTTGAGGAGGCCCGCTGCAAAGAACGCTCCGCCGACGATCAGACGGAACGCCAACAGGAAATATTTATTGCGGATCATGTCCTTTGGCTGTCGGGTGACCGGTGCCCACCCATTCGGCCCAGCCTCCCGTAAAAACGCGGATATTCTTATAGCCCTGGCTGTGCAGGATCTTGGCCAAGGCCAGGCTCTCCTGGCAGTCTCCCCCGTCGCAATAAACGACGATTGTTTTATCCCAAGGGACGTTGAGCGGCGACTGCAATTTTTTCTTGTTATCTTCGAGAGGGATGCTCACAGCGTTCAGAATGTGGCCTTCCGAGAATTTTTGCTTCGGCCGGCTGTCAATAAATAAAGCGCTTCCGCGGACGAACAGCTCCTCGGCCTCGGCCAGGCCGATCAGGATGATGCCGGGATATTTGTCGGACGAAAAAAGGCTCTCCCGGAATTCGCCCTTGAGGAATTTCTGGAGCAGGGGAAAGTTGGCAGCCAAGCCCAAAAGAACGGCGGCCAGGACGATCAGCGTTGCCCCCGCGACGGTCTTTTTAAAATTCATGGAGAACAACAATCATGGTCGGCGCTCTGAAGGCCTCGGCAGGTCGAAGGGGGCTGTCTCATATCTGAGGCGGCTATTTTTCGACCGTGCTTTTATATTTTTCCAGCCCGGCTTTGAATATTTCAACGGCGCGTTTCAGGTCTTTTTCGTTGAGGACATAGGCGATCCGGATTTCATCCTTGCCTTTGCCGGGCGTTGAATAGAATCCCGGGCCCGGCGCCACCATGACCGTTTCCTTGTTGACTTCGAAATCGGTCAGCATCCACACCGCAAACCGTTCCGTGTCGTGGATGGGAAGCTTCACGCTCATGTAAAAAGCGCCCTGGGGTTTATGGACGACGACTCCCGGAATGGCGCTCAGGCCTTCGTAGAGGATATCGCGTCTCCTCTGGTATTCCAGCCGGACCGGCTCGAAATAGCCCATGCCCATCTTGTAGGCGGCCAGGGCGGCTTTCTGCTCGATCGTCGGCGGACAGAGCCGGGCCTGAGCAAAGCGGAGCAGCGCCTGGTAGACGGTCTCGTTCCTGGAGATGGCAGCGCCGATCCGCGCTCCGCAGCAGCTGAACCGCTTGGAAATGCTGTCCACGACGATGACGTTATCCTTGATCTCTTCAAACTCCAGGACGCTCTTGTGCCATCCGCCGTCATAGATGAATTCCTTGTAGACCTCGTCGCCGATCAGAAATAGATTATGCTTGAGGACAAGGGCAACAACTCGCTCCATCTCCTCGGGCGTATAGACGCTGCCGGTCGGATTGTTGGGCGAGCAGAGGACGATCGCCCTGGTCTTCGGGGTGATCTTGGCCTCGATGACATCTTTCGGAGGCAGGCGGTAGCCGTCTTCCGCATGCAAAGTGAGGGGGACAATTTTGATACAGGAGGCGGAGGCATAACCGTTATAGTTTGTGTAAAAAGGCTCGGGGATGATGATCTCATCTCCCGGGTCGGCCACGACGCAAAAGGCGAACAGGATCGCCTCCGAGCCGCCGCAGGTGATGATGACATTTTCCGAATCCAGGGGGATTTTGTAGGAATTGAAATACTGGGCGATGGCCTGCCGCAGTTCCAGGAATCCTTGGGCCGGCCCGTAGGCCAGGATTTTTTCGCTGTAGCCGCGGACGGCATCGAGAATCGGCTGGGGTGTGGGGATATCCGGATCGCCGATGTTCAAAAAATAGATATGGATGCCCTTGGCCAGGGCCTGGTCGGCATAGGGCTTCAGCTTCCTGATGGGAGACGCCTGGATTGTCCGGCCTCTATGAGATAATTCCATATAAGACTCCTCGCTACCGATTTATGAATGCTATGATGATTATGGCCTAAATTCTCGGGAGAAGTCAAAGCCTATCGGCAAAAAGCATTTTCAAATATGTGATTTTCTCTCGGTGCCGGAATCGCCCCCCGGCCCCCTGGGGAACCAGTCCCGTCGGTTCCCCCCGTCGAAAAGCCGACGGGACCCCCCTCCGCTATTGGGACCTCAGGGGCGATTCCGGCACCGAGAGAAAATCACACAAATGGAAATGCTTATCTATCGGCCGCTCGGCTTGAATTTTAAACCGTTTCTGGTGTATAAATAATGGTTTATATTTTCGCTTATAGATCAAGGAGCTATATTATGGGCAAAAAATACGTGTACTTTTTCAGGACCGGCGCTGCCGAAGGCCATAAGAACATGAAGGACCTCCTCGGAGGAAAAGGCGCCAACCTGGCCGAAATGGCCGGCATTGGGCTGCCTGTCCCTCCGGGTTTCACGGTTTCCACGGAAGTCTGCAATCTTTTTTCCAAGGCCGGGGGAAAGCTCCCCGAGGACATTCACAAATCGATCCGGGCGAACTTGAAGAAGCTGGAGAAAATCACCGGCCAGAAGTTCGGGGACGAGGCGAATCCCCTGCTCGTCTCCGTCCGATCGGGAGCGAAATTCTCCATGCCCGGCATGATGGATACCATCCTCAACCTGGGGCTGACGGACAAGACCATCCAAGGACTCATGGCCAAGAGCGGCAACAAGCGGTTTGCCCTCGACTGCTACCGGCGCCTGATCCACATGTTCGGCGACGTCGTCCTCGATGTCTCCAAGAAGAAATTCGAGGAAATCCTGAGGGCCAAAAAAGACGAATATAAGATCGGAAAAGATTCGGATATCTCGGAAAAGGTCCTGGAGGAGATCCTTATCGACTACAAGAAGCTGGTGAAGGCCGAGACCGGCCGGGATTTTCCCCAGGATGTCCATAAGCAGCTGGACATGGCCGTCAGCTCGGTGTTCAAGTCCTGGAACAATCCCAGGGCCATCACCTACCGGCGCGAATACCATATCCCCGATAATCTGGGGACCGCCGTCAATGTCCAGCTCATGGTCTTCGGCAATTTCGGCGATCGATCCGGCACCGGCGTCGGCTTCACCCGGAACCCGGCCACCGGCGAGAAGGAAGTCTACGGCGAATATCTGTTGAACGCCCAGGGAGAAGATGTCGTGGCCGGGATCCGGACGCCGTCGCCCTTGCTTCACCTGAAGAACGAGATGCCCAAGGTGTTCAAGGAGCTCAAGACGACGACGGACAGGCTGGAAAAGCACTACGGCGATGTCCAGGATTTCGAGTTCACCATCCAGGAAGAAAAGCTCTATATGCTCCAGACCCGGAACGGAAAACGGACTGGGCAGGCGGCGGTCAAGATCGCCGTGGACCTGGTCGAAGAAGGCCTTATCAAAAAGGAAGAGGCCCTGCTCAAGGTCGAGCCTGATGCGCTCAATCAGCTTCTCCATCCGGTCTTCAACCTCGAAGAAAAACAAAAACACGCGGTCCTGGCCACGGGGCTGGCCGCTTCACCCGGAGCTGCCGCGGGGCAGGCCGTCTTTACGGCCAACGAAGCGGTGGCCTGGAAAGCCGAGGGGAAAAAGGTCATCTTGGTCAGAGAGGAAACATCGCCCGACGACATTCACGGCATGAGCGCCGCCCAGGGCATCCTGACGGCGACGGGCGGCATGACCTCCCATGCCGCGGTGGTCGGACGCCAGATGGGCAAGCCGGCCGTGGTCGGCTGCGGCGCCGTCAAGGTCAATGAAGAGCAGAAATATTTCCATATCGGAAAGCAGAAGATCGCCGAAGGCGAATGGATTTCCATCGACGGCGGTACGGGCGAAGTCTTCTTAGGCGAGATCAAGACCCAGCCTTCGGAGATCATCCAGGTCGTGCGCGGCGAAAAGAAGGCCAAAGACTCCAAGATCTACCGATATTTTTCCAAGCTCCTGTCCTGGGCCGACCAGGTCCGAAAGCTCAAAGTGCGGGCCAATTCCGATACGCCGGCCGACGCCAGGACGGCCTTTGCCTTCGGCGCCCAGGGGATCGGCCTGGCCCGGACCGAGCACATGTTCTTCGGGCCCGACCGGCTGCCCATCGTCAAGGACATGATCCTCTCCGAAACCGAGGAAGACAGGCGCAAGTTTTTGGACAAGCTTTTGCCCTTCCAGAAAAAGGACTTTTACGAATTCTTCAAGGAGATGCATGGCAATCCCGTCACCATCCGGACCATCGATCCGCCGCTGCACGAGTTCCTGCCCAACAGAGAGGATTTGATGGTCGAGCTGGCCACGCTGAAGGCTTCGGGGAGCAGCGATAAGGCGAAGATCGAGGAGTTGGAAAAATTGCTGGAGCGGGTGAAAACGCTGTCCGAGTTTAACCCGATGCTGGGCCACAGGGGATGCCGGCTCGGCATTTCCTACCCGGAGATCACGGAGATGCAGGCCAAGGCAATTTTTGAAGCCGCCTGCGAGATTGTCAAAGAAGGGGGTAAGGTCTTTCCCGAGATCATGGTCCCTTTGGTCGGAAATGTCACCGAACTCGCCAACCAGAAAGAGATCATCGTCCGCATCGCCAAGGAAGTCATGGCCAAGCACAAGGTCAAGTTGGATTACATGGTGGGGACAATGATCGAGATCCCGCGGGCGGCCCTGACGGCGGATGAAGTCGCCCAGGAAGCGGAGTTCTTCTCGTTCGGCACCAACGACCTGACCCAGACAACCTACGGCGTCTCCCGCGACGACGGCGGCAAGTTCCTCAATTATTACCTCGAGAAGGGAATCTGGAAGGACGACCCGTTCGAGACGATCGACCAGAACGGCGTGGGGCAGCTGATGAAGATGGCCGTAGAGAAAGGCCGCAAGACCAAGCCGAACCTCAAGGTTGGAATTTGCGGCGTCCACGGCGGCGACCCGCGGTCGATCGTCTTCTGCCACAAGATCGGGTTGAACTACGTCAGCTGCTCGGCCTACCAGATCCCGATCGCCCGGCTGGCCGCGGCCCAGGTGGCCCTGGCCAAGAAAGAAGACGCCGCCGATTGATGTGATGGGCTCTCGGGATGATATCGGCCTATCAATGTCTTCCTCTGAACAAATGAAGCGTTCAGAGCCTTGAAAATTTTGCCACTCAAGAAGTTTTAAGAGCTTTTATGAGTGGGAGCAAGGTTTTCGGAAATTAAAGGAGCGGAAGAATTGGCGGAGCGTTTGACCCCCAGGAAGCTTAAATCCCATCTCGGCAAAGAAATCGGAACATCCGACTGGTTCGTCATGACCCAGGACCGGATCAACGCCTTTGCCGAGTGCAGCGAGGACAGGCAGTGGATTCACGTTGATCTGGAGCGGGCGGCCAAGAGCCCTCTCCGGGGAACAGTTGCCCATGGCTTTCTCCTCTTGTCGCTCGTCGCCCACTTTCTCCAGCAGCTGCCGCTGTTTCAGATGAAGTTCAAGATGGCCGCCAATTACGGCTTGGACAGGGTCCGCTTCATCAAGGCCGTCCGGCCCGGCGCCCGAATCCGCAACCGGGCCGTCCTCAAGGATATCCAAAAAAAGGGATTCCGCAAAGCCCTTCTCAAAATCGAGAATACCCTGGAAATCGAAGGGGAGAAAAAGCCGGCTATGGTCGCCGAGCTCCTGGTGCTTATCTATTTTTAGCAACCTTTCTCATTCTTAACCACAGCCTTTTGTGTCGGGTGCTTCTGGGGGTCGCTCCTAGACCGATACTGGGACCTTCGCCGGCAATAACAAAATTTCAAACCATATAAACAGATTTTTATCAATAGCATAACTATTATCGCGTGCCTACTTGACAATTTTATTAACATGTGTTATAATATGGCTAAATCTTGAGGAAATTGAGAATACTACAAGGAAGCTCAATGGCGATTGAACCGATTATTAACGTTAAGCCAGATATTGATTATGCGGAACAAATAAAACGGCTTAGGGCCAAGTTCGAGCTTACTCAACGCGCGCTCGCGGATCGCCTTGGGGTTTCCTTCGTTACAGTCAATCGATGGGAGAACGGACAAGCCAAGCCTTCCCAGCTTTCCTGGAACCAACTCAGGAAGTTGGCAAAGGACTTGATGGACGAGGCGACTCCTGCTTTGAGCAGGGAACTGAACAAAAAATCCATCCGCCCGTCTATTCTCGATTTCACCGCCCGGCCTGATATCGTTAAGTTGTTAGCGGAAGGCGAAAGGCTATCCTTCGGTCACCTTGCTAATCCCGCTTTTGCCGCGGAAATCTCCAACATCGACGCTTTGCCCCATCAACGCATCGCTGTATACGACCATATGCTCAAGCAGCCCCGTTTAAGGTTCCTCCTGGCAGACGATGCCGGCGCCGGAAAGACCATCATGTCCGGTCTCTATATTCGGGAAATGCTCTCGCGGCGGCTTATTCGGCGCATTCTTATCGCACCCCCGGCCGGTCTTGTCGGTAATTGGCGGAGAGAATTTTTCACGCTCTTTAATCTTTCGTTCCGCATTGTCAGCGGTTTCGATGCCCTTCATGAAAATCCCTTTATGGGCGAAGACAGCGACCGTTTGATCGTCAGCGTCGACACCCTGGCTGGTCTTCGCGTTTTCAACCGACTTAAGGAGACCTCAGTTGTTCCTTACGACCTCGTTATTTTTGATGAGGCGCACAAGCTGGCCGCGGACCGCGGCAGCGATATGCGCGTCCGAAAGACCGATCGTTATCGTTTAGCCGAATCATTAGCAGGTGTGCCAATACAAGATGATTTATGGCGCCTGAGCTGGCAACCCTCCCATCTCTTACTCCTTACCGCAACGCCCCATATGGGAAAGGATTATCCATACTATGCCCTCTGGCGCTTATTGGAACCGGAAATTCTTTCAACGCCGGAGGCATTTAAGGAATTTCCTGAGGACGAGCGGCGATCCCATTTCATCAGACGCTCCAAGGAGGAGATGATCTACCTTGACGGCCGGCCGCTTTATCCAAAGCGGATATCGAACACTCTCGGTTTCGAGTTGAGCCAGGGCGAAGAAAGCGAACAAAAGCTCTATGATGAAACGACCGAATTTCTTCGTTTTGTCTATAATAAAGCAAAACTTCTAAACCGCGAAGCTGCCCGCCTTGCGATGAGCGTTTTCCAGCGCCGCCTGGCAAGCTCGACTTACGCCCTGCTAAGGTCATTTGAACGCCGGATCGAGAAATTGAACAAGCTCATTGAAGACGTCCAGACCGGAGCAATGACATCGGATCAGCTCAACGCCTTTCAGATCCACCTGGGCGAGGAAGGAGGTGTGCTCGATATTAGGACCGCTGATGATGAAACGCCCCAGGATGGCCGAGAAGAAAATGAAATCGACGAAGAAAAACTCCTCCAAGGCGTAGTGGCGACTTCTCTTGTCGACCTCACTGCGGAGAAAGACGAAGTTCATCGTCTCCTGGCCCTTGCCCGGAAAGTCTATGATTCAGGTCAGGAGTCCAAGTTCGAAAAACTGCGTGAAGCCTTGGCCGATCCGAAATTCGCTGACGAAAAATTCATCGTCTTTACGGAGCACCACGACACGCTGGATTTCCTCGTGAGAAGATTGCACGGCATGGGCTATACCGGCCAAATCGCGCAGATTCACGGTGGCATGGACTATAAAGAGCGCGAAGCCGAAATTGACCAATTCAAGAAACAGCACTCCGAAAACGGAGCTAGATTCCTCATATGCACGGACGCCGCTGGCGAAGGAATCAATCTCCAGTTTTGTTGGATCATGATCAATTATGACGTGCCTTGGAACCCGGCACGTCTTGAGCAGCGTATGGGCCGCATCCATCGCTATGGCCAGAAGCACGATCCGGTTATTATCCTGAACCTTGTTGCGCCTTCGACTCGAGAAGGAAGGGTGCTCAAGGTCCTTCTCGACAAGCTTGAGAAAATCCGCAAAGAACTGCGATCCGAAAAAGTCTATGACTGCATCGGCCGCATTTTCGAAGGCGTCTCTCTTAAGCATTACATGGAGCTGGCCGTCACGGAAGACGCCGAAGAAATAGCCCGGAATTTGGAAGGCCGTCTCACAAAGGAACAAGTCGAAGCTCTTGCAGTGCGAGAGAAGGTACTTTTCGGCACTGGTGGAGATGTGGCAAAAGAACTTCCGCGTATCCGTGCCGACTTGGAGAAAGAAACTTATTTCAGGCTGCTTCCGGGCTACGTGCGGCAATATATCCAGCAAGCCGCGCCGCATATCAATATCGCGATCGATGGAGATTTGGACGGCATTTTCGCACTTCGTCCCTTACGACCAGGTGCGATGGATTCTCTTTTTTCAGTGTTGGAGCTTTACCCTGAGGAAATGCGGGACAATTTTTCCGTCGTAAGGCCTCCGGACCGGAAAGACATTATATGGCTTCATCCCGGCGAACCTGTGTTTGAGCAACTCCGCGGATTGGTGGGCGGACTGCTTGCTGAGGAGGGAAAACGAGGAGCGATCTTCATTGACCCTACTGCTGAAAAACCCTACTTCTTTCACCTTGCTCTCCTTTCCGTCATCCGAAAAGTCGATACGGAAATCTCCGCATTGGCGAAAGAAGAGCTTTTGGAATGCCGGCTGGTCGGCATAAAGCAATGCGAAGGAGCGGACATCGTTCTTTGCCCGGTGGAGCATCTTCTTCTCCTGAAGGGTGGCCGCGGGCTGCCGGCTTCAGCCCAGCGGCCGGCCGCCGCCGCGATTGAAAGGAAAGAAGCTGCTCGCGCATATCTTTTTGAGAGGGTGGCGCGAGAAATGGCGCTCGAACACACGCGATTATTTCAAAAGAGGCTTCCTGAACGTGAAAGGCTCGTTTTGCAGAGTTTCGATTACCAGGAAGCAGAACTTGCCGCGGTACGGGCCAGGCATTCTGAAAAAGCGCGAACGGGTAACCGGAGAGCTATGGAATCTCTCGAAGACGTCAAGATCCAGCAGAGCCAGCTGGCTGGCCGACGCGAAAGCATTCTATTAGCGTTAAAGCGCGAGCCAGAGCTTATTTCACCGGGGACAATAACCTTCATCGCGCATGCCTTGGTGGTTCCTTCTTCAGATCCGGAGGATATCAAAGAACATGATGTTAATGTAGAACTGGCGGCCATGAAGATTGCCCGGGCGCTCGAAGAAAAAGATGGTGCTAAGGTGATTGATGTCCATACCCCTGAATTGGCACGTCAGGCAGGATTGCCGGAAAACCCCGGCTTCGACCTACTTTCTGTCCGGTCCGGAAATGAGAAACGCGCGATTGAAGTGAAGGGACGAGCGAACACCGGTGATGTCGAAGTTTCCGCTAATGAATGGGCTAAAGCATGCAATATGCGTGACGGATACTGGCTCTATGCCGTCTACGACTGCGCCACCCCAAGCCCGAGGCTAGTGCGGGTGCAGGATCCTTTCGGCCGATTATTAGCGAAAGCAAAGGGAAGCATATTGCTCTCCGCAAGCCAGATATTCGAATACGGCGACAAATGAAAATGAAGCACTTTCACATAAAAAAGATTGCCCGGCTTTATCCCCTGATTTTGCGAAAGGCTGCTTTCTTTTCCTTGACTTTGATTTGGATAAACAGCTATACTATTTATGATAACCCCCCGAGTAGCTTAGGCGAAAGGGTGCAGAGCCGTTCTTCCGGAACGGCTCTTGCTTTTTTTGGGGGGCGTCCTTGAAAACTTTTTTATATATTGACGCCTTCAACCTATATTTCGGAGCCGTTCGGAGAACTCCTTATAAATGGCTCGATCTCCAAGAGCTGGCCAATATCATACTTCCGAAACATGACATTGTTAGTGTCAAATATTTTACCGCTTTAGTAAACGCAAGGCCTCAAGATCCTGGTCAGCCTTTACGACAAAGAACATTCCTCCGAGCTTTAAAGACGTTGCCGAACCTCGAGATATTTTATGGGCATTTCTTAACCCATGTGGTCAAAATGCCGCTCGCGTTCCCGCTCCCCGGATTGCCTGAGTATGTCGATGTCGTCAAAACCGAAGAAAAAGGCTCCGATGTCAATCTGGCCTCCCATCTTCTTCACGATGCTTACCAAAATCGGTTTGAATGCGCAGTCGTGTTGAGCGGAGACTCGGATCTGTTGACACCTATCCGGATTGTCATGGACGAGCTTCGAAAACCCGTAGGCGTCATAAACCCACAAAAAAATCCCTGCCGTGTTTTAGAACAACAGGCAACTTTCTATAAGCACATAAGGACCTCAGCCCTTAAAAAAGCTCAATTTCCGCCTCAAATGCAGGATGAGCATGGGTCTTTCTCAAAGCCCAAAGAATGGTGATTGTCATGGATAACGTTCCCCGCCTTATTGAGCACGCCTTCCCATTGAAGCAGGCTTCTCTGGATTCTGTCCATGAGAAAAATGTCCGGCATGGTCATATATCGACCCTCCATATCTGGCCGGCGCGGCGGCCGCTGGCAGCCTGCCGGGCTGCGCTTATAGCCACGCTTCTTCCCGACCCAAGCGCTTTTCCAAAGCCTGACGGTTTGAACGATGAAGAATGGCAAAAAGAGATTATCCGCCGAAGAAAAGAACTCTGCGAAAAAATCGGCGGCAAAGTGATCAAAAGAATCGAGCGAAAGCGAATGCCCTCGGGTCAAATCGTCGAGCGCGAGAAAGAAATCACTGAGGGAGGCATTCTCCATTGGGGCCGAGAGACCGAGAACAAAGAACTCCTGGAATGGTTCCGGCAGGAAATCAAAAAAGCATACGGCGGACGAGTTCCGAAAGTGCTCGATCCTTTCGCGGGTGGGGGAGCAATTCCTCTCGAGGCCATGCGCCTTGGCTGCGAAGCGACCGCCGTTGACATTAACCCGGTCGCGTGGTTCATCTTGAAATGCACACTCGAATATCCGCAGAAGTTTGCTGGAATGACCTGGCCATTGCCGGAATTTATCCTCAGCCATGAAGATTTCATGAGGGATTTCTTTATAAAAACTAAGGGCTATGAGAAGAAAGAAGTCATCGGCTTATTAGAACGGCTGGGGAGAGAGATTAAAAAAGGCGAAACCAGACCGCTCCAATTCTCTAAAAATGAAACCCTGGACACGGAGGCCGATCTTTCATGGCATGTCCGGGCTTGGGGGCAATGGGTTCTCGACAGAGCGCGGAGAGAGCTGGCGGAATATTATCCGACTTATGCAGATTTTGAGCCGCTGAACAAGAACCATTCAAAGCCTTACGAAAAACAATCCATGAGGCTTGTTCCACTCAAGGACGATGGTCAGCCCGACGTCGATGGTCTTAATTCTGAATTCAGCGAAGAATATATCACAGACGGACGCAACCCAAGATGGATAGCAAAGCCCACTGTCGCTTATCTTTGGGCCCGGACCATGAAATGTAAAAACTGCCGAGCGACGATTCCGCTTCTTAAAACCCGCTGGCTCTGTAAGAAAGACAGAAAACGAGTGCTTCTATCGATGGAACCAAATGCACAAAAAAACGGAGTAGTTTTCGGAATCGAATCAAACGTCCCCGTCAAAGGGGTGAATACGGCCCAGCGTCGTGAGCATGATAAACGCATTGGGGCGGGAACGATGTCGCGTTCAGGTGCGATGTGTCCTTGCTGCGCTACGATTATGACGATGGAGGACATCCGATTGGAGGGGCAGGCCGGACGATTAGGCGTGCTTAACACTGCGGTGGTTATTGAAACACAAAAAGGTAAAGGCTATCGTCTGCCCACTTTTCACGAAATCGAAATGGCAGAGAAAACCAAAGGCGCGTTGGGCGAGCTTTTTGGTAAAATTCCATTTGGTATGCCAGATGAGAAAATCATGGAAGATGCCAAACGAAACACCTGGTGTGTTCAGTATGGTATAGATATTTTCAATAAGTTATTTTCTCCCAGACAGTTACTGGCGATTGGGACGTTCGTGAAATGCTCAAGGGAGGGCATAAAAGCACTAGGCCTTAAAGGCTATCCAGATGATTATATTGAAGCGATATTGAGTTATCTGGCTATCGTGAATGATAAAATCGCTGATTATAATTCTATGGTATGCGTCTGGCACCTTAGTGGCGAGAAGATCGGCCATACATTTACGCGGTTTGCTTTGCCTATAGCTTGGGATTATGTTGAGCTCGCAATCATTAATGATGTCGGGGGCGCCTATCTCGCACAACTTGATTGGGTAACCCGATTTATCGAGCATGCGCTATCTGCATGCTCAGCATCCTCCCGCCCCAGATTAGAAAATCAATCGGCGATTAAACCAATCGAAAACGAATATGATGCAATTGTGACGGATCCTCCCTATTACGATGCGATTGGTTATTCTGTCTTAATGGATTTCTTTTATGTCTGGATTAAAAGAAGTATCGCAAATATAACGATGGATTCTTTTAACAAGTTTCTTGCTCCAAGTTCACCCAAATGGGACCATTCTGAAAATGATGGGGAACTTGTCGATGACTCCAGCCGGCAACAGGGAGATCGAGAAAGATCGAGAGCTGTTTATGAGGAAGGAATGGCGCGAGCGTTTTCGGTTTGTTTACACAACTTGAAAACGGAGGGTACGTTAGTAGTAGTGTTTGCCAATAAACAACCTGAAGCATGGGGGACGCTTGTTTCGGCGCTCATACGCACCGGTTTTGTTGTTGATGGCAGCTGGCCGATCCAAACAGAGATGAACACAAGAATGAGAGCCAAATCATCGGCCGCCCTTGCTTCGTCCGTCTGGCTTGTCTGCAAAAAACGGCCGGAGAATGCTCGCCCAGGATGGGATAATCATGTCCTTGAGGAAATGCGCAAGAATATTCGGGAGAGCCTCCGGGAATTCTGGGACGCTGGGATTCGCGGGCCGGACTTCGTCTGGGCAGCTACAGGCCCGGCGCTTGAGGCCTACAGCAAGCATCCGGTAGTGAAAAAAGCCAACGACCCCGGCCAGATAATGACCGTCTCGGAATTCCTCTCTCATGTCCGGCGTATTGTCGTTGATTTTGTCGTTGGCCGGGTTCTCTCAGGCGATGGAGATAAAAATATCGAAGAAACGGCCGCCGATAAACTCGACGAACCGACCGCATATTACCTTCTCCACCGCCATGACTTCGGCTTGGATGAGGCTCCCGCGGGAGCGTGCATTCTGTATGCCATTTCGTGCGGGATTTCCGACAGAGAATTGGCCGGGACTTGGGATCTCATCGGTTTTACTAAGGGCAAGCCTGAAGAAGAGGTCGAGGAAGAAGCAGACGTTGATGCGGAGACCGACCCGGACGCCGAAGAAGATTCCGGAGGCAAAGTGAAACTCAAAACCTGGGCGCAGCGTAAAAGCCGGTCTATGGGATACGAGGCGCCCGGCGGCAAGCCTATCCCGCTCATAGATCGCGTCCATAGGCTGATGCATCTCTGGAAGGCCGGCGACCTGCATAAGGTGGACGATTACCTGGATGAGAATGGTTTGCGGCGACATGATCTCTTCAGACGGCTACTGCAATCGATTATCGAGCTTTCCCCGAGAGGAAGCGAAGAGCGCTCGCTTTTAGAATCAATCAGCAACCATATCCAGGCAAAGGGAGCCGTAATGGATGACCGGCAAGGCAAGCTAGCCCTGGAAAGCGAGGAAACGTGACAATAAGGAAAGCCGGCGGAAGCGAGAATTGCTCAAGTGATAAAGCCATAATCCCGGCCGGCTTCGGTGAGTACGGACGTCTTATTTCGGACATCTCCAGCCTCCTGGAGAGAGCGCGACGGACAGCTGCACGGTCAGTCAATTCCATCTTGACGGCGACCTATTGGGAAATCGGTCGACGGATCGTAGAATTCGAACAAGGAGGAAGGACGCGTTCCGAATACGGCGAGGCATTGTTGGAACGAATTTCGCGTGACTTGACGGCCAAGTATGGACGCGGATTTTCCCGGTCCAACGTGGCCCAGATGCGCGCGTTTTATCAAGCTTGGGAGATTGTCCAGACACCGTCTGGACAATTCAAGGCCCGAGCAAAATTCCTGATGTCATTGAGCGAAAATGTTGATAAGCAAACGCAGAAACCGTCTGTTGAATCCGATAAGTCGCTAGAGATTGTCCATGCTCCAATCCACCAAGATATAATGCTTACGAATGCGTTTCCCCTCTCCTGGTCTCAATACGTCCGTTTGATGGCTGTCGCGAACCCCAAAGCTCGCGTCTTTTATGAGTCAGAGGCCATCCGCGGAGGCTGGTCTGTTCGACAACTTGACCGCCAGATTGGCACACAGTTCTACGAGCGATCACTTGGTTCTAAACGCCGGGATGATTTCTTGGCCAAAGGGCGTCGGCCCAAACCCGAGGACGAAACCACCGTCGAAGAAGAAATCCGAGATCCCTATCTTCTTGAATTCCTGAACCTCAAGGATGAATACGGCGAGTCTGACTTAGAAGAAGCGCTGATCCGCCATCTGGAATGGTTTCTGCTGGAATTGGGTTCCGGCTTCACATTCGTCGCTCGGCAAAAACGAATCAGAGTCGGAGATTCATGGTATCGTATTGATTTGCTTCTGTATCATCGGGGACTTCGGTGTCTCGTCGTCATCGACCTCAAACGAGGGCCCTTCACCCATGCCGACGCCGGGCAGATGAACTTATATTTGAATTACGTCAAGGAACACTTAATGATGCCCGGCGAATCCGATCCTGTTGGCATCATTCTCTGCGGCGACAAGGATGAAGCTGTTGTCAAATACGCAACCGGCGGAATCCGGGCTAAGGTCTTCGCCTCGAAATATTTAACGGTCCTGCCTGATGAAGAAGCGTTAAGGCAGGAAATTTTGAAAACTCGACGTTTACTCGAGATTCGGCAAAAGGAGGGCAAATCCGATGCCTAAACTCCCATGGAAACCCTGGCATGAAGTGGTGAAGCTCCGCGACGACCTCAAGTCCGGAAATCTGCCGCTTCACATGTTCGCCGCGGATCTCTATGAGGTCATGACGCAGAGGGGGAAGCGGCCGGCTTATGAGAAACCGGAACAGTTCTTCGCGCTTACTTTTCCAACTTACAATCTGAGACAGCTTGTTAGGGACGTCATATTAAGGTTGGCGGGTAAAAACGACAAAGCCGTCCGGCAGTTGGAGCTAACATATGGAGGGGGGAAGACGCACACGCTTATCGCGCTGTGGCACCTCGTCCATGATCCGGCCAATCTGCCGGACCTCCCCGCCGTTGAGGAGTTCGTGCAGGAAATCGGCAGAAAGCCGCCCAAGTGCCGCGTCGCGGGTCTTTGCTTCGACAAACTGGATGCTGAAAAGGGGATGGAAGTCAATTCGCCGGAGGGAAAAATACGGAGGCTCAAACAGCCATGGAGCGTCCTCGCTTTCCAACTGGCGGGCGATGAAGGCTTAAAACTGCTTCATGCGAATAACAAGGCCGAAGAGAGGGATTCCGCACCTGCCGAGAACCTTCTGATTGAGCTCCTGGAGCGGCCGGGAAATGACGGATTGGGCACACTTATTTTAATCGATGAAGTGTTGATGTACGCCCGCGGAAAAGTCGACCAGAAGCCCGAATCAAGAACGCAGCTGGCTAACTTCTTTCAATATCTCACTCAAGCGGTCGTGAAAGTAGATAAATGTTGTCTGGTTGCGTCTCTCTTGGCCACTGATCCAAGGAAAAGCGATAAATTGGGGCGAGAAATACAGGCAGAGCTTTATCAGATATTCCAGCGCCAGAGAGAAGAAGCAGTAGAGCCGGTCATAAAAGAAGATATCGCCGAAGTCCTGCGACGCCGCTTTTTCACCCTAGAATCCCTTAAAGACCGGGACTCTTTCCGCCAGCATGTTATGGCAGCGTTGAAAGGTGTCGCGGCCGTGGATGAGCAGACGGCTAAGCAAGGCGCAACAGCGGAGGAAAGGTTCCTGAAGAGCTTTCCTTTTCATCCGGACCTGACGGATGTCCTTTATTCCAAATGGACGCAATTGGCGCGATTCCAGCGTACACGCGGAATCTTGCGGACCTTTGCCCTGGCTTTGCGAGAAGCAGAGAAGTGGGACACGTGCCCACTCATCGGTTCGGCTATTTTTCTGGCCGCTCCCCAGAAAGAAGGTCTTTCGGAATCGTTAAGGGAATTGGTTACAGTGGCGGATACCGAAGAATGGGAGGGCAAAAAACAAGCTTGGACTGGAATCCTTGATAACGAATTCTCTCAGGCTAGGCAAATTCAAACGGAATCGATTGGATTGAAGTTCCGCGAGATTGAACAAGCCGCTGTAGGGACCTTCCTGCATTCTCAACCCATCGGACAAAATGCCAAGACAAGGGATTTGATGTTGCTACTTGGCACCTGTCGCCCTGACAAAATTGAACTCGAAAAAGGCCTTACTCGTTGGGCTCAGACTAGCTATTGGCTCGACGATGCTTATACCGCAGGTGCGGATAGCCAGTTGCCCGGGACGTGGCGATTGGGAAACCGGCCAAATCTCGTTCAGATGCATGCCGTAGCGGCCAAGAATGTACCGGATGATACAGTCCGCGCTCGGTTGGTGGACGAAATCGACAGGGCGAAATCGCTTACTGCCGGCGCTTCGGCGGCCGGCGTACGTGTTCATACACTTCCTTCACGGCCCAGAGACATTGAAGATGACGGGTCGTTCCATTTTGCCGTCCTGGGGCCGAATGCGGCATCGGAATCCGGGAAACCGAGCAAAGAAGCGGAGCGCTTCCTGGAAGAAACCACCGGAGCTGATAAACCTCGCGTATATCGGAACGCGGTCCTATTAATTGTGCCGTCTAAGGATGGCCTGGAATTAGCGATGGATCGCGTGCGTAATTACTTAGCTTGGGAAATTGTCCGTGAGGAGATTAAAAAACAACAGAAAGACGGAAACGTTGATGCAGCGCGCGCACAGACATTGCAGATGAATATCGATAAAGCGAAGGGCCGCATCACTGAATCTATAAGGCAGGCTTACTGCATAGTAGTCACGGTTTCGGAAAAGAATGAGTCACAGGCGTTTAAAATCACGATCACTGAGGATCCTCATTTTAGCATCATCAAGAGCGATAGACGGTCTCGTATTCAGGAGACGCCGATCACTGCAGAAGCTCTTCTGCCGGATGGGCCTTATAACCTTTGGCGGCCTGGGGAAACGTCCCGACGCGTCAAGGATCTGGTTGGAGCTTTTGCCCAATTGCCACATTTGCCGAAGATGCTGAAGGTCGGAGCTATTCATGACACGCTTGCGGAGGGATGTGAGAAGGGGACGTTTGTTTTGCGGCTTGTTCGTCCTGATGGAACCTTTAGGACATGGTGGATGACGCGCCTGGACGAAAATGCGCTTTGCGATTCGGCCCTGGAGCTCGTTCTACCCTATGGTGCGGAGCTCAATGAATTGTCGCCTTCACTCCTCGCATACGATAAGCTGCCGGGATTATGGCAAACCCAAGAAATTATAGTCAAAGCCGCTTATGACTACTTCCGCGGTTCAACAGTCGTTCAGATTGATCGAGGTTCTTATAAAGAACCTATGCATATACCAAAGGCTTCGCAGGATGTCGTCGATAAAGCTATTTGTGCGGCGGTCGAAAATGGAGTGATTTGGCTCCTGTCCGGCCCGGCCAGCATTTTTGGGGAACCGATGCCGGCGGGAGTATTGAGTTCACAGGCTAAGCTGTGCGCTCCTCCGCCGCCGATATCGCCGGCGGAAATCATGCAGGAAATCCTCCCCGATGCATGGAAGGATGGAATCGCGACGGGGTTGTCAATCGCATCCGCGCTTTCCATAAAGGCGGGTAAGACCCTCCCATGGAAAACGGTTCGGGATGTCATCAGCAGCGCGCTGCAGGCGCGTTTCCTTGAGTTGGCGAAAGAATCAAATCCCTGGCCGTGCGATTTTCCATCCGCTCAATTTGCGCGATTCAAGGAAAGCGAGCCGAGCTCTGGTTTTCCGGGCCGGAGAGGGGGAACAGAAGAAAGAAAGGATAATATTCTTGTTGCAGATAGCGAGCTGGAACCCTCTCAAATCCAGGACCTTGCCGAGATTATGCCCAAACTGCTTGAAATAAAGGCCAAGGACAAAGTTCCCTTCAGATTCAATGTCAGAGTCGAGATGGGAGACGGAAAATCTGCTCCACCAGCTAAGTCTGTGAAAGACGCGAATGAATTATTGAAGCGGATCAAAAAGGGCCTGGAACTGAAGTAGCGCGGATATCGTTGGGCATATGCTGCTTTTAGAAAGCAATGCCATATCCCCCTGCTTGAAACGCGTTCGATTGTCTTCGTGTTGCCTGATTTGATAGAGGCCATTTGATTAAGTAGATAATGTCTATAGGAAGTTTTATATTATGAAAAAAAACCGCGATTGTTTTTTATGTCCCTTTCTTTTGCCCGAATTAGCAAGAAAGGATTTTGGCCGTGCGTTCTTCTATGATTTCGGTCCAGAAAATTTATTGAGGAATTCAACGGCCTTGAGAATCGGGATGCCCTGATATTCCTTCAAGGCTAGGAGATGGCTGTCTCCTGAAACGATCCAATCAGCTTTTCCTTCAGCGGCGCATTCAAGGACTCTGTTGTCGGGATCGTCGTTCAGAATGCTGATTCTATGTCTCGGCTTAACCAGCTCAGCCAAAGATCCGATCATTTGGACGGCTTTTTTTGCCTCTTCATCGTCGCGGCGAAACTTATCCCTTAAAACCATGACAAGTTCCAACAAAATAGAGGGAGAGATAAGAAGCCGCATTTTTCTCTCCCAGGCGAGCCTGATAAGTTTTTCCGGATTTCCTCCAAACAAGATGGCCGAAAGGAGAATATTCGTGTCAAAAACAACCCGGATCACTTCTGTCTCTGCGTTTGTCGGAAGTCGTGCACGATTTTCTCTACGTCTTCTTCCGACGTGATATCGAATTTCTTGGCTATCTCCCGTCCCATCTTTCTCAGCCTCCGCCAGCGCTTTTCATGGAGAAAATCCTCATAGACCCTGATCATGTCGCGGAAGAGTTCGCTTTTTGTCTTTTGCTCAAGCTTCGCCATTTCCTCGATTTCTTTGTAGATTTGAGGCGGAAGGGAAATCGTCACTGTCTTCGTAATGCGGCTCATATTGAGGGCTCCTTGATGAGTCTTACAATGTCTTACTATATACCGATCTCTTTGAGCCGTCAAGCGATAGTTCCTTTGAGAGGTTCTCTTGAATAGACGAACGGAGGGGCGCCGAATCTCACTTGGCTAGCAGGCTGGCGTTTCAATTCAGAAGAGAGGTATAATCTTCAGGATGACAGGCAAAGGGATGCCTTAAAGGCCATTTCTTATATAAAACAAAGCTCCCCCAAGCGGACATTTATTCTCCGGAACGGCTATGTCTACGCGTTGGAGGCCAACGAAGAGGAAGTCATCAAGCGTTATAAAATCAAAAACTGGGACTCGATCAAGTCAGGATTATAAACAGGAACGGTTCTATTTTTCGATGGAGCTTAGGCGAGATTGTTTTTGAAACTCCCTTGCTTTCCCGGAGTTCAAAAAATGTCGCCGCTCCCTTTTCAATGGAGTTCGGGAAATTTTTCTGGGGGGCGGCGGAGCTTTATCGCCTGCTCATAGGCATAGGCGATCCGGATGAGTGTCGGCTCGGCGAATAGCTTCCCCACGATCTGCAGCCCTGCCGGAAGATTTTTGTAAGTGAAGCCCATCGGCACGTTGAAACCGGGAAACCCGGTATGAGGGGGGATGATCTGGCTGTTGTCGCCGGCCGGGCTTTCCATGTCGCCGACCTTTCTTGGCGGGTTGCTCCAGGTCGGATAGATGATGGCGTCCAGGCGCTGCCCGTCCATCGCTTTCTCTACGGCTTCGCGGAATTTGATATTCCGCGGCTCATGATAGAGATCCTGACAGAGGGGTTCTTTCTTTTCGTCTGCCGCCAAAGCCTGCTTCAGCCGACGCTCGATATAAGGCGCATACATCCCGGACTTGACGATCTCGGCCAGCGTCTTAAAGGGGACCGTCTCGCCGCGCGAGGCGAGGTATTCCTCGACATCGTGTTTGAACATGTCGCACCACAGGTTCTTCGTCAGCGCTTCGAAATTCGGGATGACAAAAGGATCGACGATCTCGGCGCCTTGGGCTTTCATGTCGGCGATGGCCTTCTCGACGAGGGCCTTGAGCTGAGGATCGGCCTTGGGCGTGTCGACAAAGGTCCGGAAGACGCCGATGCGCGCTCTCTTCAGGCCGTTTTTATCCAGGAATTGGGTGTAATTTTTGGGGACTTTGCCGCGGCAAGCCTCCGTGATGGGATCGGCCGGATCGTAGCCGGCGATCACTTCGAGGACCCTCACGGCGTCTTCGACGGTGCGCGCCATCGGACCACCGATATCGTTCCGCAGGTAAAGCGGCACGATGCCGTCGCGGCTGGTCAGGCCCATGGTGGAACGGATTCCGACCAGGCCATTATGGGACGAGGGACCGCGGATGGAATTCCCGGTATCGGTGCCGAGCCCGACAGCGCCGAAGTTCGCCGCCACGGCCGCGGCCGTCCCGCCGCTCGAGCCGGCTGGGACGCGCTCGAGGTCATAGGGATTCCGGGTGATCCCTGCCACAGAGCTTTCGGTGAGGTAGGGGCTAAAAGCCCATTCTGCCATATTGGATTTTGCCAGGATGATGGCGCCCGCTTCCCGGAGTTTCCGGACTTGAAAAGCGTCATCTGGCGGAACCCAGCCCTTTAGGGCCAGGGAGCCGCCGGTCGTCGGCAGGTCCTTTGTGTCATAGTTGTCCTTGACGATGACCGGAATGCCGTGGAGCGGCCGCAGTTTTTTCGTTCGTTGAAATTCCTGATCGAGCTCGTCCGCCGTCCTCAAGGCGTCCGGATTGACGACAACAATGGCATTCAGTTTTGTCGGCTGGTCGTAGGCTTCGATGCGTCTGAGGTAAGTTTCGACAAGGACACGTGAAGTCAGCCGGCCCGCCTGCATAGCGCGGTGGATTTCGCCGATGGTGGTCTCGACGACGGGAAATGGACTGCCCTTTTCCTGCGTTGCTGTCGGAGTCTGGTGAATGCACGATGGTGTCAGGATGAATCCCAAAGAGAATAAAACAGCCAGAGATGCGAACCGCGGCATTCTATTTATCGCAAGCCAAGTCAACTGGATCCCTCTGCGGGTGGTTCTCCGATGCAAGCCACGGGGAACTGCTCGTCAAACGGGGACGCGCACCAAAAGGAGATGTTCCCGCAGTGCCCGTTTATTTGTTCAGAACCAGGTTCTCGATGAAGAACTCCATCATCCGGTCCGGGCGAAGGCCGGAATGGCCGGCGTCGGGGCCGACCTGGACTTCGAGGCTCTTGCCCGCCCTCTGGAGTGCCTGGATGAGTTGCATGGCGTTGGTCGGGTGAACGTTGTTGTCCGCCGTTCCGTAATAGATCATCAGCCGGCCTTTCAGGTTATCGATGTACTTCATGGCGTTGCCGGCCTCATACCCGTCCTTGTTTTCCTGGGGTATCCACATGTAGCGTTCGGTGTAGATGCTGTCGTACTGATACCAGGACGTCACGGCCGAGCCGGCGCTGGCCGCCGCAAACGCTTCCGGGTGGCGGAGAAGACACATGGCGGAGGCGTATCCGCCGTAGGACGTGCCGAAGATGCCGACGCGCTCCTTGTTGACGTAAGGGCGGTCCCAAAGCGACTTCACGCCGGCCGCCTGGTCGTCCATCTCGACGACGCCCAGACGCATGTAGATGGCGTCCATCGCTTTCTTACCCAGACCGGCCGAGCCGCGTGTATCAAACGAGGCGACGAGGAAACCGTATTCGGTGGTGGGATTGGGCGTGGAAAACCGTTCCGAGGCTCCGGCCCAGCCCGGCCCGGCGTAAACGCTCACGAGCAGAGGATATTTCTTGTTCGGATCGAAGGTGGAGGGGAAGTTAAGGACGCCGTAGAGATCGCGGCTTCCGTCGGCAGACTTGAATTTGATCAACTCGACCTTCTTGAGTCCGAGCTGGTCGAACTTCGTCATGTCGCTCTTGGCCAGTTCAGCCACCATCTTGCCCTTGGCGTCGATCAGGCGTGTGAAGGGCGGCTGGTCGTGGGTCTGGGCTGTATCGACGAAATACTTGTTGTCTGGAGAAATGTTGGCGGCCGTTACGGCATGGTTGTAGGTCGGGTCGGTCAGGCGGACATCCTTTTTGCCGTCGAGGCTGACGCGGTGGAACTGCATCATCATATGGTTCGCGCCGTCGCGGGCCATGTAATAAAGGAAGCCTGCCTCCTCGTCCACCTTGACGATGTTTGAGACTTCGAAGGGATGGTTGGTGAGGGTGACCAGGAGCTTGCCGCTCAAGTCATACAGATATAAATTTCTGAAGCCGGTCCGCTCGGAGGTCCAGATGAACCGCTTGTTGTCCTTGAGATACTGCATGGGCGGGGAGTTCTCGGTCCAGCTCGGCGGCCATTCTTCGCGAATGATGACCCGGCATTTGCCCGTCTCGGGATTGGCCGCGGTGAACTCCATGATATTCTGACGGCGGTTGGCCCGGTTGAAGAGCAATTCCTTTCCGTCAGGCGACCATGACACGTGATAGGCGTAATGCCCGACGACAGCGTCCTCGAACGGCTTGCCGTCGCGGATGTCGACCTGAGTGATCTTCTTCGCGGCGATGTCGTAGATGTATATTTCGGCGATCGGATTCGGCTGCCCGGCCTTCGGATAGGCCTCGATATCGGCCTTGCTGTAGAGCTTGGTCTGGTCGAGCTGGAGGAAATAATCGGGCACTTTGCTCTCATCGAAACGGTAGTAGGCGATCTTTTTGCTGTCGGGCGACCACCACATGGCCGAGTTCTGGTTCAACTCCTCGCCGTACACCCAGCTGGCCGAGCCATACTTGGTGCGCGCCTTTTCGTTGCCTTCCGTCGTGACGGCGAACTCGTTCTTGCCGTCGGCATCGCTCAGCCAGAGATTGCGGTCGCGATAAAAGGCCTTGAGCTTCTTGTCGGGCGAGATTGCCTCGGAAAACTGCCGGCCGCGTTCCGGAAATCCGGCGGGTCGGCCAAAGCCTTCAGGCTTGGCGGGGGGTTGAGCCGCACCAACCTCGGTCGTTTTCTTGGACTTGATGTCATAACGCCAAATTTTGCCGTCCTTGGTGAACTCAAATGCTTTTCCCGCATCCTTCCACGTCACCTGCTGCAAGGTCCCAAGCTTGACCGCGCCCTGGATTTCCTTGCTCATTTTCTGATACTGCTCGTAGCCCGGGTACGTTTTCAGCCGGTCCTGGGCGGCCACAAGCGCCGGAATGAGCAAGCTCAGTGAAAAAATGAAGAGAAAGAGAGCTGTCCGTGTCCTCGTCTTGGTCATGAAAAAAACCTCCTTGATTTTAGGGACGTCCTATACAATATTTATTTTTTATCTTTTTGACAAGCGACTCCAGTCACTTCTTCGGCGGAAGGATCTCGGTCCAATAACCGTCCGGGTCCTCGATGAAATAAATCCCCATCTTCGGATTCTCGTAACAGACGCAGCCCATAGCTTTATGCCGCGCGTGGGCGACGTCGTAGTCGTCTGTCCGGAAGGCCATGTGAATTTCATTATCGCCCAGATTATAGGGTTCTTTGCGGTCTCTGAGCCAGGTCAACTCAAGGCTGTGGGGCGTGGTGCCGTCGCCGAGGAAGACGAGGATGAAGCTTCCGTCCGGAGCGTTGATCCGCCGGATCTCCTCGAGCCCCAGGGCTTCTTTGTAGAAGGCCAGGCTCTTGTCCAGGCGAAGCGCGTTGATGTTGTTGTGGGCGAATTGGAATTTCATGGCCACCTCCTATTTCAGCTTTTCCATAGCGGCAAATGTCCGATAGGGCGAAAGAAACTCGAGAAGCTCCCCGTCCTTGGCCGAAAGATCCCCCTTGATGAGGTGGGTGAGCATCTCGCCGAGCCCAGGGCCGATCATGAAGCCCTGGCCGCACATGCCGACGGCGAGGAGCAGGCCCTGGACTTCCTTAGCCCAGCCGACGAGCGGGGCGCCATCCGGGGTCATCGGATAAAGGCCGCGCCAGGTCCTCCTGACCCGGATGTTTTTGAGCCTCGGCATGATGTTCACCATCCGCTTGGCCACAAGCGGCAGGAACGAGCTCGTTTCCCTGGTGTCGAACCCCCAGATGCTCGGGTTCGGCGTGATGCAGAAGATGACCTGTCCCGTGGCGTGCTGGAAGAAATAATAGTTCGTCGAGGCGTCCGTCGGATGCATGTCGACGACCATGGGATTGAGGAAGCGGGCTACCGGCTCGGTCACGGCCCCTTCGTGGGAGTCCGGGCGGACGGGAACATCGATTCCGGCCCATTGGGCCACCTCCGCTCCCCAGGGCCCGGCGGCGTTGATGACGATCTCGGCCCCGTATTCGGCCTGGTCCGTCCTGATCCCGCGGACACGGCCGCCTTCGATGATGAGGTCGGTGGCCGGCTCGCGGAAATGGAATTCCGCGCCCGCCCGCTTGGCGTGCGTGTAAAAAGCGTGGGCGGAGAGGAGCGGCGATGCATGGCCGTCATCGGGCGAGAACGTTCCGCCGATGAGATCTTCCGGTTTCAGGTCCGGGATGATGTCGAGGAGTTCCTTTTTATCGAGCCAGTCGATGTTGAGCCCGTGCTTTTTCTGGGCGATCAGCAGCTCCTTCAGCGTCTTCTCTTCCCGCTCGGCATAGGCGACGAAGGCATATCCGCCCTGGTGCCATTCCAGGCTCTCTCCGGTGCGGCTGTTCCACGCGCTAAAAATCTCGAGGCTTCTCAGGCAGATGCGGATCTTGGCCGGGTCGGAGTGCGTAGCGCGCAGGCCGCCGATGGCATGCTTGTTCGATCCCTGGCCGGCGCTCGGGAACTTGTCGATGACGAGGGTTCGGATCCCCGCCTCGGCCAGGAACATGGCCGTCGGCGTTCCCACGCTGCCGGCGCCGATGATGATGACATCAAAGGACTTTTTAGAACTGGCCATGGTCCGTCTCTTTCTTGTCTTCACAGCCGGCAAAAGTCCCTAGCGGCACCTCCATGAACAGGGGACGCTTGGGCTGGTCCACGATGTCTTTTTCCGGAACGCCTTCCTCTCGGAACAAGCGGTGGATGAGCGGGGTGCATGTCTTGGCGCCGCAGGAACCCATGCAGGCTCTGGTGACGGCTTTGATTTCGTTGATATCGCGATAGCCTTGTCTGATCAGCGTCCGGATCTCGCCGGCCGAGACGCGCTCGCAGCGGCAGACGATGGTGTCGTCGGCCGTGCGCTCGACATAGCGGTCCATGGGTTTTGTGACCGGGTCTTCCTGAACGCGGATGCCCGCGATCTTCTTGGCATAGGCGCGCGGGACTTTGAGCTTGACCAGCACCGTCCGGTCGTTGGCCTTGATCGCCCGGACGCCGATGACCTCGACACGGCCGAGTTCATTGCCTTCTGTGTCGAGCACGGTGACCGTATCGCCGACCTCGAGGGTGTCTTTGAGGAATTCGTACGGGATGGTGACCGTGGGGAATTGGGGGTCTTTGCGATAGTCGACAAGGGAGACCGCCAGACCCGGGCAGATCGTGACGCATTTTTCGCAGCCGGTGCAGCCTTCTTCACCCTCCTGGACCGCGAAATAGGGCAGGCAGCGGATGTCGCTTGAATCGATATGGATCAAATTGTGGCGGCAGACCGTCGTGCACGGGTCGCAGGGGATTTCCTGGACGCAATGGAGGACCGGGAAAACTCCGCTTTCTTCCCGAGGATATTCTTCCGGGGCCGTTTTCCCGGGCTTCGACTTTAGGACCTCGGCCGTTTCATACCACTCTTGCTTGATCTCGCCGACGTCACAGCCAAGAACGCGGGCGACTTCCAGGCCTTTGATCTTTCCAGAAAAGATGGCGGCCGAGGCTTCGGTGATCTCCTCGGCGTCGCCGGCGGCGAAGGCCTTCATCCCGAATTCTTCCGCCTTGAGATAAAATTCGTTGACCGGATCGAGGCCGATGGCGATGAGGATGGTGTCGCAGGCGAACGATCGCTCCGTTCCCGGGACGGGGCGGAAGCGCTCGTCGACCTTGGCGATCGTCACGGATTCGACCGCATCTTTTCCGTTGGCGCTGAGAATAGTGTGGGAGGTGTAGATGGGAACGCCGAACCGGTGGAGCTTGTCTCTGTGGACCTTGTAGCCGCTGCATTCGGGCAGGGCCTCGACAAGGCCGACGACCGGAATGCCGGCTTGGAGGGCGTGATATCCGGCGATAAGCCCGACATTCCCGCCGCCGACGATGAAGAGTTTTTCGGCCGAGCGGACGAGGTCGCGGTTGACGAGCGTCTGGAAGGCGCCGGCCCCGTAGACGCCGGGAAGGGTGTTTCCCGGGAAGGCCAGGGATTTCTCCCGCGCCCCGGCCGTCACCAACACGACCTGCGGCTTGACGAGCGTATAGCGCCGGCCTTCGGCCAGGATGCCGACTTTCTGGTCGCTGAAGATGGCCAGGGCCGCGCTCTGGAGCCAGATGCGCACGCTCGGGAAGCCGCGGACCTCGCTCTCGAGCTTGGTCGCGATGTCGATGCCCCGCGTTCCAGCGTAGACCATGTCGTAGGAACCGAAGAAACGGTGGGTTTGGAGGACGAGCTTGCCGCCCAGGCGGTGCTTATCGTCCACAAGCAGGGTTTCGATGCCCCGCTTGCCGAGCTCGATGGCTGCGGACAGGCCGGCCGGGCCGCCGCCGATGATCAGAACCGGCACGCTTAGCTCGTCGATGGAACACATAGGTACAGGCTCCCTGACAGGCGGGAGCTCAGGAAGGCCATCGACGGGTTCGACGCGCATCTCCGGCCGGACCAGCTCCATGCAGGCCTTGACCGGAAGGCCGTCGGCCAGGACCAGGCATTGGGCGCACTGGCCGTTGGCGCAGAAGATGCCCTGGGGAGCATGATCTTTATAATGATAGCTGAAGATTCTCTCCCCGTGGGCGAAGAGGGCGGAAGAGATCGTTTCGCCCCTTTTTGCGCTGACCGGCCCGCCTTTCCAGGTGAACTTGATGTCTTCGACGGGAGCGGGCGTCAGGATGGGATGCCGTTCGATGCGATAGACGGTCAATAGGCCTCCTTGATGATGGATATCGCCATGGGCCCTGGAAAGCCGTTTTTATAAGTCGCGTATTATATCACATTTCAGCTTACGCGCTTGAGTTTTTCTGGGGCTGTGGTATGCTTACTGGCCCATGGGACTGCTCGATCTTTTCTTCGGAAAAAGATTCCCTTTCAAGTTCATCTATAGCGAGGACTACTGGATGGTGGACATCGGAAAACACGTTTTTCCGGTCAAGAAATACAGGCTCGTCTATGAAAAACTCCTATCCTTGGGAGTGAAAAAGGAGAATTTCGTTGTTCCGCAGCCGGCCAGCGACGACGCCCTCCTGCTCGTCCATTCGCCGAGATACCTGAAAAAGCTGACGACGGGCGGGCTGTCTAACGCCGAGATCCAAACCCTTGAGCTTCCCTATTCTCCCGAGCTCGTGAAATTCGCCCGGCTGTACGTCGGGGGCACGATCGCCGCCTCGGAGCAGGCTGTGAAAGACGGCTTGGCCGTCCACATCGGGGGCGGTTTTCATCATGCCTTTCCGGACCACGGCGAGGGATTCTGCATTTTGAATGATGTGGCGGTGGCGCTCGAGAAGCAGAGGGTCGAGGGAAAGATAAAAAAGGCCATGGTCGTGGACTGCGACCTTCACCAAGGGAACGGGACGGCTTTTATTTTTGCCAAAAAAGATTATGCCTTTACGTTTTCCATCCATCAGATGGATATTTATCCGGCCGACAAGCCCTCCAGCAGCCTGGATGTGGGGCTTTGGGCGGGTGACGGAGACGAGAAATATCTGGCCTCCCTCCGAGAGCATTTCCCCCGCCTGTATCGCAAATTCAAGCCCGACCTAGTTTTTTATCTCGCCGGCGCCGACCCGCTTGAGAGTGACCAATTGGGCGGATTGATGATCACCAAGCACGGGCTCATGGAAAGGGACTGGATCATCATCGACGGAGCGAGACGCCTGAGCATTCCTCTCGTCGTGCTGTTCGCGGGGGGCTATGCCCGGGATGTCGAGGACAGCGTCGCCGTCCATCTCAACACCATCAAGGCCGCCCAGAAGGCCCAGCGAAAATATGCTTTGTAGAAGCCGGCTAGCGGGCTAACGTTCTGGCCTTCTCCACGGCCTTGAGAATATCGATCAAGCCGGCTGGCGGGAAAAAACGATGCATGCTCTTTATCCAGCAATTTTAATGCCAGGATTCATGCTCCGCCTAACTTATTGAAACAAAATGAAAAAAGGAATTACGGAAAGGAAATTTTGACAGGCGTGATGAGCCGATGTAAAGAAATTTTCTTGGCTGATGAATCCTCTTCTTTCCTAGGTTCCCAGCGTCTCTTTAGTCATCCATTTCAAATACGATTCAGAACCGTGAACGATGGGAAGGGCGATGATTTCAGGAACCGTGTAGGGGTGGATATTCTTGAGCCTGGCCTCGAGCCGGGGATAGAGTACGGATCTGGTTTTCACAAAAAGTATGCATTCTTTTTCCTCGGAAATGCTGTCTTCCCACCAGTAGAAAGACCGGCAGACAGCGGAGACCGTAACGCAAGCGGCCAGTCTCTCCTGGACCAAAGTCCTTGCGATTTCCCACCCTTTCTGCTCGTAGGGGACTGTCGATAGGACGAGGATGTGATCAGACATGCTAAGCTCCTTGAATCGGGGTCAGTCCTGCCCATCTGACAAACCAGAGAGATAAATGGGGCATCTTCTCCTGGGGCTTGAATTGTCAAATGCGGCGGCCGGCCCCCTTTTCATTCTTGTAAGAAAATGTGGGCGAAGACTTTGGCGTCTCCTACCATGTTGTCGATGATGCAATATTCATTGGGCTGATGGGCCGTTTCATCGATCCGGGACCAGCAGGCGGCTTCAAACCCGGCTCTCCGAAAAAGAGCGGCTACGGTTCCTCCGCCGATCCCCATCGCCTTTCCGTCTTTCCCATAGACTTTCTTGACGGCCTTTTCCAAGGCCGTGACGACGGGTGCCTTGGCGGAGGTGGGCGGGGCGGCCAGGGCCTTCTGGTGCTCCTCGATGGTGATTCTGACCTTGAACCGGTCTTCGATCTTGGCGGAAAACTCCTTGATCTTGGCCTCGACCTCTTCGACCTTGTAATTGGGAAGGATCCGGCTGTCCATGTAAAAGATATCCTCGCCGGGGATCGTGTTGATGTTGGGAACGTTCGCCTCTTTTTTGGTCGGCTCGAACGTAGAAATCGGAGGGTCAAAGAGAGGATCCTTGGTGGGGAATACCTGGTAAAGATTGTTGAGCTCGGTGACCAGAAAAGAAGCGGCCTTGAAGCTGTTGATGCCTTTCTCCGGCATGGACCCATGCGCCTGTTTACCCAGGGTCTTGAATTTCAGCCAGAGAATGCTTTTTTCGGCGACCTCGATCAGCGTCCCGTCTTCGTTTCCGGCGTCTGGGACGATGATGATGTCCTTGTGCCGAAAAACATTGGAATGATGGAGGACGTAGCCGATGCCTTTTTCGCTGCCCGTCTCTTCATCCGCGACCAAGGCCAGGCCGATATCGAAATTGGGCTTGATGCCCTCTGCCTGAAAGGCTTTGACCGCATAGATCGAAGCCACCATGTCCTGCTGGTTGTCTTCGACGCCGCGGCCGTATATTTTTCCGGCTTCGACCCATGGCTTGAAGGGGTGTCCGCTCCAGAGCGACAATTCGCCCGGCGGGACGACATCCGTATGGGTCATGATCCAAACGGTCTTGGCCGAGCTTTTTCCCCGGTAGTAGGCCAGGACGTTGGGACGGGATCCGGAGGGGGCGTCGAGGTCCGGGGCCCTGATGACCTCGATGTCCTGGAACCCGTTTTCCTGAAGGAATTTCACGAGGACGGCGGCCTTCTTCTCCTCTCCCTCGCCGCCGCTCGCGGGCGCAATGGCCGGGACCGCAGCCAGCTTGATCTGCAAATTGACCATATCATCGCGGAAAGAATCAATGCGCTGAAAGATTTTGTCGAACGACATATAATGGCTCCTTGGTTATGAAGGTCATTGGAAAAAACTATAGCACTGCTGATTTAAATAAGCAAGATGAAATCGGCGGCCGTCAGCAGCTCAGTCTGTGTGATTTTCTATCGGTGCCGGAATCGCCCCCGGGCCCCCTTGGGAACCAGTCCCGTCGGTTCCCCCCGTCGAAAAGCCGACGGGGCCCCCCTCCGCTATGGGGGCCTTCGGGGCGATTCCGGCACCGATAGAAAATCACACAAACGGAGATGCTGAGTACCCCGAGCCTCTATTTGACAAGGGGAGGGCTTTGAGCATACATTTAGACAAAATGCGCATCGGGTTTGACATCCGCCCCTTTCTCAAGCAAGAAACGGGCGTCGGAGTCTATTTCAAAAACCTCCTGACCGAGCTGGCCCGCCTGGATTCCGAGAATGAATACTATCTTTTTTCCGCGTCCTGGAAAGACCGATTCGATCCGTCCAAGATCCCGTCTTTCAAAAAGGGCGATTTCCGAGATCTGCGCTGGCCGGTGAAGGCCGTCAATTTTCTCTGGTATAAGCTGGGCCGGCCCCGCCTGGACTCTGTCTTCAAAACCGACCTGGACCTGACCCACTCTCCGACCCCGATCATCCTTCCGACCAAGGGGAAAAAAATCGTCACGGTCTGCGATTTGTTCTTCATGGATTTTCCGGGAAAGGCGGACCGTGAGGCCCGGACGCATTTCTTGAAGGGAACGAAACGCTCCCTGCGGATCGCCGACGGTGTCCTGACCATCTCCGAATTCACAAAGAAGGCCCTGATCGAGAAATTCGGGCTCGCCGAAAACAAGATCAGAGTGACCTACCTGGGATTGAACGGTATTTATCTGGAGACGGCGGCCGGCCGCGAAGAGCTCGAGGCCGCTCGGCGCGCTTTCAATCTTCCGCCGGAGTATCTTCTTTTTGTCGGGGCGACCGAACCGCGCAAGAATCTTTTGAATTTGATCGATGCCCTGGCCCTCGTTCATCAGAGATATAGAAAGATCCCGCTTGTCCTGGTCGGAAGAAGAGGCGATGACCATGACAACCTCCTGGCCAAGATCGTCGCCTGCAGCATCGGACCCTGGATCAGGATCCTCGGCTACCGGCCCGACCGTGAATTGAGATATTTCTACCAGGCCGCCTCGGCATTTATCTTCCCCTCTTTCTGTGAGGGATTCGGGCTGCCTCTCCTCGAGGCCATGGCCAGCGGGGTGCCCGTCGCCGCATCGGGCGTGACGGCCATGCCAGAGGTCGCCGGTGATGCCGCTTGTTTTTTTGATCCCGAGAGCCCGGAGGATATGGCCGAAAAAATGATCCGGGTCTTGGAGGATGAAGACATGAGGCGGGATTTGATCGAGAAGGGCAGGACGAGGGCGCTGGATTTTCGATGGGAAAAAACCGCGGTGGAGACCTTGGAATTCTACCGGTCCGTGTCGGGGCGGGCATGAAAAACATCCTTTTTGTGTCGCATTCCTCCGAACTCAACGGCGCCGAGCTCTGGCTCCTGGACACTCTCAAAAACATCGACCGGCAGAAGTACGGCCTGTATGTCGCCGTCCCCCGGGCCGGCCTTCTTGAAGAGGAATCAAGGCTCTTGGGCGCGGACACCGAAATCGTGCCGATGAAGTGGTGGATCACGGAACCTACCAGGGTGTGGAAACAGCCTCTGGCCTGGCTCTTCAATCTCCGGAGCGTTTTCCGGCTGTCGCGGCTGATCCGCAGCCGAAAAATCGACCTGGTTTTTTCCAATTCCGCAGCGGCCAGCGTCGGCGCCTCGGCCGCCCGAAGAGCGCACGTTCCCCATATCTGGGCTATCCATGAGATTCTAAGAGGAGAACGAGTGATCCTCCGGTTTCTTTTCGGCCGCCGCGCCTTGGCCGCGCTCATCACCCGGTATTCCTCGAGAATCATCGTCAATTCCCGGGCTACGCTGAAAGCATTCCGGGACCTCGAGCGGATTGTCCTCATCAATAACGGGATCGAGACGATCGGCAGGGAACGGGATGTGTTCCGGGAGACGATTTTAAGGGAGGAGCTGGGGATTCGCGCAGACGACGCCGTCATCGGCGTCGTCGGAAAGATCTATGAGGGAAAAGGGCAGCGAGAAGTCATTCAGGCCGTGGCGGACCTCTTGCCCCAATTTCCGAGAATCAAGCTGCTGGTCGTGGGAAATGTCAAGGACGCCCGCTATTATCGCAGCCTGCAAAGCCTGGTCGGCCGGAGAGGCCTCGAGAATCATGTCAGTTTCCTGGGCTACCGGCGCGATCTGCCCGACCTCTTGAGCCTGATGAGGGTGATGGTCATCGCCTCCGTGGTGGAATCGTTCGGCCGGGTGGCGCTGCATGCCATGGCGGCGGGAGTTCCCGTGCTGGCCGTAAGCGCCGGAGGGATTCCCGAGATCATCCGGCACGGGGAGGACGGATATCTGATCGAGTCGAGGCAGCCCCGACAGATTGGGCAGGCCTTGGCCGACATATTGAACAATCCGGGCAAAGCCCTCCAGGTGATCCATCGGGGGCTGCAAACGGTCCGGGAAAAATACTCGCTGGAGGAACAGGTCCAAAAAATCGAGAGGGTGATCGATGAATGCCTCGGATCCGGGAAGCCCAACGGATAATCACGGCCGAATGATGGAGCTCTCGGTCGTCCTGGTCAATTTCAATGATCGGCCGCACCTGGGCGAATGCCTATCTTCCATAGAAAATACCTCGGGCTCCCTACATTATGAGATCATTGTCGTCGATAACGACTCCGCGGACGGGAGCCAGGCCTATATCGCCCGCCACTTTCCGAAGGTCAAGCTGATCGCCAACAACGTCAACCTCGGCTTCGCCAGGGCCAATAATCAGGGGATCCGGGAAAGCCGGGGAGAATTTATTCTGTTCCTGAATACGGATACGGCCGTCCAGCCCGAAGCCCTGGGCCGGCTGTTTGCAGAGCTCAGATCCGATCCCCAGGCCGGCGCCGTCGGTCCGGCGCTCTTGGGCGAGGGCGATTCTTACCAGGTTTCTTTCGGCCGGCGGGTGAGCTTCTTTTCGGAGCTGCTGCAGAAACTTGTCTTGAATCCCTATTACAAATTCGCCCTGAAATGGAGCCGGAAAAAGAGGAGTGTCGGCTGGCTGAGCGCCGCCTGTCTTCTGGTCCGGCGGACGGCGCTTCTCGACGCGGCGGGCTTCGACGAGGACTTTTTTATCTATTTTGAAGACATCGATCTCTGCCTCAGAATCAAAAAAGCCGGCTGGACGCTCGTCTATCTGCCGCAAGCGAGAGTCCTCCATGTCGGCGGCGCGACGACCTCCACGCATCTTGTCGCGGGCCGGTTCGAATACCGGAAGAGCCAGCTGGCTTTCTACGATAAACACAGTTCGAAGGCCTCCCGGTTCCTGCTCCGCCTTTACCTCAGGCTGAATATCCGGCTCATGGCTTGGCGGGGAAAGTTCCGGGGCGAGTCCGGGCAGTGGCTTCGGCAACAATATGCCCGGTTGCTCGAAGGCCGTCGAAAAAACGCATGAGAAAGATCAGAGTCCTGGAAATGATCGACCGGCCCTCTCTGGGCGGCGGACAGGCCGCGCTCCTCGCCCTGGCCGCCCATCTGGACAAAGAACGATTTGAAGCCCTGATCTCGGCCAGGGACGGCGGGCCCCTGGCCGATGATGCCCGGCATCTCGGCCTCGGCTTTCTTCCGGTGCCGTTCAAGAAAACATTCAGCCCGTCCATGACCCGAAAGATCAGGCGCATCCTTGTCGAAAACGAAATCGATATCCTCCATACTCACGGCGGAATCGCCGGGTTGTTCGGCCGTCGGGCCGCCAGAAAAAGCAAAACGCCCGTTGTTATCCATACGCTTCACGGCATCCACTATCTCCATTACCGGAACAAAGCCCTTCGATACCTCCATATTCTGCTCGAAAGGCATCTTTCGCGCCGGACGGATGCGGTCATTTTTGTCTCCGAGGCGGATCTCAAAGAGGGCGCACGGCACAAGCTGGCGCCTGAGAAGAAAAGGATCCTCATAAAAAACGGGATCGATTTGTCCCAATTTGAGAAAACGGAGGGCTTTGAAAAAACAAAGAGAGAATTGAAGTGGAAGCTGAAATTGGACCCGCCGATCGTGGGGACCGTCGCCCGCCTCCACAGGCAGAAAGGGATCATCGACCTCATGCGGGCGGCCGGACACATCCACCGCGGCTCGCCCGAGGCGAAAATCGTCGTCGTCGGAGGCGGGCCTCTGGAGAGGACGCTTCGGATTGAAGCCAAAAAACTCGGCCTCCAAAGATTTTTTGTCATCCTCGGGGAACGGAGGGAGGCAAGGGAGCTTCTTTCGCTTTTTGATGTTTTCGTGCTTCCGTCGCTATGGGAAGGGCTGCCCCTGGCATTGCTAGAGGCGGCCGCCATGGGCAAGCCCCTCGTCGCCACCAACATTGACGGAGTGCGGGAAGTCATCCGCGACGGCGAAACGGGCCTTCTGGTCCCGCCGGCAAATCCCGAGAAACTCGCGGAAGCCATCCTCCGGCTCCTCCGGGACAAAGATCTCGCCCATAAACTCGGAGAGAAGGCCAAGGCGACGATCCCACCCTCATTCACCCTGTCCAAAATGATTGAAGAGACCGAGCAACTTTATTTGAGGCTGTTTCAAGCCGCAAGCTCTTGGTGATTTCCTTAAAACACAATCTTATTGGGTCTCTTCCATTTCATGTGGCTAGAAAGGAGAAACGATCCGGAGACGGCCGAAGCGACCATGGAGGATTTAGCCTTCCCGAGCCCTCATTCGAGGGCAGCCGGTTCGGAAGAAGCTGGCCGGCGAAGTTGTCTGAGCTTCCCGGCGAACGTCCGTAAAATCAAGGCCGGGAAGCGAGTTCTGAGCCGCCGAGAAGGAGGGCTCGGGAACGGCGTGAAAAACCCGGATGGGGAGCGAGGCCGTTTCCGGATCGTTTCTCAGACAATTTTCCCCACATGAAATGGAAGAGAACCTTTATATAAACGAACCAAAATTGACAATTTTCGACCCCCCCCTTATAATCAGCTCAAATGGAGAATATCAAGGTTGCCCTCGTCCATGACTGGCTGACCGGCCGGCGGGGGGGGGAAAAAGTCCTGGAGGTCCTGGCCGAGATTTTTCCCCGGGCGCCCATCTATACGCTCATTCATTTTCCGGGAAGCCAGGCCCCTGACATCGAAAAGCGCGTCATCAGGACGAGCTTTCTCCAGCGGTTGCCCTTTTTGAAAGGACATTACCGCTCTTACCTTCCCCTTTTTCCCCTGGCCGCGGAACTCTTCGACCTGCAAGAATATGAGCTCGTCATCTCCAGCTCCCACTGCGTGGTCAAGGGCGTCATTCCCCGCCCGGACGCGCTTCACATCTCTTACATCCATTCCCCGATGCGCTATGCATGGAACCAGTATTTCGTCTATTTTTCGGCGCGAAAAATGCCGGTTTTTTCGAGAATCCTCATTCCTCCCGTCATTCATTACCTGAGGCTGTGGGATGAGTCGGCCTCGGCGCGGGTCGACCATTTCCTGGCCAATTCCGTAAATGTCGCCCGCCGGATCCGGAAGTACTACCGGCGCGACGCCGACGTGGTCCCTGCGCCCGTGGATACCGAGTTCTTCCGGCCCGCCGATGGCTGGCCCGAAGATTATTACTTGATCGTCTCCGCGCTCGTCCCCTATAAGATGATCGACCTCGCCATCGCGGCCTTTAACCGCTTCGGCGGCCGGCTCAAGATCGTGGGGCAGGGGCCCGACGACAAGAAGCTCAGAAGGCTCGCCGGGGCGAATACCGAATTCCTGGGCGCCGTCGATTCTTCCTCGCTCCTCTGCCTATACCAGAACGCCCGGGCGCTCATCCTCCCGGGCGAGGAGGACTTCGGCATCACGGCTCTTGAGGCCGAGGCCTGCGGGACCCCCGTGATCGCTCTGGGCAGGGGCGGAGCCCTTGAAACCGTCATCGCCGAAAAGACAGGGCTGTTTTTCCCCGAGCCGAAGGTCGAAAGCCTGCTGGCTGCGCTTGACAAATTCCAGGGCTTAGAATTTAATAAACCTGAAGTCAGATCCCACGCCATGAAATTCTCACGGGACATTTTCAAGGAGAAGGTCCAGGCCTATATCCGCCGAAAATGGCTGGAGTTCAAGGAAACGAAATGATCGCAAGACATAAAGCCCGCCTGGTCGGGCTGTTCGTCCTGAGCGACAGCCTGGCCATCATCGCTTCGTTTCTCTATTCCTACGGCTTGCGGTTTTACAGCTACGTGTTCCCCGTCGACCCGGCCAAAGGGATCCCGCCGTTCCGTTCCTATCTCATCGTCCTGCCTCTTTTCTTGGCCACCCATCTGGTCATCTTTTATTTCCAGGGGTTTTACAGGAGCCGGCTGCGGCGGACAAAGATCGACGACTTCTTCTTCATCAGCCTGAACGCCGGGCTGACCATCCTGTTCATCCTGGCCGTCATGGCCTTGCTCGTCACCTACAGCCGGGGCAAGCTGGCCCTGTTCCGCTTGACGCTCATCGAGCCTTCCCGCGTTTTCCTGGTGGTCTATTTTGTCGGGGTCATTTTCACGATCTCCATCCTCAGGAACCAGATCTATTACCTCATGAAAAAGCGCTACGCCCGCGGCCTGAATCTTCAGAACGTGCTGATCGTCGGCGCCGGCGAAATGGGGCGTTCGGTCGCCCAAAAAATCCTTGGGTATAAAGACCTGGGCTTCGTCCTGAAGGGCTTCCTGGACAATGAGCGGCCCGTCGAAGAGGTTCTGGAGGTGGATGGCGGAGTCCCGGTGCTGGGACGGATCGAGGATATCGGCCGGGTCATCGAAAGTCACGGTATCGACGAGGTCTATGTCGCCCTGGACCTCAGCAACTACTCGAAGATCCTGGAGACTCTCCAGATCGTCAACAAATATCCGGTGAATGTGCGTTTGATTCCCGACCTCTTCCAGCTGCTCACCCTCAAGGCCAATATCCAGGACCTGGACGGATTCCCCGTCATCTCGATCGATGAAGTCCCCTTGGGGGGCGCCAACCGGATCATCAAGAGGATCGCGGACATCGTCCTTTCCGGCCTGGCTATCGTCGTCCTTTTTCCCTTCTGGCTCGTCATCGGGCTGATCGTGAAGCTGACCTCCAAAGGGCCCGCGTTCTATCATCAGGAGCGGGTGGGCGTGGACGGTAAGCGTTTCATCATCCATAAGTTCCGGACGATGATCTGCGATGCCGAAAAAGAAACCGGTCCCGTGTTCTGCAGGCCTGACGACCCGCGGATAACCAGGATCGGCCGGTTCCTGAGAAAGTACAGCATCGATGAACTCCCCCAGCTCCGCAATGTGTTCAAAGGCCAGATGAGCCTTGTCGGACCGCGCCCGGAGCGGCCGGAGTTCGTCAAGGAATACACGGAGAGAATACCGAAATACATGCTCCGCCATAAGGTCAAGTCCGGGATCACCGGATGGGCTCAAATCCATGGCTTGAGGCAGGACACATCGATCGAGAAGCGGCTGGAGTATGATTTTTATTACATCCAGAACTGGTCCTTCTCCCTGGACCTCAAGATCCTCTGGCGGACGCTGCTCCGGAAGGGATTCGTCGACAAAAACCTCAAGCAGAGGGCTCGGGGTAATAAGATACCAAAATGATTTGGGGTCCTGTCACCGACCAGCCCCATCATCCTCCGACCTTTTAAATCCCCCTTGATTGGCCAAGGGGGTAGGGGCGACATGTCAATTCCCCCCTAATTGCCTAGGGGGGTAGGGGGGTTAATAAGTATGAATCTTAGTTCTTTCTTCATGCCTCTCTTTTTTCCCCCTTGATTGCCCAAGGGGGAATAAAATCCGGGGACACGTACCGAATTCCAGA
>CAZIDN010000028.1:0-45966 GCA_964537875.1 uncultured Eubacteriales bacterium
AATCTCCGAATACCGGTGGATCAATGCCATCACGTAACTTTGGAACAACCTCTAATCTTAGGCCAGCCGCTCTATCCCCAAGAGCTTCCGGAGAGCTCAGATCAGGCAAAATTGAAGAAAATCCTGGCTGTGGCGGGAGATTATTGCGAACAATTAAAAACCATGGCCCTTTATTTTATCTGCCATGAAAACATCAGGGAAAAAACATACGAGTTCGAAAAAGTGATACTTTTCAGACTCGGCACGGATAAACCGCGACGCTTTTTGGCCCTCGACGATTTGAGAGCCGTCAAGACCATTAAGAATTCTTACATTTATGATTATCAAATGATCAAGAAGGGCGACGATTTCAAAGAGAAACGAGACCTCCTCGAAGAAAACGGCAAAAAGAGAAATAAAAAAGACATTGAACTCCAGACGCTGAGAATATCGGCCAAATATTTGGTTTTCGGCCCGGTCGGATTTCTCAGTAAATCATGGCAGCCGCACTTTCAATACGAAATCGTCGGCGCCGAGATCATCCATAAGAAAAAGGCGATCGTGATCCGGGTTGTGCCGCGCGAGATCAGGGAGGAAAATTATTGCTTCGGCCGGATCTGGCTCGACGAAAGCGATTCGAGCATTCTCCAGATCGAATGGGAGCCGCAATCCATCGCCAATCTCAAGGAAACCATCGAATCTTCGATCGGCGAGCTCAAGAGAAAGATCACCTGGACGGTCGCCTATGGCATCATCAAGAACGGAGTTCGCTTTCCCGCGGCACAGTCGATCAAGGAAATCTACATTACCAAGAACGGAAAAGAACACATCAAATATGAAGCCGAATATATCTATGACAAATATAAATTTTTTACGGTTAAAACAGAGGTCATATTTGAATAAATAAATATTTTGAATTTTCTTCCGTTTTTGTCCAGGCGAAATGGAAAAGGACCTTATTTTAGAATGAGAAGCAAAGCCCAATTCGTACTCTTCTTAGCCGTTTCAACTCTGATTTTGAGTCCCGCGGCGTCCGACGCTCCGCAAAATCAAGCCCAACAAGCTCTCCGGCATGATGCGGCGGCCGTGGTCAAGCTCGTTCCGGTGCGCGTCCTGGATGCGGAAGGCCGGCCGGTCCGCGGGCTCAGGAAAGAAGATTTCGTCCTCTATGACAACGACGAACTCAAAACCATTACTGAGTTCGAGGTCCACGAGTCGGGCGAAATCCGAATCGCCGCGGAAGCGGCGGCCGCGGCCGAGACGCAAGCCCTTCCAGAGGCCAAGGGGAAATATTTCTTCGTTCTGGACATGCAGGGTAGCGGTATGTTCGGAAATCGGGATTCCAAAAATGCGGTGCTCGAATTCGTCGAGAACCAGCTCAAGTCGAGAGACGAAGCCAGCGTCCTCACATTCGGGGCGTTGACCGGCCTGGTGTTGAGGCAGTATCTGACTTCCGACCTGGATAAAATCAAAAAGGCTATCCGCCGCTCCATCGAGATGGGTGGAGGAGGTGGCGAAGGGGTGAGCATGGCTTCGGGTGGCGGAGTGGACGCGGGCCAGGAAGACGACGTCGTCGAAGAGCGTGGCGGAGCCGGGCAAGAGGTGGCGGGCGGCGGATTGGAAGGACAGGCTGGAGGCGGAAAGACGGTCGCCATCAAAGGCCGGCTGGCCGACGATTCGCCTTTTGGAAGCAGAACGGGAATCCAGCTCGATACCGCAGGCGGGGGGGCGTATGCCAGGGCGGCCCGGACCAAGGCGGATTTCGATATGAGCATGATGGAACTCGCCAAGGCCATGAAATACATCTCTGGGACTAAGAACGTCGTTTACTTTTCGATGCGTACGCCCGGAAAGGATGTGAGCCGACTGTTTGCCGAAGCGAACACGACGATCTATACAGTCAACACAAACAGTGTGCCGGCGAAGGGCGGGGGGGCAGGGGCCAGCCGAATGAGAGAAATGAAAACGCGGCAGGGAGAAGCTTTGAAAGATTTCGCCGAGGCGTCGGGCGGGCATTATTTCGCCGACGTCAAGGAAGCAAAAACAATCGCCCGGGAAGTCGAAGTCTTGAGCGGCAACTATTATGTCCTGGGATATTACATCAGGCCGTCATGGGACGGCCGACTGCATCAGATCAAGGTCAATGTCAAACAGCCGGGCCTCCGGGTCCTTGCCCAGGCAGGATACAGCGATCCGAAGCCGTTCGCCGCGCTATCGGACCTCGAGAAAAAGCTCCAGCTTTTCGACCTGGCTCTCTCCGATAAGCCGGTGACGACTGAAGCGCTCGATCTTCCCGTGGAAGTTTTGTTCGGCTCCACGATGAAAGAGGCCAACACGGCCGTCCTGCTGAAATTGGCCGTGGATGAAAAGACCGGCGTCCCGCCCGGGAAAACAGAGCTCTTTGCTTTTATTTTCGACAAGGATCACAAAATCGTATTGGGGGAGCGGGGAGAGATGGATTCCACGCCCCACGCCAAGAAGACGCTTTTCCCATACCTCCTGACTAGGCTTCAGCCTGGGGAGTACGAAGTTCGGGTTCTGGCGAGAGACATGGGGACAGGGCAATCCGCAGCTTCGAGGCTTTCGTTCACGGTCCCGGCCGCCGCCTCCCGGATGTCGTTGTTTTCACCCCTCCTTATGGTCCCCGGGAAAAAGGCCGAATTCGTGAGGATGTCGCGTCCGACGAAAAAAGTGAAGGAACCGATATCCATCATCCGGTTTTATCCGTTCCTGCCCGGCAACTGCACGCCGCTCGTGGAAGACCTGCCGCCGGATACCGACAAAATCTGGGCTCTGCTTCCCCTCGATTACGGGACCGGAGAGATGGCCGAGACCGATCTCGATGTTAAGCTCGTCCGGGCGGACGACGGTGTGGAAATCATGGTCGACTGGGGCCTCATCGACACGAAAGAGGCGGAGCCGGGGAAGGATTTTCTCTTGATCGGGATCGGCCTCCCAAGCCTCAAACCGGGCGCCTATCGATTGGAATTTTCTTTGACGGAAATCAAGTCCGGCGCGAAGGCATCCACGACGGCGAGCTTCGGCAAGAAATGAAGATGAAAAGCGGGGTCGGTATCCATCGGCCCTTTAAGGCGGGAAGTCCATCGTTTTTAAGAGGATTCCATAGTCGTTCGGAATGATGATTCGACCGACCGGCCTTCTTCGTGGCCGTTTCCTTCTTCTTGACATCGCTCCGTGACTGGATTTATCATTTTTTCGTGATGGGAGATGTCGTTGCCAAGCTCAACGGGACATGATTGTAGACAACATGGAAAAGGAAACCACTATTACTCCCATTTTGATTCAAGACGAGGAGAAGATCGGTCCGCTCGGCCAGGGTCCGGCGCACCTGTTGATCAGGCTGACCAATACGACCGGCAACGAATTCCTCAGAAAGACGATGGAGTTCAAATAGAAGCGGGAGGCCAGAGGATGCCTGATCGACCCAAGCGGACAGCGTTAACCTTTTGGATCGCGGGCTTTCTTTTAATCCTTTTTTGTTTGAGCGCCGGCGCGATCGGCTTCGCCGCCAGGCCCCAGAAGGACAAGCCCGGGCTGAACGTGCTTCTCATCACCATCGATACGCTTCGCGCCGACAGGCTGGGCGTTTATGATCCGAACCATCCGTTGACCCCGAACATCGATCGCTTCGCTTCGAGCGGCGTCGTTTTCACCCGGGCCTTCGCCCACACCTCGACGACCTTGCCGTCGCACGCAAACATCCTTTTGGGAACAACCCCTTCCTATCACGGCGTTCACGATAACGCCAACTTCCTCGTCCCCGCGGGGCTGCCGACCTTGGCCGGACATCTCAAGGCCTCGGGCTATTCGACGGGCGCTTTCGTGGGAGGTTTTCCTCTTGATTCCAGGTTCGGACTCGGCCGGGGCTTCGATGTCTATGACGACAATTTCAGCCAAAAGGACAGAGACCCCGGAATCGATCCGGGCCGCGAGAGACGTGCCCAGGCCGTCCTGGACGTCGCCTTGAACTGGCTGAAGGGGCGGACGTCGCCCTGGTTCCTCTGGCTCCACTGCTTCGATCCCCATGATCCGTACGTGCCTCCCGAGCCGTATCGATCACGGCATGCGCAGGATCCCTATGACGGCGAGGTAGCCTATACCGATGCCGTGCTGGGCGCTCTGTTCCGCCATCTCGAAGAGACCGGGCTTCTTACTGCAACCCTTATCGTCCTGACCGGTGATCATGGCGAGTCGCTCGGGGAGCACGGAGAAAAAACGCACGGCTATCTGGCCTACAACGCCTCTCTTCGGATCCCTTTGATCATCCGGCTTCCCGGGGAAGAGCATCGTGTCGTTTCCCGGAATGTCTCCCACGTGGACATCTTCCCGACCGTTTGCGACATCCTCGGTCTCCAACCGCCCGCCGTCCTCCAGGGGACGTCGCTCCTGCCTTTGCTGCGGGGAAGAGGTGGGGAGGATCGACCGATCTACTTCGAATCTCTCTCTCCGTTTTTCAACATGGGCTGGGCTCCCATCACCGGGTTCATTTTCAAAACCGATAAATTCATCGATTCGCCGATCCCCGAACTCTACGACCTCGGCAAGGACCTCGACGAGCTTCAAAACCTGGCCGCCGGTAAGAACCTGGAGGATTTTCGAAAGCGGCTCGCCCAGATCGTCCGCCTCCAGTCCTCGGGAGCGAGCGACAAGGCCCGGCAGACCATGGATCAGCAGACGCGAGAGAAATTGATGAGCCTGGGCTATCTGGCCGGCCGCCCGGGGGCCGGCCGAGCGGCCTTCAGCGCGGAGGACGACGTGAAAACGCTCCTTCCGCTCCAGAAAAAATCCATGGAAGCACTGGAATTCTACAATTCGGGGCGGGCCAGAGAGGCCACGGACGCGCTGAAGGAGGTCATTGCGGGAGGAAAGCGCGTCAGCGCGGCCTACCTGAACCTGGCCGAAATTTACAAGAAACAGGGACGATGGCCGGATGCGATCTCCGTTTTGAAAATGGGCCTGGAGAAACTTCCCGATGTCTACGACCTCTTCGTTCAATACATCGCCTGCCTCTACGAGGCGGGGCAGTTCGGCGAGGCCATAGCCGCCTTCGAAGGGGCGAATTACTCTCAGACGGGGTCCGATCCGGTCATATGGAACTATGTCGGCCTGGCTTATTGGAATATAAAGGACGCCGACAAAGCCCGGAAGGCTTATGAAAAATCAATGGCCGTCGACAAGAAATTCGCCGTCCCTTATAGCAACCTCGGAAGCCTTTTGACCTTTCAGTTCAAGGCGACGAATGATCCGGCGACGTACCGGAAGGCCGTCGAATCCTACGAGCGGGCGATCGCCCTGGATCCATCCTATGCCGCGGCCTACCACGGCCTGGGCGTAGTTCATTTCCAGGCGAAAGATTACGAGAAAGCCATCGCCGGCTTGAAGAAGGCCCTGAATCTTGAAATCGGTCTCGACGAGACGCACTATTTCCTGGGAGTGGCTTATTTAATGCGCGGAGATACGGCCGCGGCCTATCAGTCTTTCATGACCTACAAAAGCAGCCCCTCGTTCGCTCTTCTCAGCGACACGGAGAAAACCCGCCTCGAAAGTTATATCGCCAAATGCAAGCGGGATTGACCGGACGAAGATCCGCCCTTCCCGAAGAAAAAGCGGGCATCAAAAAAAAGAGGCGGCCCCCGGGGCCGCCTTTCGGAATCATCCTCCGGAACTAGTGCCCCGTCTCATAAATTTCTTGTTCCAGTATTCGCAGAGCCGGGGCACTTCCAAGGGGGAGTCAAGCTCCCCCTTCGGCGCTTCGCTTCATGCCTTCCTTCCAAGGTGTATCAGGCGATGAATTCATGGGAGAATGCTCCTTGGAGGGGTGGCAGGGCGGGCGGGTATTCCCGCCGCTCGTTGGAGGGGGACCCTGTGAAAGGGTCCTCCTCCAAGAGTGTCCGGGGGGCCACGCCGCCCCCCTCAAACTCCCCGGCGGTTGCGCGTTCAAGGAAGTGTCTTTATTTATGTAAGATATTTACGAGACGCGCAACTAGAAGCTGAAACGGGCGCCGAGCCTGACCGAGCGGACGCCGTAGATGCTGGTGATCTGGGCGTACGTTGTCGAGAGCGTATAGGCCACCGGGCTCTGGTCGTACCGCAGATAGGCGGCGGGGTCCTGGTTGACGTTGACGCCGCTCCGTCCGCCCAGGTTGAAGATGTCCACGTAGAAATTCATCCTCGCCGCTTTGCCCAGTTTGAACTCTTTTTCGACGCGCACATCCAAATTTGTATAGGAGGGGCCTCTTCTCGAGCCTGGAATTTCGGCGTTCATGCCATAATACGCGCTAGCCGTTCCGAATCCCATGTAGTTCGCCGGGAAATAGACGCGGGCGAGAGTTCGGTTCCAGGGGCTCCCGGACCGATATTGGAAGTAGGCGCTCAGAATGAAATCCATGGGCAGGATGTAGGTCCCCATGATCTTGATCTGCAGGGGACGATCGTATGGCATGGGGCCGTAGGCGTTGATCAGCGTGTTGGGGTTGTCGAACATGGCCGACTCGCCCTCGGTCGCGCTGTATCCGGGATCGCAGTTCCCCTTGAACGAGCTGTAGAGAATCGACCCCTTGATCTGCCATTTGTTGGACATCCGCTTATCGAAGGACAGGATCGCCGCCCAGTATTCGCGTTTGGCCTCGGGCGGATTGATCCCCATCATGTTGGCCGCGGGCCGGTCTTTTCTCAGGCCGTAGACGGTCATATTCTTGTCGTCGGCCGTGCCGAAGGCGCCGTCCCAGCCCGGATCGACGAAGGTGAAGGGCAGCCAGATGAGCCCGATGGCGTCCGTAGCGTTGACGTCATAGCCGTTGACCTCGTCGAAGTCCTCGACGATGTTCTTATTGACCTTCCAGATGAAGTCGAAACCGAGCCTGAAATCCTTGAGGACCTCATGCTCGATGCCGGCCATGATCTCGTCCGTATACGGGGCTTTGAGGTTGGGGGCGTAATAGGAATAGTTGGGGTCCTGATTGGGATAGCCCCCGTTGGCGGAGTCCACGACATAAGAGTCCACGCCGGGCAGGTCCATGAGCTTATTTTTGTTCGTATCGGTCCAGAGATAGTAGATCGAACTCGCGCCGAAGATCTGGGCGCCGTTGTATTTTGCCGTCCAGACCGGTTCGTAGTAGCGGGAATACGAAAGCTTGAGAGCGGTTTTCCCTGTGCCGAAAACGTCATAGACGAAGCCGAGCCGCGGTGAGAGCGTCGTGAACGAGACGGGTTTTTTATAGGGCGTCTTCAGGGCATCCCACGGGGCGACCTTTTGCCCATCAGCGTAAGCCTGCAGGGTGAGGGCTTCGATGAGGTAGTTGGGACCGTAGGCGGTCACCAAGGCCGGGTTGGCCTGCGGCGGCGCCGCGTTGTACCTCAATTGCGGCCGCGACTGCTCCGGCTCGTACTGGTAGCTGTAGTCCAGCCGCAGGCCCAGGTTCAGGGTGATGCGGCCGGTATTGAGGCTGTCCTGGAGGAATCCGGAGAAGCGCCGGGCGTTGTCCTGGACGTCCCACATACCTCTTTCGGGCGTGCTTGTCCGGATCCTGAGACGGCCCCGAAATAACGTCGTGCTCGAATAATAAGGATTGAGGGTCTTATAGTCCCACCAATAGGAATAATAAGGATTTTCCCGGTACCAGTCGCGATGGTATTCGCCCTGCTCGAACTCCACGCCGGCCTTGAATTCGTGATCGACTCCCAGGAAATTGTCCTGGAACCGGGTGATGGAGGCTGAGGCCAGAGTCTTTTTGCGAATGTATTCGTCGTTGTACCCGGCAGCGCCCCAGTAAACCTTCGCCGTGTTGTCATAGTACGTGTAGTCGTTCGGGGTCATGGAATGGAGGGGGAAGAAGCGGCGGACGTAGGTCCCCCGGATGTCGACGTAGGTGTTCTGATCGAGGACGATGTTGAACTGGTGGGTCGTCGTGTAGGTGTTCTCGTGGTCCCAGATCCTGACGTACTCGTAGGAGGCGTCCACCCCGAGCGAGTTCTGGTAGACCGGCTCGTAGATGTGGTTGTAGTGGAGCATGCCCATGTAGCGGATGTTCTTGGTGATCTGGAAAGTCAGCTTGCCGAAACCCAGCCATTCCTGGTGATCCACATCGTAGTGTTTGAGCTTGGTCGGATCTGTGAATCCCGCCGTGGCCATTCGCATCTCCGGCGTGTTCGGATTGGCCTGTTGCGAGACCTGACGGCGGCCGTTGAGGAAGAACCAAAGGCGGTCCTTGATGATCGGGCCGCCGAGGTTCAAGGAGAAGTCCTTGTAATCTAAGAATTTTTCGGGGGGATTGACGTTCAGCGCCCTGATCTGTTCGGGCGCGATAAGGTTCTCGCCCAGGCTTTTCTGGGTGTAATAGAAGACTCCTCCGCCCTGAAGCTTGTTGCTGCCGCTCTTGGTGACGATGTTGATATAGGTCGAATCGGTCTGTCCGACCTCGGCCGGATGAGCGCCCATTTCGAACTCGATCTCGTCATAAACGTCGACGTTGATGTTGGCCATGGAGTAGTTCACGGCCGGGTCGTTCATCGGCACGCCGTCCAGGGCGTAGAGCTGGCTGCGGAGTGTCCCGCCCAGGATGGAGGACATCCGGCGGTAATCGATGCCTTCGGCGACCGAACCGGGGACCGAGTTCTGGATGTCGTACAGGTCACGGTTCATGGGGATGCTGGCCAGGAACTGGGCGGTGAAGTTGACGCTCATCTTCGACGCCTGAACGTCCACGACGGGCGCTTGGCCGATGACCGTCACTTCTTCCGCGATCGTGGCGATCTCCATTTCGATGGTCACTTCGGACGTTTTTCCGACGCTGACCAGGATGCCCTTGACGACTTTGGTCTTGAAGTTGGGCATCTCCGCCCGGACCTCGTATTCTCCGGGAAGGAGGGTCGGAAAACGGAAGGCGCCGTTCTCCAGCGTCACATAGTCGAGCTTTCCCATCAGCGCCGGACCGACGATGGAGACCGTAGCGCCGGGTAGCGGGAGTTTGTCTTTGTCGAGGACCTGGCCGTGGATCGAGCCGGTCTGCCGCTGGGCATAGCCGAGGGGCGTCAAGGCCAGCGCCAGAACGAGGACCAGGATGACGTTGAAGATCTTTTTGTTCATCAAAAAACCTCCTTTGAAGAAAAAATCCCCTATGAATTTTTTATATCTTATTTTGTGCGCTAGATGCAAGAACTTTTTTTAAATAGTTCAACGCGCTAATGAAAAATTCTACCGGGAAGAGACCGGAGCAAGAGAAAAACCCCTTCCGACGTCAAGAAGCATTACGGTCGGCGGCCGGGAATGGACCGAACCATGACCAGGAGAATGTTTCCCGTGGATGGCAGGCCGGCGACGAGCGGGCCGCCTTCCGCGGACTCGCGCGATATCCAGGTCGAGGCCGCGGCGTCGAAGATCTCGATGAAATAGCGGCCCGGAGGGACATCGAGGACGAACTGACTCGCGAACGTCTCTCCCGGGCAAGGCCGCGGTTCACACCACAACCAGAACTGATCAGGTCCCGCCAGGAATCCGAACCGTCCGACCCAGGAGGGAAGGCTTCGGACTCGGCGAACCGATCCGCTCCTCAGCGATCCGGGGTCGAGTGAAAACGGTCTATCGGCCTTTTGCAGCGCCGCTCGTACAAGCGCCCGCGTCTCGGCCGCCGGGATCCTTTGGACCGCCCGGGGGCCTTTCGGTTCGGACGTCATCGCAGGAAGGCTCCGAGGCCGGATTTCATGAGCTCGGCCATGTCCGGCAGGCCGGCCAGCTCTACCTGCCGCGCCGTCGGCGCTCCGGCGTTATATGCTTCAATAACGGCCCGCAGCGCTTCGATATGGACGCCCACCCTTTTCGACAGCGGCCAGGCGGGATCGTTGACCGGATCGCCAGGCTTATCCCGGAGAGAGCCGGGATTGGGCGTTTCGAACAGGAAGGCCCGGGCCTGGGTGGCATCTCCCCATTCGCGGTGAGACAACCCTCGGAAAGTTGCCGACGACTCCTCGAGCTTTAGGCTCAGGCCTTTGGTTTCGAGGTTGAGGACCGCCTCGGCCGCGAGCTCCGCGTTCTTGGGATTAGCGACGATCATCAACGCCAAGCGGCTTCCGGTCGGCGCTTCATGAAGGTCGAAGGCCAGGTCGACGCCCTCTTTCCGGATCAGGGCGACAATCGCCGCGGCGATCCGCTGTGTCAGGTTGCCGTCCTCTTTTCCTGGAAACTGCCGGTCAAGGTTGCGCGACAGGTTGTCGGACGCATATTCCGGAGTCGGTGGCTTCTCGCCCGGCGGGTCGGGTTCGCCTTGGTGCTCGGGCTTGGTCAGACGTGCTCCGCTCACGAATGTCCTCTCGCCGCCCGCCGTCTTGATGGTGAATGTCCTGGGGACGGCCGGCATGTTCGGGTCCTGGTAGCTCGCGCTCGAATTGTTGGCGTGGGGGACGACGATCAGCCGGCCCCGCCCGAGCTTCGCCCGCTCGACGAGCAGGACGGCCGCCATGACGCCGGCGATCTCGTTGGCATGCGTCCCCCCCGCGAGGAAAACCGTGCCTCCCGGCTTCGGCCCCTCGAGGAGATAGACGGCCGAATCGCCGGGCGTGCCGGCCAAGGAAGGCAGATAATCGGAGAGGGCGATTGTCTTGACGCCGAGCCCGGGTCTCACGTCGTGGACTGCCGGCGGGATCGAGGGAATCGAGATCTGCGATGCCGCGACCGCGCCGATCCCAGCGGCCAGGACGCCGATCAGGACCGCCTTTATGGACTCTCTTCCCATTTCAATACCCCAGAACCGCCGCGTCGCGTCGAGGGTCGGCGCCGCCGATCTTCCTGTTCGTCTTGGGATCGACGAGGATGCCCTGGGCGCCCCCGAAGTATAGGTCGAACGGTCCCAGCCGCTTCAACTCGTAGCCCAGCTTCGCCAAGGCCGCCAGGGTCTGGTCCGGAAGTCGGGGCTCGATCGAGAGCGCTTTGTCGGATGGGTAGAACCGGGGCGCCTCGATGGCTTCTTGGATGCCCATCTTGTAATCGATCAGGTTCGAGAGAAGGAGCGACATCGTCGTCAGGATGCGCCCCGCCCCCGGCGTGCCAAGGGTCGCGAACGCCCGGCCGTCCTTGACGACGATCGTCGGCGAGATCGTCGTCCGCATCCTCTTGCCGGGGGCCAGGCTGTTGACGCCGCGGGCTGAGAAATTCTTCATCTCGTTGTTGAGGATGATCCCCGTGCCGGCGATGGCGACCTTGGCCCCGAAGAAGTCCGAGATCGTCTGGGTCAGGGCGACCATATTCCCCGTCTTGTCGGCCGCGGACAGCGACGTCGTGCTGGGGCTCTCCTCCTTGCCCGGAATGCCGGCGACGATCTTCTCGCCGATCCGCGCCGGGTCGATCTCGGCGGCGCGGCTCTTCGTGTAGGTTTTAGCCAGCAGGCCGGCGGCCGGAACGGAGACGAAATCCGGGTCGGCGACAAAAGCGCTCCAATCGGCGATGCCGCGCCGCATACTCTCGGCGAACAGGTGGATGCGCTCCGGCGACAGCGGGGCGTGGCGGGCGACATTGAAATTCTCCAGGATGTGCATGATCTCGATGACGGCCAGCCCGCCGGAGGGAGGCGGCGCCGAGATGAGGTCAAACCCACGGTACGAGCCACGCACCGGCGGGCGCTCGATCGCCTTATATCCGGCCAGGTCGTCCTTCGTGATGAATCCGCCGCGGTCGCGCATTTCGGCGGCGATCTTCTCCGCCAGTTCGCCGCGGTAGAACGCGTCCCGGCCTCCAGCCGCAATTTTGCGGAGGCTTTCGGCGAGGTCCGGGTTCCGGAGCGTCTCCCCCGCTCCAAGCGGCAGGTCTTCGGGACACAGGATCGCGGCCAGGGCTTCGTTTTTCATGATCGCTTCATAACTGTCGGCTATGATGCCGGCCAGCAGCGGGCTGATGACGAACCCGTCGGCGGCGAGTTTGATCGCGGGCGCCAGTACCTGGGGCAGCGTCATCGTGCCGTACTTCTCGAGGGCGAGGCATAATCCCGCCACCGTCCCCGGGGCCGCCGCGGCGGCAAAGCCGGTTGAAGGAATGCCCTGGGGATAGGACGCCGCAGCCGGGGCGGAAGAGCGATAGTCGATGGCGGTCATCGACCCGGTTTTGGCGAGATAAATGACCATCATCCCCTCGCCGCCGAGCCCGTTGGAGTTCGGCTCGACCACGCCGATGGCGAACGCCGCCGCCACCGCCGCGTCGACTGCGTTCCCCCCCGCCTTCAAGATGTCCACGCCGGCCTGCGAGGCTAGAGAATGGGCGGAAGCCACCATGCCATTGGCGGCCGTGACCTCGACATTTTTTGTCTGAGGGAGCGCCCCTCCCGCGGCTAAAGTCAGGGCGACGGTCAGACAAAGGACGAAGCGTCTGCCTAAAACCGATGGCCGAAATTCGCTCTTGAAGATTCTCGATACACGCCGTGACCGAATCTTATCCAAGATTTCCTCCTCACCTATCAAGCGATCTAAACTCGATTTCAAGAACGTGGTTTTTGAAATCGGTCACGATGACGACAAATCTGTCTTGGCCCGATTCGGACTGAACAAACGGGATCTTCAGCCCGTCTCTTTTTACGCGAAGCTTCTGGAATTTCCCGGGGATATTCGCACCGGCTTCAATTCGGGGAATGAGAATTTTGATTTTGCCGGGACCCGGGATATTGCTGTTATAGCGGAAGACCAATTTGTTCTTCATCCGGTCAAACTGATAAACGTATGCCGCAAACAGGTCCGAGGCGGGAATGTAGACGTGGACGGAGGCGCTGTCTGAGCCCAGCTTCGGCTCGAGCCCGAGCGAATCCTTGGCAATCTTGAGACCGAAGTATCCTTCGAACAGGGCTTTGGCCAGGCTGCCCGCGCTGCCGGAGTAAAACGCGCTTCCCCGTCCGGTCCCGTCCGGGCTGTCCCATTCATAGAGGCCTCGATTGGCGATGTCTTTTTTGGCGATTTCGAGAAGTTTCTCTCGGGCCTGCCGGCTGAATCCGTGTTCGAACATGGCGTAGACGATCCTGCCGGCGAACCAGTCCCACTGGCCGCCGTTCTGGTACTCATAAGGATCGTCCAGCGAGGGATGCTGGAAGAATTTTTTGGGATAGGGGGGCAGGAGTGTCCCTCCGATCGTAGAAAGGCCAAAGGACTTCTGACGGACCAGCGCGCTTTCGATGATCCTGCGGCACTTCTCTTCCGAGGCCAATCCGGAGAGGATGGACTCGGCGTTTCCACCCATGGCAAATATGTCGGCTTCGTCGAAGTCATGGCGGAGCGAATCCAGGTGGATGTGGACCCGATAAAAGCCTTTGTCCTCCTGCCATAACCATCGATCGGTATTCTTTTGAATGGACCCGGCTTTTTCTTCCCAGAGCCGGGCTTTTTCTTTCAGGCCGCGGCCATCAAACATCCCGGCCAAGCTTCTGGCGGCTCCATAGAACATGCTTTGGTCATAGATGTCGCATGTCCAGTGGGTTCGGTCGTCGGCATAGATCGCATTTTGGTCAGCGTGTTCCATGTCGACATCGCCCCAATCGGCCGTATGCGCCCCGGTGACGAGACCTCGCTGCCCGTCGAACCTGTGGTCGAGGACATAGAGCATCGCCTTTTCCAGCCTGGACAGAATGGCCTCTCCGTTCATTTTTTCTTCCAGCCAGGCATCGCCCAAGATACGGCTGATTTGGCCTGCGGCCTGGACGGCGCTTGTCTCCTGATCGGTTTCCGTGGTGTTCTTATCCGTTTTGCCCCTGGAATCCAACCAGTCCTCGAGTGAGCCGTCGTCCTTCTGGGCAGCTAGATGTTCGATCAGCCAGGCCCGGAGATAAGGAATCTCATAGAAATAGCGCGAAGCCGGGATGATGGTGTTGGCGTCCCTCAGCCAGATCTGGGGATACGCCGACCCTGCGGCGAATCCCGAGATGGGTCCCGTTTTTCCTTGGAAGGCCACCTGGTTATGGGAGAGCGTGGCCCGGATGAGATGGAAGAGCTCTTTGTATTCCGGGATCGTCGAACGGAAGTCCGTGAACTTGCCGTATTCTAAATCTTTGATGTTTTTGGCGGCGGGTTGCGGGCCGCCGGAGCAAGCCATGCCGGCCGCGATCACGAACATCGAGGCGAGGAACGAAGCGGAACACAGAAATCCATGCCGGGTGAATTTCCCGGGTCCTGAGAAGCTTTTCATCCCGTTCATCATCAACAAATGCGCGGCAGGAGCTCGGAGGTCAGCGGCTCGAGCAACCTGAGCCCGCCGGCGGCCGTGGCCAAGAGGAGTTCGCCCGGCCTTCCGATTTTTGCTTCGACTTCGCCGATCACTTGAGCTCTTTTCCCCAAGGGATGCTTTTTGATTCCGCCAAGGATCCGGGCGGCTTTGCTTTGAGGGACGACGATCACCGCCCTTCCTTCGCAGGCCAGATAAAGGGGGTCTACCCCCAGCAGCTCGGCGGCGCCGCGGACGGCCCGGGAAAGAGGAATTTTATTTTCTTCGATTAGGATTGGATGGGGAATCCGCTCAGCTAATTCGGAAAGGATGGTGGCCAAGCCTCCCCGGGTAATGTCCCTCATCCAGAAAACGCCTTTTTTCCAAAAGGGCAGGAGAAAATTCAATGGAGCGCAATCGCTGCGGGCACGGGATTCCAGGCCGAATTCCGCTCTGGCCATCATGACGGCCAGGCTGTGCTCTCCCAAAGTCCCGGTGACGATGATCTTGTCACCCGGCCTGATGAGTTCCGGCCTTGGCCTGGCTATAACCCGCCCGATGCCCGACGTATTGATATAAATTTTATCGCCCTGGCCGAGCCTCACGACTTTTGTGTCTCCGGTCGTAATCTGAACTTTCGCCGCCGCGGCCGCCTTTTTCAAGGAACCCAGGATCCTTTCCAGGTCGTCCCAGGCCAGCCCTTCTTCCAGGATCAGGGCCAGGGACAGATAGCGGGGGATCGCGCCGGAGACAACGAGGTCATTGACCGTCCCGTTGACGGCCAGCGTTCCGATGTCCCCTCCCGGGAAGAAGATGGGGTCCACGACATAGCTGTCTGTCGTAAAGGCAATATTATCAGGTAGATGGCTGGCATCCGAGAGTTCCGCCAGGAACGGGTTCTTAAATGTCGGCACGATCGTCCCGGCGATGAAATCCCTCATGGACTTGCCGCCGCTGCCGAGATCCAGGCTGATCTTTTTCATCGGGAATTCAGTTCCCTGTATTTATAATGGACGAAGCAGGATCCTTCGAAGGACACCATGCAAGGTCCGCAGGGAAAGTCGGGGGCGCATTTTTTGCCGAAAAGTGTGCACTCTGTCGGAGACATCAGGCCTCGAAGGACATCCCCGCACCGGCAGCCGGGGAGGTCGCCGCTTCCGGCCCGGATATCCAGCCCATACTTCAATTCCGCATCCCAGTTTTCGAAAGCTTTGCGGAGTCTCAGCCCGCTCTTGGGAATCAGGCCCAATCCCCGCCAATGGGCATCTTTCGGCTCGAGAACCTCTTCCATGAGACGCAGGGCAATCGGGTTTCCGTCGTTCGGCACGACGCGGCTGTACTCGTTGGATACTTGCGGCTTTCCTTCTTCGAGCTGGTCCAGAATAGAGGAGATGCCGAGAAGGATGTCTCCGGGTTCGAACCCGGCAATCGCCCCTGGGAATCCATAATCCCTGGCCACGAATTCGTAAGGTTTTTTGCCGATGATGGCGCTGACATGGCCGGGGTAAAGGAACCCGGATATCTTGATTTCTCCAGATTCGAGGATCGCTTTAAGGGGCGGAGGAATCAGCCAGAGCGCTGAGAGAATCGAATAGTTCTTCAGATTCTCTTCGGCTGCTTGTTTGGCCATGAAGGCGATGGATGGAATAGTGGTTTCAAAGCCGGCGCCGAAGAAAACAACGGATTTCTCCTTTTTTTGTTTGGCCAGCTCCAGGGATTCTTGGGGCGAATAGACGATTCTTATGGATGATCCCCTGTGGGGTATCGTATTCTGCAACGAGTCCATCCGGGTGGGGACGCGGGTCATATCACCGAACGTAGCCAAGATGATGTCTTCGTAGCGGGTCACGAGAGTGATCGCGGCTTCGTGGATTTCGTTGGGGGTGATGCAGACAGGACAGCCGGGCCCGGAGACCATCTCGATGCCGATCTCCTCGAGCATTTTTTTCAAGCCGTACTTATGGATCGTCATCGTATGGGTGCCGCAGACCTCCATAATCCGGCAGGGAGTGGGGAGGGACTTGGCTTTTTCCCCGATGGTCTTGAGGAGGGCCGAAATAACTTTTTTGTCCCTGTAAGCGTTCACGCTTTATATCCCAGGAATGAGCCCTTATCCGCCGGCTGGCTCGCTCTTTTCCGCGATCTCCCTGAGCAGGGCGAGCGTCTCCCGGGCTTCCTGCTCATCGAGCTTGGATATGGCGAACCCGGCATGGACGATCACCCAGTCTCCGGTTTGGACGCCTTCGAGAAGCGCGAAATTGGCCTTGACCTTCGTCCCCAGGTAATCGACCTTTCCCGCCTGGAGGGCTTCATCGACTTCAATCACTTTCGCGGGTATAGCAAGGCACATGTTCGGCTCTTTAGACTGGATAGATTACCAAAATGCCGCCTCCAGGTCTATATTTAATAGACCACAAGGATCGATTTGAAGGAATAGATTCTTTTCTTAGCTGGGCGAGGGGTATGCCGCGTAAAAGCCCGTCAGCTTTTTATAAAGCTGGAACGAAGAATTAAGATTTAAACATTATTAATCCCCCTACCCCCTTAGCCAATTAAGGGGGCTTAAAAGGTCGGAGCGGGCATGGTTCCTCGACGGAACGGAGAGGAGAGCGAAGGAACGATGTCGAGCGGATTTTGAGGATTTGTGTTTATGAACACAAATCCTCGGGGATTCCAAAGGGGTATGCCCCGTTGGTCGCAGGACGTAAGTCCGAGAAGGGGAGGCAGGGAGCGAAGCGACCGTTGGAAGGGGTCTTCCCCTCCAAAGTGCGCGAGTGGGAAAATCCGCGTGGCCTTGAGCGGCATACCCCGAGCCCTTCTTTTGACAATTCGGGGGGCAACCCCTATAATGTTTCGCATGTTCAAGAGCTTAGAAGGCTTCATCGAGCCGGGAAGCGAGGAAGAACGCCTGGCCGATGAGCTGGATTTTTCCAGGATTCCCCGCCACGTGGCCGTGATCATGGACGGCAACGGCCGATGGGCTAAACAAAGGAACCTGCCGCGTGTGGAAGGCCACCGGGCGGGTGCGAAATCAGTCCGGGAGATCGTCGAGACCAGCGCCCGGGTCGGAGTCAAATTTCTGACCCTGTTTGCCTTTTCCAGGGAGAATTGGAAAAGGCCGAAACGAGAGATCTCCACGCTCTGGGGATTGCTCGAAGATTACCTGAGGAAGGAAAGCAAAACTCTGGTCGAGAAGAATTTCCGCTTGAAGGTGATCGGCCAGAAGGAGGAATTGCCTCTATCCCTAAGGAAGGAGCTCGACCGGGTGGAGGAATTGACAAAGAACAACAACAGCATGGTGATCTGCCTGGCCCTCAACTACAGCGGCCGGACGGAAATCGTGGACGCCGTCAAAAAAATCTTGAAGGAGAAGGATATTCGTGCCGACACCCTGGATGAAGACGAATTTTCCAGGCATTTGTATACGGGAGACCTGCCGGACCCGGACTTGTTGATTCGGACCAGCGGCGAGTTACGCGTTTCCAACTTCCTGCTGTGGCAGATCGCCTATGCCGAGATCTGGATCACGTCCGCTTACTGGCCTGATTTCCGGAAAAAGCATTTCCTCCTGGCGCTTCTGGACTACCAGAAACGCGAACGAAGGTTCGGCGACATTCGTCCCCGAAAATGAGCCTCCGCAAAAGACTCCCCACGGCCCTGATCTTATTAGCCCTTCTCTTCCTCGTCATCCAGTGGACCTCCCGGCTGGTGTTCTTTCTCTTCCTTCAGGTTTTTATCATCGTTTCGCTGCTCGAGTTCTATAACCTCGTCCGCCGCAAGAAGATGTTTCCCCAAAGAGCGGTCGGCGTTCTTTTGGCGCTTCTCATCAGCGCCTCGTTTTTTTTCGAGGCTCTGCCCTTTGAGATTGCGCTGTTCCTCGGTCTGCTTCTGGCCGGGCTCTATTACGTCATTTCTTTTAAGACGATCGAGAAGGTCGCTCTGTTTCCTTTCTCCTTCGCTGTGACCATCTTCGGCGCCATCTATATCAGCTTCACGATGAACTATTTTTATCTTTTGCGCCTGGAAAAAGGCCCTTTTTACATCTATTTTCTTTTCGCCGTCATCTTCCTCGGGGACAGCGGGGCTTATTTGTTTGGAAGTCTCTTGGGCCGGCACAAGATGACGCCGATGGCCAGCCCGAACAAAACCTGGGAGGGAAGCGTAGGAGGCCTTGTCCTGGCCTGTCTCGGGGCCGTAGCCGCACAACAGGTTCTGTTGAAAGAGATCGGCATCCTGGAAGCCGCCCTGTCTGGATTATTTGTCCATGCCGTCGCCCAGTTGAGCGACCCTCTGGAATCGCTGTTCAAGAGGGCGGCCGGAGTCAAGGACTCTTCGAATTTTCTCCCGGGACACGGGGGATTCTTGGACAGGATTGACAGCCTAATCCTGGCGGCGCCGTTTTTTTATTATTTTATCCGGTTTTTCTGGAAGTAGCGTTTTATGAAAAATGTCGCGATTCTTGGATCGACCGGCGCTATCGGTCGAAATGCCTTGGACGTCATCACCCGGCACAAGACGGCCTTCCGTATCGTGGCCTTGGCGGCCGGCTCGAACAGCCGGCTTTTGGAAGAACAGGTCCGCGCTTTCCGCCCGGAGATCGTCTCCCTCGAGCGTAAAGAGGATGCCCAAGCGTTCATGGAAAAAATCAAGAGAATCTCCGTCCGGGTCACCTACGGCCCCGAGGGGGCGGAGGAAATCGGAGGATACGGGAACAACGATATCGTCGTCTCGGCCATCACCGGGATCAGCGGCTTGAGGCCGACGCTGGCGGCCGTTCGGGCCGGCAGAAAAGTGGCCCTGGCCAATAAAGAGTCCATGGTCGTGGCCGGCCCCGTCCTCCGAAAAGAAGCCCGGCTGAGCGGGGCGCAGATCATTCCGGTGGACTCCGAGCACAGCGGAGTTTTCCAATGTTTGGCCAAGGAAGACAGGCGAAGCATCAAGACGGTGACGCTGACGGCCTCGGGCGGCCCTTTTTTTAGGACTCCCCTCCACAGGCTGAAAACGAAAACGGTCGAAGAAGCTCTGGCCCATCCGCGCTGGAAGATGGGAAAGAAAGTGACCGTCGATTCGGCGACGTTGATGAATAAAGGCCTGGAACTCATCGAAGCCAAATGGCTGTTCGACTTGGCTCCCGGTCAGCTGCGCATCTTGATCCATCCCCAGAGCATCGTCCATGCTCTGGTCGAGATGCGAGACGGCTCCGTCCTTGCCCAGCTCAGCCCGACCGATATGAAAATCCCCATCCAGTACGCTTTGACCTATCCCGAACGGCGGGACGCCATGCTTCCGTCCCTTGACCTGGGCCAGGTCCGGTCCCTTGAATTTTTTCCCGTCGATGAGCGACGATATCCCTTGATCCGACTGGCCTATCAGGCCTTGGAGGAAGGAGAGAGCCTTCCGGTGGCCCTCAACGCGGCCAACGAAGCGGCCGTGGCCGCATTCCTGGCCAGGAAAATCCATTTTTCGGATATTCATAAGGTTGTCCGGAGGGCGATGGACGGACACCGCAAAAATAAGATCCGCTGTCTCGAGGACATCTTTGCCGTGGACCGGCAGATGAGAGAACGGACGATCCAAACTCTTCAGAAAAGGTTGTGAAATGGGCGCAATATTCGGAACGGTGCTTGCCTTTCTCATTGTTTTCGGCATCCTGGTGTTTATTCACGAGTTCGGCCATTTTTTCATGGCCAAATTAGTCGGCATCCGGGTTGAAGTCTTCTCGTTCGGCTATGGGAAAAGGCTTCTTGGCTTCAAAAAGGGACAGACCGATTATAGGATCAGCGTGCTCCCCATGGGCGGCTACGTCAAGTTCCTCGGGGAGGGCATTTTTGAGCCGGGCCGCGCGCTGGCCCCGGACGATTTCATGGCCAAGAAAAGATGGCAGCGGTTCCTGGTCATTCTCATGGGCTCGGTGATGAATATCGTCCTGGCTATTGTCATTGTGGCCGGGATCAATATGGCCGGGGTGGCCCTTCCCGAATACCTGGACCAAAAACCGGTCATCGGCTGGATCGAGCCGGGCTCTCCGGCCGAAAAAGCCGGCCTTCGAGTCGAGGATGAAATTTTGAGCGTCGACAAAAAAAAGGTCCCGACCTGGAGCGATTTGGAACTGGCCATCGGGACAAAGCCTGATAAACAACTGACCCTGGAGATCGAGAGGGACGGCCAGGTCCAATCCATCCAGATGGTGACCGGAAAGGTGAAAGTGACAAAATACGAGATAGGCTACGCCGGGTTTGCCGCGAAGATCCCCGCCCAGGTTCAAGTCGTGTCACCGGGCTCGCCGGCCGAAAAAGGGGGGATGCGGGCCGGCGATCTCATTCAAGCCATCAGCGGCCAGACGATCAACGCCAACAAATTCCTCGAGGTCATCGAGAAAAGCCCGGGCAAGGAGCTCGAATTCAGCCTCATCCGGGACGGAAAGCCGGTCACCTTGTTCATCACGCCGAGGCAGGCAGGAAAAGTCGGAAAGATCGGAGTGATCCAATCCGTGAAGTCGGTCATCAAAAAGTTCGGGTTTTTAGCTGCGATCAATGAGAGCGTCAAGTACAACGCCAAGCTGTTTTTTATGGTCATTGAAGTCATCAAGAATTTGTTGACGGGGCAGGCGTCGGTGAAGCAGTTGGGAGGCCCGCTGGAGATTGCCGATCTTTCCTACGCGACCTTCCGGATGGGATTCATGGCCTTCATCAGCTGGATCGCCTTCATCAGTCTTCAGCTCGGGGTGTTCAACCTGTTCCCGATTCCGGTTTTTGACGGAGGACAGCTTTTCGTCCTGGTCCTGGAGGGCATTTTCCGCCGCGATTTCAGCCCCAAGGCCCGGCAGATCTGGATGCAGATCGGCTTCGTCATTTTCATCATCCTGATCGGGTTTATCCTCCTGAATGACATCGTCAAGCGCCTGCCCAACGGCTGGAAGAGCCTGGTGCCGTTTTAAAAATGATCTTGTTTGAGGCGAAATTGTCGTGCGGGTCCTGTCGGACACTCTTGGAGGGAAACCCTTTTACGGGTTTCCCTCCAACGATCACTTCGTTCTCTGCCTCCTTTCCATGGAGCATTAGGCGATGAATTCATGGTGGGAGGCTCCTTGGAGGGGTGGCAGGGCGGTCGACTCTTGCCGCCGCCCGTTGGAGGGGGACACTATCAAAGGGTCCTCCTCCAAGTGTATCCGTCGGGGCGCCCCAGTTCGGCGCCACCCGCCTTGCGCTAAGAATTTTTTTCTTGTGCCTAATGGATATCATTTTCAAAACGGTTGGATAAAGAATGACGAAAGAAATGCCTAAGACTTTTTTGCCGCGTCGGAAGACCCGTCAAATCATGATCGGCGGAGTCCCCATCGGCGGGGGAGCGCCCATCGTCGTCCAGTCCATGACGAAAACGGACGCGCGGGACAGCCGGGCGACGATCGCCGAGATTAAAAGATTGGAGAAAAGCGGCTGCGAAGTCGTCCGTTTGGCCGTTCCGGATAGGGAAGCGGCAGAGGCGCTCGGCGAAATCAAAAGGAAGGCCCGGATCCCCTTGATCGCCGATATTCACTTTGATCACCGGCTGGCGCTCATCGCCATGGCCCGGGGTGTGGACGGGCTGCGCCTGAACCCGGGCACGATCGGTTCTAAAGAAAAGGTGAAAGAAATCGTCCTGGCCGCCAAAGACAGGTGTCTCCCGATCCGGATCGGAGTGAATTCGGGATCTCTGGAAAAAGATCTTCTGAAAAAACATGGCAGCGCCACCGCCGGAGCGATGGTGGAAAGCGCCCTGCGGCATATTCGGATCCTGGAGGGCTTGGATTTTCGACTCATCAAGGTTTCTCTTAAAGCATCGGACGTGCTGCGCACCCTTGAAGCCTATCGCCTTCTGGCCGGGAAAGTGGACTATCCCTTTCATGCCGGTATCACGGAAGCCGGAACGCTTCTCTGCGGCGCTGTGAAATCGGCCGTCGGAATCGGCCTGCTCTTGAATGAAGGATTGGCCGATACGATCCGGGTCTCCTTGACGGCCCGACCCGAGGAGGAAGTCAGAGTAGCCTTCCAGATCCTGGCCAGCTTAGGCCTCCGTCGGAGAGGGCCGAACGTGATTTCCTGCCCGACCTGCGGCCGCGTCGAAGTCGACCTCCGGCGCATGGCCGCCGATGTCGAGAAAAAATTGGCCGGGATCACAGAAAACGTGTCCGTGGCCGTCATGGGCTGCATGGTCAACGGGCCGGGAGAGGCCAAAGAAGCGGACATCGGCGTTGCCTGCGGAAAAGGGGTCGGCGTTCTTTTCAAGGAGGGAAGGCTCCTGCGCCGGCTTGATGAAAAAGAGATCGTTCCGGCCCTGGTCCGGGAAGTCGAAAAGATCGCCCGCAGCAAGCGGAAAGAAAAAATTGAAACGGGGACGCGATGAGCCAAATTCGATTATCAAAGTCCATTCTCCCCAAGCTCGCCGAGCTCGGGGAAATTCTCCGGGCCATGGGAAAAGTCCTAGTGGCCTATTCGGGTGGGGTCGACAGCACGCTTTTGTTGAAGGTCGCTTCGGATGTTCTGGGAAACGGGGTCTTGGCCGTCATCGCCGGCTCGGAGACATATCCGGAGGCGGAGGTCAAAGGAGCCGGGGCCCTCGCCAAAAGTCTGGGCGTCAGGCATAAAGTCATCCATACCCATGAGATCGAGAATCCCGATTTCGTGAAGAACCCTCCTCTCCGCTGCTATTACTGCAAGCAAGAGCTTTTTTCCAGGCTGAAAGACATCGCAAAAAAAGAGGGGATCGCTTACGTGCTGGACGGCCAGAATGTCGATGACATGGGCGATTTCCGGCCTGGGGCAAAGGCCGGAAAAAAGCTCGGCATCCGGTCGCCGCTCAAAGAAGCCGGGCTGACGAAGGATGAAATCCGTAAACTTTCCAGACATTTCGGGCTTCCGACCTGGAACAAGCCGTCCCTGGCCTGCTTGGCCTCTCGCTTTCCCTATCATACCCGGATCGACAAAAAGAGTTTGAAGCAGGTGGGAAAGGCCGAAGATTTCTTGAGAAAGCTGGGCTTCGGGCAGCTCCGGGTGCGTCATCACGGCCGGATCGCCCGGGTCGAGATCGGGCCTAAAGAGTTTCCCAAGGCCGTCAAGCCGGAGATGCGGGCGAGGATCGTCGGATATATGAAAAAAATCGGCTATCTCTATGTCACGCTGGACCTGGCCGGCTACAGAACGGGCAGCCTGAACGAAGCGCTCCGCTTGAAGCGCTAATACAAACGTAAATAGTGACAAAGTATGGGGGGCGCTTAGGCCGTCCTAAAGCCCCCGTAGTGGAGGGGGGACCCGGACACTCTTGGAGGAGGACCCTTTTACAGGTTCCCCCTCCAACGGGCGGCGGGAATACCCGCCGGCCCTGCCACCCCTCCAAGGAGCATCCTCCCATGAATTCATCGCCAAATGCTCCTTGGAAGGAAGGCAGGGAGCGAAGCGACCGTTGGAAGGAAACCCCTACAAAGGGTTTCCTTCCAAGAGTGTCCGACGGGACTGGTTCCCCGGGGCCCGGGGGCTAGGGGCGGCCTAAGTGACCCCCGAACGGGGATGTCATTTTAATTGCGTTTATATTAGATCACGGGATTGGTCGGTCTTATCCAATGCTCCGGTTCCCGAGAAAAGAGAAAAAATAGTCCTGGACGGCTTTTGCCAGCTTGGGATCTGAAAAGCCGTTCTTCCAGCGACCGGAGAACAATTCGTCGCTGACGATCATCAAGGCTGCGGCCGGCAGTTTGTGGAAACGGGCCAGTCCAAAGACCGCAGAGGCCTCCATATCCACAACATCCATTCCTCTCTGTCGCATTTTTCGAATCCAGGTCGGAGTTTCCCGGTAAGGTGCGTCCGTGGAAACTGCCGCGCCTCGCAGAAAGGGAAGTCCTCTGTCTTTCAATTCTTTCTCGACGGATTTTTGAAGATCCGCGGAGGCAGGAAAGACCTTTTGACCGGGACAATAGTGGCAGGATGTGCCTTCATTGGAATAAGCTTTGGCGACGCTGATGGGAGACGCCAGCTTGTACTCTGGATTCAGCGAGCCGCAGAAGCCGAGGATCAAAATTTCTTCAGCGCCCGAAGCGACGAGCTTTTCCAACGAGAGAACGGCTAACGGAGCTCCCACAGCCTGGAACAGAACGGCCGTCCGCTCGAGCCCGAATAGGATGCCCCAGTCGGTCTGTTTTTCCTTGCCGGCTTTTTCCCGGAGGTGTTTCTTAATGAGTCCCGAGGGTAAATCCACGGGCACATAGATGACCCGGTCGACGAGGAAATCTTTAAAAGGCCTGGGCGGGACGATCGATACGGATTCGTTCATGGCGGAGGTTAAAAATATCAGAATCGGGGCGGCATTGCAATTTATCGGGAGGAAAAACTAAAATAGAGCCGACTCCGGTCATGAAAAATATTTTTGAGCCAAAACAGCTGAACCTTCATGAATTGGACCTTGAGGATACCAGGTTCAGGATATCAGAATTTTTTTCTTCAGACCGGCTGGCCCTCTCCATAAAAAAAATAGGCCTCCTCCATCCGCTGCTGGTGACGCTCCGAGAAGGCCGGTTCGTCCTGGTCTCCGGGTGGAAGAGACTCTCTGCCTGTCTTAAGTTGGGGATCTCCAGCGCGCCGGCGCTCATCCTGGATGAGCCCGACGACCTCAAGGCATTTTTGTTTGCGCTCTACGAGAATCTGGCCTGGCGTGAATTCCCACTCCTGGAAAAGGCCGAGATTATTTCAAGGCTTCTGACCTTCGGCATGGCCAAATCCCGGATCATGAAGGATTTTCTGCCGCTACTTCAAGTCCCGCCGACGGCCTTTTACCTGGAAAGCCTTCTTTCTATATCCAGGCTGGGTCCCAATCCAAAAAAAGCGATCGCCGCGAAGAACCTGCCTTTCCCTATAGCCCGGATGCTGGCCGAATTCCAGGCCGAGGATCTGGAAAAAATCATCCCGCTCCTCCTTCCGCTCGGCCAGAACAAGCAAAGGGAGGTATTGGAAGATCTCCTGGAGATTTCGAAAAGGAAAAATATTTTTCCCCGACTTATCCTTGAGACGCCCGGCATCCGGGCCGTCCTCCAATCCTCAAAGTGGCCGCCGGTTCAAAAATCGGAGCGCGTCCGCCTCGCTCTACGGAGGGAGCGTTTTCCCCACCTGACAGCTTGGGAAGAGAGCTTTCAGTTGGCCCTGCGGGAGCTCGGCTGGCCGAAGGAAATTTCCCTCGAGCCGGCGCCGTACTTTGAAACGGACGACTTGGAAGCCTCCTTCCGGTTCAGGGACGAAAGAGAATTTAGGTCCCATCTCCGAAAGCTTATGGAAGTTTCTTCCCGTCAGGAATTTCAAAAGATTTTTGCCCGTCCTCGACGGACCGCAAAAGGCCGGGAAAAAATTTAGTGGCTTCACTCCCTTATTATCCGGACAAGGTTTATATCGACAAGAAAGCCCTGGGATTTCCTTTGACGAAGAGGATCCTGGGCCGATTAGACGGGGTGCTTCAGGAAATCGTGCCCAGCCCGCGCCGAAAGCAGGCGATCCTCGAGGCCATTCGCAGTTCCGAAGACCCGGTCGGGGAAGGGAAGAGGATTCTCTATTTGACGGTCCAGAAAGGACGGTTTGTCAAGCCCTGTCCATGCACTCCCCGCGTCATCGGCTGCGGCTATTTCATCATCAATCTCAACCTTCAGTGTCCGTTGGACTGTACGTATTGCATCCTTCAACACTATCTTGCCGAGCCCTGGCTGACCGTCTTCGTCAACCTGGAGGATCTCTGGCATGAGCTGGACGGTTTCCTTGAAAAGCACCACCGGCGGGCCATTCGCATCGGAACCGGAGAGCTCGGCGATTCCCTGGCCCTTGATCATCTCACCGGCCTTTCGGCGGAGTTGATCTCCTATTTCCGAGGGAAAGCCAATGTCTGTTTTGAACTCAAGACCAAGACCGCAGGCATCGGGGATCTGCCGGCGGTCCAAAGGCCGGGCAACATCGTCGTTTCCTGGTCGTTGAACGCCGGAAAGATTGCCGGCGAGGAAGAAAAAGGAGCGCCCCCCGTGATCGAGCGCCTCCAGGCTGCCAGGGCCGTTGTCAAGAAGGGATACCGCGTCGGGTTTCATTTTGACCCTCTCGTCCGCTTCCCGGGTTGGGAACGGGAATATGAGGAAGTCGTCCGCAAGCTCTTTCAGGTCATTCCCGCCTCGAGCATCGTCTGGCTCAGCCTGGGCGCCTTGAGGTTCCCGCCGGCCCTGAAAAAGATCATCCAGGCCCGCTTCCCCGCGACGAAGATCATCTATGACGAATTCATCCTGGGGCGGGACGGAAAGCTTCGCTATTTCAGGCCTCTCAGGCTGGAGCTCCTTCGGTCTGTGGCCGGGTTTGTCAAGAAATGGGGCGGCAAAGAAATTCCTCTGTATCTCTGTATGGAGGGGGAAGAGATTTGGCGGGATGGATTAGCCTGGAAACCGAGGGGAAAGCGGGCTGTGGAGAACACGCTTTCCCCCCGGCTTTGGGGTCAAGACAAAAGCTAGTCGCCTTTTTCCGTCTTTTTATCCGCGATCACGGCGATGCTTTCGATGCCCGCCCCGCGGATAAATTCGTAAACCTCGACGAGTTTCCCGTATTCCAGGTCCGAGTCCGCTCTCAAGTAGAGTTTCTTGTCCGTGGCGCTGATGAACATTTCTTCCAGCATGGACTGCAGCTTATCGGGCGTCACCTTGTCCTGGTTCAGGTACATGGTTCCGTCCTTTTTAATGTAGAGGACGACTTCCGGATTTTCGGGCATACGGATCGTGTTCATAGCCGTGGGAAGTCTCAGGTCCACGCCCTTTTGAACCAAGGGGGTTACGATCATGAAGATGATCAGCAGAACGAGAAGGACATCGCAGAGGGGAACGACATTGGGCTCGGATTTGACGCTTTCTTCTCTCCTGATTGAGATCGACATAATGAACCTCTTTTCCCTTTATTGAAAAGGCTGCGAATTCTCTTATTTGGTCTGCTGGCGTCGGATGAAGAAGTCCAGGACCTGGGACGAGGTGTTCGACATCTCCGCGCCGTAGATCTCGATCCTGGCGTTGAGGATGTTGTAGCACCAGAGGGCGATGACAGCCACGCCGATCCCGAAGGCCGTGGTGATGAGAGCTTCGGCGATGCCGGAGGCCACAGCGCCGATTCCGCTGGATCCGGTCAGGGACATGGCCCGGAAGGCATTGATGATGCCGGCGATCGTTCCAAACAGACCGATGAACGGGGCCGAGGTGGCGATGGTCGCCAGTATGCTCAAGCCTCTTTTCAGTTCCTGTTCGAAGATGGAGGCGGCTCTGGTGCAGCCTCTCTGAGCGGTTTCAACCTGTTCCTCGAAGCTCAGGTTGAATTCTTTGCCTTCCAGGAATTCCTGGATTCCGGCCGCCGTGACACGGGCCAGATGGCTTCCTTTGTTTTCTTTCTTGGAAGCGAGGTTCAAGGCCTCTTTGATTTGACCATTCTTCAGCATGTCGGCAAGTTTCGGGGCGACCAGCTTCGATTGGGCCTTGGCTTTTCTAAACGTGAGCAATCTTTCGATGAACAGATAGAGAGAAATGATGGAAAGACCGATCAGGATGAATGCAACACCTCTCGCAACACTCCCCATGGACTGCCACATTTGGACTAAACCGAATTCCATTTAAGTACCTCCTTTTAATATTCGAAAGCCATAGATAGCTTTATGGATTTCATTTCAACTCAAACCGGTGAAAAAAGAATCTTTGAATGGTTCGGAAACATCTTCGGCTGTTTTGGCTCTGGAATCGGGTTGTTCAGCCATACATTACCTCATAGGAACGGCATACATTTCCACAGCTAAGAAGTATAGAATAAATTATTTTTTTTGACAAGTCCAAATCTCAAATTATTTTCTAAAGCCCGTTTTAGTCTTGAAAATTTTCTGCCAGAAAAGCACCACCGGGCAGGAGAGAGCCACCGTGGAATAGACGCCTTCGATGGCGCCGATCAGCATGCAGAAGGCGAAATCGTTGATCACCTCGCCGCCGAAAATGTAGAGGGACAACAGGGTGATAAACACAGTCCCGGTGGTGATGATGGTCCGGCCCAGCGTCTGGTTGAGGCTGGTGTTCATGATGTTTTCCAGGCTTTCCTTCCTCATGATTTTCGTGTTTTCCCGGACCCGGTCGAAAATAACGATGGTGTCGTTGATGGAGAATCCGACGATGGTCAGCATGGCCGCGATGATCGGCAGGTTGATTTCCCGGTTGGTGAAGGAATAGATGCTCAGGGTGATAAGGACATCCTGGGTCAGGGTGAATATGGCCGCGACACCGTAGGCCAGCTTGAAGCGGAAGGCGATGTAGACGAGCATCCCGATGAGGGCCCAGATTGTGGCCAGCGTGGCCTTTCTGCGCAAATCCGCCCCGGCCTGAGGTCCGACCGTCTCCTTGCTGATCACGGTCAGCTTGCCGAGGAACGTCCTTTCCTTGAGGAAGGTGATGACCTCAGGCTGAATTCCGGCCTCCGAGAGCTCCGCATAATCCGTGAAAATCCCCTTGGTCACCCTCAGCCCCGTCTGGCCGATGATTTTTTCGGCAAGCTGAGCCGCTTCGGTTGGGAAGGCCGCCGAAAGCAAAGAGGTGAGTTCTCTGGTATCAATATTGTTGAGGTCCTTCAACCCGCGCTGGGTCTCGGCCTGACCGTCGTCCCCCTTGAGCGCTGCGATGACCCTGTTGGCCAGCTGCTCATGAGCTTCGACTTCTTTTTGCGGATCGATGCCCTTGATGACCTGCATCGTCCGGATCTGGAACTCATGTCCTGCTTTGCCCGTGGCTTGAATGGTGCTGTTGCCCAGGCCGACGTCTCTCATGGTTTGCCGGATGTCCGAAACCGCCGCCGGCGTCTTGAACATGACGCGGATCAAGGTCCCGCCGCCGAAATCCACGCCCAGCTTGAGGCCTTTTCCGACCGTGACATTCAGGACCCCCGCCAGGACGATCGCTCCGGTGACGGCCAGAGCGACGTACTTGTATCTCATGAATTTGATGTTGGGTGTTTTGAGGAGTACGAGAGGCATGGCTATATACTCATCTTCTTGGTTTTTTTGGTGACGGTCACGTCAAAAATCCAATGAGAGACGAACACGGCGGTGAACATGTTGGCGGCAAGGCTGATGATCAGGGTGACGGCATATCCCCTGATCGGGCCGGTACCGAACTGGAAGAGAAAAATGGCCGAGATGACCGTGGTCAGGTTCGAGTCGAAAATAGCGCTGAACGCCCGGGAAAAACCCAGCGAGATGGAGTTCATGATGCTCTTGCCCAGGGCGCTTTCCTCCCGGATCCTCTCAAAAATGAGGACGTTGGCGTCCACGGCCATTCCGATGCCGAGGATGATCCCGGCAATGCCCGGCAGGGTGAGGGTGGCCCGAAAATACGCCAGAGCGCCGATGAGGATGATCACGTTCAGGATGAGAGCGATGATGGCATTCGCTCCGGAAAACTTATAATAAATGATCATGAAGGTCATCACGGACAGGACGGCAATCATGAAGGCCAGCAGGCCCGCCCGGACCGAGTCCGCGCCCAGGGAGGGGCCGATCGTCCGGTTTTCCAGAGTCTTAATGCCTGCCGGCAGGGCGCCCGATTTGAGGAGAAGCACCAGGTCTTCGGCTTCTTCCACGGTGAAGTTGCCTTGAATGATGCCGTCGCCGCTGATTCGGGTGTTGATCACCGGCGCGGACTGGATCCGGTTATCGAGGATGATGGCCATCATCTTTCCGACATTTTCACCGGTCGCGACTTCGAACCGCTTGGCTCCGTCCGGCTTTAGGGAAAACGCGACGGCGGGACTGTTCCATTCATCCACGGACCGGCGGACCATCCGGAGATCCTGTCCGGTGACCGTCGCCACTTTGCTGACCAGGTACCAGCCCTGGGCTTTTCTCTTGGGGTCTCCCTTAAGGGCATCCATATCATCAGGCACTTTGCCCCCGTAGTCTTTCAGGAGCGTCGCCTCGTCCTCGGCGGGTCCTGCTTTGACCATCTTCCATTCCAGGACCGCCGCTTGTTTGATGAGGTTTTGAACCCGGTCCGGATTATCGACCCCTGGCAGCTCGACGATGATCCATTCTTTGCCCTGCCTTTGAATAATCGGCTCGGCGACCCCGAGGCCGTCGACCCGGTTGCGGATGGTTTCCACGGACTGGTCGACGGCCTGGTCTTTCAGGTATTGAATGGCCACCGGCTTCAGAGTGACCGTTGCGGCTGTTCCGGTAAATATGTAATCCCAGTCTCTCAAGTATTGGTCGAGCACGTCCTTGATTTTTCCCTCTTGATCCGGCGTCGTCCCCTGGACGGTGAATCGGCCAGGATTGTCCTTGGTCATGGCGGTGAAGGTGATACTGTTTTTCTTGAAAAGTTCCTGCAGGCGAAGGAGTTCCTGGTCCGTTTCCATGGTGATGGCATCCTCGGTGATGACTTGCATCCGAAGATGGATCCCGCCTTTGAGGTCCAGGCCGAGCTTGATCTTTTCTTTGAGGGGATAGGAGATCACGAGGCACCCCGCCAGGATGACGAGGGTCAGAATGATTTTCCAGCGCAGTCCTTTTTTCATGTGAACCCTTTTCCTTATATCGTGACGATCAGAAAACTATTCTGTCTTCTGCGGCGCCGGCGCGCCGGGGGCGAGAATGACGCCCACGGCACTCTTGGTCATCTCGATTTTCACGTTGGCCGCGATTTTGACTTCCAGGCGGTCCTTCTGGACCCCCATGATCGTGCCGTAGATGCCGCTCGAGGAGATGATGCGGTCTCCCGGCTTCAGATTATCCACCATCTCCAAGTGTTTTTTCTGTTTTTTGCGCTGAGGCATGATGATCAGAAGGTAGAAAATCACGAAAACGAGGATAAACGGGACAAGCGCCGTGAGCATGCTGCCCTGGGGAGCCGGCCGGCCTCCTTGACCGCCCGCTTGCTGGGCGACTGAAAAAAATCCGCTTAAAATCATCGTATCACGTCCTTTAATGTATTCAAATACCGTTGTTTCAGTTGTTGAAACGAATTTGATTGAATAGATTGCCGTATTTTGCGAAAGATGTCAAGATAAAAATAGAGGTTGTGGATGGTGTGGAGGACGGCCGAGCTGATCTCTTCCCGCTCGTAGAGATGGCGCAAATAGGCGCGTGAAAAATTCCGGCAGGTATAGCAGGGGCAGTCTTCGTCGAGCGGCCTTTTATCCTGGGCGTATTTACGGTTTTTGATGACGATGACCCCCCGGCTGGTGAAGAGGGAGCCGTTCCGGGCGTTGCGGGTGGGCAGGACGCAGTCGAACAGGTCCATGCCGCGCTCGACGGCCTCGAAGATGTCGCTGATATAGCCCATTCCCATCAGGTAGCGCGGCCGGTCTTTGGGAAGAAGGGCATCGCTTTTTTCCAGGATCTCGAAGAGCTGGGACTTGGCTTCGCCGATCCCCAGGCCGCCCAGGGCATAGCCGTCAAAATCCAGGCGGACCAGGTCTTCGGTGCTCTGTTTGCGGAGCTCCCATCTGACGCTCCCCTGGGTGATTCCCCAGAGGAGCGACGCCGAGTCGAGCTCGCGGAACCTGTCCCTGGAACGCTCCGCCCAGCGGCTGGTGATGGCCACGGCCTCGCGCATTTTTTCATCGGGAGAAGGGAAGGGGACGAAGTAATCCAGGACCATCATGATATCCGAGCCTAAAGAGACCTGGAGATCCACAATATCTTCGGGAGAGAGCCGGATTTTCGTGCCGTCCAGGTGCGAGGCAAAGGAGACGCCTTCCTCTTTGACCTGGGCCAGGGGGGAGAGGCTGTAGATCTGAAAGCCGCCGCTGTCGGTCAGGATCGGCCTGGGCCAGGAGATGAACGAGTGGAGTCCGCCCATGCTCCGGATGACATCCAGCCCGGGCCGTAGATATAAATGGTAGGAGTTGCAGAGGATGAGCTGGGCACCGAGTTGTTCCAGTTCGCTATGGATCAGGGCTTTGACCGTTCCCTGGCTGGCGACAGGCGCAAAAGCCGGCGTTTCAATCGGTCCGTGGGGGGTCTGGATGATCCCGGCCCTGGCCGAGGAGCGGGGGTCGGCGGCGGCAACCGTGAAAGATTTTTTCATGCGGCGAAGCGGAAATAGATGACGTCCCCATCCTGGACGATATAGTCTTTGCCTTCAAGACGGATGGCCCCTTTTTCTTTGCCGGCTTGGAGCGAGCCCAGCTTGATCAGTTCCTGCCAGGAAATGACTTCCGCCCGGATGAAGCCTTTCTCGATATCCGTATGGATCGCGCCGGCCGCTTGGAGCGCCGAGGAATTTCTTTTAACCGGCCAAGCCCGGACTTCATCCTTGCCGATCGTGAAGAAAAAGATCACTTCCAGCAGCTCCATGGCCGTCGTAAAAAAACGTCCGGGCGTCGTCTCCTTCAGCCCGTATTCGGCGAGAAAAACCTGCTTTTCCTGCTCATCGCCGATCTCCAGGATCTCGGCTTCGATTTTTCCGCAGAAGGCGAGCGCCGCCGTGTTTTTCCGGCCGGATGCGGCCTCCGCTTCCAAGGCATGAATCCCGGACACACCCGATTCATCCATGTTGATCATATGAAGGCTTGGTTTTTGACTGAGGAAGGCGAAGTTCTTGATCTGTTTTTCTTCGGCGTCGGTGAGGACGAATTCTCTGAGCGGCTTACCGTCCTCCAAGTGGAGGCGCAGGCGCCCCAGCAGCTCCTGCTCTTTCTCGCCGTCGGGGCTCTTGGCTTTCTTGAGGTCCTTGTCGAGCTTCTCCAGCCTCGATTCCACCGAGACCAGGTCGGCCAGGAGAAGCTCTTCTTCCATGGTCCGCATGTCGCCCTTCGGGTTGATCGGCCTGGGATCGGGGATCTGAGGGTCATGAAAGCCGCGGACGACATGGACCAGGCCGTCGGCCTTGCGCAGGGCGTTCAGGAACGTGCTGTTCTTGACCTCGCCGTAGGAAATCCCGGCCAGGTCAAAAAAGTCGATCGTCGCCGCGACCTTCTTTTTCTCCGGATGAAGGCCCCAGACCTTGTCCAGGCGCGCGTCGGGATAAGGGCAGGTCCGTTGATTGGGCTCTCTTTTCCCGTCCTCATAGGCTTTCACTTCGATGTGCGATCCGGTCAAGATATTGAACAACGTGGTTTTTCCCGTCCTGGGATAGCCGAAAAGGGTGAAATTCATGAACTAAGTAAAGCCGGAATCGGCGCTCCTGTCAAGAGAGAGCTCGGGGGTGGAGCTTTGGAAAGGGACTCGCTCCCTAACGGGATTTTTCACGCCATAAAAATCCCGCCTTTTTCGGCGGCTGCGATTCTCGCACATGTGATCAGTACTTTTGAATTATGCCTTTGTCCACACCGTGGCGTGTCTCGCTGTATTGTTCTTGCTCAAACATTCTCGCCGGCCTCAAAGAGGCTACCCTCAAATATACGGTGGCGCGTGTTTCTCCGATAGATTGTTTTATTAGGTAAAAAGATTCTCAATTCGTGATATTAATCCCCCTACCCCCTTGGACAATCAAGGGGGCTCTATAAGGCCGATGGTCGCTTCATCCCTTTCCAAAGCTCCTTGATTTTGTTCTTATGTTCATGCTCAGCCGCTAAAAATATTGAGCGGTCTCCCTCTCAACGGAGGTTGGCTTTCTACGCGGCACACCCCTCGCCCGGCGAATTAATACTAAAATGGTGTTGATAGATTTTTTGTTTTTAGCTATAGTAGCGCTTCTGTTTAGGTGAACCATGACCGAAGAGAAAGAGCCGAAGAAGAAACGGGACAAGGGCGTTTTTCGGGAATATTTCGAGCTCATTGCCGAGACGGCCGTGTTTGTCTTTTTTGTCATGACTTTTGTCGTCCAGGCCTTCCAGATCCCGACGGGCTCGATGGAGCCGACGCTCCTCATCGGCGATTTTCTCCTGGTCAACAAGCTCGTCTATGCCGGGACGGCCTCGCCGATCGAGGCCAGCCTGCTTCCCAGGAAAAACATCCGCCGGCAGGACATCGTCGTTTTCAAATATCCCAATGATTTGGCCAAGGATTTCGTCAAGCGGGTCATCGGGCTGCCGGGGGAGAAGCTGGAGATCAAAAACAAGCAGGTGTTCATCAATGACCAGCCGCTGGACGAAAAATACAAGGTCCACAGCGACAATCAGATGATCGCCAAGAACGATACTTACAATTACAGCGATAACATCCGGGACAATTACGGCCCGGTCGTCGTCCCCCCCGATCACATTTTCGTCATGGGCGACAACCGCGACAACAGCGCCGATTCACGCTACTGGGGATTTTTGCCGCTGAACTATGTCAAAGGCCGGCCCTGGATCATCTATTTTTCTTACAAGGCCGAGCGGGACGCCTATCTCAAGACAAGCGCCCGGGATCGCCTGAAAAAGCTGGTCAGCTTTCTGCCGAAAGCAAGATGGGGGCGGATGCTGAAGCTCATCCGCTAGCCTATTTGATGTTCCTGATGTTCACGTCCTCGTAGGAAGTAATATAGAAGATGGGGTTTTCCTCCGTGAAGGCGGGAAGGAAGAGCGAGCCGCGGACGATGCCGTCCATGTCTTTGCCCACCGGAAGTCCCAGGCTATAGAGAAGACTGGGCAAGACGTCCACGAGCTTCAACCCCTCGATGTTTTTCCCCCGGGCGATGTCCTTTCCGTAAAAGAAAATGGCCCCGTCCGGAGCCTGTTCGTGGTAGGAAGAAACAGAGGCGTTGCCCAGGATCCATTCCACCAGCCTCTTCCAGAACGGCAGCGGTTCGATGCCGTGGGGAGAATAGACGACCAGGAGCTCGTCCTCTTTGAGGGCGGCCAGGTACTTGCCGATGATCTGGTCATAGAATTCGTAATATTTTTCGATGACGGGCCCGTATTTTTGGATTTCCTCCTGGCGAATCTCGCCGAAGGCGTCGGGAAAACTGTATTTATAGAAATAGGTCTCGGCCGTGTTCAAGCCATCCAGGAACAAGGAGAAGAGCCGCGGCTGCGTTTCGGTCTTGATCTTCCAGCCTTTTTCCTCCGCTTCGCTGTCCCTGGAAAAGGCCTGCTTGACCTGGGAAAATATCTTGGACGTTTCGAATTGCAAATCCTTGTAAAAGGTGAGGAAAAGTTTTTCCGTCTTCGGGTTCATCGGGACGGGCGTCGGCTCGGCCGAGGGCCGGCCTTCTCTGACAAACGGCGCTCCGAAGTCTTCGAAAATCTTCCAGAGGTCTTTCGTCGTCGGCGGCGGGTCATTGGGCAGGACTTTGAGCAGGCCGATCCGCTTCAGCTGCCGGAAAAGGATAAAGCGCGGGACGATCTCGATCTTATCCCGGATTCCCGGGATCCGGTATTGGACCTCGGAAATCAGGCGGTGCTTTCCCGGAAACTTGCCCGTGTTGAAGGAGTGATCCAGGACCGAGAATTCATTGGGAGTGAAGTTTTCCAGGCGTCCCCAAGAGCCTCCTTCCATAAGCCAGGTGAAATTCGGAAGCTTCCGCTCGCTGCTGAGGGGAAGGATAAAATCCAGGCTCAGGCCGTTCAGGGCGAAAATGGTGATTTTTTTTTCGATGGCCACGGCCTCGATGGCGGCCAGCTTGGCCGATTTTCCGAACCGTGGATAGCTCAGACGGAGGACAAGAACAAGCCCCATAACGATGCCGAGGAGGACGAAGAAAGCGATGAAATAAAAGTGGCTCGGCTTTCGGTGGTAATGCCGGTAATGGAAGACAAAGCCGGCGGTCGCCAACAGGAACAGGGCCATCATCTGGATCTGGAGGAGGGTGGGCAGGCCGGCCGCAAAAAAGGAGGAGAAATAAACATAATTTTCCCTGAAAATGATCAGGAAGACGAGCGTCAACAGAGAGAAGTCCAGCGTCAGGAACGAAGCTGAGACAAACCCGGCCCGGCCTTTCTTACCGGTAAAGAAGTGATAGATATAATAGACGCAGAGGCCGGCCAGGGTCATCAGGAGGCCGTAGCTGAGCATGAGAAAGGCCGCCAGCCGGAGGAGAAAAAAAGGCTTCAGGACGAGGTTGATGTTGAGGTCGGCCACCAAAAGGGCCAGCAGCAGACAAAAATAGAAGCCGCCGATGAGAGAGTTCGCGAGGACTCGCAGAAATTTCATGCTTAAGAAAGCTAACACGAATTACGGCGACGGTCAACAATCTTCCCCCAATGTAAGCATCACCGTCTATGTGATTTCGAGGAGGCGTAGGCATCACCCCTGGCCCCCTGGGGAACCAGTCCCGTCGGACACTCTTGGAAGGAAACCCTTTGGCGGGTTTCCTTCCAACGGTCGCTTGGCTCCCTGCCATCCTTCCAAGGAGCATTTGGCAATGAATTCATGGGAGGATGCTCCTTGGAGGGGTGGCAGGGCGGGCGGGTATTCCCGCCGCCCGTTGGAGGGGGACCCTATGAAAGGGTCCTCCTCCAAGAGTGTCCGGGGCCCCCCTCCGCTAGGGGGGTCTCAGGGGTGATGCCTACGCCTCCTCGAAATCACATATTTGAATGTTTCCTCCTCTATCCGCCCATTCGCTTTGAAAAGGGATTCGCTCCCGAACGGGATTTTTCAGGCCTTGGTTGACCGCGGGGATTGATTAAAATATCATTATGAATGATGAAAACGCCGGTGATCGCCCTCCTCACGGATTATGGGGACCGGGATTTCTTTGCCGCCTCCCTGAAGGCGGTCATTCTCAGCATCCAGCCTGAGGCGAAGATCGTAGATATTACCCATGCGGTCCGCTCCTTTGATGTCCGGGAGGGAAGCTTCGTCCTGTTCGGGTGCTTCAGGTTCTTTCCCCCCGGCACCATTTTTGTGGTTGTCGTTGATCCGGGAGTCGGAACGAGCCGCCCCATCCTCCTGGTGAAGACGAGCAAGTATTATTTCATAGCCCCGGACAACGGCGTTTTGAGCCATGTCCTGGACGTGGATAAACCGGAGCGGATCATCCGTTTAAGCAACGAAAAATTTTTCCTGGCAGGACCGGGCCGGACTTTTGAAGGACGGGACAAGATGGCTCCCGCAGCCGCCTGGCTGTCCCACGGCTGCGCATTGGAGGAGTTCGGGCCGCCGCTCCGAAGCTTCAAAAAATTCAAGATCCCCAAGCCCAGGTTTTTCAAAGATTCGATCGTGGGCCACGTCCTGTCCATCGATAAATTCGGGAATTATATCACCGACATCCCGTCTGAGATGGTGTCGAAGCTCCTCGAAAGCGAACGTAAGGGGGAGCCGGTCCTGAGGCTGGGCAAAGCCGTGGCCACGTCTTTCCGGAAGACTTTTGCCTCCTCGAAAAAAGGGGAGCTCTTTTATCTCCCTGGAAGCCTTGGGACGATCGAGATCGCCCGGAGGGAAGCCTCGGCCTATGCCGCCCTCAAGGTCAAACCGGGCGCCCCGGTCGAAATTTCTCTCAAAAGCCGGCGGACATAATGGAATTTCTCGAAGGGACGATCGAGCAAATCCTCTTCTATAACCCGGAGAACGGGTACACGGTTTTCAAGTTTTCCATCGAAGAGCGCGAACAGGCGATCGTCGTCGGGTCTTTTCCGCCGATGTCGCCGGGCGAACGGCTGAAGGTCAGCGGCCGCTGGGAGGTCAACCCGAAGTTCGGCCCTCAGTTCAAGGCCGACGGCTTCGTTCCCGTCCTCCCGTCCGGGGCTAAAGGGATCGAGAAGTTTCTGTCCTGCGGCTTGATCAAGGGCATCGGGCCCGTCCTGGCCAAAAGGATCATCAAGAAATTCGGCGAGCAAACGCTGGAGATCCTGTCGCGCAACCCGGACCGGATGAAGGACGTCGAGGGCGTGGGCGCGGTCAAGCTCAAGGAGATCAAGAAGTCCTGGGCCGAGCATGAGGACATCCGGGACCTCATCATTTTTTTACAAGAACACAACGTGTCGACCAGCCTGGCCACGAAGATCTACCGGCATTACGGGCAGAAGTCCTATCAGATCCTGAAGACCAATCCCTACCAGCTCTGCCTGGAGATCTGGGGCATCGGTTTCAAGACCGCCGACCAAATCGCCATCAAGCTGGGCATGGACCCTGTTTCTCCGGAGAGGATCAAGGCCTTCATCCTTTACCTCCTGGAAAAGGACAACGAGCAGGGGCATATCTTTTCCTTTGCCGGCAACCTTGAAACGCGATGCCGAGAGGAGCTCGAGGTCGGCCAGGAAAAATTCCGACCGGCGCTCGAAGAACTCAAGAAGAAAAAGCTCGTCGTTGGGGAGAGCCTGGCCGATGACGAGGCGATCTACCTTCCTTTTTTTTACCAGGCCCAGGAAGTGGTGGTCCGTTCCATCCACAAGCTGGCCCGGGCGCCCTTTTTCTTGCCGCCGTTCGATATCGACCAGGTCATCGGGGATGTGGAGAAAGGGCTCCGGTTAGAGTTCTCGGCCCAGCAAAAACGGGCGATCCGGGAGAGCTTCCAGAAAAAGATCCTGATCATCACGGGCGGACCGGGCACGGGAAAAACGACGATCATCAAGGCTATTACGGCCGTTTTCGATAAATGGGGGAGCAAAGTGCTCCTCGCGGCCCCCACGGGACGGGCGGCCAAGCGCCTGTCCGAGACAACCGGGAAAGAGGCCAAGACTATTCACCGGACCCTCGAGTTCAACCCCAAGCTCGGCATTTTTCGACGCAATGAAAAACACCCGTTGGCGGGCGACGCCATCATCATCGATGAATTCTCCATGGTCGACTTGGCCCTAATGTTTTCCTTGATCAAGGCCATTCCCCCGTCGATGCGATTGATCATCGTCGGGGACAAGGACCAGCTCCCGGCCCTCGGCCCCGGGACAATCCTCCGCGACCTCATCGAATCCCAGCAGGTCAGCGTCGTCAGGCTGGACGAGATTTTCCGGCAGGAGCGGGACAGCCTGATCGTCACCAACGCCCACCGCATCAACCAGGGTCAGACGATCCTCTACCCGGCCCGGGACGACAAGAATTCCGATTTTTATTTTATCCATCAGGAGGACGAGCAAAAGGTGTTTCAGACCATCCTGAAGCTCTGCAGCTTCGGCATTCCCCAGAAGCTCGCCCTCAATCCGCTCTCGCCCCAAATCCAGGTCATCAGCCCGATGTATAAAGGCTTTGTCGGCGTAGACCGGCTGAACGCCGAGCTCCAGCGAAGGTTGAACGCCTCCCAGGAGGGCCTCAAAATCGGCACGCGCGAGATCCGGGTCCATGACAAGGTTATGCAAATCCGGAACAATTACGAGAAGGACGTCTTCAACGGGGATATCGGATCCGTCGTCCACATCGACAGGTCGCGGTACCGGCTGATCGTCCATTTTGACGGCCGGCCCGTGATCTACGAAAAAGACGAGATCGAGGATATCACCCTGGCCTATGCCGTCTCCGTCCATAAATCCCAGGGCAGCGAGTACCAGGCCGTGGTCATGCCGCTCCTGACCCAGCATTTCATCATGCTCCAGAGAAATTTATTTTACACAGCCCTGACCCGGGCCAAGAAGCTGAGCATCATCATCGGGTCGTACAAAGCCCTCTATATCGCCATCAAAAACGACAAGCCCGTCAACCGCAACAGCCTCCTCCGGGAAAAGCTGTGCGCGGCGGGCCGGGAAGTTGACTTCGCCTGAATCTTTTGCCTATGATGGAAACGCGAACAAAGGAGATCGCCATGAAAAAGCCAAAGTCCACAGCGGCCATCATCCTAATCCTTTCAGTCTTCGTCGTCTGTCTGGCCGCCGAGACGCTGCTGGTCAAGGTCCAGACAACTCAGCTCAGAAAAGGCCCCCAATTTTTTTCGCAGGCCCTGGCGACCCTCAAGGCAGGGGATCGCCTCGAAAAAGTGAGCGAAAACGCCGGCTGGATCCGGGTCAAAACATCGGCAGGCGTCCTCGGTTGGATCCATTCGAGCGCCGTGGAAGCGACGAAATTCAGCCTGCTGGCCATGGATAAAAGCATGAAAACCCAGGCTACGGCGTCCGAAGTGGCCCTGGCCGGAAAAGGATTCAACAAGCAGGTCGAAGCCAATTACCGGGCCAAGCATGGGGATGTCAGCTTTGCTTTCGTAGATCAAATGCTTCAACTCAAGATCCCGCCGGCCCAGATCGAGGATTTTCTGAAAAACGGAAAGCTGGGCGAATTCCGAGGTGCCAAATGAAGACAAGACGAACATTGGGGGTCTTTCTTCTGTTCGCCACCGCGGGGTTGCTCCTGGCCAGCTGCTCGGTCGTTCAGAAAGGGGCGGATGTCCTGACCGCCCAGGGCAAAATGAGCCAAAAAGACAGGGACGCTCTAGTCAAGACGAGCGAAGCCGTCCGCAGCACCTTCTCGCAAATCAACGAAGAAGAGGAGTACTACATCGGCCGCGCCGTGGCCGCCATGATTCTCTCCCGATATGCTGCCTACAAGGACGACACTCTCACCCAATATATCAATACCGTCGGGAATGCCGTGGCCGTCTATTCGGACCGTCCGGAAATCTACGCCGGCTGGCATTTTCTCGTCCTGGACACCGATGAGGTAAACGCCCTGGCCGCGCCCGGCGGGATGATCTTCATCACCAAAGGCTTGCTGCGTCGCTGCCGGGATGAAGAATCGCTGGGCATGGTCTTGGCCCATGAAGTGGGGCACGTCTGTGCAAAGCACGGGCTGCAATCGATCAAGAAATCGCGCCTCGTGGATGCCTTCAAGCTCATCGGCCAGGAAGCCGTCCAGCGCTACAGCCCGGAGAAACTGGCCCAGTTGACAAACGTTTTTGAGGGCGTCCTGGGAGACATCGCCGAACAGCTAATCGAGAGAGGCTATGACCGCAAGTACGAGTACGAAGCGGACGGCTTGGCCGTCAAATTTGGAGCCAAGACCGGGTTCGACCCCAACGGCATCCAGCGCTTTCTCAAAACGATGGTCGGCGATTCTTCTTCGGCGTCGGGGAAAGGCTGGTTCAAGACCCATCCAACGCCCGAGAGTCGGATGGAAAGCCTGCAGAAGACGATTGCTACCCTGGCCGCTCTTCCTAAAATCGAGGCCGTTCGGACAGAGAGGTTTGAGCGATACACGAGTTCCTTGAAATAGCGAAAAGTTCCGCCGCCGTGCGGATTCTTCATGGATAAAAAGATCGTCCGTGGCATCCTTGTCGGGGCCGCATCGTTCGGCATCGGTTTCGCCCTTTTTGCCCTCCATTTCTTCCAGGCGCTCGAGTGGAAATCCTGGGACTCAAGGCTCCGCCTTTTTTCGAGCCGCAGCCGTGCCAACCAGGACATCGTCCTGGTCCTGGTCGACCAGGAAAGCCTGGATATCTATGAGAAGCAGCAGGGCCTGCCCTGGCCTTGGCCGCGGGAAATGTACGGTTATCTCATCAAGTATCTGAAAACGGGCGGAGCCAAGGCCTGCTTTTTCGATATCGCCATGACGGAAACCTCTCAATTCAGGCCTGCCGACGATCAGAACCTGGCAGAGGCGATGAACGTGGCCGGGAATGTCCTTTGCCCGATATTCTTGAGCGAGGAAGAAAAGGAGAGCGATGAAGCTGCAGCTTCTCTTCTCGGCCGTTTCTCGCGGCAGGCCGGCGCTATTCCCGTTTCAAAAGAGACGTTTCGTTCCGTCACCCTGCCCTTGGGGCTTTATCTCCAAGCGGCGAAGGGAGTGGGCAATGTCGCTGTAAAGCCGGACGGGGACGGGATCTACCGCCGCCTTCCTCTTCTTTATTTATATAAAGGCATAATCCTGCCGTCCGCCTACTTGGCCATTACGGATTTCGTGAGAGGCGGTTTCGCTGGCGGAACCATCCCCACGGATGACCAGGGCCGGATGATTATCCATTTCTTCGGGCCGACCGGAACATCCACGACCCCCGGAACATACAAGACCTATCCGATCGCGACTCTCATCAACTCCTGGGCTCAGCTCCAGGAGGGCAAAACACCGCAGATTCCGGCGCAGGAATTCGCCGGAAAAATCGTCCTCGTCGGGCTCAGCGCCGTCGGCCTGCATGACTTGAAATCCAGCCCACTCAGCGCCGTCATTCCCGGCACCGAGATCCAGGCCGCCGCCTTGGATACGCTTCTCAATCATCATTTCGTCCGTGTCCCTCCCATGGAGATCGCCTTCATCCTGGCCTTCGTGGTGGCCCTGATCGCCGGGATATCTGTGTCGCTGCTCCATAAGACCTGGAGGATCACCTTGGCCTTTCTCGTCTGCCTGGCCGTGCCCTGGGCCGCCGCCTGCGCCGCGTTTCTTGGTGGATACTGGCTGGACTTCGTTTTTCCCGAATTCGCCGTTCTGTTGACTTTGACCGGAGCCGCTGCCCTCAACTACAGCATCGAGGGCAAAGAGCGAAGATTCATCAAGAGCGTCTTTCGCCACTACCTGAGCCCCGCCGTAATCGAACGGATCATCGAGAATCCGAATCTTCTCCAATTGGGCGGCGAGAAGCGGGAGATCACCTCGTTTTTCTCGGACGTCGCCGGCTTTACTTCGCTTTCGGAGAAGATGGCGCCCGAAGAGATGGTGAAGCTCTTGAATGCTTATCTCTCGGCGATGACGGACATCATCCTCGATGCCGGCGGAACGCTCGATAAGTACGAGGGCGATGCCATCGTCGCCTTCTGGAACGCGCCTCTGGATGAGCCCGACCACGCCCTGAAAGCCTGCCGGGCCGCCTTGGAATGCCAGAGGCGGCTCAAGGAGCTCAGGCCGGAATTCTTGAAGCGCTACGGCCACGAGATCACCATGCGCATCGGCCTCAATTCCGGCCCGGCCGTCGTCGGGAACATGGGTTCCAGCCGGCGCTTCGACTACACGGCCATGGGCGACACGATCAACCTGGCGGCCAGGCTCGAGAGCGCCTGCAAGCAATATCAGGTTTCGATCCTGGCCGGTGAAAATACCTACGGGAATTTAAAAGACACGCTCGCCGCCCGGGAAGCGGACATCATCAGAGTCGTCGGCAAACAGATCCCCGTCAGGATTTTCCACATCATCGGAGAGATGGAGAAGCTGACGCCGATCCAAAGGGAAAAGATCGACATTTTTCATCAGGGGCTCGAGGCCTATCGAGAACAGGATTGGGACCGGGCAATGGCGCTGTTTGGCCAATTGACAGATGATCCTCTGGCGGCGATCTATATCGACCGCTGCCGGAACTTCAAGCTGAATCCGCCTCCTAAGCAATGGGACACGATCTATGGCTTAAAAATAAAATGAAAGGAAGGGCCGGCATGGAGCTTGAGTTTTGGGGCGTGAGGGGGACCGTTCCTGTTTCGGGCAGGCTTTTTCTGAAGTTCGGCGGGCGCACCGCCTGCGCCTCGTTGATGACCGATTCCGAAGAGAAGTTGATTATCGATGCCGGAACTGGAATCCGCGGACTCGGAGGAATGTTCAAAACGGAGGACAACCGGAAGACGCTCCGCATCACCCTGCTGCTCACCCATTTCCATCTGGACCATGTCATCGGCCTTCCTTTTTTCGAGCCGCTTTTTTCGCCGGACGCAGAAATCGTTTTTTATTCCTTCACTGAGCCGGAAGAAACGGAAGGGAATCTCCGCCGCTTATTGTCCGGCGGCCTGTTCCCAGTGGAGCTGGATCAGACGCCTTCCAGAAAGATTTATAAAAAAGCGGAGGCAGAAGGTTTTTTTATCGGCGGCGTCAAGGTCACGACCTGCCCTTTACACCATCCGCAGGGGAGCGTGGCCTACAAGTTGGAAACCGATGGCCGGTCTGTCGTCTTCGCCACGGATACGGAGCATCCGGAAACGGGAGTCGATGAACGACTGGCCGCATTCGCCCACGGCGCCTCGTACTTGATCTATGATGCGACTTTCACGCCCGAGGAGTATGAATCCGAATACCGCGGCTGGGGGCACAGCACATGGGAGGCGGGGACGAAAATCGCCCGGCGGGCGGGCGTTAGGAAACTGCTGTTGTCCCATTTCAACCCCGACCATTCCGACCAAAAGATCCGGGAAATCCTGCGCCTGGCCCGGAAAGAATTTCCGCGTTCGGACTGCGCCCGGGAGGGGATGCGTTTAAAAATTTGATCGATCGTCCATAAAATCATATCCATGGAGACCAAACGCCCATGACAAACCCGAATCCCACCCAAACCGCTCTCTTTCAGGACCTGGCGATTTTTCTGGTCGCCCTGGTCGCCGCCCTCGCCCTCTATTTTTTGGCCCGGCTCTTCTTGGCCAAATTTTCGATCTCCAGGCAAAAAGCCGGAGGCGCCTTTTTCTCGCGTCTCAGCCTTCCCATCATTATTCTCCTGGTTGTGTTCATTCTTAATGCGGTCGCGCTGCCCATCAGTCCGAAATTCCGCAATTATCTGGATGCAGCCTTTGTCTTCGGGATCCTCTTCTTCATAATCCGCTTTTTCGATGCCGCCCTGTTTTCCTGGTATAAGCGGAAGCAGAAGCCATTTCCGCTGCCGGACGTCCTGCGCGGCTTGATCCTGGGGGTCATTTATCTGCTGGTGCTGTTTGCGGTCCTCAAGAACATCGTCCATGTCAACATCACGCCGTTCTTGGCCACATCGGCGATTTTGACCATGGTCCTGGGCCTGGCCTTTCAGGGGGTTCTCAGCAATATCCTGGCGGGGATGTCGCTCCATTTCACGAAATCGTTCAGCCGGGGAGACTGGGTGGGGATCGGGCCGCATGAAGGCGTCGTCGTGGACACCAATTGGCGGGAGACGCGGATTCAAGACCGCCAGTCCAACATCATCGTCCTTCCTAACAATATCGTGGCCTCGGAAAAGATCACTAATTTTTCCCAGCCCGATCTCAAAACGGCGCTGATCCTGCCTTTTAAAATTAGCTACAAAGCCCCGGCGGCCGATGTGCTTCGGACCTTGGTCGAGGCGGCCCGGGATTGCCCCGATGTGCTGAAGGCCCCAGCCCCCCTGGCCTATATAACAAGCTATGATGATATCGGAGTCTCCTATCTCCTCAAATTCTGGATCACGGATTTTGCCCGGAAAGACCCAATTATCACCGATGTCGGAAGGCTGGCCTGGTACAAATTGCGGCGGAAGAATATCGAGATCGCCATAGCCCTTGGCGATCAAGTCCGGGACGCGCTGGCGGCCGTCCGTGAAAAACCGGCCGGCCGGGTGGAGCCCGTCGGACCCGCCACAGAGAGCGAGCGGGAAAGGACATTCCTGGACCTGATGTATTCATCCTTCCTGCGCGGCGGTCCAGGAGAAGAGGCGGAAGACCTGATTGTCAGCGAAAAAGAGCTGCGGTCCCTGGCGTCTATGGTGGACCGGCATGCTTACACAAAAGGCGAAGTCCTTTTCCGGCAGGGAGACAAAGGGACGAGCAGTTATGTCGTGGCCAAGGGCAAGGTCCACGGGGAAATCGTCTATGAAGAGGGCGGAAAAAAGTTCCTCTCGGAGTTCACGGTCGGACCCGGAGGCATTTTCGGCGAAATGTCTTTATTTACGGGAATGCCGCGAACGGCGACGGGAATCGTCGAAGAGGAGTCCGAGCTTCTGGAGATCAGGGCGGAAGACTTCGCCGTTCTTCTCGACCAGATCCCGGCGCTGGCCGAGGTGATCGCCGAGACCGTCAGCGCCCGCAACGAGCAGAACCTCGAGTTTTTGCGAAAGATCAAGGAGCTGTCCGAGAAGGACATCCAGGCCGGCACGAACAAGAAATCCATCCTCGAGCATTTGAGGAGTTTCGTCCGGGGCTTGAGAAAATAGGGGGGTCGCCGTCGGCGGGGCATAGGGATGCACTGCGGGCGTCGCGATGCAGCGTCCGTGTCACACAGCTTTAATTTTAATGCGGAATTTACTTTCTTTTGTCATCGATCCGATTGCAAAATCAGGGGCAATCCGCTATATTGAATCCGCGATAAACGCAGGGTGCGCCTGTAGCTCAGTA
>CAZIDN010000029.1:0-45645 GCA_964537875.1 uncultured Eubacteriales bacterium
GGCCTCCTGTCTTCCTCATATCCCCTGGCCCTCCTCAAAACTGGGAGAGGGCAAGGAGAATTACACCTTGACAGAAAAGGGCAGCTTTATTAACATACTACTCTCAATTCTCGTAGAGGTTATAGAACGATGAAGCCAACCTTCCGGCCGAACAATAGAAAAAGAAATAAGAATCACGGCTTTCTGGTCAGGATGAGCTCCAAAGGCGGACAGAAAGTCATCAAAAGAAGAAGACAGAAAGGCAGGACGCGCCTCGCTGTTTAATGGGTGAAAGCTATAGTCCTCGCGAAAGGATTAGGAAGAAAAAAGATTTTTCGTATCTTTACAAAAAAGGCCGCTTAACCAGAGGAAAGTATTTCATCCTGATTTATCTTCCCAATAGCTTGTCCTATTCCCGAATGGCCGTCGTCACCAGCAAAAAAATCGGCAATGCCGTTCAGAGAAACAGGGTCCGAAGAAGAGTCAGAGAGTTGTTTAGAAGGAACAAAGAATTGATGACTTTGCCCGTTGACATGATCGTCGTCACCAAGAAAGGCGTCCAGGACGCCTCCTGGGAAAATATGCGGGCCCAGTATCTTTCCATGATCCAAGCCGTCGGCGCGAACAAATAGCACGCATGAAGCGAATCGTCCTGTTTTTGATCAAAGCCTATAAAATGCTGATGTCTCCGCTCGTTGGCCGTCACTGCCGGTTTGTTCCCACGTGTTCCGACTACACGTATCAAGCCATAGAAAAATTTGGGATCTTCCGAGGAGTCTATCTGGGAATGAGACGGATCCTGAAATGCCATCCTTTTCACGAGGGAGGGTTTGACCCGGTTCCTTAAGAGGTTAGAGCATGGATACAAAAAGAATCATCTTGGCCATCGTTCTTTCGTTCCTGGTCTTATTCCTCTACCAGCTTATTTTTATCAAAAAAGCCCCTGAGCCTCAACCGGGCGCCGTCGTATCGCCCCAGGCCGAAAAGGTCCAAACCCAGACGCCGCAGCAGAAGGAGCCCGCTGCGGCCCCGAAGCAGGCCCAAGAATCAAAGCTCGAGGCGGAGAAGCCCAATCTCGAACAGGTTGCGGCGCAGAGGGAAGATCTGGTGACCGTTTCCACTTCGCTCTATCAGGCGGTTTGGAGCAATAAAGGCGGAGTCCTCCAGAGCTGGAAGCTTCGAGCTCACAAGAATGAGAAAAAGGAAGACCTCGAGCTGGTTTCTGCGTTCGCCAAAGAGACCGGGATCTATCCCTTTGCCCTGCTGGACGAAAGTTCGGAGGCGGCCAATGCCGATCTGTCCGGAATCAAAGTGAATGCCTACAACAGCCCTTTCTATAAGACTTTTGTTCCCGCCCTTAACCTCAAAGACGGCCAGAAGGGCGAAGTGCGCTTCCAATACTCAGACGGGAAGGGGATCGAGGTCGAAAAGGTTTTGACTTTCTACGGCGGAAGATATGATCTTGAGATCGCCGTCAACGTTCGTCGAAACGGCCAAAGAGTGGAGCCCCGCCTCCTTTGGGGTCCGGGAATTGGAAATCCGACGGCGATGGAGCTCAAGAATAGATTCGTCGGGGGCAACGGCGTGACCGTCCTCGCCTCCGGCAATCTCTACAGGGTTGATGAGTTGAAGTACAAGCCCGAACAGAGCGCTTTCAACTTCGTGAACTGGGCCGCCTATGATGAAAACTATTTCACCGCCCTTTTTCTCCCCGCTCCCGAGAGTGGCACGGCCGCTTTTCTGAAAAAAGACACGGAGAAAGCCTCTTTTTTCTTCCTCTCCGTCAATAATCCCCGCCGGGCTTTTATCGGGCCGAAGGAATACGACACGCTTACGGCCTTCGGGCACGATGCCAGAAAAATCGTCCGTTTCGGCTTTTTCGGCTTCATCGCCGAAATTCTTCTCGCCTCGATTAAATTTATCCACAGATACATCCCGAATTGGGGAATCGCCATCATTATCCTGACGATCCTGATCAAGATCGTCTTCTTCCCGCTGACCTACAGCAGCACCAAATCCATGGCCAAAATGCAGGAGCTGCAGCCGAAGGTCAAGGCCTTGAGGGCCAAGTATAAAAAGGCCAAGCAGGACATCGGTCAGCGCCGCCAAATGAATGAAGAAATGATGAAACTCTACAAGGAGCACGGCGTCAATCCGGCTGGCGGCTGTCTGCCCATGCTCATCCAAATCCCCGTTTTCTGGGGAATCTTCAAACTGCTCGCTGTCTCGATCGAGCTCCGGCACAGTCCTTTTATGTTGTGGATCAAGGACCTTTCGGTGAAAGATCCCTATTATGTCACACCGATCCTCATGGGCATCACCCAGTTCATCAGCCAGAAAATGACGCCGACTTCAGCCGACCCTTCCCAGGCCAAGATGATGCTCATCATGCCGGTCATCATGACGGTTTTTTTCATGAATTTCCAAAGCGGGCTGGTTCTCTATTGGCTCACGTCCAACGTTCTTCAGATCGGCCAGCAATATATCATGAATCGTATGATCCAAAAGAAAAAAAGAGAGTCCCATGGAAAACGACGAAAAGATTGAAGAGAAAGAAGAAAAGCCGGAATTTAAAGGCAAGAACTTGGAAGAGGCCATCAGCCTCGCCGAGCATAGGCTGAAGATCCCCCGCTCCGATCTCAACTATGAGATCGTGACCGAAAAGACAAAGCTTTTCGGCATCAGCAAAGAAATCGTCATCCGGGCCTGGCCGAAAATCGAAGCCGAAGAAAACGCCGTCGCCGATTTTCTGGACAAGCTCCTCCCCTATTTTCCCCTGGAAATATCCTATGAGATCAAGAAAAGGAACGGATTTGTCTATGTCATCTTCGAGGGAAACGACAAACAGCTCTTGCTTTGGAAGGACGGCTCGCTGTTGCTGGCTTTTCAGCATATTTTGAACAAGATCTCTTCGCAAAAAGTCCAGGTGGATTGCGAATTTTTCAGGAAGAGGAAAGAGAAAAAACTCAAAGAATATGCCCAGCAGGTGGCCAGTCAGGTTTATGATACAGGCAGAAACGAAATTCTCGACCTGATGAATCCGTATGAGCGAAGAATCGTCCATATCGCAGTCAACCAGGTTCCCGGCATTACCAGCGAGAGCCTGGGCGAAGGATTCCTCAAACGGGTGAAAGTCTTTCCCGTCGAGAAAAATAAAAAATAAGAGCTCGGCATACACCGCACGAAGCCAACGTACCTTTTTCTAACCAGGACAATCCTCTCATTGCTCCATTTGATCCTTTGCTCGGCAAGCAAAAAAATTTTTGTAAATCGAATTCTTTTTCAAGAGTCATTTGTTCTTTACTAATCTTAGACGCTCTATTAAAATTAAAAAAATGCTCGAATATAGCCTGGACGATACGATTATCGCAATTTCGACGCCGCCCGGTTATGGAGGAATTGGAATCATTCGATTGAGCGGGAAAAAGGCACTTCCGATCGCCATAAGGATATTCCGGCCCAAAAAAAAGCCCGGGGCCGGGGTTTTGCCTGGACAGGCTATCATCGGAAACCTCATCGATTTTGAGAACAAAGAGATATTTGATGAAGCCTACCTGATTTTTTTCCAGGCTCCTCGCTCCTATACAAGAGAAAATGTCGTTGAGATAAGCTGCCACGGCAGCCCGGCAGTCATGGAGAATGTTATCCGGCTCGGCATAAAAGCGGGAGCCAGGCATGCCCACCCTGGAGAATTCACACTCAGGGCTTATTGGAAAGGCAGAATCGATATCATCCAGGCCGAGGCGGTCAATGATTTGATCAGGGCGGCGTCGATCAAACAAGCCAGGATTGCCTTCGGTCACCTTGAAGGCAGGCTTTCCAGGCAGATCTCGGAAATTCGCGATAAGATCGTCCACCTTCTCTCTCAAATCGAGGCAGCCATTGAATTTCCCGACCAAAACCTCCGGATAACTCCCAAAAAAATCGCGCTGGCTTTTGAAAAAATGATTGAATTTCTGGAAAAGCTGGTGGCGAGCTACGATGCGGGCAAGGCTTTGACCGAGGGGCTTATGATAGCCATTACGGGAAGGACGAATGTCGGCAAATCGACCCTTTTTAATGCTCTGCTGGAGGAACAGCGGGCCATTGTCACGCCATACGCCGGAACTACGCGGGATTATTTGAGAGAAAAAATAAGGATCAATGACGCCGTCATCAACCTTGTTGACATGGCCGGGCTCGGCAGAGCTTCTTCTTTGATCGAGAAAGAGGGCATGAAAAAAGGGAATAAAATCGCTTCGCAAGCGGAAGGGCTTTTGGTGTTAATAGATGTGTCGCGAAAGGAAACGAGAGAGGACTTCGCCCTCATCGAAAAATATAAGCAAAAGAAAATTCTCCTTGTTTTTAACAAGATCGACCTTCCCTCCAAGATGGATGCGATAAAAATCAAGAATCGGTATAAGGACCTTCCTTCTCTGGACATCTCGGCGCTGAAAGGGACGAATCTAATTCATTTAAAAAAAAAGATTTATGAGATATTTCTGCCAAAACTCAAGGACGGGGAAGATGTCATTTTCCATCTTAGGCAGAAGCTTCTTATCGAAGAGATACTCGATCATTTGAAGAATGGCAGGGAGCTTCTCGAATCGGGATTCCCCGAAGAGGTTTATGCCGAAGAAATCCGAAAGATCGTCCCCGTCGTCGGGCGGCTCACCGGTGAAATCCATGCAGACGATGTGATCGAAAATATTTTCAGCCGGTTTTGCCTCGGCAAGTGAGATGAAAAAAACCTCTGCAGACGCTTTTGATGTTGTTGTGGTCGGCGCCGGACACGCCGGCTGCGAGGCGGCGTATGCCGCAAGCACGATGGGGCTTCGGGCCTGCCTTGTGACTATACATCTGGAAACGATTGCCCAGATGTCCTGTAACCCGGCCGTCGGGGGGGTTGCCAAGGGCCATTTAGTCCGGGAGATCGATGCCCTCGGTGGAATCATGGGACTTCTTGCCGACGAAACAGGCATACAATTCAGACTCTTAAACAGGAGCCGCGGCGGAGCAGTCCAGGCGCCCCGGGCCCAATGTGATAAAGCCCTCTACAGATTGACCATGAAAAAATGGCTCGAAGATGTGCCTAATTTGACCGTTTTTCAGGGAATAGTCAATGAAATCCTGGTTGAAAAGGGGAAAGCCAGGGGAGTCCTGACCATGGACGGGAGCGCGATACTAGGGAAAGCCGTCATTGTAACCCCGGGCACGTTTTTGAATGGGCTTATCCATATCGGCCTCAAGAGCTATCCGGCCGGAAGGGCGAATGAACCGGCAGCCCACGAATTGAGCGAATGCTTAAAAAAGCTGGGTTTTCGGACGTTTCGCCTGAAAACAGGCACTCCGATGCGCCTCGACAAGTACACGATCGATTGGGACAAATTCGACCCTCAGCCGGGCGATGACGAGCCCGTCCCCTTCTCCTACCGGACGAAAAAGAAGCTCGAGAACAAAGTCGTCTGCTTTATCGGCTATACAAATCAACAGACGCACGATATCATCAGGGATAATCTGGACAAATCTCCTCTTTATAGCGGAAAAATCACGGGCATCGGCACTCGCTACTGTCCTTCGATCGAGGACAAAGTCGTCAAATTTCCCCATCATTCGCGCCATCAGTTCTTCCTGGAGCCGGAAGGGGTGGAAACTTCCGAGATCTATATCAACGGAGTTTCTTCAAGCCTGCCCTACGAGACACAAAGGGCGATATTAAAAAGCATCCCCGGCCTGGACCGGGCAAAAATATTAAGACCTGCCTACGGAATTGAATATGATGCCGTGGCGCCGACCCAGCTCCTTCCGACTTTGGAAACAAAAATCATTGAAGGCCTGTACTTGGCCGGGCAGATCAACGGCACTTCCGGCTACGAAGAGGCGGCAGCCCAGGGGCTTATGGCCGGAATAAACGCCGCTTTGAAAATTAACAAAAAAAAGCCCTTTATCATACGCCGGGATGAAGCTTATATCGGGGTACTTATTGATGACCTGATCTCGAAAGGGGTGGAAGAGCCGTACCGTCTTTTTACTTCACGCGCCGAATACCGTCTCATGCTTCGAATCGATAATGCCGATAAACGATTGATGGGATACGGAAATGAGCTCGGCCTGATAAAAAAAGCGGATTTCGACTCATTCCTTGGCAAGCAGGAGAGGATCCAGTCGGTTTTGGCTATGCTGGAGAAGAAGAAGATTTCCCTGGAGAATAAAGATAAGATTTCCATGAAAGACTACCTAAAAAAACCTGAAATTCATCTGGATAATGTGCTAGAATACGAAAAGATTCCCGTGTCTTTGACAGACGAAGAAGTCAGGCATATCGAGGCAGAGGTCAAGTACGAAGGTTATCTTAAGAAGCAGGAAAAAGAAATCGCAAGGATCTTGAAGATCGATGGGGTCAAGATTCCCGAAAACACCGATTTCAAGAAGATCCACGGCCTGACACGAGAAGCAATCGAGAAAATGGAAAAATACAGGCCCAAGACGGTCCGTGAAATGAAGAAAATCCCCGGGCTGACGCCTTCCGATATCTTCAGCGTCTATGTTTATCTCAGCCTGCAGAAGAAAATGAGGTCCGGAAGGCATAATGTTTCACGTGGAACATTGGAGGATGGTGAATAAAATCATCTCGGTCGCCAATCAAAAGGGAGGGGTGGGGAAGACAACAACCGCCATAAACCTATCCGCTTCCCTGGCCATGAAAAAGATGAGGGTTCTTCTCATAGACTTTGACCCCCAGGGAATGGCAACGGCCGGCCTGGGAATCGCCAAAGAGCCCAAAAAAGGCATCTACCAAGCCTTGATGAACGGGCACGATATCCTGGAAAATATCCAGGGGACCAAGCTTGATAACCTTTATTTCTGCGCCTCCTCGCCGGAGCTCGCCGGCGCGGAAGCGGAGCTCTTTTCCCAGGATAACCGAGAGGGAAAGCTTCGTGACGTACTGGCGAAGGTTAGGGCAAGGTTCAATTTTATCTTTATTGACTGCCCCCCTTCCTTGGGATATCTGACGATCAATGCTTTATCCGCCGCAGATTCTGTCCTCATCCCCGTTCAGGCTGAATTCTTCTGCATGGAAGGGATTCCCGACCTTCTTCAGACTCTCAATGATGTCAGGACCTACTTTAATTCTTCTCTTAAAATCGAAGGGATCCTTCTGACCATGTTTGATGAACGGACCAATCTTTCCAGGCAGGTAGAAGAAGAGGTCAGAAAGTCTCTCAAGGGAATCGTGTATAGCGTCATCATTCCTCGAAACGTCAGGTTGGCCGAGGCCCCCAGCTTCGGCAAGCCCATCGTGCTTTATGATATAAAATCCAAAGGAGCAGAGGCATATCTCAATTTAGCCGAGGAGATTCTCCAAAAATGAAAAAAGCATTAGGCAAGGGAATCAAAGCGTTTATTCCGGAAGAATATGGCATCCTGAAGAACGAGAAGTATGCCGAACTGGACCTTGACGAGATCAAGCCGAATCCGCTCCAGCCGCGAATGAAGTTTGACGAGAAGGCCATTGACGAGCTTGCCCGGTCGATCAAAGAGGCGGGCGTTCTCCAGCCGATCCTTTGTGTTCCCGAGGAAAACTATTATAGGATCCTAACCGGCGAGAGGAGGTGGCGGGCCGCTCAAAAAGCCGGCCTCCGGAAAGTCCCAGTCATAATTCGGAATATCCCCAAAGAGCAGCAGTTGGAGATTTCCCTCATCGAAAATCTCCAGAGAGAGGAGCTCAACCCGATCGAAATCGCCAATGCTTATCAGAGGTTGATTGAAGAGTTGAACTACACCCAACAGGACGTAGCCGATAAGGTCGGCAAGGACCGGACCTCGGTAACTAATTTTTTGCGCCTGCTCAAGCTTCCTCAAGAGGTTCAGGAGAGCCTCAAAGAGGGGAAAATCTCAATGGGCCATGCTAGGGCGCTCCTTGCCGTTGAAATCCCGGAGTTCCAGGCAGAGTTATGCCGTAAGATCATTCAGAAGAACCTGTCGGTCAGGGAAGTGGAAAAGCTTGTCTCCAAACGCAAACCAATATCCGCTACTCCCAGGAAGGCCAAATCCGACCCTAACCTCGAAGCTTTGCAGGAAGACTTGTTGAAATTTTTGGGGACAAAAGTTGACATCACCGGAAGCCAGAAAAAAGGAGTGATCAAAATATTCTATTTTTCTTTGGATGAACTCAATAGGGTCTGTGAGCTCATCAAAGGAGTCAATTTATGAAAGATAAGAGGAAGGAAATGGAAGAGACAAAAATCACGGGTTTTTTTGACAATGGGACGGAGTTCAAGGGAGAATTGAAATTTAAAGGGTCTTTCCGGATCGACGGCTATTTCCAGGGGAAAATCGAGTCCGATTCAATGCTGATTATCGGGGAGAAAGGGAAAGTCGAGGCTGAAGCACATGTTGGTTTTATTATCATCAACGGCGAGTTCAAGGGAGATATCAAGGCCGTGGAAAAAGTGGAGATCAACAGCAACGGCCGAGTGACGGGCACGATTTTGACCCCGAAGCTGGTCGTGGAAGAAGGCGCCTATCTGGAGGCCAACTGCCAGACCGCCGAGCAGGTTCCTTTGCCGAGCGCAGATTTGAAAGAAAAATCCGGTAAATAGCATTGAAAAAAGCCCTGGGCGTTATTCCCGTTCGGTTCCACTCCACGAGATTTCCGGGAAAGCCTCTGGCCCCGATTCTCGGGAAGCCCATGATCCAATGGGTTTATGAGGGAGCGAAAAAAGCGAAGTTCCTCGAGAGAATCATCATCGCCACGGACAATGACAGGATCTTTTGGACCGCCGAAAAAATCGGAGCCGAAGTCATGATGACCTCGGCCGAACATCTCTCCGGCACCGAAAGAGCCGCCGAAGTGGCGGCCAAAGTGGATGCCCCTATCGTTATCAACATCCAAGGCGATGAGCCGCTCGTCGAGGGCAAAATGTTGGACGGCCTGGTCGAGGCCTTGCAGGATGAATCCATTCCAATGGCCACTCTTATGGCCAAGGTCTACGATTTCGGCTTGTTCGATGAGAGTCACATCGTCAAGGTCATTACGGACAAAAATGATTATGCTCTTTATTTTTCTCGGGCGCCTCTCCCCTATCAGACCGTTGATTTTTATTATCAGCATGTCGGGATCTACGGCTACCAAAGAGATTTCCTCCTCAATTTTCATAGGCTGGACCCGTCGAGGCTGGAAAAAGTGGAGAAGCTGGAACAGCTGAGGGTGCTGGAAAACGGGTTGAGAATTAAAATGATCGAAATCCCGTCTGCCACCTTGAGTGTGGATACCCCGCACGATATAATCAAAGTAGAAAATTTCTTGAAGATGAGAAACGATGAGTAAATACATTTTCGTCACCGGAGGTGTGCTTTCTGGTCTCGGCAAAGGAATTGCCGCTGCATCGATCGGCAGGCTGCTCGAGAGCCACGGCCTAAAAATTACGCTTCAAAAGTTCGACCCTTACCTCAACGTGGACCCCGGCACGATGAATCCCTTCCAGCATGGCGAGGTCTATGTGACGGATGACGGCGCCGAGACCGACCTGGACCTCGGTCATTATGAAAGGTTCACATCGACAAGGACGACGAAATTCCACAACTGGACGGCAGGGAAAATTTATGACGTGATCATTAAGAAGGAGCGAAGAGGGGAGTACCTCGGCAAGACCGTCCAGGTCATTCCCCATGTCACGGATGAGATTAAGAACGCGTTCCGTGCGGTCCAGAGCAATAACGATATCGTCATCGTGGAGATCGGTGGAACGGTCGGAGATATCGAGAGCCTCCCTTTCCTTGAGGCCACCAGGCAGATGAGGCTTACGCTCGGAAATGAAAATACGCTGTTTGTCCATTTGACTCTCGTCCCTTTCATCAAAACATCGGGCGAGCAGAAGACCAAGCCTACCCAGCATACCGTCAAGGAGTTGCGGGCTATCGGCATCCAGCCCGATATCCTTCTTTGCCGGACCGACCGGTTCCTGACCCCCGACCTTAAGACAAAGATCTCCCTGTTCACGAATGTGCCTGTCGAGGCCGTCATCACCGCCAAGGATGTCGATAATATCTATGAAGTCCCTCTGATATTCGCCAAAGAAGGACTGGATACGATCATCATCAAACAACTGAAGCTCGCGCCCAGAAAAAGAAACATGGTCCTGTGGAACGCGCTGATCAAAGGAATGAGCCGGTCGAAGGATGAAGTGGACATCGCGGTGATCGGCAAGTATGCGGGATTCCAGGATTCCTATCTCAGTTTGAAACAGGCTCTCTGTCACGGCGGGATCGCCAATGACCTTAAAGTGAAAATTTCCTGGATCGAAGCCGAGGACCTCGAAAGAAAAAAGGCAGAGAAGATCTTGGGCGATAAAGACGGGATCCTCGTCCCGGGCGGTTTCGGCCATAGGGGTATCGAAGGCAAGATCCGGGCCGCTGCTTTTGCCCGGGAAAATAGAATCCCATTTTTCGGGATTTGCCTCGGGATGCAATGCGCGTCCATAGAGTTTGCCCGGAATGTGGCCGGACTCAAGCGGGCTAACAGCACGGAATTCGACGAGGACACGCCACACAAGATCTTTTTCAAGTGGAGAGAGATCAAGGGGATCCAGGACCTGGGCGGGACGATGAGGCTCGGACAGTACCTCTGCCGCCTGGAGAAGAAATCTTTTGCCTACAAAGCCTATCGGAAATGTGATATTTATGAGCGCCACCGCCACCGCTACGAATTCAACCCCGAATACGAGCCGATATTGGCGGGAGCCGGCCTCTTTTTCTCGGGAAAGAACCCGGACTACGGGCTTGTCGAAGTCATCGAGATCAAGGACCATCCCTGGTTTCTCGGCTGCCAGTTTCATCCCGAGTTCAAATCCAAGCCTTTGACGCCGCATCCTTTGTTTAAAGATTTCATCGGAGCCAGCTATGCCCATCGCCGCAAGAGAAATAAAGATTAGCCCGACCGTCAAGATCGGCGGCGCCGGCCGGCTGTTCTTGATCGCCGGTCCGTGCGTCATTGAAAGCCGGGAGCATTCCTTTTCCGTCGCCAAAAAGATTCAGAAGATCTGCCGGATGCTGAGCATCCCGTTTGTCTTCAAGGCCTCCTACGACAAGGCCAACCGCTCATCGCTAAAGTCATACAGGGGCCCCGGCATCGAGAAAGGGCTGGAGATCCTGGGCGAGATCAAGGCGAAGCTCGGCCTGCCGGTGCTTTCGGATGTCCATGAAACCTGGCAAGTCGAAAAAGCGGCCGAAGTCCTGGACATTATTCAAATCCCCGCGTTCCTCTGCCGCCAGACGGATCTGATCTTAGAAGCCGCCAGAACACAAAAACCGGTCAACATCAAAAAAGGGCAATTCCTGGCTCCGCCCGAAATGAAAAACATCATCGAAAAAGTCGAAAGCGTGGGAAACCACAACATCATCCTTACCGAGCGGGGCTCTTTGTTCGGCTACAACAACTTGGTTTTTGACGTCCGGTCCATTCCCATCATGAAGGGCTGGGGATACCCAGTCGTCATCGACGCCTCGCACAGCGTCCAGAAGCCGGGCGGGCAGGGCGCGACCTCCGGCGGAGAGCATGAATTCATCCCATATATAGCCAAGGCAGGGGTCAGCGTGGGCGCGGACGGTGTTTTTTTGGAGGTCCATGACGACCCGCGAAAAGCCCTTTCCGACAGATATAACTCATTGAATATAAAAGAATTAAATAGTTTGCTCAAAACCTTGGTCAGGATGAAAAACGCCGTTTGAAGGGAAGGGGATGACAAAAAAAGACATCATTCAGACAGGGAAGGAAGTCCTCCAGATTGAAGCCAAGGCGGTCGAGGCTCTGAGCTCGAAGCTGGATGAGAATTTCGCCAAAGCCGTCAACCTCATCTATCGAACAAAATCCCGAATCATCGTCACCGGCATCGGGAAATCCGGTCTCGTCGGGAGAAAAATAGCGGCCACATTGGCCAGCTGCGGCACGCCGGCCATGTTCGTCCATCCAGCCGAAGCCGGCCACGGCGACCTCGGCATGATCCTTCGGGAAGACGTCATCATTGCCGTTTCTTACAGCGGGGAGACGCGCGAGATCATCGACCTCCTGGATTTCATCAAGAGGATCGGCGTGAAGCTCATTGGCATCACCGGCGACAAGAATTCGAAAATCGCCAGGTACAGCAATATCGTCCTCGAATCAAAAGTCGAGAAAGAAGCCGAGCCCAGCGGCCTTGTCCCGACGGCGAGCTCCACAGCGGCCCTGGCCCTTGGCGATGCGCTGGCCATTGCCGTCATGAAGAAAAAAGGCTTCAACGAGCGCGATTTTGCCTTTGTCCATCCCAAGGGCCAGATCGGAAAAAAGCTTCTCCGGGTCGAAACCCTCATGCACAAAGGGCAGGAGATTCCCTGCGTCCGGCCGGAGACTCCGATGGGCGAAGTCATCGAGGAAATGACGCAGAAGAAGCTGGGCATGACGTGCGTCGTGAATCCCGAAAAAATCCTGGTCGGCATCATCACGGACGGCGACCTGCGCAGAATGCTCAGAAAATACAAGGAGATGATCCTCCAAAAAACGGCCCAGGAGTGCATGACGCTCAATCCCGTCACGATCGACAAATCCGACCTGGCCACCGAAGCTCTTAACATCATGGAAAAGAAAAAAATCACCTCCCTCGTCATCAAAAGCAAGGGCGGAAAAATGGAGGGGATTATCCACCTTCATGACCTGTGGCGGACAGAGATGTTCTGATGAGAAACAAAGCCAGGGCCGGCCGGGTCAAGATGGTCCTCATGGACGTGGACGGGACTCTGACCGACGGGACCCTGGCCGTGCTTCCGGACGGCGAAGAGATTAAAGCCTACAACGTGAGAGACGGAATGGGAGTCCTGCTCGCCCAGCTGGCGGGGCTCAAGCTCGGCATCATTACCGGGAAAACCTCCAAAGGCCTGGAAAAAAGAGCCGAGCGGCTGAAGATCACCGAGATCCACCAGGGTATTATCGATAAAAAAAAGGTCCTGGACGCGATCCTGGAAAAAAACCGGCTTACCCCCGAGGATGTCGCCTATATCGGCGATGACCTGGGCGACCTCGAGGTCATCAGGAGCGTCGGCTTCTCCGCCGCCGTCGCGGACGCCCATCCCATCGTCAAGAAAAGCGCCCATTATATCTGCAAAAAAAAGGGCGGCGGCGGTGCTTTCCGGGAATTTATCGAGTATATCATCGGCGCCCAGAAAAAATGGGAGGTCATCACATCCGGGTTTAAGAAAATTTTCGACAGGAAATTATAAAAGCCTGAACGGGAGGAGCGGCGTGGAGATCAATCCAAATATCTTCAGAGAGTATGATATCAGGGGAATCGTCGATAAAGACCTGACCCTTGACCTCGTCGAGACTTTAGGGAAAGGCATGGGGACCTATTTTCGCCGGCAGAACAGGCGCGAAGTGGCCGTGGGCAGGGATTGCCGCTTGAGCTCGCCGGCGTATTCCGAGGCGCTGGCGAAAGGCCTCCTTTCGACCGGATGCGGCGTCGTCGACCTTGGGACAATTCCCACACCGCTCCTCTACTTCGCGATCTATTACAAATCGTTCAAAGCCGGCGTCATGATCACCGGGTCGCACAACCCGCCGGATTATAACGGCTTCAAGCTGATGTCGGGGAAAGAGACGCTTTACGGAGAGACGATCCAGGAAGTCTATCGCCTGATCAAAGACGATAAGATCATCAAGGACAAAGAGGGGACGCGGCGGGCCTACAACATTGTCCCCGAATACGAAGATTACGTCCTGAAGAATATCAGCCTCAAAAAGAAGCTGAAGGTAGTCGTCGATGCCGGTAACGGGACAGGGGGAGTCGTCGCCGTCCCGATCTTTAAAAAACTGGGGTGCAAAGTCGTGGAGCTCTATTGTGATATGGACGGCCGCTTTCCCAACCATCATCCCGACCCGACCCTCCCGGATGCCATGCGGGACCTGATCAAGACGGTCGGGGAGGCGAAGGCCGACCTCGGGGTGGCGTACGATGGGGATGCCGACCGGATCGGGATCGTCGATGACGAAGGACATCTCATCTGGGGCGACCAGCTCATGATCTTTTTTGCCCGGGACATCTTAAAAACAAACCCGGGAGCGACGATCATCTCCGAGGTCAAGGCGACCAAGACGCTTTATGAGGAAATTGCGAAGCTGGGCGGAAAGCCGATCATGTGGAAAACCGGGCATTCTCTGATCAAAAAGAAGATCAAAGAGGAAAAGGCGCTCCTGGCAGGGGAGATGAGCGGACATATCTTCTTTGCCGACAGGTTTTTCGGGTTCGATGACGCCATCTATTCTTCGGCCAGGCTTTTAGAGCTTCTCTCGCGCTCCTCTATAAAACTATCGCAGATGCTGGCCGGGCTGCCCAAGACATACAGCACGCCGGAAATCCGGATCTATGCCTCGGAAGAAGTCAAGTTCAAGATCGTGGACGAGGTCCGGAAGGAGCTTGCCCAGAAATATCGGGTGATCGATATCGACGGGGTGCGGGCAATCTTTCCGAGAGGATGGGGGTTGGTCCGGGCTTCGAACACGCAGGCCGTCCTGGTCCTCCGGTTCGAAGCGGAGACCGAGAATGACCTGGAGGCCATCAAAACGGAAGTCAAGGGGGCGGTTGAGAGGGCCATAAAAAAATTGGAAAAATCATGAAAAAGGGCTTGGATATTCGGGCGGTCATCATGGCCGGCGGGAGCGGCACCCGGTTCTGGCCGCTCAGCCGGAAGCGGACGCCCAAGCAGTTTCTCCCGATCGTCAGCGATAAGACGATGATCGAGGAGACCGTCGAAAGGCTACTGCCCATCATCTCCTACCCGAATATCTATACGATCGCCAACCGCAGGCAGACCCAGACCATTCAGAGAATGCTGCCGCGCCTGCGGAAAGGAAATCTTCTCGTCGAGCCCGTAGGGAAGAATACGGCGCCGTCGCTCGTCCTGGCTACGGCCCGGATTTACCTTCAAAATCCCGAGGCCGTGGTGGCCGCGCTTCCCTCTGACCATCTCATCCTGGACAACCCGCTATTTGCGAAAAAAATGTTGGCCGCCGCCGAGGCCGCCAGTCGTGAAAAAAGCCTGATCACGTTCGGGATCCCCCCCGCCTTTCCCTCCACGGGATACGGCTACATCCATTATTCCAAAGCTGGCCAAAAAAAAGTGGCCGGCGAGAATTTTTACGAAGTCCTGGAATTCAAGGAAAAGCCGGGATTCGAGCAGGCCACGCTTTTCATCGAATCGAGAGATTATTATTGGAATTCAGGGATGTTTCTCTGGAGGGCGGATGTTTTTGCCGGAAAACTCCGCAGGCATGCCCCCGATTTCTATGCCTACTGGCTGAAAATGCTGGAAGCGCTCAAGGCAAAATCCGCGGCCCAGATCGCCGCGATATTCGCCGAGATTCCGTCTATTTCCATAGACTATGCCCTCATGGAAAAAGCCAAAGGCGTGCTTATCTGCGAGGGAAATTTCGGCTGGTCGGATGTCGGGGCCTGGTCTTCGCTGGCCGATATCTGGAAGAGGGACGATTTCGGGAATGCCTTCAAAGGAGAGTGCATCGTCCTCGATACGAGCAATTCAATCTGTTTCAATCCCGGCAAGCTCGCGGCGTTTATCGGCGTCAAGGACCTCATCGTCATCAACACCAAAGACGCTTTGCTTGTCTGCCATAAAGGCCAGGACCAGAGAGTGAAGCAGGTCCTGGACGCCCTGGCCAAGAAGGGGAAGACCAAGTACCTCTAAACGAAGCCCTTCCTCTCAGCTCCTATGATCCCGGCCATCATTCGATGTTTCTGCGTCCCTTTTTTACCTTGACAGGGCGCTCTTTTTTCCATTATTAATAGTCTCTCATAATCCAGAAAAGGAAGGCCATCCATGTTTGTCTGGCTTTTTCATCGGATCACCGGCCTCATCTTGATCGTGACTCTCAGCTTCAAAATTTTCACGTCATTTTTCTTAATGACGAAAAACCAGAAGCCTGACTGGGCGCTCGTCCTTCACACGAATCCGCTTATCGACTCTCTGCTCATCGTCTCTGTCATCTTCCACGCCCTCTACGGGTTGAGGACGGTCATCATCGACCTCGGCGTCCGGAAGGAAAAGCTTCTCTTCTGGATTTTCACCATCCTCGGCGTTGTCCTCAGCGCCGGCCTGCTCGTGGTGTATTTCACTCGGAACTATTGATGTTTAGTCACGACATCCTGATCGTCGGCGGGGGCCTGGCCGGGCTTTCTGCTGCCCTTTCCAGCTCGTCCGGCCTTGATGTCGCCGTCATCTCCAGGGTCCATCCCCTGCGCTCCCATTCTGTGGCGGCCCAGGGCGGCATCAACGCGGCCTTGGGAAATAATCCCAAGGGACAGGACGACACTTGGGAGAAACACGCCTTCGATACGATCAAAGGGAGCGATTATCTGGCCGACCAGGATGCCGCCGAACTGATGTGCCAAAAGGCCATCCCCACAATCTACGAGCTCGAGCACATGGGCACGCCCTTCAGCCGCTTGCCCGGAGGATTGATCGCCCAGCGGCCTTTTGGCGGGGCCGGTTTTCCCAGGACATGCTACGCCGCGGACAGGACCGGCCATGTTTTATTGCACACCTTGTTCGAACAATCCCTTCGCAAGAATGTCAAATTCTATGACGAATGGTTGGTCACCGAGCTGGCCGCGGAAAACAGCAGGTGCTGCGGCGTCATCATCTATGATTTGGCTACCGGCGAGGTCTTTCCCGTGAAGGCTCGGGCCGTGATTTTTGCGACGGGAGGCTACGGGAGGGTTTATCTCAGAACAACCAACGCCTTCATCAACCATGGCAGCGGGATCGGCATCGCCTACCGGGCCGGCGTCCCGCTCAAGGACATGGAGTTCGTCCAGTTCCATCCCACTTCGCTTTTCCCCAATAACATCCTGATGACCGAGGCAGCCCGAGGCGAAGGCGGCTATCTGCTGAATAACCTCGGCAAGCGCTTCATGGCAGACTATGCCCCCTCGGCCATGGAGCTAGCGCCGAGGGATATAGTGGCGCGCGCCATCCAGACGGAGATCAGCCGGGGGAACGGCTTTGCCAATGAATATGTCCTCCTCGACCTCACCCATCTGGGGGCCGAAAAGATCAACAAGCGGCTTCCGGCCATCCGCGAGATTTGCATAAGGTTTGCCGGGATCGACCCGGTGGAGACGCCGATCCCCATCCAGCCGGCGCAGCATTATTCCATGGGAGGAATCGATGTCGATATCCTTGGGACGTCCTGTCTGGCGGGCTTTTTTGCGGCCGGAGAATGCGCCTGTGTCAGCGTCCATGGGGCCAACCGCTTGGGCGGCAACTCGCTTCTGGACACCATCGTCTTCGGCAAGATCGCCGGCGAGGCCGCCTCGGATTTCGTCAAAGGGCTGGCTCAAGAGGGGCCGGGTGAACGGCCGCTCCTTGATGGAACACAAAAATTGAAGGAGAAAATCAGCGCCCTTCGGAAAAAGGATTCGGGTATCAAGACCCACCATTTCCTCAGCAGGCTGAAGCTGATCATGAGCGAGAAGGTGGGCATTTTCCGGACCCAGAAGGATCTGGCCGAAGCCCTGGACCGCATCCGCCAGGTTCGGGAGGATCTTAAGGACGTCTATCTCTCGAGCTCGAACCTGCGCTTCTGCCAGGAGGCTGTGAATATCCTGGAATTCGAATACATGCTCGACCTGGCCGAGGTGATCATCGTCGGCGCTCTGAACCGCGAGGAGACGCGGGGCTCGCACTACCGCCTGGATTTTCCGGAGCGCGATGACAAGAGCTGGCTCAAGCACACGCTGGTAACTTTCATGGACGGGAAACCACAAATTAGCTATAAGGATGTCAAGCTGGGGAAACACAAGCCTCAAGCCCGGCTCTATTGAAATGAAATACACATTTAAGATTTTCCGCTATGACCCGGTCAAGGATGGGCAGCCCAGCTTCCAGGAATATCCCTACGAAAGTCGGGAGAAACGGACCATCCTGGAAGCCCTGATGGACATCCGGAACGAGCATGACGCCACGCTCTCATTTCGCTATAGCTGCCGGGAAGCCGTCTGCGGCTCCTGCGGCATGGTCATCAACGGCCGGCCGGAGCTTGCCTGCCGGACGATGGTCGATTCTTTGGACTCTCCGCTCATCATCCTCGAGCCCCTGCCGAACATGGAGATTCAGAAGGACCTCATTGTTGACATGGAGCCGTTCTGGAACGCACTAGGCGACGTTCATCCTTATCTCGTCGGCGACGGAAAGCCGCCGGAAAAAGAACACAGGATCGAAGACAAGGAGATGACCAAGATCGAGCGGTACACCACCTGCATTCTGTGTGCCTGCTGTTACGCCGCCTGCCCCGTCGTCACCCGGGATGCGCGCTACCTGGGCCCGATCGCCCTGGCCAAGCTTTACCGCTTTGTCCAGGACCCGAGGGACACGAGACCGTTTGCCGACTGGGCCCGGATTAATACCGGGACAGGCATGTGGGGCTGCGATACGGTTTTTGCCTGCAATGAGGCGTGTCCTAAAGACGTCCAGCCGGCGCACGGGATCGAAGCCCTGCGGAGGAAGTTCGTCATCGAGAGGTTGAAGAAGATGCTGAGGCTGCGAAAATGAAGATCAAGCATTCCTTGTTCACCCGCCGCGAATTCCTCAACGGATTGTTGGGCGGGTGGTTGGGCGCCCTGGCCGCGACCCTCCTCTATCCGGTGATCAAATTCATCTTCCCCCCCACCATGGAACCGGACAAAGTGATGCTCCTATTCTCCGATTATCAAGATCTGGCGCCGGGCGCAATCAAACCTTTTGTCTGGGGAGCCAAGCCCGGCTATATCAAGAAGAAGGAGGACGGCAGCTACATGGCTTTCGTCGGCGTCTGCACGCATCTGGACTGCACGGTTTCGTACAAAGCGGACCAAAAGAAATTCTACTGCGCCTGCCATGACGGCTGGTATGATGAATTCGGTAAGAACATCGCCGGACCTCCGCCCAAGCCGCTGCGCCAGCTCCGCGCCGAAGTGGAAGGGGAGAATTTGGTCGTCAAAAAAGAGGGTGTGGCTTGAAGGCAAAAAATATCGGGCGTTCTTTAACAGGTTGGTTTGAGGACCGTCTCGGCCTCTCGGCGGTGATGAAATTTTTACGAAAAAAGACGGTTCCGCTGAACAAGCACACCATCTGGTCTTATACGGGAAGCGCCATCCTGCTCTTTTTCGGCATCCAGGTTGTGACAGGCATCATGCTGGCTTTCTACTACAGGCCGACCCTGGAAGAAGCCAACAAGAGCGTGGCCCGGATCATGACAGATGTCCCTCTCGGCTGGATCATCCGCTCTGTCCATTTCTGGTCGGCGTCGGCCATGATCGTCACGGTCTTTGTCCATCTCTTCAGCATCTGGATGATCAAATCTTATCGCAAGCCGAGGGAGCTGACTTGGATGAGCGGCGTTTTGCTTCTCGTCGCCTCCCTGGTCTTCGGCTTTACAGGATATCTTCTTCCTTGGGACGACCTGTCGCTCTCGGCGACCAAGGTCGGAACGGACATCCCCCGGTCCATCCCCATCGTGGGCGAATGGGTGACAAAATTCTTAAGGGGCGGTGAAGATGTTACGGGCGACACGCTGTCCAGGTTCTTCAGCTTCCATATCTGTATCTTACCCCTTTTCCTGCTGCTCCTTCTGGCCATCCATATCTATCTCATTCAAAAGCAGGGGATGAGCGTCCCGCTCAGCGTCGAAGCGGGAAAGGAAAAGCTGAAGGAGCTTCCCTTCTGGCCAAACTTTGTTTATCGGGAGATCATCGTCTGGCTCGTCCTGTTCGGCGCGCTCATCACCGTGGCCGTGTTTTTACCGCCTTCTCTGGAAAAAGCCGCCGACCTCATGGCACCGGCCCCCAAGGGGATCAAGCCGGAATGGTATTTTCTCTTTCTCTTCCAGACCCTGAAGATCTTCCCGGGCAAGATCCTTTTTATCAACGGAGACACCATCGCCGTATTCTTAATCGTGGCCGCCCTCGTCCTGTTCTTCTTCCTGCCCTTCCTGGACAACAAGCCGGACAAGTTGAAGGGCAGAGTGATCACCTGGCTGGCCTGGGCGGCGATTGCCTATGCGGTGGGTATGTCTGTTTGGAGTCTCCTCACATGAAGAAACGGCGCGCATAAGGATCATGAAAAGAACTGCTTTATTCATTATCCTCGTGTTGAGCCTGAGCGTCTGGTCTGGGCTCGCGGCGACAATCCAGCAGCCCGTCCCCAAAGAACAGGACAAAGCCGTCCAGGCTCAACCCCAGCCCGAAAAGATCATTGCGGCGCCCCAGAATATTAAAGAGCGGACCGCGATCTATGTCTTCGTCGGCTGGCTCTGGGCGGCCATCTTCGTCCTGATCTATATCCTCCGGCTCGAGATCAAGGAAGCCGATAGACTCCTGGACCTCAAATATTACCGCGACGAAAAAAAATAGCCTCGAGATGGGGCCCGGCACGATGCTTTTATTTCATAAAGCTTATGGTCTATGGTTCGTTCAAATAATTTCATGTGGTTCTCTTCCATTTTGTGTGGGTCGAAAACCCGGATGGGGAGCAAAGCCGTTTCCGGATCGTTTCCCAGACAATTTTTCCCCTCATGAAATGGAAAAGAACCATTTATGTTTATATGAATGTGAAGGAGAGATTCATCATGAGAGATCGATTCCCATTCCTGCTTTTTTGGGTCCTTATTTTTTTAGTCTTCATCTCATTTGCCGCGGCCGAGGAAAGGCCGCTCATCGGCGCCCGCTATCCGGCCATTTCGCCGGACGGCCAGCAGATCGCGTTCTCTTACATGGGCGACCTGTGGCTGGTTTCCGTCAAGGGCGGCAAAGCGGTCCGGCTGACCGATCATGTCGCCTACGAACGCGAGCCCGTCTGGTCCCGCGACGGAAAGCGCTTGGCCTTCACCTCGAACAGGATGGGGAACAACGATGTCTTCATCATAAGCTCCCAGGGCGGAACGCCTGTCCAGCTGACGTTTCATACCGGCGATGATGTGGCCACGGATTTTACGCCGGACGGCCAGTGGGTGATGTTTCGCTCAGGACGCGCCTCTTCCTCGAGCCTTTACAAGGTTCCCGTGAACGGCGGCCATGAACTGCCTGTTCTTGAGACGTTCTGGAACTGGGATTATCATGCCAGGTTCAGTCCAGACGGCAAGACGATTCTTTTTTCCCTCGGCACGGAAAATAGCTACTGGTGGCGGCGGGGCTATCGGGGGGCGAACACGGCCAAGATTTGGATGAAGGACCTTGAGAGCGGCGCCGTGAAGAAGGTCGTCGAGGATTCGAGCAATTCCTTCTGGCCGGACTGGAGCCCTGACGGGCGGCGCGTTTATTTTGTCTCCGACCGGAAATTCGGCAACGCCAATATCTGGAGCGCGGCCAAGGACGGTTCGGACGTGAAGCCCGTGACACAGTTTAAGCAGGGGGATGCCCGCTGGCTCTCCGTAGCTGCGCATACATCTCTGGCGGCGTATGAGCGCGAATTCGGGATCTGGACAACCGACCTCCGGACGGGAGAATCGCGCCGCGTGCCGATCGAGGCCCCGGCCGAAACCAAGGAAAACCGGACGTTATTCATAGAAAACGCTCCGGCCTCGGAATTCCGTCTTTCCCCGGACGGCAAGAAGGTCGCGGCCGTCGGCCGCGGCGATATTTTCGTGCTGGGCAGCGAAGGCGGATATGCCCGCAATATTACCAACACACCCTGGCGCGAAAGGAACATCGACTGGGACAAGGAAAGCAAGAACATCGTCTATATCTCCGATGCCGATGCCAACCCGGACCTCTACATCGTTTCCGCGCTCGGCGATGAAAAGCCCCGGCGCCTGACCGAAACGAGCGAAGATGAAGGGAATCCCCTATTCTCGCCCGACGGAAAATGGATCGCCTATTACCGGGGCAAGCGTCAAGTCCGGCTGGTCCAGTCCGACGGCCAGGCAGACCGGATCCTCGCTGAAGACGATTTCGGAGGGCGTTTTGCCGATGATTTCGCCTGGTCCCCGGACAGCCGCAGCTTGGCCGTGGTTGTTCGCCGCAACAGCAATCTCGATATTTTCGCCGTCGAAGTCCAGTCCGGCAAAAAGGTCCTTTTGACCAATACGGCCTATGATGAAAACGGCCCGCTCTGGTCGCCGGACGGGAAATTCCTGCTGTTCACCTCGAACCGCTCCGGCCACAGCTTTCCCGAATTCACCGGCCAGTGGGACCTCTACCAGATCATGCTCCAACCGAAAAAGCCGGAGTTCGATGAGGACGATTTTGAGAAGCTTTTCAAGAAGGAGGAAGAGAAGAAGGAAAAGATCGATTCCAAAAAAGATGAGCCGTCCGTGCCCCAGGTCGCCCTGAAGCTGGAGAATCTCGACCGTCAAACGGAGATCGTGGCGGGCACATTGGGCAACGAACAGGAATTCGTCTATGTCGCCAAGGACGAGACGGTCTATTTCGTCTCCAACATCGACGGCAAGAGCCATCTCTGGAAGACCAGCCTCAAGAAAAAGGAGCGCGGCCGGTATGAGCCGTTCATGGCCCAGATCGAAAACCCGTCTTTTCTCCAGCTGGATAAGAAGGGCGAAGCGCTCTATTATCTCAGCCAGGGCAGGATCGGCCGAATCGACCTTGGCGGCCAGAAACAGAAAAGTATTTCTTTTGACACCAAGATCCAGGTCGACAAGACGGCCGATTACGAGCAGATGCTGGGAGAACTCTATTACACGCTGCAGCATTATTATTATGACGAGAAGCACCACCAGGTGAACTGGCGGGAGGTCTATGAACAGCACCGGCCCGTCCTCCAGCAGGTCCGCGAAGACCAGGATTTCTACGACTACGCCAACATGATGATCGGCTATCTCAACTCTTCTCATACGGGGATCGGCGGGCCGCGGCAGGGGAGGATCGACGAGCCCAGCGCCCATGTCGGCGCGACCTGGACATTCGAGAACGGGAAGATCTATCTGGGCCGGATCATCAAGGACGGGCCTGTCTATGACCAGAGAGAGAACATCGCCGCCGGAGATGAGCTGGTGGCCATCGACGGCAAGCCCGTGGACGCCTTGAGGAACATTTGGCGATTCCTGAACGGAAAGCTCGAGAAACGGCTGAAGCTCGCCTTCAAAAACCGGAAAACCCAGAAAACGACGGAAATCTCCATCAAGCCCATTCCCTCCTTCGAGGAGAACCGGCTCCTGCTTGAAGAATGGATCGAGGGCCGGCGCGAGTTTGTCAAGCAGAAGACAAACGACCAGGTCGCCTATCTCTATATGAGGGCCATGGGAAGGGGGGACCTCGACCGGTTCCTGCTTGAGCTCGAGCGGGATGCCGTCCCGCGCAAAGGCCTCATTTTGGACCTGCGGTTCAATTCGGGCGGCAACGTCCATGACCGGGTGCTCGAGGCTTTGATGAAACCCAAGTACGCCAAATGGCGGGTCAGGGGGCTTTCGGAGACCCCCCAGTCATCGTTCGGGTTCGCCGACAAACCCGTCGTTCTTGTCACGAATGAGATCACCTTGAGCGACGGCGAGATGACTTCGAGTGGATTCAAAACGCTCAAACGCGGCCCGATCATCGGCAACACGACCTACGGCTGGCTGATCTTCACGACCAGTGTCGGCCTGATGAACGGCGGCTCGTTCCGCCTGCCGTTCTGGGGTTGCTATACGCTGGACGGAAAAGACCTTGAGACAAGCGGCGGCGTCATCCCGGACATCCTGGTCGTCAACGACCTGACCCACCACCTGAGCGGTCAGGACGCGCAACTCGAAAAGGCCGTGGAAAAGGCGCTGGAGCTGATCAAGCAGTCAAAATAATCTAGCGGCTTGCCTTCCCGCCCGGAGAGGGCTCGGCGCTCTTGACTTGAATCGGCTTAAGATTCGATAATGAAAGCCGGGAAGGAAGAGATGAAAAAACTACGGTTAAGAAGCGATATTTTCCTGTTTTTTGCTTTATTCTGCCTGGGATTTATTCCGGCTGGTTGGCTGTTTGGCCAAGCGGGCGGACCGGAGCCGGGCGTCACCGTGATGACCTTTAATATCCGCTACAATAACCAGAGCGACCTACAAAACGCCTGGCCGAATAGAAAGTCGCTGGTAGCCTCCACGGTCCGCTTTCACAAGATCGATATCGCAGGACTTCAGGAGGCCTTGAACGACCAGCTGAAAGACCTGGAAGGACTCCTGCCGGAATACGGCTGGCTGGGCGTCGGGCGGGACAACGGAAAAGAGGCGGGCGAATACAATCCCATCTTCTATCTCAAAAGCAGGTTCAAGATACTGGCCCAGTCCACGTTCTGGCTGTCTGAGACCCCCGATACGCCCGGAAGCCGCGGCTGGGATGCGGCCTGCAACCGGGTCGTGACCTGGGCCCGGTTCGAGGACCAACTGAACAAGCAGACATTTTTCTTCTTTAACACACACTTTGACCATGTTGGTGAGGTGGCCCGTCTGAAAAGCGCCGAGCTGCTCCTCAAGAAGATCGCCGAGATCGCCGGGACAGACCCGGTGGTTGTAACCGGGGATTTCAACTGCACGAACGACGCCGCGGCATATCATGATCTCATTTCGGGCGACGGCAAAACTCCCGGCCTGATCGATACGCTCCGTCTGTCAAAAACCGGCCATTATGGATCCACCCAGTCCTTCAACGGATTCAACATCGAGCTCGACCCGGGCAATGTCATCGATTTCATTTTTGTCCGCGGAATCAAGAGCGTCCTCCGCCACGGCATCATCGCCGAGAACTGGGATGGCAAGTTCGTCTCCGACCACTATCCGGTGATCGCCGAAGTCATCGTCAAATAGACCTTTCTAGGCCGTTCTTCCCTTTGACTTCCAACGCGTTTCTGCATAAACTTTCTTTTCATGCTGCAGATACGGAAATAACTGCGATGATGCCTTAATAATATTTTAGGAGGAATCATATGAAAATATTGATCTTCGGAGGCTCCGGAAAAATCGGCTCGGCCGTGGCCTGGGACCTGGCCAAGGACAAGGAGGTCGAGGCCATCGGGCTTGTCGGCAGGCACAGGAAGACGCTCGAGCGGGTAAAAGACTGGGTCGGAAGCAAGAAAATCGTCCTGCACATCCTCGATATAAACAAGAAAAAGGACGCCATCGCCCTGATGAAGAAATATGACGCGGCCGCCAGCGTCATGCCCGACCGAAAGACGAGCTACAAGGTCCTCCACTATTCTACAGAAGCCGGCCTCCACAGCGTTGACGCCTTGGAGGAATTTCACAGGACGCCGGATCCCTACGAAATCGAGGGCCTGGAAATCCCCAAAGGGTTGAGCATCGACAAATACGGCGAGTGGCTCCATAAAGAACTGGCGAAAAACGGGGTGACCTTCATCGACGGAATGGGATTTGCCCCAGGTCTCAGCAACGTCACGTGCGGAGAGGCCATCCGGAAGCTGGATGTCACTGAGAAAGCCGTGGCCCGGGTCGGCGGGATTCCATCCAAGGAAGCTTCCTTGCGCCATCCATTAAGATACATGATCACCTGGGCTTTCTGGCATGTCCTCCGGGAATATGTGATCAAGTTGAAGGTCATCAAGGACGGCAAGATCGTCGAAGTCGATGCCGCGACCGACCTCGAAAAATTCCGCTTCGACCAACTGGGAAAAGACGATGACCTTGAATGCGCCGTGACGCCCGGCATGCCCAGCTTTCTCTTCACCCGGCCCACGCTCAAGGAATTTGCCGAAAAAACCGTCCGCTGGCCCGGCCACTGGCAGGGAGTTATGACCCTCAAGGAATGCGGACTGCTCGACATCGAACCCGTCGATTTCAACGGCCGGAAGATTGTCCCTCGGGAATTCCTGTCCCATCTGATCACGCCGAGGCTGCAGCCCAACAAAGGCGAGACGGACGTGTGCGTCATGTACAACACCGTCGAAGGCATGAAAGACGGCCGGAAGACGCGGATCGAGTATTACATGTGGGACGAAGCCGACAAGAAGAACAAAATCTCGTCCATGATGAGGGTCACCGGATTCCCCGTTGCCATCGCGGCCCGCATGCTGGCCAAGGGGATTTTCAAAGAGAAAGGAATCGTCGCACCCGAAGATGCTTTCTATGGAAAAATCTATAAGGATTTCGTGAGCGAGCTCGAAAAAAGAGACATCCGGATTCTCGAACTGATCCGAGAGATCTAAGGTGAGCCGGGCTTGAGTTGGTTCAGCTGTTTTGATTGTCATCTCGAGCGAGTGAGCCGACGGCCTGGGGCGAATGAAGCGCGGCCAATTCGTCTTTTGCCCAGAAGAATCGGCCTGATATTTATTTTTTTCCTTGCCCCGGCGCTCCTGGCGGCCGTTCCCGTCCAAAAAGGAGAGCCGGCCTCAGAGAAATGGTTTGTCATAACGATCGCCGATAAGCCGGTCGGCTACAGCTATGAGCGGGTTGTCATGGGCGCCGCGGGCAGCGACGCCATTCTCTCCGCTTCGGACACGAAGATGGTCCTCAACCGGCTGGGGGCCAAAGTCGAGCTCCGGATGATTTCGTCCTACGAGGAAACAAAGGACGGCCTCCTCAAGAAGGTCGGCTACGAAATGCAGGCGTCTCTCCTTTCCACAAAAACGGAAGCCGTCATCAAGGGCCAAACGATCGAGATCCGCAGCCAGGCTGGGGGAAAAAGCTACACCCGCACCCTGAATTTTACGGGGACGCTCCTCGGCCCGGAGGGGATCAGGCAAATTTCCGAGAAGCGGCTCCGCAATCCCGGAGACGTCGTGGAATTCCAGACGTTCGCCGCGGAGCTGGATGCGGTCAGCAAAGGTAGCCGGAAAGTCCTGGCCCGGGAGACGCTGAAGATCACCGGCCAGGATGTTCCGACGCTCAAGGTTGAGGAAGTCATAGAGGCGACGGTGGGCAAAAGCACGGCCTGGCTCGACAGTGAATTCGAGGCGGTCAAGCAGGAAATGCCCACTCCGTTCGGGACGGCCCAAGTCATTCTAGCCGACAGGGATCAGGCGCTCGCCGCCGCATCGGGGGAAGAGCTTCCGGCCGAATTGTATGCGAGCTCGATTATCCGCTCCAACATCCGCCTCCCCAAGGCAAGGAGCCTCGAATACCTAAAGGTCAAGCTCGTTCACCGGAAGCCGGAACTCGGCTGGCCGGAAATTAAGAGCCCTTACCAGACCGTTCTCTCCAAGTCGGCTGATTCGCTGATCCTTGAAATCAAGCGGCCGAAACCGTCCGGAAAAGCCGCCGGCCTGCCTGTGGCCATGAACGAAAATAACAAGCAATATTTGCAGCCGAATACCTACATTCAATCCGATCTGCCGGAACTGCAGGATTTAGCCTGGACAGTCATAGGCAGTGAAAAGGATATCCTCAAGGCGGCCTTGAAGCTCGAACGCTGGGTCACGGAAAACATGACGTTCGACCTGGGAATCGTCCTGGCCCCCTCCTCCGAAATATTTAAAAACCGGAGAGGGACGTGCGTAGGCCATACCACGCTGCTGGCCGCCCTCACCCGGGCTGTCGGGATTCCCTCCAGGGTCGTCATGGGCTATGTCTATGTCCTCGGCATGTTCGGCGGGCATGCCTGGACCGAAATATTGATAGGGGAGTCCTGGATTCCCATCGATGCGGCGATCGTAGCCCAAGGGATTGCGGATGCCGGGCGGCTGTATTTCATCGCCTCATCTCTCTATGAAGGGGCAGGGTCCCTCGTCGGCGGAGGCGCCGGGCAGCAGGTTTTTGGCCAGGTGGACATAAAAATCCTGGAATATGCCGGCCCTGACGGGAAAAAAGTGGCCGTTCCTGAATCCGGCCGTCCTTACAGCGTTAACAGCGATCTCTATGCGAATCAATGGCTTGGCCTTGAACTGCTGAAGCCGCCGGACTCCAGGTTCGTCAAGCTGGATTCTGTCTGGCCGGAGACGACGGTTGCCGTCATAGAAGGTCCTAAGGGGGAAAAGGTCGAGCTCCAGGAACACTACCTTCTGCCTTGGAAGGCCCCCCAGGATTCGGCGCGGGAGATCTTGGACAGGTTGGATATCCCGGGAAAAGCGCGCGAGCAAAAAGTCTCGGGCCGGCCTGCGATAATCCTTGAAGCGAAGACAAAAGCGGCCATGGTCATTATCGATAAGCCCGAAGCCTGGGTTTTGATCGCGGAAGGGAGCGACGCGCCGAAATGGCTGGCGCGAGCGGCAGCCGGACTCAAGCTGTTGTAGCCTTCCCCCGCCCCCATCAAGGTTGGATGATCAGGAAATTCAAGACGGCAAAAGAGGCGGCTGCCCCGGCTTTTTTTCAGTGAATCGAAACGGCGATGAGCCACTGGGCGGCAAAATAAGAGCTCAGGATCAGGACTTGGGTGAATCTGCGCTTCCTGACAAAATTGTTGACGGCCCAGGCGGAATCAGAGATCAGGAAAAGCACTGCGCCGACATAAGCTGACAGGGCGTGGCTCTCTTTCATTTGGATGTATCGTTCTGCCGAGAGCCAGGCCATAATCGTCATGGCCGCAACATAGAAGATAACCGGGATTTTTTTTCGGCCGAGATGGGGCAGAAGTCCTTTTGTAAAAAAGACGCCGTAGGTCACGAGGACCAGAAGAGGCCAGAATGCAAATGAGAATCTCAGCCCTGTCGAAAAAGCCCCGATGTAGAGCAGAAGCGCGATGAAGAAGCTGGCCATTCCCGCCATGACCTTCTTGCTCCGGAGCATCATGAAAACATCCCCGGCCAGGCAGGCGCAGAGCCCGGCCAGGATGAGATATTTGTATGAGGAAAGAGCCGGTGTCGCAGCCTGCAGGGCGATAAGGATAATCAGGACCATCGTCAAGGGTCTGAGGACATAGACGAGAGATCGATTCTCTTTATAATCAGCCAGGATGGCGGCCGCCGTCGAGACAAGGGCTGTGAGACTCAGGACCAGGCTTAAGAACGTCATGACCGAATCATCCAGATTAGGTGATCATCGCAGGCGGCCTCAACGGGCGCGACGATTCCACCCATTTATTTATACAAGTCAAAAGGATTCTTGACGACGAGCTTCTCCTTCTCCAATTTCTCCCGGGCTTCTTCAAACATCGGCTCCGCATACCGGCTGTCCCATGTCCGCTCCTCAAAAGTCCGCCTTTCGACCATTTTCAGAAAGCCCTGGAACTCGTTGAAATACGACCCGTAGATGTGGAAGCTGTCCACCAGGTCCGCATAGCGGCCGACGCGGACGGGTTTTTTGATCTTGGCGGCGATCCTCTCGGCGATAATACGCTGCAGGTCGGTCAGGGCGAAGACGTTCATATAGGCGGCTTTGTAAGCATCGCGAGAGCGCCAATGCGTATTCATGTTCAGGGTGAGCTCGCCCGTGTCATCGGCCAGCAGCCGGCACCACACCCTCTGCAGGCAGGGTGGGTCATAAGTCGGCGGATCGAGCCTGGCGTTCCAGGTGACGGCCTGGGCCCGCCGGGAATGGCCGGCCTGGGAAAGCTTTTCTATGATATAGTTGATCTGGTCGATGGCTTGGCCTTCGATTTCATAAGAAAACAGGCGCTTATGATAGGTGTACGTCCACTTGCCTTCCTCCGGCGCGATCCAGTGGTCATGGACGCCTTCGACCACTTCCTGACGGTAGATCTCCAGGTCTTCGAGCCCGCCGGGAAAGGCCCGGTGGATGCGTGGCTCGGCAAATGGATCTTCGACGACCCATAGGATCGTGCAGTCCTTGCTCGGAGGGTCGTTCGGCTTGTCGTATTCGGTCTTGATCGCCGCGCCCTTGTGCCAGCACTCGAGCACGGCCTTCTCCCAGGCTTCGGGCAGCGTCTTGCCCTGGACAAAGAGGGTTGGAATATTGCCGTCCATGTTCACCTCATGAATGCTTCCTATGGTTTTTATCATAGGAACAGGGCGCGGTCAAATCCAAAACAGGGGCCGCCTTCCGTTTGACGAGCGGTTGATGCGGCCCCGGGCTTGCCGCGGGGAGCGGCGGATCGGTTTTTCCCTCCAAGTTGACTCACGGCTCAAGAATTGGTATTCTTTGGCTAGGCAGCCGAAAAGGGACATCGGTCCATGAAATGCTCCAAGCGCCATTTGGATCTTCTATCAGGCTAAAGGAGGATGTGCCATGTTTGCGCGTCTGCTCAGGATTCAATTGAAAGCCGACCGGATCGATGAGGCGGCGAGGCTTTTCGAAACGAACGTCGTTCCCCAGTGCAAAAAACAGAAAGGCTTCAAAGGCGCTTTTTTTATGACCGACCAAAAATCAGGCGAAGGCGTCGTCATAACCCTCTGGACAAGCGAAAAGGCGATGCTGGCCAATGAACAGAGCCACTTTTTCCTGGAGCAGGTGACGAAGTTCTTGGGTTTTTACACAAAAGCCCCGATTCGGGAGGCCTATGAGGTTGCCGTTAGGGACCCAAAGGAAAAGGGTTGACTCTTTTCTACGGAATAAGGTAGCCATGACTATAAACGATTCCTCGCTTTCTGGGAGGACGCCGACCCAGGCCGCTCCGAAATCGAGGGCGCTAAGAAAAGGCTGGCCGCTTTGAAATAACTAAAAGGAATTTGGGCCATGAAATGTCCGTCGTGCCGTTTTGACAATCCTTCCGACACCCGGTTCTGCGGGAACTGCGGGGCGCCGCTCCAGGCATCAAAAGAGATCCCGGCGATGCCCACGGAAACCATCATCGCTCCGAAAAAAGAGCTCACGACCGGCGCCACGTTTGCCGGTCGCTACCAGGTCATCGAAGAGCTGGGCCGGGGCGGTATGGGAACCGTTTATAAGGTTCTTGATGGAGAGATCAAAGAAAAGATTGCCCTGAAACTCCTGAAGCCGGAGGTCGCCTCGGACGAAGAGACCATCGAACGGTTCCGCAATGAAATAAAACTGGCCCGCAAAATTGGCCATAAGTATGTCTGCCGTATGTATGACCTGGGCAGGGCCGAAGGGACGTATTTCATCACCATGGAGTATGTCCCGGGCGAAGATCTGAAAAGCTTCATCAGGCGGTCGGGGCAACTGACGGTAGGGAAAGCTGTCTATGTGGCGCGGCAGGTGTTGGAGGGATTGGCCGAGGCCCATCGTCTGGGCGTCATCCATCGGGACTTGAAGCCTCAGAATATCATGATCGACCGGGAAGGAAACGCCAGGATCATGGATTTCGGCATTGCCCGCACGCTCGCCGCCAAGGGGATCACGGGCGCCGGCGTGATGATCGGTACCCCCGAGTACATGTCGCCGGAGCAGGCGGAAGTCAAGGACGTCGACCAGAGGTCGGACATTTATTCTTTCGGCGTGATCCTTTATGAAATGCTGGCCGGGCGGGTGCCGTTTGAAGGAGAAACTCTTCTTGGCATCGCCATGAAGCACAAGAGCCAGGCTCCCCGGAATCCCAAGGAGCTCAATTCCCAGATCCCCGACGACCTCAACCGGATGATCCTGAAGTGCCTGGAGAAAAGCAAAGAGAAAAGATACCAGAGCGCCGAGGATATGCTTTCGGATATCGGAAAGATCGAAAAAGAGATTCCCACCACGGACAGAGTGATACCCAAGCACAAAGGCTTCACCTCCAAGCAGATCACCGTCTCTTTTGGCGTTAAGAAGCTGTTCCTCCCGGCGTTGATCTTTCTCCTGGTCGTTGCCGCAGGGTTGATCTTATGGCGTGTCTTGGCCAAGAAGCGCATGGCCCCGCCTCCCCCGGGCAAACCTTCCCTGGCCGTCATGTATTTCAAGAACAACACGGGGGACGAGAAGCTGGATCATTGGAGAGCGGCTATTTCCGACTTGCTGATCACGGACCTGTCTCAATCGAAATACCTTAAGGTTTTGAGCTCCGACCAGCTCTTCAACATTCTCAGCGAATTGAATCAGGCCGCCGCAAAAAGCTATACGTCGAAGGCCCTGAAGGATGTGGCGGCCCGCGGCGGCGTTAAGGACGTCCTGGTCGGAAGCTTCGCCAAAGCGGGCGATAATTTCCGCATCGATGTTACGATCCAGGAGGCCGGCACGGGAGAGCTTTTGAGTTCCGAGCGAGTGGAAGGCAAAGGGGAAGACAGCATTTTCTCCATGGTCGATGACTTGACGAGAAAAATCAAAGCGGACCTCAAGCTCTCATCGAAAGAGATCTCCTCGGATATCGACGAAGACCTGAAAAAGATCACGACGTCCTCAGCAGAAGCCTTCAAATTTTACGTCGAGGGACGGAAGCTCCACAATGAACAGAAAAACAGAGAGAGCATCCGGATGATGGAGAAAGCCGTCGCCATCGACCCCGGATTTGCCATGGCCTACCGCTCGATGGCTATGTCTTACAGTAATCTTTTATATAATTCGGAGAAAAAGAAATACCTCCAAAAAGCTTTTGAACTCTCCGACCGTTTGTCCGATAGAGAGCGGTATATCATTCAAGCGGATTATTACCGGGAATCCGAAAGATTTTATGACAAAGCTATCGCCGCCTACGAGCAACTTTTGGAGCTCTACCCGGATGAAACGATGGGGGTCACCAACCTTGGAATTCTTTACAATAGCCTTGAGGAATGGGATAAGGCGATCGGGCTTTATGAACGCCAGATCCGAAACCGTCCCGATAATATTTGGGCCTATTTCAACATTCTCGATTCTTACTTGGCCAAGGGATGGCCGGAGAAAGCCAAGGCCGCCTTCGAGGGCTATATCCGGAATTATAAAGATAATTTCATGATCCGGATCTATCTCGCTGTCATCGATTATGTTCAAGGGCAATACGAGGCGGCTCTTGCTGAAGCGGAGAAAGCCGATTCGCTGAATCCGGCGTATTATTTGAATTATATTGTCAAGGGCTGTTGCTACAGGGGCTTGGGCGATTGGGTGAGAGCCGAGATTGAGTTTCAAAAAGTTTTTGGTTTGAAAGAAATAGCCGGGCATCTGGTAGGATGGAATATGCTTGGGGCGATGTACCAATTGAGGGGACAATTCAAGCGGGCTCAGGAGGCGATGAACAAGGGCCTTGAGCTCGCCGAAAAAATTAGTGACAAGGGATGGATTTCCGACTTCCATAGGAGCCTGGCCTATGTCTATCTCGACTCGGGACAGCCTGAAAAGGCCTCGGAAGAATCGTCAAAATCTCTCCGGGCAGCGGTCGAAATCGACAGTCTGTCCAGGCAAAGAAATAGTTTATGGGCTAAGGGATTTGTCGAGCTCGAGTCGGGGAAGATGGGAGAGGCCCAAAAAACAGCCGACGCGCTTCGCGCCTTGATTGATCAAGACGCCAATAAAAAAGACATCAGATATTGGGATCTCCTGGCCGGCAGAATCATGTTCAAGAAGGGGGATTATCCTGGAGCGATCGGCCGGCTGACAAAAGCCGAGACGCTGCTCCCGTTTCAATATTTTTTCGACAACGATCATGTCCTGTTTATGGAGGCCTTGGCGCGCGCTTATTTCGAGCATGACGATTTCGACAAGGCCCGGACAGAGTATGAGAAGATCACCAGGCTCTCCGTCGGCGCGTTTTATTACGGAGATATCTACGCCAGGAGCTTTTACCGGCTGGGGATAATCTATGAGAAGCTGGGAGACAAAGCCAAGGCCAAAGAGAATTACCGGAAATTCCTCGACCTCTGGAAAGACGCCGACCCCGGCTGGCCCGAAGTCGAGGACGCCAAAAAGCGGCTCGCTTCTCTATAAAGGAAAATTAAGATAGGAACTAATCGCGTCGTTGCTTCTTTTGAAAGCGAGGAAAGAAAAATTCGAGACGAAGAACCCTGATTTAGATTCGCTATTTCCTCTGCCTTCCTGAACAGTCATCGAGTAATCAACGGGTCGCTCCTTGCGGGCCTCGAATGCAATATTAACCATACGCCTTCGGTGAAAGCGTTTGATTTCTTCGGGGAATAAATGATAAATATCGTTTATCCATAAAAGTCAGTCGCCGGAGGCTGCCATGAAAAATAAGCTTTTCTGCGTATTTTCTGCCCTTTTAATTTTTGCCCTTTTGTGTCCCCCCATCGCCGCCCAGCCCCGCGAGCAGCTGGTCAAGGTCATCGTCGCGCCCGACCATGACAACTGGGAATACAAGGTCCGTGAAAACGCCAAATTTACGATCAGCGTGCTCCAGTACGGCAACCCCCTGAAGAATGTCAAAGTGAGGTACGAACTGATGCCCGAAAAAATGGATCGGGTGAAAACCGAGACCCTGACCTTGAAAGAGGGAAAGGTCACCATCGACGGCGGGACGATGAAGTCGCCCGGCTTTCTCCAGTGCTGGGCCTATGTGACGGTGGATGGAAAAGATTATTCGGGCTTCGCCACGGCCGGCTTCGAGCCTTTGAAAATCGAGCCGACGACCGAGCAGCCCCGGGATTTTATTGAATTTTGGGAAAAGGCAAAAGCCGAAAACGCCAAGATCCCTCTGGATGCCAAAATGACCCTGATGCCCGAGCGGTGCACGGAAACCGTCAATGTCTATCATGTCAACCTCCAGAATTTCAGGACTGGGGCGCGGCTTTACGGGATTTTGTGCATGCCCAAAAAAGATGGGAAGTATCCTGCCCTTCTCCGCGTCCCGGGCGCCGGCGCCCGGCCCTACGGGGGCGACACGGCCCAGGCCCAGAAAGGGATCATCACCTTTGAGATTGGGATCCACGGCGTTCCGGTGACCATGGAGCCGAATATCTACAACGAAATGATGCGGGGGGCCATCTTCGACTACTGGTTTTATAACCTCGACGACCGCGACCGATACTTTTATAAACGCGTCTATCTGGGCTGCGTCAGGGCCGTCGATTTCCTGTTCAACCTGCCTCAGTTCGACGGCGAGAAGCTGGCCGTGACGGGGGGAAGCCAAGGCGGGGCGCTGACGATTATCACGGCAGGGCTCGATCCCCGGATCAAATGGCTGGCGCCCATCTACCCGGCCCTCTGCGATCTGACCGGTTATCTCCACGGCCGGGCCGGCGGCTGGCCGCATATGTTCGATAAATCCAACTATGCCTTCAACGCCAAGGAAGATAAAATCGAGACTTCGAAATATTATGATGTCGTGAACTTCGCCCGACAGATAAAGATTCCGGGTCTCTATTCCTGGGGATTCGACGACACGGTCTGTCCGCCGACTTCGATGTATTCGGCCTATAATGTGATCACGGCCCCCAAAGCGCTCCTTCTTTACCTGGAAACCGGACACTGGACGTATCCGGAGCAGGTCGAGAAAATCGAAGCCTGGCTGGCCAAGATGCTTCTCGGCGACCAGGGCCAAGCCCTAAAATGAAAAATATAGAAATCTCGGTCAGGTTTTTCCAATCATGTCCAAAAACTTCGAGCGAACGGTATTAATCCCCTTTGCCCTCCTGAACAATCAAGGAGGGATTTAAAAGGCCGTATGCGCTCCCAAATCTCCAATGGCAAATGACTCCCAGGCAGCTCATTGATAGCCTGCTGGCCGGCAAATCCGCCGACCGCGTCCCTTTCTGCCCGGCTGTCTATGAACACAAGGCCGCCCTGATCGGCGAGACTCCGTCCCGGATGAGCCGGGATGCGGCGCTCTTCGAGAAGGCCATCGTCCGCGAGATCGAAGTCTACCAGCCGGACATGGTTGTCGTCGGCTGCGACGTGTATAACGTGGAAGCCGAGGCCGCCGGGTGCAAAGTCCGGTTTTATGATTCCAACGACGTTCCCTCAATCTGCAGGACGATCGTCGGGCCGGGAGACGATGTCTCCGGTTTGAAAGTCCCCGATCCCCTGAAGGATGGCCGGATGCCGGTGAATCTTGAAACCAGCGAGAGAATTCAAAAACATTTCGGCCGCGAGCGGATCATCCGCGGCGCGCTGAGCGCTCCCTTTTCCCTGGCCAGCGAGCTTGCCGGCCCTGAGCCGCTGCTCCTGGCCTTGATAGACCAACCCGAATGGGTCTCTAAGCTGCTGGCTTTTTCTGCCTCGGTCATCAAGGCTTACGGGAAGGCCTTTGTCGAGCGGGGATTAGGGGTGATATTGTTCGATTCCCATGCCTCGCCGCCGCTCGTTTCTCCGGAGCTCTATAAAAGAATCATCCTTCCCCCAACCGCCGGAGTCATCCGCTATTTCCGGTCCGACCTCGAGGTCCCTCTGGTCCCCTACATTATGGGCGGCGACACAGGTATCCTCCTTGATTTAATCCTCCAAACCGATACAAATAATATTCTTTGCGATTTCAAATCAGACCTCAATGATTTTATATACCGCCTTTTGGGAAAGCCTGTGCTCCTGCGGGCCAACCTGGATCCGTACTTTCTACTCAAAACTCCTGTGGATCAAATTAAAAAACGGGTGCGCGAAGTGTTGGCCGTCGGCCGCCGCCATCCTGGTTTCATGCTGGGGACGGGCATCTTGCCCTATGACATGCCCCCCGAGAAAATCATCGCCGTCCGGGAAGCTTTAACCGAGGCCGCCCCTTAGACAACCTAACCGTCCGCTGTCCGCCGGTGGAGGATATGAGATGAACTCCGCCCAAGATTGCGCCCAGGCCCGTATTTTCTATTGGCCTTTTTTCCTTCATGGCGGAAAAGTCTAAGAATGTTTTGGGGAGATTCTCCGGAAACCCGCGACCGCCAAATTTCGGCCAGTGGAAAAAGCAGTGGGCTTTCTGCGTCTTAATAGATGTCTAAAGAGGAATACTACGTGGACGAGAACCAAGACAGCATGCCGGAAGACGCGAACAAAGCCGAGGGACACCGCCGTAGGCTCCGGGAAAAATTCTTGAAAGCCGGGATCAATGCCTTTCTCGATTATGAGATCGTCGAGCTGCTCCTGACCCTGGGCACGCCGCGCAAAGACTGCAAAGAGCAGGCCAAGCAGGCCCTCAAAGAGTTCAAAACGCTTCGAGGGGTCTTGGAGGCCGACCACCTCGACCTCCAGAGGATCAAAGGCATCGGCTCTCACAACATCTTCGGGATCAGGCTTGTCCAGGAAGTTTCGCGCCGTTTCCTCAAGGACCGGATGATGAGCCGGCCCTACTGCCGGTCCTCCCGGGAGGTCTTCGATTATCTCTACCATTCCCTGCGCGACTTGAAAAAGGAAAAATTCAAGGTGCTCTTCTTGGATGCCAAGAACCAGATCATCGAGGAGCGGACGTTGTTCGAAGGCACGGTGGATTCGAGCGCCGTCTATCCGCGCGAGATCATGAAGGAGGCGCTGCGGTACGACGCCTCCGCCCTGATTTTTGTCCACAACCATCCTTCGGGAGACCCGGAACCGTCGCTCTGTGACCGGGAGATCACCCGGGAGCTGGTCTTTGCCGCCCGGGTGATGGAGCTCAAGGTCCTGGACCATATCATCATCGGCAACAATTGTTTCTTCAGCTTCGCCGACCACGGCATGATCGAGGACTACGAGCTTCTCTTCCTCAGTTTGAACAAATAAAAAATTTGTTGAAGGCTTCTTTGGTTACGAGTAAACTTTGGCCGAGGAGGACATGATGAAGCCGATCGAAGAAATCGCCGAAAAGCTGGGGATAAAGCCTGAAAACTTGGAAAAATACGGCTCGTACAAAGCCAAAATCGCCCTCGATCAGCGGCTCGAAAGCAAAAAAGGCTCCGGCCGTTTGATCATGGTCACGGCCATGACGCCGACCCCGGCCGGCGAAGGGAAGACGACCACGGCCATCGGCCTCACCGATGCCCTCAACCGCCTGGATAAAAAGGCCGTCGTCGCCCTGCGCGAGCCCTCGTTGGGCCCCGTCTTCGGCCTCAAGGGCGGCGCAACGGGCGGGGGCCGCGCCCGGGTCGTTCCGAGCGATGATATCAACCTCCATTTCACGGGCGACATGCACGCCATCACTTGTGCTCACAACCTGCTGGCGGCTGTGGTGGACAACCGCCTCCATTTCGACAACGTCTGCGGGCTTCTCGACTGCCGGACGATCACCTGGAAGCGCGTGCTGGACATGGACGATCGTGTCCTGCGGCAGATTGTCATCGGGATCGGCGGCCCTCTTCAGGGGATCGCCCGGGAAACCGGCTTTGACATCACGGCCGCTTCCGAAGTCATGGCCATTTTCTGCCTGGCCGAGGACTTGAAGGATCTCAAGGAGCGTCTGGGAAAAATTTGCGTCGGCTACACGCCCGGAGGAGCCCCGGTCTTCGCCAGCCAGCTCAAAGCCGAGGGCGCCATGGCCGCCCTGCTCAAGGATGCCATCCGGCCCAACCTTGTTCAGACCGCCGAGGGGTCGCCGGCAATCATCCACGGAGGGCCGTTCGCCAACATCGCCCACGGCACGAATTCCGTGATCGCCACGCGCCTGGCCCTCGGCCTGGCCGATTACGTGGTCACGGAAAGCGGCTTCGCCTCGGACCTGGGCGCCGAGAAGTATTTCGACATCGTCGTCCGGACCGGCCATGTCCCCCCGCCTTCGGCCTGCGTGATCGTCGCCACGCTGCGCTCGCTGAAATATCATGGAGGGGTCAAGCTCGACGCCTTGAATGCGGAAAATCCCGACGCCGTCGAAAAAGGCTTTGAAAACCTCCGGAAGCACATCGAAAACATCCGGATCTTCGGCGTCCCTCTCGCTGTGGCCCTCAACAAATTCCCTGCCGATACAGCCGGCGAGGTCCGGAGATTCTCTGATCTCTGCAGCAAAGACAAAGTCCGGTTCGCTGTGAGCGATGTGTTCGGCAAGGGCGGCGAAGGCGGCGTCGACCTAGCTTCGGAGGTGTTGAGAGCCGTCGAGCAGGAGGAAAACCGGTTCCAATTCCTCTACCCGCTGGAGATGCCGCTTCTCGAAAAGATCGAGATCGTCGCCCGAAAAATCTATGGCGCTGCGGGGATCGAGATGGAGGGAAAAATCAGGCGCCGAATATTGAAGTTCGAAAAGGACGGCTTCGGATCACTCCCGATTTGCATCGCCAAGACCCAGTATTCGCTGTCGGGCGACGAAGAGGCGTTGGGGCGCCCGCGGGATTTCACGCTGATCGTCACGGACGCCTCCCTCAGCTCGGGCGCAGGATTTGTCGTCATCTTCTGCGGCGATATCATGACCATGCCCGGCCTGCCCAAGGTGCCGGCGGCCGAACGGATCGATGTCGCGGACGACGGCACGATCACCGGCATTTCTTGACGAGCGGCGAATATGCCCCGTGGCTTGCCAAGGGGAGCCGCCCCCTTGGTCAATTAAATTTTCATCGGAGACGCATTTATGAATATTCATCATGCATATTAATCCCCCCTTCCCCCCTTGACCAATCAAGGGGGGCCCCGAAACAGGTCTGTGTCTCCGAGGATGTCGCAGGGCGTCGGACGAAGTTCGACGCCCGTTGGAAGGGGTCTTCCCCTCCAAATTGATGGCGGCCGCCTTCTTGTCGCCAAACGGAACGAAATCGTTTTTCCTTCCCCGGCATTAGGACGAGAGGGAACGCAGAGCTTCCGCCCGAGAGCCTAATGGGTTTACAGCGTCTTTCAATTGTGATAAAAATGAGGGGCTCTGATTTTATATCTTACAGAAAGGTGGAAATATGTGTGAAAAACGGGACGTCTTCATCGTCGCTGCCGCGCGTACGGCCATCGGCAATTTTTTAGGGACTCTTAAAGATTTTTCGGCCCCGCAGCTCGGCGGGTTCGCCATCAAGGAGGCGGTCAAGCGGGCCGGCATCCAGCCGACCGACGTCCAGGAAGTGATCATGGGAAACGTCGTCTCCGCGGGCGTCGGGCAGACCCCGGCCGGACAGGCGGCGGTCAAGGGCGGAATCCCTTACAACGTCAGCTGTTTCACGATCAACAAGGTCTGCGGCTCGGCGCTCAAGGCCGTCGTGCTCGCCGCCCAGGCGATCTGGCTTGAAGAGAAGGATATTATTGTCGCCGGCGGCATGGAGAGCATGAGCAAGGCGCCGCATCTGGCTTGGGGTCTCCGGGAGGGCATCAAATTCGGAGACGTCCAGATCAAAGACTCGATGATCCTGGACGGGTTGTGGTGCGCCTTCGATAATATCCACATGGGCATGACCGGCGAGGTCGTCGCCGAAAAATTCGGGGCGACCCGCGAGGAGCAGGATGCTTTTGCCGCGACGAGCCACTTGAAAGCCATCCATGCTATTGAAAAAGGCTATTTTAAGGACGAGATCGTCCCTGTCGAAGTCCCCCAGAGAAAAGGCGACCCCATCATTTTTGCAGTGGATGAAGGACCTCGCAAGGACACTACGCTCGAGAGGCTGGCCAAGCTCAAGCCGGTTTTTAAGAAGGATGGGACTGTGACGGCCGGAAACGCGTCTACTTTAAATGACGGCGCCGCGGCTGTCGTGGTGGCTTCCGCGGACGCGGTCAAGAACAAGGGATTGAAACCTTTGGCCAGGATTCTGGGTGCGACGACCAACGCCGTGGAGCCGTCCATGGTTATGTACGCGCCCAAAGGAGCCATCCAAAAGCTTCTGGCCAACGTAGGCTGGAAACTCCAGGAGGTCGACCTGTTCGAGATCAATGAGGCGTTCTCCTCTCAGCTCGTCGTGCTCATCAAAGAGCTCAAGCTGGACAAGGAAAAAGTCAACGTCCACGGAGGGGCCGTCGCTCTGGGCCACCCGATCGGGGCCTCGGGAGCGAGGATCCTGACGACACTGATCTATGCCCTGAAGCACAGAGGGCTGAAAAAAGGCATCGCCTCCCTGTGCCTGGGAGGCGGAGACGCCGTGGCCATGGCCGTGGAACTGGTCTAGCTTCGGATAGGAGGGATCATGAATATCAAGAAGATCGGGGTTGTCGGGGCAGGAACCATGGGGTCCGGAATCGCCCAGGTTGCTGCCACATCCGGGTTCGATGTCATCCTCCATGATGTCGCCGAGGAATACCTGGCCCGAGCTTTGAAGACGATCGACAAAAGCCTGGCCAAGCTCGCCGAAAAAGGGAAGATCGCGGAGTCCAAGGAGACCATCCTGGGTCGGATCAAGGGCACGACAGGGCTCGAGGATTTCAAGGACGCAGAGTTCGTCGTCGAGGCCGTGTTTGAGGATTTCGAGATCAAGAAAAAAGTGCTGACCGCGTTGGACAAGATTCTTCCGCCCGAGATCCTGCTGACCTCGAACACGTCGTCCATTTCGATCACCCGGCTGGCGGCCTTGACCAGCCGGCCCTCGAAGTTCATGGGCATGCATTTCATGAACCCGGTCCCGATGATGACCCTGGTCGAATTGATCAAGGGCATCGCCACCGCGCCCGAGACTTTTGCCGCAGTCAAAGGGCTGGCCGAGAAAATGGGCAAGGTCCCGGTGGAAGCCAACGACTACCCGGGTTTTATCGCCAACCGGATCCTGATGCCGATGATCAACGAGGCGGTCTATGCCCTGATGGAAGGAGTCGGCACGGTCGAAGCCATCGACACCGTGATGAAGCTGGGCATGAACCATCCGATGGGGCCGCTGGCCTTGGCCGACCTGATCGGTCTCGATGTCTGCCTCTACATCATGGAGGTCTTGTACGAGGGATTCAAGGATACCAAGTACAGGCCCTGCCCGCTGCTCCGGAAGATGGTGGACGCCCGCTACCTGGGCCGCAAATCGGGCAAAGGATTTTATGAGTATAATAAGTAAGAGCCGGGATTTTTTCGTCGTTTAATCATAGGTTTGAAAAAACGATGCCGAGGAGGAAGATATGAAAGATGACGATGCCGAACAGAAGCGTGTTTCAAGAAACCGGGCTTTAGAGGCCGCCGTTTCCCAGATCGAGAAACAATTCGGGAAAGGGGCCGTGATGAAGCTTGGCCAGAAAGAAGCCGCCATGAAAGTGCCGGCCATCCCCACGGGCTCCATTTCGTTTGATCTGGCCTTGGGAATCGGAGGATTCCCGAGGGGGCGGGTCGTCGAAGTCTTCGGCCCTGAAGCCACCGGCAAAACCACTTTGGCCCTCCATGTCATCGCCGAGGCCCAGAAGCGGGGCGGACAGGCGGCGTTCATCGACGCCGAGCACGCCCTCGACCCTACTTATGCGGCGAAAGTCGGCGTCGATGTCGATAACCTCCTGATCTCTCAGCCGGATTATGGGGAACAGGGCCTTGAGATCGCCGAAGTCCTGGTCCGCAGCGGCGCCGTCGACGTTGTCGTCGTCGATTCCGTGGCCGCCCTTGTTCCCAAGGCCGAGCTCGAGGGTGAAATGGGGGATGCCCACATGGGGCTCCAGGCCCGCCTGATGTCCCAGGCACTGCGTAAGCTTACGGCCATTGTCAGCCGTTCCAAGACCTGCTTTATCTTCGTCAATCAGATGCGGGAGAAGATCGGCTTTTTCCTGGGGAACCCCGAGACGACGACGGGCGGCCGTGCCCTCAAATTTTATGCATCGATGCGCATCGATATCCGCAGGTTGATGGCTCTCAAAGAGGGAGATAACGTCGTCGGCAACCGGGTCAAGGTCAAGATCGTCAAGAACAAGATGGCCCCGCCTTTCAAGGAAGCCCAGTTTGATATCATCTATGGATACGGAATCTCCTGGGAGGGGGACCTTGTCGATTGCGGGCAGGATTATGGAATCCTGGAGAAGTCCGGGACTTGGTATTCCTATAAAGGCGAGCGGATCGGTCAGGGTCGGGAAAACGTCAAGAAGCTGCTCAAGGAGAATAAAGATTTGGCCGCCCAGCTCGATCACGACATCCGTAAGAAAGTAGGCCTGCTCGAGGAGGAGCCGGCGCCGGAGAAGCCTGAGAAAGAGAAGGCGGGAGGAAAACAGTAGGGAGGAGTGGTCATTGCGAGACAGCGGAGCTGTCGTAGCAATCTCCCGGGGAATCCCGTGAGATTGCTTCGTCGCTTCGCTCCTCGTGATGGCAAAGCGGAAAAATATATTATTTAAAGGATGATGAGAATGCTAAGACGGCGGGAATTTATGAGACTGGCGGGCATCGGAGGGGCGGCGCTCGTTTCGGGCGCGGCCGTTCCTTCGCTCGCCTCAATCATTCAGGAGGGAAAGACAATGGCGTACACGGCCAAAGATTATGCAACGCTTATAGGGATTCCAGGGTTCAGCGAGACCCTGCTCAAGAACCATTTCACCTTGTACCAGGGCTACGTGACAAACACGAACACGGTGCTGGATGCCCTGGCCCAGGTGCTCAAGGACGGCAAAACGGCGGCGCCGGAATATGCCGAGCTCAAACGGCGGCTGGGTTGGGAGTTCAACGGCATGCGGCTCCATGAATACTATTTTGAAAACCTGAGAGGGAAGGCCGGCCTCGATGCGGGCGGAAAGTTGGCCAAATCCATCGTCGAAAGCTTCGGTAGCTACGAACTCTGGGAAAAGGATTTTAAGGCCACAGGCGCCATGAGGGGCATCGGCTGGGTGGTGCTCTACCAGGACCCGGCCAACGGCCGGCTGATCAACTTCTGGATCAACGAGCACGATGTCTCTCATCCGGCCAGCGGCAGGCCCGTCCTGGTCCTGGATGTCTTTGAGCATGCCTACATGCTGGACTACGGGCTGAAACGGGCGGATTATATCGAGGCCTTCTTTAAGGTCATTGACTGGCAGGCCGCCGAAGCGCGTTTGAAGTAATTTATTGGCAGAGACAAACACGGAAGGAAGAACAGGGCGGCTGGAAAGGCCTTCTATGGATTCACCCATTTCTCCCTTTAAAAGAGGGGGGAGGATTTCAATGACTTATCATGAATGCTGCTATCCATGGCCAAGTCAATAAGCAAACGGTCGAAAAAATCGGGGCTCTCGCCGGGAAGCCTCATCCATGTCGGGGAACAGAAAGTCGAAAAAACTCGGATCACGGTGATCGACTACGATGGCGATAGATTTCTCGAAAAGGAAGTCCAGTCGGCCGAGGAATGTTTTCCTTTTCGGGAAACTTCCACCGTGACGTGGATCAACGTCGACGGCGTCCACGACGCCGAGGTGGTGGAAAAGCTCGGCGGCTATTTCGGGCTTCATCCTTTGATCCTCGAAGACATCATGAACACTTCTCAGCGGCCGAAAATGGAAGACCTGGGAGATGCCATCTATATCGTGTTGCGGATGATCGAATTCGGGAACGACGGCCCGGAGGTCAGCACCGAACAGATGAGCCTTGTCTTCGGCCGGAATTTCGTCCTCTCTTTTCAAGAGCGGCCGGGCGATACATTCGATCCGGTGCGAGAACGCATCCGCCGGGGGAAAGGCCGCATCCGGAAGATGGGCCCCGATTATCTGGCCTACGCCCTCATCGACGCCGTTGTCGACGATTATTTCCTCGTCCTCGAGAAACAGGGTGAGCAGATCGAGTGTCTTGAGGACGAAATCGTCGCCAATCCTAAGCAAGAAACACTGCATGGGCTCCATACCCTCAAGCGGGATATGATTTTCGTCCGCAAGTCCGCTTGGCCGCTCCGCGAGGTCATCAGCCGGCTGGAGAGGGCGGAATCGCCGCTGATCCAGAAAGCGACCGGCATTTTCCTCCGCGACGTCTACGACCACACCATCCAGGTCATCGACAATATCGAAACGTACCGCGAAATGCTGTCCGGCATGCTCGACATCTATCTTTCGAGTCTCAGCAACCGGATGAACGAAGTCATGAAGGTTTTGACCATCATCGCCACGATCTTCATCCCGCTGACGTTTCTGGCCGGGGTTTACGGCATGAATTTCAAGTTCATGCCGGAGCTGAATTGGCGCTGGGGCTATTTTCTCGTCTGGGGCGTCATGCTGGCCGTCGGCATCTTCATGCTTTTCTATTTCAAGCGGAAGAAATGGTTCTAAAGCCGGATTCCCCGACGAAGGAGGTTGATTCATGAAAACAAAAACCGTTTTGATTTTGGTCTTGATCGCCCTTTTTGTGATTCTCCTCATCCAGAATTCGGGACGGGCGGATCTGAGGTTTTATTTCTGGAACATTTCTGGGCCCCAGTTTATTCTTATCTTTCTTGTTTTTTGCTTTGGGTTTCTGGCCGGCTTCTTGACCGCGAAGACGGGAAGGGAAAAGGATAATGAAGTCCCTTCTCAGACTTCGACCTCGAACCCGCCGAAGCCGCAGCTGTGAAAAAAGCATTCAAGCACCTTAAGACATTTGTATTCCGGGGATTTTTGGCGATCATCCCGCTGGTCCTCTCCTATTTTGTCATCCGTTTTCTGTATCTTGCGGTGGACCAGAAAGTGGCCTCTATTATCGAGAAGTGGACGGGCCTTAAAATTCCGGGGCTGGGGATCATCCTCGTTCTCGTCATCCTCTATCTGCTGGGCCTTGTCGCGAGCAACTGGGCGGGGAAAAGGATGTTCAACCTGATTGAACGCGTCTCGAAGCGCATCCCTCTCATCAAGACCGTCTACCAGCTCGGAAAACAGTTGGGCGCGGCGTTTTCCCTGCCCGAGAAACAGGTGCTGCAGCGGGTCGTCATGGTCGAGCATTTTCGCCCCGGCGTCTGGTCGATCGCCTTTGTGACCGGCGTCGTAACGGATAAAAAGAGCGGAGAGAAGCTGTTGAGGCTGTTCATCCCCACGGCCCCCAATCCGACGGCCGGCTTTATGATCCTGGTCAAGGAATCGCAGGTCCGGAGCCTGGATTGGAGCATCACCGACGCGATGAATGCTATCATTTCGGGGGGTATCATCGGTCCCAAAGAAATCGATTAATCCTTAGGGATCCAAGCGGGAATCGCCCCCGTAGTCACAGGGCGGGGTTCCATGCGCCGCCCGAGCCACGATTCCAAGGCAGATCTCCATGTCCAAAAGAGAATTCATCGGAAAATGCTCGTTGGGAGGAATGCAGGGAGCGAAGCGGAGTGGTGATCTAGCCCAAGTTCGACACTCAAAAATATTTTGATAGTTTTTTGACTGGGGTATTT
>CAZIDN010000030.1:0-45108 GCA_964537875.1 uncultured Eubacteriales bacterium
GCGCAGCGTTCGCAACGCTGAGGCCGGGGGTTCGAGTCCCCTACCGTCCACCATCTTATTCCCTGAATTATCTGTCACTTACGCAAGTCCACGCAAAACATTTGTCTGAGCGGCCTCAGATTGTGGGGACACTGTGGGGACAAAATCCCGGACGGAAGCCAAGGTTTCCATCGCTTTCCTCATGGTCTCCTGTGTTGAATGAGCATATCGCATTGTGGTTTGAATACTGCTATGCCCTAAGATTTTGCTCACTGTGGGGAGGTCGATCCCTGCCTCCACCATCCTGGAGGCTGCTGTGTGTCTCAAGTCGTGGATTCTCATGCCCTCAATCCCTGCTCGTTTGCATGCAGTCTTGAACGAGGTCTTAATGTCCCTCATGGCCTTCCCGTCCGGGCCGAGAAACACCCGCTCAGACTGACCGTTTGAGGCTCCGAGGCTCTCCAGGATGTTGAAGAGGATGCTGTTAATGGGGATGAATCTGTCTCTCCCGCTCTTCGTTCTCTCTACTCGGATTTGTCTTTGCTGAAAATCAATCTGACCCCATTCCAGCCCCAGGATTTCACTTTTCCTGCAACCTGTGTTCAACAAAGCAATCAAGACAGGTCTAAGGTGTGGGGCAGAAGCTTCTAGGAGCTTAACCTGTTCGCCCTGGTCAAGGATTCTCTCTACCACGTTGAACACAGGAAACTTTTTGACCTTCCTGGCTGAGGACTCTTCAAGGTATTGCCAATCAACGGCGAGAGAGAACATCTTCTTGATAAGGTCCAGGTTTCTGTTGACCCTGCTTTTTGAAACTTCCTTGAGCCTGGCTGCTTTGAAGGATTCAATATCGAGCGGAGTAACCTCATGAAGCTGGAGCTTCCCAAAGTACCGATTGAGAATCTTAACAGCGTAAAGGTCATCCCTCCAGCTTCGCTTATTCGGCTTTGCATACTTTTCAATAAACTCAGCGGCAAAATCCATAAAGCCGATCCTTTTTCTTTCCGGCCTAAGATCATGCTCTCTACGGAAAACATCGGCCACTTTGAGACTGAGAGCCTTCAGAGCATCCGCCCTGCCTTGGGCATGCTGAACGCATTCCCTGACCCTTTTTCCTTGGATGCGGTAGTAAACATACCACCGATCCATCCCTGATTTTGTAAGCCTGAGAATGACTGAGCCAAAGGGATATCTCCATGTCTTTCCCTTTGGGGACATTTTTGACTCCTCCTTTTTTTTCTCATTCCTAAGAAAGAGTCTATCATAATTCGCCAGGGAAAGCTCAACCTGGGGATAAGAACCGGCTGCCGCTATGGGACTGAATGATTTTTGCTCGATCCATTCAGCGATTGCTTCTGCTTTGAACCGAATGCGTCCCTTTATTTTGACAAAGGGGATTTGTCCTTGTTCGACAAGCCTATAGAGCGTGACCGGATGGCAGCCCAAGGAAAGGGCTACTTCTCGAATACTTAAGAGCCTGTTCATGCTTCTAGGACCGTGCCTCACCTTACCATATGGTCCAGAAGAGGCATTTTTCAGAAATATTTTAAGAATTATTTTCAAGAGGCTGATTAGGAAGGGTTTAGGCGGGGACGCGGAGGGCTGTAAAAAGCAACCCTAGACTATTGACCGCTTTGAGAAACGTTGTCCTAGCGCGTTCTAGTGCGATGTTTTTAGGCAGGGAAGGCAAGAACATGAGAAATAGGGGATATTGAGACTCAGGGGAAGACTTAGCCTGTTCTCGATTCGGGTTTATAGGTCAAATAAGGATGAAGGGAGCCGGGTATGTTACTATCTTAAGCCGCTCCTCCACCTTTTTAAGAAAACTTCCCTCTACTTCTATCGTTTCCTTCAGCGTCCCTGCATAGCCCCAAGAAGACGGATGCTCAAGTCTGCACGTTACCTCTACCTGCCCTTCAGGTTTCTGTAATAGGGTTACTGTCATGACATTCCGTATGCCCAATTCAATATAAGCAAGGAAGTCGCCCACAAGTATTCCACCAGTTTTATCGCTGACTTTAATCGTGTGTTTCGTTTCCACCATAACTTCTACTGAGGCTGACCAAACTTCATCGAATGACGCCTTAAAAATAGCTTTTGCTAATGGCCGTTTGAGGGCAGCTGTCCCCTCTTCCTTCGTCATCAATTTTGGGAAAAGACTACAGGACGAAAGAGCGAATGCGGATAAAAGGACCAAGCCCCATAAAATGCCCGTTCTTAAAATCTTCTTCCTTTTCTTTCTCAGTTCCCTTTCGCCCGAAGTCAAATATAATAGGACGTATGAAAATAAAAGGAGAAGCCCCGATAGGATACCCGACCTTGAAAATCTCTTTATCATGTTACATCCTCTCCCGCTTTAGAAATAGGTCAACGGCTCTTCTGACCAACTCCGCAACGGATAGGCCGGTTTGCTTTGCCAGTTTCCTTAAATCCCTAAGCTGCCCCTTTGTTAAATGGATATTCGTTCTAATCATGATATATATATCATACACACCTTAAAATCAAATGTCAAGCCGATATACCTAAACGTAATCGGTCACTCGTTTAACCGAAACCAAAGCTCCCTGAAAATCAACCTCCCCATTAGTAAGCTTATAAGAGACCTTCCAATACTGGGATTCTACAGCGGCAGCTTGAGCAAGGATAACTTCGGAAGGCGAAAAATCTATAATCCAGTAGCCCTTTCCAAACTTCTTTAGTACGGCAGCCCGAATAGCAGCCTCCAAGGAAGCAAACTCCTCACGGTCAACCCATCTAGTCCTTAACCCAGGAGGAAAATCCTCAATCATGCCAGCCGCTTTCCGAAGGCCCAATAAATCTTCCTTTGCCTTCGGGTGGGGCAGCGGAGTCAGCTTCGATACCATCACACGGGCTTTCCCGAAGTCCCAACCAGTCCCTACGGAAAGTCGGGCTGCCAAGCCGGTTAAAGCTACCGTTGCATCACCTTGAACATCAAAATCAATTGAATAACGAAGCTTTGCCATGATCGTATCTCCTAGTTAGCATTAAGAATTTGGGGGAGCAGGACGGCCCGCTCCCCGATGACACAGAAGAAACAAAAAGGTGGAAAAACCCAGGAAGTCGGTTTCTTTATTTTCACTTTGCAAATCCTACAAAATCTTCAGTAGTTCTATAAACAACAATCTTGCCGTTAACATCGAGCGTAATTCCAGCCCGAGAAATAGCTTTTACGATTGCAGTTTTTAGGCCCGTTCCTTCCAACAGAAAAATCTTAGAGCCTAAAGATATTTGAGCGATGTCTTTGATAAGAGTATATCCCTTAGTTTTCAATGCAGCAGTAACAGCCTTAAGATCACCCACGCTCCATACAGGAGTAACCCTAACGCCCAAAGAAGATTGAAGGTCGATGATGCTTTGGGCTAACAAGCTCTTCCGAGCGATGATAGCTTTTTTCTCAGCCTCATCCACAGCAAACTCAAAAGCTACTCTGGCCCTATTCACTTGGTCATATAGGTCGGAAAACATCTTCGCTGTGTCCATGGAAACCTTTTCCCCGCTCAGCCCCGTGACGGTAGCACTAAGATTTTCTTCACCAGGACGAAGGGCCGCTCCAACCTGAGAAGCTACTCCTCCAAGTAACTGAAGGCTGCAATCGCATCTCCAAAGACATTCCGTATCGCCCCCTCTTGGAACAGTCATCAGAGTGGCCTTCGTATATGGCCCACCAGCGGAAAGGCTCAGGCAATCGCCGCAATGAATTTCTACATGACTTCCAAGCCGCCAAATGAATTTCTGATTGATATCGGCTCCGCCCACCATGCCGTTGAAATACTGACTTTTCAGGCTGTCCGCATATCCGCCTACGATGACATCATCCATAGCTGGATCAATCGCAGCGTCGAGCCGATCACGAAAGAAACCCGATTCAACCCCAGTAGTAGTTTTAACTATCTTCTGCCCGGAAATTCCAAGCTCATCGACGGCGGGATTTCCTACCCTCATCGCCCCTGCCTTAAAAGCGGATGAATAGACATCGGTACATAGAGACCTAAAATCCTGAATGGCGGCCGTTTTGGCGGCGGAAATTCCCATTGCCTTCGCATTCGAGCGGAACTTTTGCAGAATTCCCTCCAAGCCCGTCTTGTAATCGGAATAGCTCTTTGCAAAAACACGCCCCGAAGTCTTAAAAGCTCGAATATCAAAACCGCCCATATTGAAAAAGCCCTGCATATCTTTTGCGAGACTTTCAATGTCCACGCCCGCATCCCCCAAAAATTTGGATTGCTCGGCATAGCGGGCAAGCTTCTTCTCGCACTGTGTGTCCCATTCCCAAAGCGTTAAACCTTTAGCGGCCACCTATAACTCCCGTGTTCGGCGAATCGGCGGGGGGACCGTTGCCTCCCCCAGCCGTCGCCAGGATACCAAAAGAATTTGAGAAAAGTTTCCGGCCCGTTACTGAGGACCGATGAAAAGCTCCTGTGTTCGGCTCGGGCCGGGGAAACCCATGCCTCCCCGGCCTTTGCCTGGATTGAAAGAATTGTGAGGAAGTAAAAACCGGCCAGGTTAAGGAGGAACCCGGACCAGCTTTGTTTTGTCATGTTTTTTGATCTAGCTTCTTATTAACTTTTTCGAGCAAATCCAAAACAGAATTTTCAAACCGAGCGTTTGACAATCTCTCTTCGCTTCTGATGGCACTTTGCAAAGTCATGTCGATCTTAGGGAAACGGCGTTCAAAGGCAGCGTCGCGTTGCTGTCTCAAATAAATAGCTCTTGTGGAAGGCTTGGCAACTCCCCCAGATAGATCATGAGGTTGGTCTCTATAAAAAATTATCTTCAACAAGGCCGATCCTGTAATAGTTTTCGGCGGACGAAATCCAAAAAGACCGATGCCAACCTCTGTCACAAAATACAGATCGAAACGATTGTTAGGCGGAATTTTTAGAGAAAATACTTTGACTTTTCTCTGAGCGGTGAGGCTATCAAGCAGTGAGAGAATCTTTTCTTCACTGACCTCACCAAGGCCAAGGGATTGATGAAGCTTTACGAGCGAGAAGCTCCGAACTAATCGTCCGGTTTCGTCCCCGCTTTTCTCAGGATAAATTCCCGCCCGCGCTGCCGCTGGAGGGTCGAAGATAAATCGAACCTTGGTTTCATCGAATAAAAAATCCTCGATTTTCTGTAGAGCTTCTTTGTCACTCATTGCCCCAAGAATTTCTTTATCGCCCATCACGAGCCTCCTTTTTTTCCTTTTTCTGTAACGCCTCCACTAAGTAGGTCAACCGTCTTTCATAATGCGGATGAGGTTTTTTAACACGGCCGGATTCAAGGCGAAACAAGGCCATCTCGGAACAATCGAGGATCACCGACAGTGCACGTCTGGGCAGGCCGAATTTTGTCCGCAGTCGTAAAAGTTCTTTTCCGAGTCCGTTGGTCATTTTTCCGTTAGGTTTTGCGCTCGACATAGCACCTCCAAAATGAAAGTAAGATAGAGTCTTATTTTCTCTAAAGTCAAAAGTGTCCAAAGATAATTTTCATGCACCTTTTCCAGCTCAGCCGTCATAGCTTCTTTATCCTAATCTTGGCATAACCCCCAGCAATGGCCTTATTGACCCTATCCTTTAGTTCGGCTGGCACGGTCCAAGCCCCATCAGGTTTTTGCACAAAACCGCACACTTCCAAAAATTCCCTTTCGACGGCGACCATTCCGGCAGCACGGCCGTCATACCGCAGCTCACCAGGGCCATAAGGTCCGTAAGTCTTTCGGTCTTGCTTTGAAACCTTTTGCTTTTTATCAGTCATTGTTCAGCCTCCTATCATTCCAAAGTAAAAAGGGCGCGGGGCGGAATCTTCGGCTTTCCCTCTTCGAGGAGAACTGGAAAAATCCATTTTTTCTGGCCGGAGATTCCTTCTCCTCTTGATGCGGCTTCCGCATAAGAATTTTTCTCTTGAAAAATTCTTATTCTGGTTCTTCTCTTCTTGTATCTTCTCTTCTTGTATATTTAGTGCACTGCCCATGATGCATCTAGATGCACTGCCCTTAGTGCATCTAGCCTGATAATCTGCCATTTTTCACCTCTCGGTTCTGCCACTTCTTACCCGCTTTCTCCGGCCATGAAGAATAATAAGACACGGTTGATGAAAGCCCCTATGTTTGACTGTGATCCAGCCCCATTCCTCTAAGACCTTTTGATATCGACCTATTTTATTGCGATGCCAACCCATATCTCGGGCAAGAGTTTTCTGCGAAACAATCGTAGCCGGTCTATTGGGAAGCTTTTTCTGGGAGCAATAAGAATGATAAAGCGCAAACAGAGCTTTCGCCTGAGACGGGATGCCGGGATTTCGGATTAGATTTTGAGGCGTCTGGGCAAAATAATCCCAGTCCTGAACAAACTCCGTTCCACCTCGGGGTTTTCTTTCTCCGAGCAACTCCGCCTGATAAATTTTCCTTTTCCTATTCGTCATAAAAACCTCCTAAAAATAGAAATAGGGCTTGCTCATATTTGTGGATTAGGACTGGGGAGGTTGCACCAAATCCATTCTCGCCTTCCCAGTCCTAGGCTTGCGTTATATTGTGGAAGGGCTTTCGTCTTATCTTTTACGATACCGTGGTTCACAAGTCAACTCCTCATATCCGAAAGGATTTTACCGGGCCTGAATTGCCCTATTGAACCACGGTCTCGGTGGTATCCTGACCGCCTACGGAAAGGGGCTTTCGCCTTATCTTCAGTTTATACTTAAAGATACACTTGTCAACTACTTATTTTAATTATTTTGATGGATTCTGAGTATCTAAAAATGCAGGAATTATATGAAGAATTTACGAGCCTTTGCCGGACTCTTCCTCCAACTCTTCCAAAAGCTTTTTCTCCAACTCTTCCTCATCCAGAAGTTCTTGCTCGGCCAGGGTCGGGACAAACTTTTTATCGAGCAGCCAACATTTCTCTCGGTGGGCTTCCAATTCCTCTTTAGACGTGGTGAGTCCGCCTTTGACATACATAGGAATTCCATCCCGTTGAGGATCAGACGCGGCCATGACGAGCGAGCCGCACGCGACTAGGGCAGCATCGTCATGCCCGCCGACGTAGTGCGCGACTTGATCCCGTCCCGCGCTTCGGGTGCGCCGTTCAAGTCCAGCGAGTTGTGCACGGAGCCTCTTACTATCCAAAAGTTCAACCCTGCCAGAAGCTATTGCTGGAAGGAATTCTAAGAAGATTTCCGATGAAGTCCGCTCAGAGGGTGTATAGACAATGCCGCACTTCCGAAACAATTCCACCACAAACTCGGCCCCGAATCGGTCGCCCGCGACTACGTGCAGGCCGTAAGCCTTCAGAATATCCGCACACTCAGACACCACGTCCGAAGGATTGAAAGGCGGCACGTGCTCAAACAAACAGTCCAAAACAGCTCTTCCCTCCGCGCTTCGATGGCTGACTCCCAAAGTGAAAGAATCGCTCCGTGATCCGCTCGGGTCCGTATGCGCGAAGTATTGAATATTCTTCATGGGAGGCAATGAAACTCTTCCGGGAATTGTCACGGCTTCGATAAGCTCGAAAGGTATGAACGCTGAAACGTCTGACCTAAATTCTGCCATCCACTCCGCCTTCCCGCCTTCCGGGTCTGCTTCCAGCTCTCGTTGAATCATGGCTTGATCTAATGTCGGGTTCATGCGGGTGGATTCTGATTTCCATATCAACGGGCCTTCGGCCTTGCCGTAAAAATCTCTATAGGCTTGATAGAGGCTTCCTGACCTGCTGTAAGGCGTCGAAATCGCCAACAGGAGGCCGTTTGTGTTCATAAGACCGGGCCTCACGCTTCTTAGAATTTCCGCCGCCGGATTCGCTCCGGTTTCGATGTCTCTCCAAAAACATAATTCGTCGGCCAGGACCGCTAGAAGCTCGAATCCTCTGAGACTCCTGAAGCTGGCGGCCTTAATACAAATTGTCACTCCGTTTCGCAATTCAATCTCTTCCGGCGTTTCCCTTCGTATGAGTTTCTTGAAGCTCTCGCTAGCATTAAGGACTACCGAAACATAATCTCTGATAATCCTAGACTGGAATTTGTCCACTGAAAGAATGAAGATCATGCCCCGCTCACCAGCAGACAAAATCTTCCTCCAATCCTTAAAACAAGCTAGGTAACAAGCTACGACCGCTGACGTGAAGCTCTTCCCGGCCCTTCGTCCACAAATGCAGTAGCTTTCCTTAGCTGGTGAAGTAGGTGGAACTACTAGCCCCGTGCATTCTCTAAATAATTGAAGCTCCTGTTCGTCCTGTATAGGTATGGCGAATAAAGTTTTTAGGAAAATTTCCCATGCCTTCCACGTTCTCACGTCCTTGAACACGGGCAGGAAAAACCTGCTGTCATGCAGAGCCGTTACTATGTCCATCGGGTTTCTTCTCCCGCTCCTCTTTCTGAACGATTTCATACGGAGCTAAAACCTTTTCGGCTTGCTCCCGGTCCAATCCTAACGCCTGAAGACTTCTTAACTGGCAGTTCATGAAGCTAATGACCTGACCTAAAGCTCCCTGTGTTTCCAAGCGGCCTTGTTGAAGTGCTGTCGGATCGACAATCCCGCTCTTCTTCAAATAGCTCTCAATTAGCACTAAAAAGCCTTCGGCCTTTAGGACCTGAGCGATGACAAGCTCTCTCCGGGGATCGGAGCTATTAGGGACAACCTCCATGAGCTTTGTCCTCAGATCATTCAGATGCTTCTGAAGCCTTCTCCTGCCTTTGATCTCGGGGACGCGGCCTGTCCGAAACCAAATCCAGGCCCCGCTTGTCTTACGGATTTCATGACCGGGGAGCAACTTCCCGGTCTTGGGGTCTTTATTCGGTTTTTGTTCGCTCATATTTGTTCTCCTATCCAAAGTTAATCTCCATATGAGTCCTTGCAGTCGCCAATCGCCTTTTAGCAATCTTGCAATAGTCGGGATTTATCTCAATGCCTATAAAATGCCGGCCCAGTTCTTTGCAGGCCACGGCCGTAGTGCCAGACCCGGTGAAACAATCAAGGACAAGGTCGCCCTCTTTGGTTGCCCTCTTTATGATCCATTTGGCCCAATCAATCGGTTTGGGGCACGGATGACCATAATTTCCCATTTTTTCCGTATTGGGTACGTGGAAATAGTCATGCATGCAAATATTCTTCCGCTTTCCATAAACTAAATGCGGCTCCCAATCATTAAATCCGATAAAGGCACGATGCCCCGGCGACCCTTTGTACCAACACATAATCCAATCAGGAGGAAAAGTTTTATAAATCCATTCCAGCCTTTTAATTTGGCAGGCTGGTAAAATTACCATATTGGCTATTCGTTTGGCCTCTGGTAAAAATTGGCTCATAAGCTCAAACCAATTAGGCTCGGTATCTTGGTAAATTCCACCATATTTTAGACCAATACCGTAGGGAGGGTCAGTCAGCAAAAGATCAATGCTTTTATCTGGGATCTCTTTCATCACTTCTAGGCAATCCCCACAGATCACCTTGTCAATAAAATCATCGGGCCAATTCATTGCGGTCCTAATTTATGCCACCCGCCATTAACCTTGACTCCAAATCTGTAAATCCAAATAAGGGCCGCACATCGTCTTTCTCAAATATATTCTTATGGTCTCCGCCGCGTTCTTTCTGACTACGATCATAGGGAAGTCATGATCTCTATCTGTCATATTCGATTCTCCTAATCAGACGGTCCTAATCATCTGCCTTTTCCTTATGATCGTATGATCGTATGATCGTTCTCATATTCTCATTGCCTCCTATGCCCTGTTCACTTTCTGGACACTTCTCTTCCAGGAAACCCCCGCCCTTAGCGTCAGGCCGCCTCAAGGTGCGCCGATCTCGGGGGGGTCTATCTCCCAACCTAGGCCCTCCTAGCCCCGAATAAGGCGTTTCCCCCGAGAAGGACGCGAAAACGAGGCTCCAGGATGCCCTAGGATCAATGATCTCAAGGCGGTCTATCCTGGACCCCTAGGGCCTTCTCCATGGACGCTCCCTCTATCCATTCCAAGGCTTCGATCAAGGCGGGCAGTAATTCCAAGTCTAAGGTTATCCCCCTGTCCGACACCCCTTCGGAGCCGTTCTCCATTCTAAAATCCAGATAAGGGCCGTCCTGAGCCTTCCTTAAGAATACCTTGATGACCTCCCCCTCGTTTTTCCTGACTATGATCCAGGGGAAGTCATAATCTTTGATTGCCATGCTGCCTATGGTAGGGATTCCACCTCACTTGTCAACCTTCCGGGATGATCCCTAACGATTCTAGGCGGGGATTCGGTATGGTTTTCAGTTATCTACAGGATAGAGCCTTGGAACACAGACAGGGAAAATACCTTCTGTAAATACCGATTATTAAACAGGTTACAAAGCCCCCATTTCTCTGTGTCCGGGGGGTAAGAGGTAGAGATAAGTTGCTTATAATACAGCAATTATCATGCTTTAGGAGCCTCTATAGTTGACATAATATCTATTATGCGACTCAGTTTTATATGGGGAAAACCGGCTTTCCTTCCCCGAGAAGATTATTGCGACGCGGTCCCGGACTCCATGAGGGCAGAGGAAGGAAAGGGAAGGGAAGGGGGCTATGTGACAGTTCGTTCGGCTCGGCGGTTGAGGATATGCCGCTGGCCATCCACCCGCTGACGCACGTCAAGAGACAGGATATGAATCGTCGTGGCTCCGGCCAGCGGTTTTCCTTCCCCGAGAGGATTATCACGACGCGGTCGGGGCTGCCATGGCAAAGGAAAGGAAGGGGAGGGGATGACTGTCTAGGTGGTGAGAATTTCCCCCATCTCTTTCGTCTATCTCATTGAGGCGAATATCCCTTTTATCTTGAGCTGTCATCTTGACCTCCTGTCAACAAGCACTTAATAAGTTCTGTCAACCGAAGTCAAGAATCCCAGACTTTAAAATTAAATACTAATCGTCCTCTTCTAAATCTTCTTCAGGAGTTCTTCCGAAATAGTATGATATTTTTTCTCTCAACTCTCCTCTTGTTGCTTTAGCTAGCTCAAGACATTTTGATTCAAATGGAAAATTCTTATTAGTAAGAATTAAATCACAATTTATTTTTTGAATATTTCTGAAATCTATCATGTAATGTCTTGTAGCGACTTCTTCCTCGCCCTTTTTCTTTAAAACATATGGAGAAAATATTTCATTTTCTTGATAAATAAATAATTCCGAATGTGCATACGTTTCTTTTTCTTCTAAACGTTGCTGTTTTACTTCCTGCGGAAATTTTTCCCATTGAGTAGGTGAGACAGATTGCTCGGGCTTCATGACTCTGTTAATTCTTGTTAAATCCTCAATAAAATAAGGATTATTAAAGAAAGTCCTTAAAACCTGAATTAATGGCGATAAAGAAATATTTTTATTTCCTATCGAACAACAAGGAGATAACACAACACAATGCTTAGGCGCTTCTACGTTGATAGAAAAATCATTCTCAAAATTAGGGCCTTTTATATTTGAGTGAGATAAGAAATATCCTTTAAGAACGTCGCCGAACCTAAGGTCCTTTGTATTTTCTTTCTGATAAAACATTTACACTTAGATTAATCGGGATAGAACTCTTTAACGTCGTGATAACCCTTCGGCTTCGTTTTTTGTTTATATGATAGAAAATTTTTATTAACCTTTACTTCGATAATTTCAACAAATTCATTATTGGGGCTCAGTTTTATCTTTATCTCATATTTTTCAAAAGGAAAACTAATTATTTTATAATTTTCTGGCTCTTCATGACCACCTGTCCCTTGGTTTTTTATTTTATTATAGTTGTGTTCAATTTCTCGATCACTCATTTTTTCTCCTCAATCGGATTCCTCATGTATTGCTTAACAGGCTCTTTAATTTTATCTTCATATTCTCCTAAAATTATATCGTGTAATTTATCAGTAACGGTTAAACAGTCCTCCGATTTTATTTTTTCCGCAAAGCCATCAAAATCTAGGATTAGTTTATAGACATTATCCCTTAATTCTAAAGATTCTACATAACGAAAGAAGTATTCTCCCCTTTTTACTTTAGTCTTGAATAGCATTTCATCAGCATCAGCTAGATTGTATCTATCCAGAGGAAAGGTGGAATTATAGTAGGATTTAAATACTTCATTATTCTTTGCTGGAATTGGACATTCGTCAACATATCTCAATCCAATACGATTAATAAATGGTATTTTGGTCACTTCAAAAAAATGTCCCAATGTAAAGCTTATAATATCCCTGAATTTATCGCCCCCTACTAAATTATAAGTCTTATGATATTCGGAATTTATGTCAAGCGAATCTGATGTTATATTTAATTTAACATTGTTTTCCGATACGAATTGCCATATTTTTTTCATTCCTTTTTCAGCATTGATTGGCAAATCCTCTAGCTTCATTTCTGGCCCGAAATTTACTAATACTAACTGCCTTTGAAAAAGCAAAGCTGATTTAGGATATTTATCCATTATTTTCAATTGAATATCGCCTATTTTATTTTCTATATAAAACAAATTAGGGAACGTTATCTGGAATATTACTTGTTTAACAGTTGGATTAGGAAATATTTCGTTAATAGGCATATTTTAAAATCTCCTTTTTAGGTTTTTCCCTTTGTTCTATGATTTTTGTTCCCTGAGAATTATTCCACAGCAAGATTCTTATGTCAAATTTGTGATAAATGATGAGAATTTCCCTCCCTCTCCGTCGTCTATCCCATTGAGGCGATTATCCGCGTTTGCGTCCTGTCATTAACCGGGAAGCCAATCACATTCCAGAAAGCTTCTTGACCCCCTCCCAAAAGAACGCGGAGGCTGCTTCAATAAGTTCGTTTCGTTTTGGCAGATACTCTTTCAAACGCGGTCTGATTTTTGAATCAAAAGCTTTTATTACCTGGGAGGTTACATCTTCACAACCTTCTCTTAATATTGCTTCCAGGCGGGTATGATATTGTTGTCCATATATCTTCTGTCTTTCTATCTCTCCCCTTCTAAGTGCAAAATTAAAATCTTCAAACAATCCTGGGAACCTATCCTTCTGACGCAGAATTTTCAACATCCGGATTTTTTTCTTATCAGCAGGAACGCCGTCTATAAGAAATGGGTCCTCGTTTTCAAATGGAACCACGATATCATCCAGGAGCCGGGCAAAAGTTAGGTTTGTAAGTATCAGTGGCTTGTCAAAGTCCTGAACTTCGGCAAAAACCGCGAAAAGTTCTTTTTTCTCTTCGCTCATAAAATCCTCCTTCTGAGAATTTCCCCTCCCCGGATTCGTCTATCCAATCGAGGCGCATATCCGCTATTTCCATGATCCCGTATATATCCCTTTCCCCCTGGGCGTATCGCAAGTAATAGTAATTGATTGCGGCTTAATCTGGAAAGGATTAAATCTTGTTCCGTCTGTTTTGGCAAATTGCAATGCCCCTACCGTATATGTTTGGCCTGTTACCATGACTTGAGATGTTAATTTATAACCGCTTCTTATTAAGCCTTCATTAAGTTCAAGCTCTACGTTCGTCCAGTTGAAACTGTCATTATTTGTGATAACAAATTGTGTGCCTGTGAATTGTGCCTTTGCGTTTAAATGGATGAATGAAGATTCGGGTGAAGAAGTTTCGCTTTTTTTCGGCCTTAATTCCCCGATTAAGTAAATAACCGCTACAATTATTATTATCGCTAAGCATCCGATTCCGACGTTCTTCTGCTGTTGTACTTTTTTGTCTTTCTGAATTTTCTCTTGGGCTTCAATCCTAAATTTTTCCTCCTCATAGATTTTTTTCTTTTCTTCAGGAGTCAAATCAGACATTAATACACCTCCCTTGAAAATTACGGTTGGGGCGATCCATGCGCCTATTCCTTTTATTGAATATATGCGTTAAATGCGATAATTTACTTCCATCCGCAAGTTTCTTGCAGAGGTTTTATGGCTTCACTTAAACCTCGAATATCAAAAATTGCCGTCACTGGATTTTCGTTGTAAGGAGTGACTTGAGCAACAAGCCTATCCGCATTCATAAGTGACTTGATAAATGTAATAGGCCACTCAGTAGGAGTATCAGGAAAAAAAGTTGCCGTATTATCGGATGATAAACTCCAAGACTTTTGTTGTGCAGGCGCATTTCCGATACGGGTAAGGACATGAGTGCTGTCCATGCCAAGGTAATCGGACCATTGTATATATAGTTCTGTTCGGCTGCTTTTGCATCTTATGATTAAGCTTATAGCTTCTCCAGACCTGGATTTACCTTCATCAGCAAGCAGGATAAGAACTACGGTCTTGGTGTCATCAATGGGATTTTTATCAAGCCTTATCTTCCATTTACCAGCCCCCGTTATGGGGACTGTTATTGTGGTTTTGATAAGTCCAAGTTCCCTGGCAAGCCGGTCATAGCATTCAAGCCGTTCTAGGTCCCCTTTTATTGCAGCGCATTCTGCGAGCCTTTTCTTGATATCTACTTGTTGACCCACGCTGAAATTGGGGACCAATAAGGTGACCACGAGAGGTAACAACCATAAATACCTAATCCTCATTTTCCCCTCCTGAGAAAAAATCGCCTATCTAAAAAACACCATCATATATAGAGACTGAAAACGCTCTCTTTCCCCCACCCATGGCGGCTACGAACTTTGAAAACTAAATCAGATATTTTTTAGAAGCACTCTGGTATACATCTATCCTATATTTATCTCCGATAGTAAAACCGATGAGTTGAACTTGTCCTGTCGCCCAAGATACAGCAAATATGTGAGCAATGGCAGTATTATCTAACCAACCATCAGTCGCAGGTATCCATGCGGTCGGGGCTGATGCGAATGCCCAATAACAGAGAACAAATGTTTTCCCTTCCTTGCCTAATATTTCAGGAATTGAAAAAATTGAATTTACATTAGCAATAGTCCCAGTATAGGTTTTTATAAGAGTAATTCCCGGCGGACCAGTCGGACCAGCCGGACCTGCCGGACCTGTTGGACCTGCGGCCCCTGTTTCGCCCTTACAACCAACTGATAGTAAGGAAAAGGAAACTAGAAAAATGAATACGAGAACCTTCAAACATACATTGCTTCTTTTCATAAAAACCTCCTGTCAAGTGTTTATTTTAAATTCAAAGGGTATCCCTAACTGTTCATTGATCTGCTCAAGGATTAACTTGAGTTGACACTCGTTGTCTGATTAAGTATTGGTCAGACCAAATAACTATTTAGAAGGGAAGCTTTTGTTTCTCTAGAACGGCATCCACGTTTTTCTGGTCTAGGCTATACCATGCACCAGTAGCGGCATCAATTATAACGGGAACTAGTCCGGCTAAAATATCTAGGACTATCCAGCCAGCACCAACATGATTCGTAATGCTTTTTGTAACGGTCTTAAAACCTTCCATCTTGAATTCAATCGTATAAGTCTTTTTTGATTCGAGCTTGAGAGAAACTGGAGTCTCGCCCATTTTAGCGCCATTAACCCAGACTTCCGCTCTTTGAGGATCACTACCAAACCTTACCTCTTCTGATGTGCCCTTAAATATTAAAGCACAACTCGAAGACATAAAAACAAAAGCCGCAAGGATTGAGATGGTAAGAAATTTTCTCATTTTACCCTCCTTAAAGAGATTAGATTTATTTTGATTGCTGTTTCAAGAAAATAACCCTCTATATATAAGAACCGTAAAAAGCGAATATTTTTATCACTATTTTTTAAATATTTTGTTCCCCCCGAGAAATTGCTAGATTCTTTCGCCGCTGCTGAGAATGAGGAAGACCCCCTTTGTCACTATTCCTCCAGGTTTCACGGCTCACCTAAAGGCAGAAATATACTTCTCCCCGTGTTCCGCCCGCGGGGACAATACGGGGACAAAATCGCTAAAAATGGCTCAGTTTTGCTTACTCAGGCTAACGATCCTACAGATCAAAAAGCGAATTAAGCTCCATTATGGCAGCGTTCGCAACGCTGAGGCCGGGGGTTCGAGTCCCCTACCGTCCACCATCCTTCTTTTCAGATCCAGAAAATCTCCTCGTCGCAGGTTGCTTATCCGCATCTCCGTTTCCTTGAGGATCCGGATGGGCCCTGTTACGGCCGAGTCCCTAACGTCCTTCGATCTTTCAAATTTTCTTTGATTGGTCAAGGTTGCAGGAGGTTGAATGTCCTTAGGTGACGTCTTCTATCTCGGTTACGTTACCCCACCATTCCTGAGCTTTGGACACAGCGACGCAGCAGCCGCCAATCTATTCTATATACAAACGAAATAGAGGCGCTTCCCGGGGGCTTCGCGATTTGGCTATCTCAGGCGTAATATGCTATACTCCCAAAACTTTGAACAAGAAAGATGATCACTAAAGAGATTTTGGTCCTGGCGGGAACGGCGGCGACGATCGGCTTTGTCCATACGGTCCTCGGCCCCGACCACTACATTCCCTTCATCGCCATGAGCCGCGCCCGGCGCTGGACTCTCTCCAAAACGCTCTTTATCTCTTTCTTGTCCGGGCTGGGGCACGTACTCAGCTCGGTCGTCCTGGGTTTAGTCGGGATCGCCTTTGGGATCGCCGTCTCCCGGCTGGAGAACACCGAGTCTGCGCGCGGTGGAGCGGCGGCTTGGCTCCTGATAGGCTTCGGCCTGGCCTATTTTCTCTGGGGATTGCACAGGGCTATCAAGAACAAACCTCACAAACACGTCCATATCCACGCCGACGGCGAAACGCATGAGCATCTTCACGGCCATGAAGCCGAACATACCCATGTCCATGAGCACAAAAAAAAGGCAAACATCACGCCCTGGATCCTTTTCACAATTTTTGTCTTCGGGCCGTGCGAACCCCTAATTCCGCTCATTATGTATCCTGCGGCGAAACACAGCGTCGGCGGCGTCGTCTTGGTCACCGCAACATTCGGCTTAGCTACAATCCTGACCATGCTCACGATTATCGCCGTTTCTTCGTGGGGGGTGAGCTTTCTCAGACTGGGAAAGCTTGAGCGATATGCCCATGCCTTGGCCGGCGCCATGATTCTCATCTCCGGGCTCAGCGTTCAATTTCTCGGGCTTTAGAAAAAGCGGCTGGCCGGGAAACATCTCCAAATAAGTGATTTCAAAGAGGAGTTGGAATCGCCCCACGGCCCCCCCGGGAACCAGTCCCGTCGGTTCCCCCCGTCGGACACTCTTGGAAGGAAACCCTTTATAGGGTTTTCCTTCCAACGGTCGCTTCGCTCCCTGCCTTCCTTCCAAGGAGCATTTTCCGATGTGTCTTTAATGGGGAATAAAGTTTGATTCTGGGAATCGGGGACACACAAGGTGTGTGCCCCCGATTCCCCCCTCCGCTATGGGGGCCTCTGGGGCAATTCCAACTCCTCTTTGAAATCATACAAAGGTAAATGTTTACGCTTGCCTTTCAGGAGTTGAAAAAGCTCTCCTTCTCATCTATGATTTAGGCCATTCATCGTTCCATGGAATTCATTGCCGACTGCATGCTGGGGAAACTGGCCAAATGGCTGAAAATCCTTGGTTTCGATGTTCTCTATTTTCCCAAAATTGAGGACAAGGAACTCCTCGCTCACGCCCGAAAAGAAGGCAGGGTTTTGCTTTCCCGGGATCATGCTCTTCTGGACAGGGCTAGGGGGCTCAACAAGCTTTTCATCGAGAGCGAAGCATGGGAAAACCAGGTCCGGCAGGTTTTAGAACATTTTAGCCTCTGGGGCGATGTGGAGCCGTATTCCCGGTGTCTAAGCTGCAACGCCAAGCTCAAGCCGCTGCCCAAAGTCCAGGCGGCCAACCTCGTCGCGCCTTTTATCCTTGGAAAAGCGGATTCCTTTGCTATATGTCCTTCCTGCGGTCAGGTTTTTTGGCCCGGCACGCATTTCGATGACATGGAAGATAAGCTTGCCGAGATCCTCGACAAGAAAAAAGCCTAGGATTTGATTTCCCCTCCAAGTTGACTTTTCCGAATCGATGCTATAGAAAAAAGGGGTTCATGAAAATCTCTCTTAAGGGGAGGAGGTCTGCATGTCTGAAAAAAATTCGTCTTGGCGGCGCCGCGCCGCAGTCATGTTTCTGGTGGCCGTTTCGCTCTGGCTTGGCCAGGGCGAAAAGCTGATCCGGGCTATGGACAAAGAACAGTCGAAGCTCGTTTACACGGATCAGGAGCTTTTCCGTCTGGGCAAGCTGCGCACTTTTGACGGCCAGGCTCTCAAGGAAGTCGCCTTTCCGCTCGGAGGGATCGGCACCGGCACGGTCTCGCTGGGAGGCCGGGGAAACCTCCGCGACTGGGAGATCTTCAACCGGCCGGGGAAAGGCGTCAACCTTCCGTTCACCTTCTTCGCCCTTTACTTCGAGCAGCAAGGCCAAAAGCCTTTAGTGCGGGTTCTCGAAGGAGCCCTGACCCCGCCGTTTACCGGCGAGGATGGCTATCGACGGACCGAGGTCCCGGGGCTGCCGCGCATGGAAAGGGCCCGTTTCCGCGGCGAATATCCGTTTGCCTGGATCGACATGGAAGACAGCCGGATTCCGCTCCATGTCACCCTCGAAGCCTTCAACCCGTTCATCCCGCTCAAGCCGGAAGAATCCGGGATTCCGGCCTTCGTCATCCGGTTTCGGGTCAAGAACCTCAGCCCGCATCAGGCCAAGATCACCATCGCCGGCTCCATCCTCAATCCCGTCGGTTTTGACGGCGAGGGCACGATTGACGGCGTCGGGCATGACAAGTTCGGGCAGAACTTGAATGAGATCCGCAAAGGCCCGGGCCTCTCCGGCCTGTTCATGTCATCGCAAAAAATTAAGCCGGATGCGGCGGCGTTCGGCACGATGGCCCTGGCCACGCCCTGGAAGAACATCACCTATCTCTCCCACTGGGTGCGCGGCCAATGGTGGGACGACCTCCAGATCTTTTGGGATGATTTCTCGGCGGACGGCGTTTTGAACAACCTCGAGGAAGCCTCGCCTTCGCCGGACAAACGAACGGACATCGGGACATTGGGGCTGACGGCGACGATCGAGCCGTTCGGCGAGGTCACGCTGCCGTTCATCCTCTCCTGGAATTTCCCGAATTTCATCGACTACTTCGATATCGTCCGCGAGCAGCGGGGCCAGATGTTCAAGAACCACTACGCCGAGCGATTTGCCGACGCCTGGAAATCGGCGGAATATCTCTTCCAGAACCTTCCCCAGCTCGAAAAAGAGAGCCGGATGTTCCATGAGATCTTTTTTTCGACAACCCTGCCGCCGTATGTGCTCGACGCGGTTTCGAGCCAGGCTTTGATCACCAGGACCAATACCTGCTTCTGGCTTGAGGGAGGGAAGTTCTTTGGCTTTGAAGGCTGTAACGATAAGAGCGGCTGCTGCCCGCTGAACTGCGCCCATGTCTGGAACTATGAACAGTCGCTGGCATTCCTCTTTCCGAGCCTGGAGCGATTCATGCGGGAGGTGGATTTCCTGAACAACACCAACGACAAGGGCGAAATGGTGTTCCGCACTTCGCTCCCGCTCTGGAGCGGAGTGTACTGGAAATTCCGCCCCGCGGCGGACGGGCAGCTGGGGAGGATCATCAACCTCTACCGGGATTGGCAGCTTTCCGGGGACATGGAATTCTTGAAGAAGATCTGGCCCAAGGCCAAAAAGGCGCTTGAATACACCTGGACGGCCTGGGACTCTAATAAAGACGGCCTGATCGAAGGCGAGCAGCATAACACCTACGATATCGAATTCTACGGGCCGAACAGCATGATCGGTACGTTTTATTTGGGCGCTCTGCTGGCCGGATCGAGGATGGCCGAGGCCGTCGGCGATCCGGGCGCGGCGAAGCTGTATAAAGGGATGTTCGACAAAGGCAGGAAAGCGTTCGATGACCTCCTCTGGAACGGCGAATATTATGTCCAGAAATATGACCAGGTGATGGAGAAAAAATACCAATACGGAGAAGGTTGTCTTTCCGACCAGATGCTCGGCCAGTGGCTGGCCATGGTCGCCGGGCTGGGCCGCTTTCTACCTCAGGACCGGCTGCAGACCACCCTGCGATCGATTTTCAATTACAATTTCATGACGGATTTTAAGAACTATTCCAACCTCCAGCGGACCTATGCCTTGAACGATGAGCGAGGGCTGCTGCTCTGCACCTGGCCGAAGGGCGGCCGGCCGCCGCTGCCGTTCGTCTATTCGGACGAAGTCTGGACGGGCATTGAATACCATGTCGCGTCCCACCTGATGTATGAAGGCCTGGTCGAGGAAGGGCTGACGATCGTCAAGGCCGTCCGCGACAGGTATGACGGGAAGCGGCGCAACCCTTGGGACGAAGTCGAATGCGGCCATCACTATGCGCGGGCCATGTCCTCGTGGGGCATTCTTCTGGCGCTCTCCGGATATTCGTATTCCGGGTTGACGATGAGCCTGGAGTTTGCGCCTAAAGTCTATCCCGAAGATTTTCGCACCTTCTGGAGCACGGGCTCAGCCTGGGGCCGCTATTTCCAGAAAGCGGAAGGGAAAAAGGGCCACAAAGCAGGTTTAGCCGTCGCCAACGGAGAACTCAAGTTGAAGGAGTTTTGTTTCACGCTCCCGCCGTCTTTACAGAACAAAAAGGCTGTGGCGCTGAAGGGAGAGGCCGGCGGAAAAGTCTTTCAGCCCGTTTTCAGCCAGGAAGGGAGCCGGATCCGGGTGACGTGGGCACAACCGATGTCACTCAAAACCGGGGAATCGCTGGCGTTTGATGCCCAGTTCTGAGCGGCCGCGCTAAATCCTGCGCCTTTAGCGTCCCGGCCCGCGTGTCGCCATCTCCCTGTAGGCCCACCCAGTCGGGGAAAACGTGCCGGTCAGCAGGTTCTGCATGACCTTCAGGTTGTTGCGGCGCTTGAGCTCTGCCGTGTTCAGCCCTCTGACTTCCTGAGTGGTCAGGTAGGAAAAGAAAAACGACGACCAGAAGGGTGACACGTATTCGAACTTTTTAAAATGGGCGATCTTGAGGATCAACCGGAGATGCTCGATATCCAGAGGAATCCAGAAATCATAATAATCGCGGCCGTATAGAACTTCTGGATCCTTGGTGTCGGCCGGCCCGGTCTTGTAGAGCCAGGTCTCGCCCACGGCTATACCCTTGCCGGCCCGGTGGGCCATGTCTGCGGCTTCGAGCGTCCTGGGCACGATGTCCTCGCGGATGTTATAGGGGTTGATTTCGATGGGATAGATGTGGAGGTTGACAAAATCGATGTCCAGCTTGAGGAGGTCTTTGAGCCAGCCTTCCCAGTCGCTCATCCAGATGACGATGCCGCTGGCGATTTTTGTTGTGCTCCGGACGAGGGGCTTGACTCCGTCCACCAGTTCCTTCACCATTCCCAGATAGTTTTCCCTTTTCTTTAAAAGCTGGATGCCGGTCAGCGACATTGCCGTGTCGGGCTCGTCCTCCATCGTGAAAAAATCCGGCCTGAGCTCCGTGGCGATCAATTTGGCCATGGCCAGCTTGCGCTGCTTATAGGCGGCAAACCCCGCCTCACCGGCCTTTTCGAACTCGGCGTAGTAAGGCTCGACAGGAAGAGGAGACCAGGTTTTCTGGATAAAAATGACCTGGCTTTCCACCGAGAGCTTGAGTCCCTGGCTTCTCACGTCCTCGGCCACTTTTTTGTAGAATTCAAGGAACGATTTGTCGTCGGGGGAATCTTTGGGGATCAGGCCTTTGTCCTTGGCGAACATGAAATATTCGGGATCGAGGATGGGAAACTGGATATCCAGCTGAACGCCGCGGCAGCCCAGCTCTTTCAGCCGCTGGATGAATAATTTTGTAGGCTCCCGGTTTTCCTTCCGGAGAATGGGAAAACCGGCATTGGAGTTGGCGAAAAGGAGCGAGGCCATGGGAGTGAACATGTTGTAGAGCGTCCCGTTCCATCGCTTGTCGATCTCCTTATTCCATCGTTCCAGGACGGTTTCCAAGCGGGTGTAGATCCGTTGGAACTGGGGAGGGACACCCGCCAATTCAGGTTTGATGAATGTGGCTTGCTTTCGCCGGTAATCTTGATTCACGCCCTGTCCGGCGGAGATTGAAGCCAGGACGCAGGCTAAAAGCACGAAGGAGATCAAAAGCCGGGATTTTGACATCTCTTACCTCCTCCCGCAAATGTTGGACAAGAAAAATTATAATTCAGAATAACAAATATTACTCAAGATATTTTCTGAAGCGGAGCGAGCTGAGGATGATTGTCGTCACCCCGAAGAGAAATAGCGCCAGAACCTCGGGCCAGAGGATGGACAAGCCGTTCCCCTTCAGGAGAATAGCCCTGACGACCTTGCCGAAATAGCGGAGTGGGTTCAGATAGGTCAGAATCTGGATCGCTTTGGGCATGCTTTCGATCGGGGTGAAGATCCCGGAGAGGAGCATGGCCGGCATGACAAAAAAGATGGCCGACATCATGACCTGGGCTTGGGTGCGGGAGATGGTCGAGAGAAATAGGCCGATGCCGAGCGTCGTCAGAATAAAGAGGAAGGCCGTGGCCAGAAGAAAAGCGATGCTGCCGCGGATCGGGATATCAAAAAAGATCTTGCCCGCGGCAAGGACAAGGATGACGTCGCAAAAGCCGATGATCGCGAACGGAATCGTTTTGCCGAGGATCAGCTCGACCGGCTTGATCGGCGAGACGATGAGCTGTTCCAGGGTCCCCAATTCCCGCTCTTTGGTGATGGCCATGGACGTCAGGAGCAGGGTCGTGATCAGCAGAACAAGACAGACCACTCCGGGAACCATGTAAATGGAGCTTTTCAATTCGGGGTTGTACCAGATCCGTGGTTCGAACGAGACCATCCCCGCGGGCCTGCCCATCATCGCTTGGGTCACGATTGTCTCGGAAAATTTAGCCATGATCAGGGAAACATAGCTTTGAATGATCGTGGCCGAATTTGCATCTGTCCCGTCAATAATCACCTGGAGCGGCGACGTCTTTCCGTTCTTGAGCTCCCGGGCAAAGTCTTTGGGAAAGACCATGGCCGCCTGGACCTTTCCTCTCTGAAGCAGGTCGTCGAGGGAATCCATTGAGTCCGGCTCGGCCTTCAGCTCAAAATAGCCCGACTCGATAAAAGAGGAGATGAGCGCCCGGCTCTCCTGGGTCCTGTCGTAATCGACCACGGCCAGCGAGATATTCTTGACGTCCACGGTCGCCGCGTAGCCGAAGAGAATGAGCTGGATGACCGGGGCGATAAAAAGCGGCATGAACATCCGCTTGTCCCGGAATGTCTGGATGAATTCCTTGCGGACGATGTGACGGATGGTGCTGAACATCTTTTATGCCTATTCCAGACTCAGCTTCATGCGTTTGATACAAGTCAGAAAAATGATGACGGATAAAACCGATAAGGACGAGATCTCGAGCCAGATCGATCCAAAACCATATCCCTTGAGAAAAATCCCCCTCAAAGTTGTCAGAAAATACCGGGCGGGCACCAAGGCGGAGATCCACTGGATGACCTTGGGCATGCTCTTGATGGGGAAGATGAAACCCGAGAGGAGATAGGAGGGGAGCAAAGTCGTCAGAATCGAGAACATATAGGCGAGCTGTTGGGACTTGGTCACGATGGATAAAAGGAGGCCGATGCCCAGCCCGCAGAAAAGGAAGATGGCGGACACGACGAAAAGAACGAAGAGATTTCCCTTCAGCGGCACTTTGAAGATCAGCGTTCCTGCCAGGACCACCAGGGCCACCTGGGCGAGCCCTAAGAGGAAATAGGGCAGCATCTTGCCGATCACGATCTCGTGGGACCGGGCCGGTCCGGCGATCAGTTGTTCCATGGTCCCGTTTTCCCATTCGCGGGCGACGGTGAGCGATGTCAACAAGGTCGTCATCACGGTCATGACCACGGCGATGAGCCCGGGCACGATGAAATTGGCGCTTCTCAGCTCGGGGTTGTACCAGACCCTGATCCTGGGATCGATCATGGGAAGGCCACCCCCATATAGTCCGCCCTGTCGGCGCATTTTTTCAGTGAGGACATCGGTGGCGAATATCTGAATGATCCGGGAGACGTATCCGAGCGAGACGAGGGCTCTGTTGTTATTGCTGCCGTCCACGAGGAGCTGCAGGGCTTTATCCTTTCCCTTGGCCAGGTCCCTGGAAAAATCAGGTGGGATTACGATGAAGACTTTGACAAAGCCTTCATTCAACAGCCGTTCGGTCTCCGTGTCATTCGAGGAGAGATACCGAAGGCTGAAATAGTCGCTGGCCCTCACTCTGGAGATGAAGTTGCGGCTGAGCGCCGTTCCATCCTGGTCGATGATTCCGACTTCGACATGGCGGACATCCATGGTGATGGCATAGCCGAATAGAATGAGAAGAACCATCGGCAGGCCGAGGGCCATATACAAGCTTCGCGGATCCCGCCAGATATGGACGGCCTCCTTTTTCATGATCGGAATGATTCTTCGGGTCATGGGACGCCCGCTCCTCGAACGGCCGAGACGAAAACCTCCTCCAAAGTGGAATTCTCTCTTTCTGTAAAACGGACCTTGAGCTCACGAGGCGAGCCAAGGGCGATGATTTTTCCTGAATAGAGAATGGCGATTCTATGACAGCGTTCGACTTCATCCATGTAATGGGACGTGACAAAGGCCGTCGTTCCCTGTTCGGAGAGTTGATAGATCATGTTCCAGAAGTCACGGCGCGAAGCCGGATCGACGCTGGCGGTGGGTTCATCCAGGAATAAAATTCGGGGCCGATGGAGAATAGCGCAGCCTAACGACAGCCGCTGTTTCCAACCTCCCGAGAGTTCCCTGGTCAGGGAGTTCTCCCGCCCTATGAGTCCCGCCATTCGGAGCACCCATTCTTTCCGCTGCCGTTGTAGGGCGGGCGAAAGGCGGTGGATGCCGCCGTAAAACTCAATGTTTTCGCCGACGGTCAGGTCCTGGTACAGCGTGAACTTCTGAGACATATAGCCGATGATCGTTTTGATCTCGTCGGAATGCGTCGATATATCAAAACCCCCGACGATGCCTTTTCCCGCTGTCGGCCGGAGGATGCCGCACAGCATCCGGATGGTCGTAGACTTGCCGGCGCCGTTGGGACCGAGGAATCCGAAAATCTCGCCTTCTCGGACGCTGAAGGAGATATGGTCGACCGCCGTGAAGGTCCCGAATCTCTTCGTGAGGTCCTGGACTTCGATGCTCAGTGTGTTGTTCACGGTGCGTCGGCCTTGATCGTGGCGCTGCTCCTGTTTGATTGTCTGATCTCGTTGGCGAGTGGTTGGCTGTGCTCCTGGGCGAGGGCTAGGAAAGCATCTTCGAACGAAGGTTTTATTCTTTTCAAGCTCTGAGAGACGATCCGCGCATCTTCGAGCCGCCTTGTAATGGCGGCGATATCCGTCACTCCGGTGTCGAAAACGACGTGGAGCATTTCGCCGAAAGGATGAACGCTTTTTATGCCGGGCAGGCCCGCCAGCGCCCTGATCGATCCGGCAAAAGGAGCCGCGAGCTCTGCGATCCCGTCTTTGATGGAAGCGATGAGGCGGGAGGGAGAATCGTAGACAAGGATCTGTCCTTCAAAGATGAACCCGACTTTGTGACAGCGGGCGGCTTCGTCCATGTAGGGCGTGGTGAGGATGATCGTCACCCCCTTATCATTGAGCTGTTTCAGAAGCTGCCAGAGTTCGAGCCTGGAGACGGGATCGACGCCGGTCGTGGGTTCATCCAGAAGAAGGATGTCCGGCGTGTGAAAGAGGTTGCAGGCCAGGGCTAGCTTTTTCTGCATGCCGCCAGAAAGGTTCCTGGCCAGCCGGTCCTCGAAAGGACGGAGGGCGCTGAATTTGAGAAGCTCCTTTTTCCTTTCGACGAACGGTTGGCCCTGAATGCCGTAAAGGTCGGCAAAGAATTTCATGTTTTCGGCGACCGTCAAGTCGCCATAGAGGCTGAAGTGCTGGGGCATGTAGCCGATCCGGTCTTTGACCTGGAACGGATTTTTTGAAACATCGAATCCGCTGACTTCAATCCTTCCTTTTGTAGGCTTGAGCAGGCCGATCAACAGGCGAAGGAGCGTGGACTTCCCCGCCCCGTCCGGTCCGATCAAGCCGGCCAGGGTTCCTTTTTCAACGGTCAGATCGAGGTTTTGGATAGCCGTGGCCTGACGGAATTTCTTGACGACGCCCTGAGCCAGAACCGCGATCATATTTTGATTTTCACGTCCACCGGCATGCCGGGCTTTAGCTCTCCGGCCTCGTTTTCCAGGTAGGATTTGATCATATAGACAAGCTTGAGTCGTTCTTCTTTGGTCTGGATATTCTTGGGAGCGAATTCCGCTTCATCCGAAATGTAGTTGACTTTTCCTTTGTATATTTTTCCGGGATAGGAGTCGCAGGATACGGCGACCTCGCTTCCCAGCTTGACCCTTCCGGTGTATTTTTCAGGGACATAGGCTTGAACATAGGTTTGATGGAGGTCGATCAGGCTGAAGAGGATGGCGCCTGGAAGGGCGAGTTCGCCGATTTCAATATGCCTAATCTCCAGAATCCCGTCCACGGGAGATCTGATTTCGGTATCCTGGATGAGCCTCAGGAGGTACTGTTCTTGGGCTATCAAGCCCTGGATTTCGGCCTCGACCATCTCGATTTCTTCCTTTTCCCGGCCGCGCAAGGCCATTTGGTAGTTTTCCTGGGCGTTTTTGTGCTGCTCCTGGGCGGTTTTGAGGGCCAGGTCGGCTCTTTCTTTTTGGGAAAGTGAAACGGAGCCTTGGCTGAAAAGCCGGGCCAGCCGCTCCGCGTCTTTTTCCGCCAACTCGAGCTGTTTGGCCGCAATTTCCACTTGGTTTTTAGCGACTGCGATCATCTCTTTTTTGGTCCCCATCTTGGCCAGCTTGAGCTTGGCCTGGGCGGCATCCTGCCCGGCCTTGACTTGGCTCAATTGGATACGAAGTTTTTCCTCGTCCAATCGGCAGAGAACATCCCCTTTTTTCACTTTTTGGCCTTCTTGGACCAGGATCTGCTTCACTTCGCCCTGGGCCTGGGCCTTGATCTCGGTCTTGATCGCTTCGATGATCCCGGTCGCTTCGATTTCAGAGGCGGCCTTTTCCTTTTTCTGACAATTGATCAGGCTGATTTGAAGGAATAGGAGTCCGATGACGGGCAACAAACATACGGTCTTTTTCATGAACGCTCCTCCGCCCTGGCGGCTAGGCTGAAATCCGGCCTTCCCCTTATATATATAAGCGATTCCGGAAAATCTTTCTACCGGAATTTCGTAAAGATTTTGAAAAATTTTTCGGGGAGAAGCAACCTTTTTCCCGCGCTTTTCATCTTAAGGAGGTGAAGAGGAAAAAACGTGGCCTACCAGGATTTTACGTTGGCAAACGGACTGCAAATCGTGGATAATGTCCCCAGGTCTCCTCTGGGGCCGTTCATCCAGGAGCCGGCGGTCATGAGCCAGCCAAAAGAAGAGATTTCATCCCGAGCCGCGCTGCTCGGAGAGGCTTCATTCGCAGACCTTATCAGACGGGCCCAGGGCGGCGATACGGGGGCTATGGAGGCCATTTATAGCCGCTTGAAAACCCCGCTCTTCAACCTGGCCTTCCGCTACACCTATAACAGGGCGGCGGCTGAAGACCTTCTCCAAGAAATCTTCTTGAAAGTTTTCAGTCACCTTGAAGATGTTCAAAATATGGACACTTTTGTCGCCTGGGCTTACCGTATTGCCTTGAACACATGCTTCAGCTACCTGCGCGAGAAAAAAGCCGAATTCCATAAGACCGTCTCACTCACCGATGTCGAAGGCACGGTCCAGGACATCGGCCGGGATGTCTCGCCCGAAAATGATATCCGAAAGCCTCTGGACAAGGCCATCGAGACGCTGCCTCATAGGTTGAGGGAGATCTTCCTTCTCCACGACGTTCAAGGATTCAAGCATGAGGAGATCGCCCGGATGCTGGGCCTCTCGGTCGGAACATCGAAATCCCAGCTTTTCAAGGCCCGGCTGAAGCTCAGGGTTTATTTGAAGGACCGCCGATTGATCTAAGGAGTGATGCCATGAGATGTTCCAAATCACACAAGCTCATCGGAGAATATTTAGATGAAGCGCTGCGGCCCAAAGACCAAGCCCGGCTGCAGAAGCATCTCGATTCCTGCCCCGACTGCCGCCGCCTCCTCGAGGATTTTCAGGGAATCGCCGAACAGGCCCAGGCCTTGGATACGCTCTCTCCTTCGGATGACAACTGGCCGCAGATTTTATCGAAAGTCCAGGCCGCAAAAAGAGAGAAGCGCCTGTATCAAGCCCGGAAAGCCGGCTGGCGGGAGTCCGTTGTTTATCCAAACCGGACAAAATTTGTCTGGGCGGCGGCACTCATCCTGGTCGTTGTGATCGGCGGAGTCGTAATCGGCCTCAGGCCCTGGCAAGGAAAAGCCGTCCCGGGACTTGACGAACAGGACAAATACACGCTGGCAAAACTGGTGGAAGCGGAGAAACATTACCAGCTGGCTATTCAAGCCCTCAACGAAGCCGTCGCTTCTCAGAAGGGCTCTCTTAATCCCCAGCTGGCGGTCGTTTTCGATAAGAACCTCAAGTTGATCAACGACTCCATCCAGGCTTGTATGAATGCCGTCCGCATGGATCCCAACAGCCTGGACGCCAGAGCTTATTTACTTGTGGCCTATAAGGAGAAGGTCGATTTTCTGGACAATATCGTGGATTTGAAGAAAAAGTCTCCGACCGGAAACGGTTCGGGCAAGACCCTATAATCCATCAAAGGAGGATAATCATGAAACTCAAAAGATCCGCAAAAATCGCAATCATCATCGCGGGGTGGCTGCTGGTCGTTGGGATTTATGCCGGCCAGGCGGCGGAAAAAGCCAAATTTGAAGCCAAGTTCGATAAGATCGAGAGCTTGGATAAAAACGGAAAAGTGATCATCACCAATTTTTCCGGCAACGTCGACGTGAAAAGCTGGGACCAGGCCCAGGTCAAGGTCAATGCCCTCAAGGTCTCGGAAGCCAAGACGCTCGAAAAGGCCAAAGAAAATATCGAAAAAGTGACGATCGAAGTGACCAAGACCGGGAATGTCCTCCGGATCGAATCCAAGTATCCAGAGCGCAGAACGAGGAGGGAGGACGATTTTAGCGTCAGGGTGGACTACCAGATCTGGATCCCGGACAAGGCTTCGGCCAAGATCAAATGCTTCAGCGGCAACGTCAGCGCCGAGAACATCGGCGGAGTGCTCGAGGGGGATGTGACCAGCGGAAATTTGGTAATCGCTAAAGCTGCCGGCGATGTAGACGGAAAGTGCATGAGCGGGACGATCGAACTGCGGGAAGTCGCCGGGGCCGTCAATTTGAAGGGAGTCTCCGGCAACATCATCGCCGAAAAAATCAAGGGCTCTTTTGAGGCCGAAACAACAAGCGGAAACATCAAAGTCAGGGACATTTCCGAGGCGAAATCCGTCAGGCTCAAGATCTTGAGCGGCAACATCAGCTATGACGGACAAATCCTAAAAGACGGGAAATATGAGATGGAAGTCATGAGCGGCGGCATCGAATTGAGGATCCCAGCTGCTTCTGCGTTCGACCTGGAAGCCGAGACCTTCAGCGGACATATCGAATCGGATTTTGCCGTGACTATGTCGGGCAGGATCTCCAAGAACGATCTCCGGGGCGCCGTGAACGGCGGCGGCGCTTCAGTCCACCTGAAGACCTTCAGCGGCAGCGTTCGTCTCTTCAAGAGATAACGAGCAAGTTCTCGCCACACATCCTGAAGGGGCGGTTCTCTCAAGCCGAAGAGGGAACCGCCCCTTTTCTTTATGGCTGAGTTCTGTCAGATCTCCTCCATCTTGTCCGGCTGAATTCAGGAATCCGCGATAGTCGCAGCGACCGTTAGGGCGCGGGAGCAGGAGCGTTACGGACTCCCTGTTTCATGCTCCCCATAAGATGGAAGAGCGTCATAATTCGGGACGCAGTATTGTACCGCCATATTTTTCGATATAATAGGGGGCTTAAAATTGATTGACTGAGAAGACCATGTCCCTACATGCCAAAATTCATTTCGTCAATTTCTCCCGCAAGCTCACCGCCACCTCGGTGTTTTTCCTGGTCCCGCTCCATTTCCTGAGCATCGGGTTTAACGGCTGGCAGATCGGCATCATCATGAGCTTTTTTGCCCTGGCGCCGCTCCTGATCTCCTTTCCAACAGGCTGGACGAACGACCGCTTTTCCATCGCCGGAGTCGTCCGCGCCGCCTTATTCGCCGAGAGTCTCCTTTTTCTGCTCATTGCCTGGGCCCATAGTTTCTCCCTGATGGCGGCCCTCTTTTTCCTCTTAGGAATGGCCAACAACGCTCTTGATGTCTCGCTCAACAGCATGTACTACAAGGACGAGACCGAAATGGACCAGAACAAAAAGTTCGGGACCTACACGTTCTGGGTCGGGCTGGGTCCCGCCATCGGGATCTTTGCCGGAGGATTTCTTAACCAGTTCGGCAATTTCCGGGTGCTTCTGGCCGTTTTTGCAGCCTTCACCCTGGTCGTCCTTCTTTTCGTCCGTCGTTTCGACCACGAACGGTTTTGCCTGGTGCCCTTTAAAGAATATCGGAGCAACCTGTTCCAGAAAAAGACCCTTCTCTTTGTCATGTTCATCTTTGTCCTGGCGCTCCACTGGGGTGTCGAAGGAACGGTCTACAGCCCCTTCCTGGAAAAATTTTTCGGGCTGAACAAGCTGCAGATCTCTTTCTACATTTCGATACCGCTATCGGCCCTGGCCTTGACCGCCTTTTCGGTCGGGTTTCTTAGATATAATGCCCGGATTAACAGGCGCCTTCTGGTTCTGTCGATGGTCCTTTCCGGAGCCGGGCTGATTTTGATGGTCAACCGCAACGTCTATGTTTCCCTTTTATTCCGCATCCTCCACGAGATCGGGGATGGCGGCCTGGGGGTTCTGATCACGCTGTCCATTTCCAGGCTTTTTGAAAGAAGGAGCATCGGCGGGAGCGCCGGCCTGCTGATCGCCATCCAGATCATGGGCCAGATGGTCGGCGCGCTGGTCTACTCGCCGCTGGGATATCATTATGGACTGCAGTATCCGTTTTTCATTTCCGGGGCGCTGCTTATTGCCGACGCCGCCTACGGGTTTTTTATCTTTAAGCAGGTGGATTATTACGGCCCTCAGAGAAGGCTTGGTCAGGGATCATGATTTCGACAAAAGGCACGGCCTTTGACGTCATATTGATCAGCGGCGAGCCATACGCGGACCATCCGTTGTCCGGGGTCGGCGTGATCGCTCGGGTGCTGGACGCCAAAGGCTATAAAGTCGGGATCATCGAACGGCCGGACTGGAAAGGCGACAGAGATTTTCTGAAGCTCGGCCGGCCGCGGCTCTACTTCGGGATCACCTCGGGCTCCGTCGACAGTATGCTCGTGAACTATACGCCCCTGAAACGAGGACGAGCCAAGGACGAGCATGCGCCCTATGAGTCCGGCATGCCGGATAGGGCGGTCCTGGTTTATGCCAACAAAATCAAGCCCCTCTTCCCGGGTTCCGTCATCGTGCTCGGCGGCATCGAAGCCTCGCTGCGGCGTTTCGCCCACTACGACTACTGGGAGAACAAGGTTCGGCGCGGTCTCCTGCTCGATTCGCGCGCGGATATCCTGGTCTACGGCCCGGGCGAGCTGCAGGCTATCGAGATCGCCCGCCGTCTGGAAGCGAGCCAGGATTTGTCCGGAATCTCGGGAACATGTCTCGTGAAGAGAGAGCTGCCTTCCCGGTTCCAAGAGATTCCCTCATTCGAAGATGTGAGCAGCAGTCCCCGACAATTTTGCCGCGCCCAAAACTCTTTCTCCAACCGGAAACACCTGGCCCAGCGCCATGACAACAGGTATGTCCTCCAATATCCGATGCCGGATTATCGGACCGAAGACTTGGACTGGATTTGCGGACTGCCCTTCTCGCGAAAAATCCCTCCTCAATTTCCGGAATTCCTAATGGCCCAATTTTCGGTCGTCACGCATCGCGGCTGTATCGGTCGCTGCTCGTTCTGCTCGCTGTCCCTCCACCAGGGAGATCGGATTGTTTCCAGGAGCGAAGAATCGATCCTTGAGGAAATCCGCCGCCTGACCCGGCATCCCCGTTTCAAAGGCTTTATCGATGACCTGGGAGGACCGACAGCCAACATGTATGGAATGGACTGCAAGACAGGCCCAACGTGCGAGCGCGATTGTCTGGGATGCCGCACGCTTGACCGGAGCCATGGGCGCCTGGTTCATCTGATGAAACAGGCCCGCCAGATTCCCGGCGTGAAGAAGGTCTTTGTCCGGAGCGGCATCCGCTATGACCTGGCCATGGAGAGTGAAGAGTATCTCAAGGAGCTGTCCGATCATCATCTGTCGGGCCTGCTCAAGGTCGCGCCCGAGCATGTCTCACCCGGGGTCTTGCGCTTGATGAATAAAGAGACACGGCCGCTCGAGGAATTCCGCAACCTGTTCAAGAGAATCAACAAGGGCCGAAAGCAGCACCTAAAATATTATCTGATGGTGGCCCACCCGGGAAGCGGCAAGAAGGAGGCACGGGAGCTGGCGGGCGAGGTGCGACGCCTGGAAAAAGAAGGGGAGAAGCCGGTCGAGGGCGTCCAGATTTTCACGCCGACTCCCATGACGCGCTCAACGTGCATGTATTATACAGGGCTGGACCCGGCGACAGGGGAGAAAGTGTTCGTCCCTCGCACCTTTAGCGAAAAGAAGGAGCAGAAGAGGATGCTGATCTCGCTGCCCAAAAAATACTAAGATCCTTTTCGATCCCCACAAAATGGAAGAGAACCAAATCTTTTAATCGCGGCTCAAGCTGATGCTCAGCTAAAATATCGACGGAGTAATGGAGCTCGAGCAGAGCATGAAGCGCGCCCTCCAGGTCGTCGAATTCTCCACCCCAGGGCGAAAAAATCTTTTCCGACTTGTCCCAGTGCGATTCAGACGATAAAAGAAGCGCGATTTGAGGAACGGTTTTGCTCTTGAAGCTCACCTCCTGACGAGCTCGGCAGAAATCCGCCACTTGTCCTTCCTGGTCGATGATGGCATCGACGATTAATCCGGATCGCGTAGGTTGATGATAGATCTGGAAGCCGCCGCCCTGCATCAGAACGACGGCGGCTTCCTGCATGAGCTGCACCGGTGTTTTGATGCTCCAACCCAGGTCCTTCCCCTTATCGAATCCCCAGGACATGAGGTCCCAGGGCATGCCCGTGCTGGCCAAGTAGCGGGCTTCTACCCGCGCTCTGTCGAGAGACAGAGAGGGCGAATAATCTCCGGAAAGAAAGTCGAGCTTGGCCACAAGCGGCTTTGGAGCGAAGCTCGTATACATCCAGTTGCTGGTGATCTGGAGATTGGGATTGAAAGCGTGGAGAGCGTCTACCCAGTGGCAGAGATAGTTTTCAAACGCCCGGCGGTTGAACATCTTCCAGTCGAGCCACCTTGGATCGCTCCGGTCTTTGGGGGCCACGCGAAGACCCGTTTCCTTGTTCCAGGCGTCCAAGGCCTGCGGTGAGTAATCGAACTGCGCGGCCCAGCATTCGCCATCGACCCAGACTCCGTCTAGCTCGTAACCAGACGTGACTTCTTTAAGCTGGGGGATAAGGAACTCGTCCTTATAGGCTCCGAAAACGCTCGTGTTGTTCGGATCCCGATTGCCTTTTTCGTCAATCCGGGCCCAATCAGGATGGTGCTCGATAGCCTGGGAATCCCAAACGCCGGAGTAGTGGATAAACAGGGCGACCCCATGATCGCGCGTCACTTTGCGCCAGATGGCCAGGCTGTCTTTCTTGATCCCGGGCGCCGGCCAGCCGATCTTGGTCGGATAGCCTGCCCAGCCGACATGTCCCTTGCAATCATACTGGATATAATCCGGCTTCACCCGGTTGAGCAGGCGGGCGATGTTTTCTACCGACACGTCGGCCCCGAGTTCGGTATCGGTTTTACTCGGATGCAGGTCGAAATGAAGGCCGAAGAAGGCGTTTTTGCGGGCTAGGGGCTTTTTCCCCGATTCGTCCGGCCAGGCCGGATGGATGAGGAGACAGCTCAATATTAAGACAGGAAATCCGAAAATGCTTCTGATTCTCATAGGCGGTGCCTCGCTTTTTATAACCGGAAAGAAACATAGTCCAGAGAGCGAAAAATTTCAAGACGATACATTGAAATCACTGAGGATTGACATTTCGGAGAATCCTTAATATATTTCCCACCTAATTGACGAGGGGAGAAGGAGGATTTCCTTCGACAAAAGTCCTGGAATTTTTTGTCTTGGATTCAGTCTGCTTTTTCTTCCGATTTTTCTTTTCCGGAGTGGCGCGGTAGACACCGATCTTATTCAGATTTATAAAAAAGCTGTTGCCGATGGCGAAATCCTAATCAAGGCTGGGAATTTTCAACCGGCCGCAGGCCGGTTTGAAGAGGCCGTAAAGCTGGCCAAGAAACTCAAGAATCGGAGAGAGGAAATCTTCTGCTTGACCAAGTTGGGACTCTTGACCTGGAATCTCGGCCGCATGGAGGAATGTTCTCGTCTTTATCAAGAAGCCCTGACGCTGGCGCGTCTTGCGAATTTAAAAAGGGAAGAGCAGATTTGTTTGACGGCCCTTGAGATTTTCGATTTGTATTCGAAAGGGAAAGAAGCCCGTTCCCAGGGAAAATATCAGGAGTCGATCGAGATCCTTCAAAGAGCCGTGGCCTTGGCACGAGGGATTCAGAGCAGAGAGCATGAGGTCAAGTGCCTTCGTCAAATGAGTGTCAACTATTGGGAGCAAAACAAGTTCAAGGAATTTTTTGACCTGAATACAGAAGCCCAAAAGATGGCCCGGGAGATCAATCATAGGAGGGAGGAAGGCATTTGTTATAACAATATCGGGATTTATTATTGGAAAATAAGCAATTATTCGAAAGCCCTTAAATACTTCCAACTTTCCCTGGAAATTGCCGAGAAGGAAAATTCCGCTGAGAGTAAGTCGCAGAGCCTAACTAATTTAACTTTACTTTATATAGATTTAGGAAATTATGATAGGGCATTAGAATGCTTATTATTAGTACTAAAAATCGACAGAGATTTAAAAAATGAGAATTATATTTATATGGATTTAAATAATCTGGGAATAATTTATCGAAATAGGGGAATTTTGTCAGATAATAAAAAAGATTTTATTGAATCAATCTCAAATTTAAGCTATTCGCTTTTATTAACAAGGAGGAATGGGGATAAAAAAAGCGAAGTAAAGATACTAAATAATATCGGAGAAACATACTATTGTTTGGAGGATTATGATGAGGCAATAAAAAATTATAATGCGGCGCTAAATAAGGCAATAGAAATTCATGATTTAGAAGAAACTTGTAACATATCTAACAATATAGGAAATACGCAATTAAGCATAAATAATTATCAAAAAGCCTCAATATATTTCAAACGTTCTATCGAATTAGCTTTAAAGATCAACAATGCGAAAATCCTGTGGGAAGCCTATTATGGCCTTGGTCAGTGTCATGAAAAAAATGGAGAGCTTATTGCGGCGTTGGATTGCTACAAGAATTCGATTGAGATCATTGATAGAATAAGAAGCCAAATTTTCCTTGATACATTCAAAGCGGGCTTTGTCAGAAATAAGCTGAAAGTCTATGAATCTCTGATAAATATTTTATACGAGCTGAAACATAGAGACGACTCCAAAAAATACGAGAAGGAAATATTCCTCTTTGTTGAAAAGGTGAAGGCCCGGGCATTTTTGGAAGGACTTGCGGAATCCAAGATAGATATCCGGGAGAATTTGAGCCAAGAATTGCGGGATGAAGAGGATAGAATATCTGACCAGATCACCTCGATTATTTTCAATATCTCTCGACCCGGCCTCTCCGTGAAAGATAAGAAGGCCCTGGAAGATAAGCTGTCGCGAGAGGAGGACAGCTATATGAGGCTGATATCGAAGATGAGGGAGGAAAATCCCGAGGCGGCCAGCTTGGTCTCTCCTGAGCTTTCTCGGCAGGAGCGTGTTCAAGAAATTCTTGCGGATGACAAAACAGCACTGATCGAATATTTTTTAGGCGAGAAACGGTCATATTTGTTCTTAATCACGAAAAGCGGCATGGATTTCCATCCTCTTCCCTCCAGGCAAGAAATCGAAAAATCCGTGAAGGGCTATCTCAAGCTTATCTCTGAGCCCCCACAAAAAGAATTTCTGGGCAGACTCGGAGCGATACGCCTATTTGATGAATTCCTCTTTCCTTTAAAAGACAAAAAATATCGTAGGCTCGAAAAGTTAATCATCGTTCCTGACGGCATTCTCTATTATTTGCCGTTTGAGACTTTGATATCGGGGCAGGAAAATAGGGCATCGAAGTCACTCATAGACCAATTTCAGGTTTCCTATGCGCCGTCGTCTTCGGTGCTGATGTTCCTGCTCGATAAAAGGGCAACGCATAGGAATCCAAGCGGTCTTCTAGCTTTCGGGGACCCGGTTTATCCTGTTTTGAAATCTCCTTCCCCAAAGGGGAACGTATCCGAAAACATCTTGGCTGAGCTTTATTTGAATCAGGGTTTTAAGTTCTTTCCCATTCCTTATACGAGGGACGAGATCAGGGCGATATCGAAATATTTTCCGAAAGACAAAAAAGATATTTTTCTTGGGCAAAATGCCAGGGAGGAAAACATAAAAAAGCCTCCTCGGAACGATTATCAGGTTGTTCATTTTGCCTGCCATGGATTCTTAGATGAAAATCAGCCTTTTCGGTCGGCCCTTGTATTATCCCAGGATCAAGAAAAAGAAGAAGACGGTTTTCTCCAGGTCCGCGAACTCTATAATCTCCGGCTCAAAGCAAACCTGGTGGTTCTATCGGCGTGTCATTCCGGGCGGGGAAAACTGGAAAAAGGAGAGGGAATATTGGGCCTGACCAGGATGTTTTTTTACTCCGGCTCGAAATCCGTCTTGTCGACTTTATGGTCAGTGAATGATCAATCTACGTCACGATTTATGAAAATATATTACCGCTATCTAGCCAAGGGTCAAAAAATAGGGGAGGCCCTGCGACTCACCAAGCTGGACATGATTCAATCGAAATTCTCCCATCCGTATTACTGGGCGGGCTTTATTTTGAACGGCGATTATGACTCAAGAATTGATTTTCGTTGATCCATCCGCCACAACAAAATAAACAAGCTCGGATTCTATGACGCTCCTGTTCTTCATGTTTATCGTGATCATCCAGAAATATATATGGGAAGGGGCTAATTTTTGAAGGATTTTGGAAGGAAGGATATATTTGGTTTCTCCTAATTTCGGGCTTTTCCAAATGAACCTAAGCGATTCGTCAAATAGCTCTACCTCATATGAATCCGCCCCGTCGTATTCCTGCCAACGAAAGACGAAATGAGATTTTTCAACCCGGGCGTTGATAGGTTCGATCAATCGAATGTCTGACTCTATGTGCCCGCGCCCAACTTGTTGTTTGAATAACAGAACCGGATTTTTGTTTATGAAGGTGAGAACAGCCAAGGAGAGCGAAGCGAACCCAACCAGCACGGCGGCGTACCTCCAGAAACGATGGGAGAAAACCATTTTCGGACGACCAAAGGATTCTCGAGATGGGATCTTAGGATCCAGCCACATTGCGATTTCCCGGTCCATCTGTTCCGAGCTTCTCTTGATTTTCAGAATCAGATCAAATTCCTGGGCGCAGGGAGCACAGCGCGTGATATGGTCAACGATCTTCGTTTTACGTCTTCTGGGTGTTCTGGGTTTGAAGAACTTTATGAGATCGTTGAGGGGTGGGCAATTTTTCCTGGATTCTGGCAGTCTTCCGCCAACGAAAGACTGGTATAAGGCGCATAAATCTTTATGGTTGATGTTCATACTCGATATCGTGTTCCCTTAATATTTTTTTCAAGTCCGATAAGCCGCGGTAGAGCAGATTTCTCGTCTTGTCTTTGCTCCAATTGAAATAAACGGCGATTTCTTCGATGTTCATATTCAACAAATAAAGCTTTACCACTCTTCGACGCGATTCGATCAAGCCTTCGACGGCCCTTCCGACAATGTCTTTCATGTCCCTGTCGCCGTAAAAAGGGTCCGAAACATAAGGTTTATTTTGCTCAGAGATCTTTTTGGTTTTTTCGTGAAGATAGATTCCCTCCTCGCGTTTGAGCTTTCTCAGCTGATCGATGACCGATGAATCCACAATTTTCTTTATATAAGACGAATAATTGGTGATTATTTTCTCATTGTGCAAAATTTTCCAAATCTTGATCTTGACTTCCTGCAAGATGTCATCGATATCCAAGCCGAATTTATTCAGGTTATATTTATGTATTTGGACAGTGATGAATCTTGAGAATCTCTCAATGATCTCTGTCAGTTCTTTCTCTTTTTTATCGTCCCAGTTCATTTTCATCCTGGTCATCGTCGCGAAAGGGCTGCCCTATATATACAATAATATAGATGAAAATTATTAGAAAAATTCTCAATTTTTGAACATTTATGAGAATTTATTTCTCGAAAGACGTTTAATTTTATGGAAAGAAGACATCCGAAAGAGATCTTGGTTGGATCCATTGAATTTCGAAAATATGCCGATCATCGGAAAAAGTCGGGCGATCAGGGAAAAGCTTGAATTTATCGTTAAGGCGGCCCGATGCGGATCGAATCTGCTGATTTTGGGCGAAACAGGCACAGGAAAAGAACTCATGGCCAGGAGCATCCATTCAATGGGCCATCGGAGAAATGGGACGTTTATTGCGATTAATTGTACGGATATTCCTCACGATTTGTTCGAAGCGGAGCTTTTTGGCTATGCCAGAGGCTCGTTTACCGGAGCGATCAGACAAAAGCCCGGCCTCCTGGAGGTTGCTAACGGGGGAACGGTTTTTCTGGACGAAATCGGAAGCCTTTCTCTTGCTCTGCAAGCCAAGCTTTTAAGAGTCGTGGAGAGGAAGGAAATAAGGAGAATCGGGGAGACGGCCTTCAGGGCCATAGAAGTCCGGTTTATTTTTGCCACAAACGAGCATCTTTTAGAAGGAGTCAAGAAAGGGACGTTTCGCTTGGACCTGTATTACAGGATTAGCGCTTTGAAATTTGTGATTCCCGCTTTGCGGGAACGGAAAGAGGATATTCCGTTGTTGGTCGATCATTTTCTCAGCCGCGAAAACCAAAGATGGAATTCCCAAAAAACGTTTTCTTCCAGCGCTTTCCATAGATTAATGTCCCATGATTTTCCTGGCAATATCAGGGAGCTCGAGAATATCATCGAGAGAGCTTTTGTCCTTTCAGAATCTGGTCAAATTCAAGACGCCGATATTCAAATCGAGGAAGGATTATCCTCCGGAAAAGACGACCTTGAAGGCGTTCCCGATCAGCTCAGGCAGATCTTGGAAAATTGCCGCTGGAACAAGACCAGGGCGGCTTCAGAAATTGGGAAGAGCCGTCGGCAATTCTATCGGATCCTGGAAAAATATCAGATGTCGGACTGCATCCGCAAGAACTAAAAGCGCTCCCGGCTTGACTTTTTTCCCCATATTTATTAAAATTCCTCCCTCAAAACGAGAATATCATCTAGATTTTCTATCTATAAAGGCTTCACTTTATTAGAAAGAATATATTCTCCGTCTGAAGAGATATAGGATTTATATGTGGGAAGAAACGTTTGATGAACTTGATGTCGAAAGCCGGCCGGGGAGCTTCATATTTAATCTTCCGGTTTTAAAAGAACGGATTGATTCGCTCATCGTTTTTCTGATCATCATCAGCAGCGCTTTGATCCTGATTGTTTCGATCAAATTCCGCCTGTTCGAGTATTGGGCTGAATTTTTACAGAGCACGAAATTCCTCAGGCTTTCAACCTACCCACTGCTGGTATCTGCTATAGGCGTTGTTTCGGCATTGACTCTTCAGACTGCCCTCTGGCTTCGTTATAAACCCCAGTCACTCAAAGGGGATGGCCAGGACGTGGATTGGCCGTATGTCTCGGTCGTCATGTCGGCCTTGAACGAGGAAGAGTTGATCGGCAAGGCCATTGATTCGATCTTCAGCAGCCATTATCCCCAAGACAAACTCGAGCTGATTTGTGTGAATGACGGATCGACGGATATGACCTATTATTATATGGCGCGGGCTAAACAAAAGTATGGAGACCGGATCAGAGTCGTCAATTTTAGAAAAAACCTGGGGAAAAGAAGGGCGCTTTACGTCGGGTTGAAAAAATCTCGAGGTGATATCATCGTCACGTTTGACGGGGACAGTAAGATCGGACGAAGCGCCATTCGAAACCTAGTCGTTCCCTTGCTGAACGAGCCGGAAACAGGGGCCGTCTCGGGAAGAGTGGCCGTTTTAAACGAGACGGAAAATTTTTTAACGCGAATGCTGTCGGTTCGTTATTCGATATCGTTTGATTTTGGCCGGGCCTATCAAAGCACCTACGGGACCGTGGTCTGTTGCCCTGGCGCTCTGACGGCCTATCGGAAGAGCCTGCTGAACGGGTTTGTCCATGAGTTTCTCAGCCAGAAATTCTTGAATGCGCCATGCACGCATGGTGAGGACCGGGCTCTGACGACGTTGATTCTCCGGTCAGGTTACATGGTCAAATATCAATCCAACGCGGTCGTCTATACGACGGTGCCTACAAAGTTCGGCAAGATGAACAAGATGTATCTGCGCTGGACAAGAAGCTATCTTCGGGAATCCGTTTTTCTGGGCCGTTTCATATTTTCCGGCTACCGAAGGAAACGCCGCATCCTGCCGATCATCGACTTTTTATTTTTGAATTTTCTCCATCCTTTTCATTTGTTCTCTCTCGGCGTCATCGCCTACTCCTTTGCCATTAATCCTCTTTTCATGGTTCGCCACTTGGCGTTTCTTGTGATCACTTCCTTTATCTTATCTCTCTATTATCTCCGCACGAACAGAAGCCTGGCTTTTCTTTATGGAATTCCTTATGGATTAATTACGGCTTTTTTCCTGTGGTGGATTGTCCCGTTTTCGGTGCTGACGATGAAGAATCAGTCGTGGCTGACCCGATAGCACATCTTAGCGACCGCCAGCCTTATTTTTTTCTTTTTTAGATTTCGAAAGCCAATAAAAAGCGTGCCCCCGACGCAAAGAGAAATGATCACGGGAATCCATTTCGTCAAATTTCTCGGAAAAATGACTTTAGCCGCGTTTCCCGTGATCACAAATCCGGCCCAATAATACGGGTGAGAAAAAACGCGGGAATGGATCATTTCCAATTTCGCCTTTTGGAGGGCCTCCATGATCGACCCCGAAGCTCGAAGATGAAAATAGAACCTTTCCATAAGCTGGTAGCTTGCCTGGTCGTTGACGGCCCACAAGCTCATGAGAACAGATGACGCCCCGGCATAAAAGAATGCCCGGCTCAGACCTTCAATCCCTTCTCCCCGGATGAATTGTCCGAGACCTGTTTGACAGGCTGACAAAGTCACCAGGTCTGAGTTCATTCTCAGGTTATAAATCTCTCTCATTTGGACGAATCCATCCTCCTGAGAGTCTTGATTCAGGGAAAGTACGATCGAGGACCGGGTCGGTTTCTGGTCGTCGATGAGTCCATGGACCGCAAAATGGATGATCTTGTAGTTGTCCAATTTAAGGCTTTTCAATTCTGCCTCGGATGCCTCCTCTTGCTGATAGACTTCTTCTTTGGTCGCTTTAAAAAGGGAGGCGATTTTCTGGACTTCAATGCCGCTGTATTTCAATTGAAAGAACTTGAACTCCTGAGAAGGATAGAAATTCTGAAATATATCGGCATTCTTTTTGTTGCCGTTTTCCAATTCAGCATCCCCATATAGAGGATCGCCGAAAGCCAAGAGATCTTTGCCTCGTTTTTTGCTATTGTTTTTACCGCGCTTGATGATTTCACGAAGCGAAGATATGGATGGCGCATAGGCAACCGTATGATGATTGATCAGCCATTGATTTTTATTTTTCTGGGTGAGGAGTGCTTCAAAAGGCAGCAGATAAAGAATATCATCGGGGGAAAAAACCAGCTTTTGGATCTTGGTATCGAGGCCTGGCTGGACAAGCTCGGAAAAAAGCTCATAGCCTAAATGAAAATCGTTATTGTCTTTATCAGAGATCGCCTTTATATAGTCCGTGACCTTTTTTTGGATTTTGTTTCGAGGGGAAATTGGAAATATTTTGAGGCTGCGTTTGCTGATGGCAAATCCATAGGAACTATCTTTGCCGATCGAATAGGCAAAGAATGCTGTTTTGCCGTCGAGCAGTTGCTCTTGAACTTCCTTTAGCGTGATGATCTGGGGATATTTGAGATCTGCATAGGCAGGGCTTGTTCTCCGGATTTCCATTTTCAGCTTATCCAATTGGTCTTCGCAGTCCTTGATCTTTTGATTGATTTCGTTTCTTTGTTCGGGCGTAGATTCCGATGCCAATAGTTTTTTATACAATTTAGAGATCTCGTTATCAAGTTGGGCTTCTCGATTGGACAGCCTGAAATCAATCCCTTGTGAAATGCTGACTTCTGACACCTCAAGGCTATCCAAAAAAGCCCTGGCTTTTGCCTTTTCAAGATAGTTGAATGCTTCGATATCATAGCCTTTTTGTGGAGCGGATTTATTAAGTTTCACAAGCAGATCTATCAAATTATGATATGTTTCAATCCTTTTATCTGTTCCTATATAGCTCGCTTTAAGCTCTTCAAGCTCGATAGTTGATCGTGCGCCTTCAATAATTGAGATTGAATTTTTATAGTTCTTAAGAGCATCTAGATATTTATTTTGTTTTTTATATGCATTCGCTAGTTCTAAAAAAGCTTCCCAAAGAATTTGGTTCCCTTTAAATCCAAGTGCTAAATCTATAGCTTTTTGACTATATTTAGTAGATTCTTCAAAGTTGCCTAAATAATAATTAACAATTCCTATGTTATTAAAAATAAAACTCTTTGCCTCAACATCGTTAATATTATCAGCATATTTGAGGCCTAATCTAAAATATTTTAGAGCGTCAGAATATTCTTCTAAATCATAATAAACGGTGCCAATATTATTTAAAATTCGTATTTCTGATTTTTTATCATTTGTATTTTTTATCAAGCTTAGGCTGTCATAAAAATATTTTAACGCTTTTTTGAAATCATTTTTATTTGATAAAAGCATCCCCTTTTTTCTATATGTAGTACCTATATTATTTAGCTTAATAGAAACCTCATTTGGTCCAAAATATTTTTGATCTATTAAAAGCGCATCATTAAAATATTTGAAAGCTTTATCATAATTTCCCATTTCGTAATAAATTATTCCAGTATTGCTTAGACTTTCTGTTTCTCCTTTTAGATTTTTAGTTTTTTGAGCAAGCTCTATAGCTTTTTCTAGGTTCTTTAATGCGTTAGAGTAATTATCGATTTTCCAATAATAAAGGCCAATGTTGTTTAAACAAATGCCCTCGTCCTTTTTATTATTTAGTTTTTGTGCAATAGTTAGAGAAAATTTATTTAGTTTGTAAAATTCCTGGTAGTCAGTTAGCTCATAATAACATGCACTCATTTGTCGAAGGCACTTGTATTCGAAGTCTAAGCTATTAATTTCCTTAGAAAGGATTAGAGCTTTATTGAAAAAATCTATCGATTTTTCAAATTCGTTCAATTCGTCTCGGAAATATTTTCCTTCAGTGTAGAGTTCGTATATTCGAATGGCTGTCGCGCAATCTTCTTCGACCTTCTTTAATCCGAGGCTTTGAGCAATGAATAAAGCGCTTTGATAATAAGATGCTGATTCTTTTGGCTGTCCGATGTTCCAGGACAGAATACCTAACTTTATAAGCGAATTTAGCTCTTCTTTTTTATTCGCGATTTTTATCGCGATATTAAAACAATTATTGAATATCTCTATTGATTTATCAAATTCTCCGTCGGACTGCAATTTTTCGCCTTTGATCCAAAGATCAGAATAGTCCTGTGGATCCTTGTTTTCTACTGAGGATAAAGGTATAGATATTAGGAAAATAATTGAAAATAGTAGAAGCGTTTTCTTATATTTCATAAGACATAAATTAGTTATGCTTGATAAACCAGAGAAAAGTTTGGCAAAAGATTGTATTTTGGTCAATCACCCTTTTGGGTGAAATTAAGGGTTAATTGAGGGTTTTTATTTGATATATTAAGGTGGGGAACTGAAAAAAATTAATAAATAAAAGTATTTTATTCTAGTTTTAAAATGAAATTATTAAGCAGATCCGGAATTAATCCTGAGTGCCCGGTTTTGCGATTGGAACATCCCCTGTCGGCCTAACTTTTGAATAACCTGGCGTGCCCTTAGACACGGAAACACTTCTTCCGTTGTCGCCCAAGAACGGGAACAGGTAAGAGAGCAGCAGTCCGGGCTGTTTGATGAGGAGCCGGAAATCGATCTTGGCCGCTTTCTTTTCAGCATTCAGGCTGGGAACTGTCATCAGTACGAAGGCAAAGCACAAAACTACGGCAACTGCTTTGAAATGAGACTTTTTCATCTCGGCCTCCTTGCCGAAGCTATCTCTGCCTTGGGGAATGATTAAAGAAAGAAAAAGAAGAAATTGGGAAATAAATGTAGTTCTTCAGTCATTCTCATCCAAGGCGCACTACTAATCTAAGAAAAATAGACAGGAAAGTCAAGCAGATTTTTAAGAAAAAAACCTCTAAATCATTTAAAAAAAATACGATAGATATTAGTATACATTATATTGTGTTGATGGAATTCCTTAAACAAGATGTGGGGCTAAATGTGGCTTTTTGTTGAAAAATGAAGAATCAAAATTTTAAATAAAACCGTCTCATCATTCTTTTTTGAAGAAATAATTGATTTCCCATTCTGCTGTTTGAGGAGAATCCGAACCATGGACCGCGTTTCTTTCCACGGAAAAGCCGAACGCATGCCTCAGGGTCCCCGGTTTCGCCAAGGCCGGGTCGGTGGCTCCCATGACCAGGCGCCAATGCGATATCGCGTTTTCGCCTTCCAGCACCATGACCACGACTTCCCCGGAAGACATGAAGTCCGTCAGGCTGCTGTAAAATGGCTTATCCTTATGGACAATATAGAATCCTTTGGCAGCATCTTTTGTCAGATGGACCATTTTCATTCTTTCGATTTTAAACCCTTCGTCTTCAATCCTCTGAATGATCTTGCCGATATTGTTCTTTTTGACGGCATCGGGCTTAATGATCGCAAGCGTTTTCTCGCTCATAATGACTCCTTCTTTTGGTGTTGATCATTCATTCATATATCCAATTCCCGACTCCGAGTCAACCCGCATTCATGC
>CAZIDN010000031.1:0-42845 GCA_964537875.1 uncultured Eubacteriales bacterium
GGAGAGCGCCGGTTTTGCACGCCGGAGGTCGCCGGTTCGATCCCGGTCAGCTCCACCATGCTATCCCAGCGTCATGGCATTAAGATTGAAGATATTCCCCCCGGCGGGGGGAATCGATAAATGTGATATCAGTTCTTTGACAATCGAAAAGCGGCATTTTTTGTCTTGACTAAACTTTATGGTCAAGTTGCTAAGAGCATACGGGGGATGCCTTGGTGCAGGTAGGCGACGAAGGACGTGGCCAGCTGCGAAAAGCTTCGGTGAGTCGTTAAACAGACTTTGACCCGGAGATTTCCGAATGGGGAAACCCAACCAGGTAAACCCTGGCTATCCTTGTCTGAATCCATAGGGCAAGGAAGCAAACCCGGGGAAGTGAACCATCTCAGTACCCGGAGGAAAAGAAAGCAACCGCGATTCCCTAAGTAGCGGCGAGCGAACGGGGATCAGCCCAAACCGCATCCATGTAAGCTCGAGTGCGTTGTGTGTGCGGGGTCGTGGGACTCAGCGTGGCCTCAGCTCGATGGGGCCGAAGAGTTACAAAAGTCGATTTTAGCCGAATACTTTGGAAAGAGTAACCACAGAAGGTGATGGTCCTGTAGGCGAAAGGATCGACTCTCTTGGCTGGGCTCCCAAGTACCACGGGACACGTGGAATCCTGTGGGAATTTAGGAGGACCATCTTCTAAGGCTAAATACTAACCTGCAACCGATAGTGAACTAGTACCGTGAGGGAAAGGTGAAAAGTACCCCTGTTAGGGGAGTGAAATAGTACCTGAAACCGTATGCTTACAATCAGTTGGAGCCCGGGCAACCGGGTGACAGCGTGCCTTTTGCATAATGAGCCGGCTAGTTATTTTGCGCGGCAAGGTTAACCTTGTGAACCAAGGGGAGCCGTAGCGAAAGCGAGTCTGAATAGGGCGTCAAGTCGCGCTGAATAGACGCGAAGCTGAGTGATCTACCCTTGGCCAGGATGAACTGCGGGTAACACCGCAGGGAGGTCCGAACCGGTGTTGGTTGAAAACAGCTCGGATGAGCTGAGGGTAGGGGTGAAAGGCTAATCAAACTCAGGGATAGCTCGTTCTCTCCGAAATAGCTTTAGGGCTAGCCTCGCATGATTGGTAAGGGAGGTAGAGCACTGGATGGCCTAGGGGTTCGAAAGTTCTACCAAATCCAACCAAACTCCGAATTCCCTTAACCTCTATGCGGGAGTCAGACTGCGGGGGCTAAGCTTCGTAGTCAAAAGGGAAACAGCCCAGATCGTCAGCTAAGGTCCCTAAATGCATGCTAAGTGGGCAAGGATGTGAGGATACATAGACAACCAGGAGGTTGGCTTAGAAGCAGCCATCCTTTAAAGAAAGCGTAACAGCTCACTGGTCAAGCGTTCTTGCGCCGACAATGTAACGGGGCTAAGCATGCTACCGAAGCTGCGGATTGCCGGGATCTTCGGATCCCGACAGTGGTAGGAGAGCATTCTAACGAGGCTGAAGCCGTGGCGTAAGCCATGGTGGACTTGTTAGAAGAGACCCTGCCGGCATTAGTAGCGATAACTGCTGTAGAAACCAGCAGCGCCGAAAATCTAAGGTTTCCTGGGGAAGGTCAGTCCGCCCAGGGTTAGTCGGAACCTAAGGCGAGGCCGAATGGCGTAGCCGATGGACAGCAGGTCAACATTCCTGCACCACCTGAGAAGCGTTATCACGATGGGGGGACGCAGGAGGATAAGCATACGCACGATTGGAAATGTGCGGTCGCCAGGTAGAGGGAGCCTCTTGGCAAATCCGGAGGCTCTTAACCTCGAGCGCGGCGAGGAAGTTTGGCTTCGGCCTTACCAACTTGCTGACTCCAAACTGCCTAGAAAATCCTCTAAGGAGTTTTTCAGGTGTCCGTACCGGAAACCGACACAGGTAGATAAGGAGAGAATCCTAAGGCGCACGTGTGAGCCCTCTTTTAGGAACTCGGCAATCTAACCTCGTAACTTCGGGACAAGAGGTGCCTCGTTAGTGTCGTAGCCTGTATCCACAGGTGAGGCATGAGGAGGCCGCAGAGAAATGGCTCAAGCGACTGTTTAGTAAAAACACAGGACTCTGCAAAGACATAAAATCGATGTATAGGGTCTGACGCCTGCCCGGTGCTGGAAGGTTAAGGAGAGAGGTCAGCCGCAAGGCGAAGCTTTGAACCGAAGCCCCAGTAAACGGCGGCCGTAACTATAACGGTCCTAAGGTAGCGAAATTCCTTGTCGGGTAAGTTCCGACCCGCACGAAAGGCGTAACGACTTGAGCGCTGTCTTAAAGAGGGGCACGGCGAAATTGTGGTACCGGTGAAGACGCCGGTTACCTGCCGCTGGACGGAAAGACCCCGGCACCTTAACTGCACCCTAGCATTGGATTTTGGGGTCGTATGCGCAGCATAGGTGGGAGACTTTGAAGTTCTGGCTCCGGCCAGGATGGAGTCAACGGTGAGATACCACTCTTGCTATTCTGAGATTCTAACCTACCTCCCTAATCGGGAGGGGGGACAGTGTTAGGCGGGTAGTTTAACTGGGGCGGTTGCCTCCCAAAATGTAACGGAGGCGCCCTAAGGTTCCCTCAGGCTGTTTGGAAATCAGCCGTAGAGTGCAAAGGCATAAGGGAGCTTGACTGTGAGACCGACGGGTCAAGCAGGTGGGAAACCAGGGCTTAGTGATCCGGTGGTCCTGTATGGAAGGGCCATCGCTCAACGGATAAAAGGTACGCCGGGGATAACAGGCTAATAGTCTCCAAGAGCTCATATCGACGAGACTGTTTGGCACCTCGATGTCGGCTCATCGCATCCTGGGGCTGAAGCAGGTCCCAAGGGTCCGGCTGTTCGCCGGTTAAAGCGGTACGTGAGCTGGGTTTAGAACGTCGCGAGACAGTTCGGTCCCTATCCACGGCAGGCGCAGGAGATTTGAGGGGGGCGGTTCCTAGTACGAAAGGACCGGAACGGACGAACCTCTGGTGTGCCAGTTGTTCCGCCAGGAGCATCGCTGGGTAGCTATGTTCGGAAGTGATAACCGCTGAAAGCATATAAGCGGGAAGCACGCCCCAAGATTAGATCTCCCTCCCGCAAGGGCTGAAGGTCACTCGTAGACTACGAGTTTAATAGGCTGGATGTGTAAGTCCGGTAACGGATTAAGCTTACCAGTACTAATAGACCGTGAGGCTTGACCATAAAGTTTATTCAGGCAAAAAATGCGTAAAGAGACATTCGGGGACATGTTCCAAAATCTCCGGATTTTGGTGCGTGTCCCCAGGAATGTCTGATCATGTCATTCGATTGCGGATTAGATTATAATCCCGGCAACCATGACGAAGGGGAAACGCCCGTTCCCATTCCGAACACGGAAGCTAAGCCCTTAGGTGCCGATGGTACTGCTCGGGGCACCGAGTGGGAGAGTAGGACGTTGCCGGGTTTTTTATTTTACAAGCTATCAAACTAACGGAAAGAATAAAGGAATGGGGGGCACGGGCCCTGATCGGTCATACTCCTCTCCTTTATTTGGATCACAATTTTATGGGAAATTCGGGCCATGCCAGCCCGGATCATCCCGACGTCAAAGGAGACGAGTATGAACATCTATGTCGGCAATTTATCCAGGGACGTTTCTGAGTCCGAGCTCAAGGAAGCCTTCCAGGTTTACGGCGAGGTCCAGAGCGCGGCGATCATCAAAGAGAAGTTCACGGGCGAGTCCCGGGGATTCGGTTTTGTTGAAATGCCGAACAAGGAAGAGGCCGATAAGGCCATCGCCGGCCTGAATGGCAAAGAGCTGAAGGGCCGCAACCTGACGATCAACGAAGCCCGTCCGCGGACGGACGACCGGAAGCGCAGCGGCGGTTTCGGCGGCGGCCGGGGCGGCAGCGGACGCGGCGGCGGATTCGGCGGCGGCCGCCGGTTCTGATTCACCCGCTCATAAGCTAAAAACTCACAAAACCAGGGCAGATTTCAACGGGAGTTGAAGTCTGCCCTTTTTTTTATCGCCAAGAGCGCGATCGAAATTCGAGCTTAACGGAGTGAAGTCCACGCACCAGTTCTCCGCCAAGGTTCATCGGGTTATTTACAGATAGCGCCAAATCGAATACCATTCAATCTATGCAAGATGCTGTGATTTTCGCGTACAGAGGGCTGGGTCTCGAGCGGCCTCAAGCGGCAGAGTCGCGTTTCATCCAGTATGGCTCATTCGTCGATAAGGAGTAGGAGGTAAGATGAAACAGATCGTCATCATCGGATCGGGGATGGGCGGCCTGACCGCCGGCATTCTTCTCGCCCGAAAGGGGCACAAAGTCACCATCTTCGAAGCCCAGGGCTCTCCCGGCGGCTACACCGCCGGCTTTCGGCGCCAGGGCTTCTATTTCGAGAGCGGCACTCTTTCATTTGAATCGTCGGCCCTTGTCTTCAAGGTCATGAAAGAGATCGGCGTCTACGACAAGATCGAATTCGTGCGGCAGACAACGGGCGTTATCGCCGGGAAGATGAACGGCGTCTGCTCGAGCTACGAGGATTTCAAGCGGCTGGCGTATGATGCCTATCCCGACGAAAAGGATAAACTCGACCGCTATTTTGGCGCGGCCGATAAAATGATCCGGGTCATGATGGCCGTCACGATGCCGCGCGGCGTGACCGCCTACCTGACCTATCCGTTCCAGCTGGCGCGGTTTGTCGCCCTTTACCGGAAATACTCCCGCGAAACGATTACGGATTTTGCGGCCCGCTCGTTCGGCCGAGATTCGGCGCTGTTTTCGTACTTCAAGGATCTCGGCTACCCGGACATGTCGGCCGCCATCATCGGGCCGGCCCTCGTTTCCTTTTTGGACGACTACTGGACAGTCAAGACGGGCATGCAGTCCTGGGCGAACGCGCTGGCGGACAACTTCCGCGGCTTGGGCGGGGAGTTGAAGCTTGGCGCGCGCGTTGACAAGATCGTTACCCGAAACGAGACCGCCGTAGGCGTCGAATCGTTGGGCGTTTTCCATCCGGCCGATTGGGTTATTTCTGCCGCCGACTATAAAAAGACGTTTCTGGAAATGCTCGACAATCCCTCCATCCTGCCGGACGCCTTTCGGAAAAAGATCGGCCAGACGGCTGTCTCGGAGGGGATCGTTACCGTCTATCTGGGCCTGGACATGCCGCCCGCCGAACTGAGGAAATGGCTGAAGGTCCCCCACGTCAGCTACCACGATAGCCGAGCGGATGCCGATGTTCGCCTGGGCGGAAACGACCCGGATTTTTTCCAGAGGGTTTCGATCGGCCTGTATTCCCCCTCGCTTCATGACCTCAGCCTCGCGCCGGAGGGCAAGTCAGGACTGATGATTCAGGCCGTCGCTCCCTTCCGCTGGCTGGACAACTGGGGCGGCGGAGATAGGCAGAAATACCGGGAGCTCAAAGAGTCGGTTAAACAGGCCATGATCGCTAAGGCCTCCGCCGTGATTCCCGGCCTGGCGGGTCGGATCGAATTCTCCGACCTGGCGACGCCGCTCACGTACGAACGCTACACGGGGAACACCGACGGAGCCACTTCCGCCTGGAGCTGGAACCCGAAGAACAAATTCTACAAGAACGCCATCGGCATCCACATCGACACGCCGGTCAAAAACCTGCTGATCGGCTCTTGCTGGGCCAATCAGATCGGCGGTGTGCCGAGCGCAATCGGCGCCGCCCGCAAGTGCGCAAAGAAGATCGGTTAGAGGCTGTCCCTTCGGAAAACGGGAAGAGACCTCTTTCTTGAAGATATTTTTGTAAAAGAAACTTCTCGACGATCTAAGCTGTCCTCGAGGGCTGAGGTGAGGCCATGAAGAAAACCCGATTTCTTTTTCTCGTTGGGGCGATCATCGTATCGACTTTGTCTGTGTCCTTGCGCGGTGGGCCGAAACCTCCGGCCGCAGCCGCAGGCCAGGAACGCAGCCCAACGATCCTGCGCCTGACCAGCGCCGACTACACCGTTTCGGTTTCATCGAACGGCGCCATCACGGGCGAAGTCCATGCCTTCAACCGGCGCGCCGGACGGGAAGTGGCCTTTATGGCCTCGGACTGCATCGGCGTTTTCAACTGGGTGACGAAGCCGCCCTACATGCTGGTTGCCGACGGCACCTACCAGGACACCCACTGCGCTCCCGAGGCCTGGGCCTACGGCATCTTCCCCAATTTCCGAAACGTCCTCTGGTCCTGCAACTGGGAGCCGGTTACGCACTGGGATTACACCGAATTCGGCGTGCGCAGCTACCAGACCGGCGTGGCCATCTCCAACGGCTGGGGCGATTACTGCGGGTTCGCCGCGATGTCGCCCGCGATGAAGCAGAAAGTCTTAGGGCTCTTCGATTGGCGCAAACAGTTTCCGACGCGCTTCCGGACGTACGATAAGCTCCCCGTCTATAAAGGAAATCCAGTCGTCAAGTCCATCGCCAAAGAGGCCGGTGCCGGGATTTCCTTCCTGAGCTGGGACACGGAAGGCGGCGACAAGGTGGATATGAACCTGCTGAGGGCGGAGACGGCGGTTAAGCTGCAATTCCTTGAAGACGGCGCCTGGCGCGACGCGCAAATGAAGAGGCGCCGTGTCGAAGACAGGGGGGCGGTCAGCTACGAGCTCAAGGCGGGCAGAGCGCGCATCACCTGGAAAATTGAACCGGGAGCGATCCGGAACGTCGGCGGTGAGCTCAAGCTTGCGGTGAGCGCTTCCAGGGGGAGCGTCCCCTCCGCTCGCCTTCTATTTCCATTCGATCCCAAAATCACGCCGACCACAGTGCTTCCCGCAAGTTGGCAGGAAGACGGTGTTTTCCGGCTTCCCGCGGTCATCAACGCGCCCGACTTTGGTCCGATGCTCTTGAAGGAAGCCAGCGGCCGGGATGTCCGCGGCCGGTTGGAAGGAAGTCGTCAAAAGAAAGAGGTTGCGCCCGGCGTCTCCCTCATGCCGCTCGTCCGCCGGACGATCGATTACTGGCTCGACCAGCGCATGAGGCGCGACGAAAAGGTCCGTCTGACGGGCGAGATCACGGGATATTGGGACTACGGGAATTTTCTCGACGCCAACGCTTCGCCACTCATCTCGGCATGGGACTACGTCGAATCGACGGGCGATCTCGCCTGGCTCAAGGTAAGGATCGATCGGCTCGAGCTCATGGCCGACTTCCTGGCCCGCCGCGACGTCGATTGCGACGGCTTCGTCGAAGCGACCCAGAGCGGAAACCGCGGGACACTCGTCCAGCCGAACCGTTCCTGCGCTTGGTGGGACGCCCTCAACTGCGGCCACAAGGACGGCTACACTAACGCCTTGATCTATCGCGCCTGGCGCTGCTTGGCCGATCTCGAGGCGAAGCTCGGTCGAAATGATAGGCGATCCGCCTACGGCCGGCTCGCCGACAGGCTCAAGGCCGTCTACGCGAAAACTCTCTACAATCCCCGGACCAGGTGGCTCGCCTGGTGGAAGAGCGCCGACGGCGAGCTCCATGACTACGCCTCGCCGACGCTCAACGGGCTGGCCATCGAATACGGTCTCGTCGAGCCGGCACTCGGGCGCCAGATCCTCGACCGGCTCTGGAAAAAGATCGGCGAAGCCGGCTTCACGCGCTTCGACCTTGGGGTTCCGCCGATGCTCATCCCGGTCCGCCGGAGCGATTATCTCCAACCCGACGCCATCGGCATCCCGAAACGCGAGGACGGCTCGGACACGTTCGGCCAATACATGAACGCCGGAATCACGGCCGGCCATGTCCTTCATTTCCTCGGCGCACACTACGTCCTCGGCGAAAACGAGCGGGCCGACAATGTTTTGCGGGCCATGCTCGAACGCCAGCGGCGCGGCGAGTTCGCCAACGGTGTCCGCGACGCAGGTGGGCAAGGCATTGACTGGACGACCTGGGACGGAAAGCCCAGCGGCTATGAGGGATACCTCGCCGACAGCTTCCGCTTCCTCCAGGCTGTCCTGCTGCGCGAACCCGAGTTCCGGGCGCGCCTTTACCGCCCGCTCTTTATCCGGTAGGCCTCTTCGTTGAGCTTCTCGAGATTGCGCTTGGAGGATTAGGAAACGAGAATTTGATGCTTTTTTTCGACCACGCTTCATGATTTATCTTCCCGTTGTTCCCAATATTTTATCGCGTCCGTTGTCTAAATAAACGGAAACGGATATCCTAAAGCTAAAGGAGGAGCCATGAAACGCCGCGATTTCCTGGGGGCTATCGGCAAAGGTACAGCGGCCGTCCTCGTCGCCCGCAATGAACTCTTACCATTCGCCTATGCGGCCGAACCGTCCGGCGCGGCGCAAGGGCCGAACATCGTCCTCATTCTTGCCGACGACCTCGGCTACGCCGGCGTCGGCGTTCAGGGATGCGCCGACATCCCCACGCCCAGTATCGATTCCATCGCCCGCAACGGCGTCCGGTTCAGGCACGGCTATGTCTCGGCGCCGCTCTGTTCTCCGACGCGCGCCGGCCTGATGACCGGCCGCTACCAGCAGCGCTTCGGCCATGAGACGAATCCGGGACCGATCAACCAGGCGCAGCCGGATTTTGGCCTTCCTCTCGATGAGCCGACGATCGCCGAGCGGCTGAAAAAGTTCGGATATGCAACAGGCATGTTCGGCAAATGGCATCTGGGCTTCCAGCCTCAGTTCCATCCGACCAAACGCGGCTTCGATGAATTTTACGGGTTCCTGGGCGGCGGCCATTCTTACACGCCGGGAAGCCGGCGGATGAACGACGGCTCGATCCAGCGCGGCACACAGCCCGCAGAAGAAAAAGAGTATCTGACCGACGCCCTGGCCCGCGAAGCCCTGTCGTTCATCGACCGCCACAGGAACCAGCCGTTCTTCGTCTATCTCCCCTTCAATGCCGTTCACACTCCCATGGAAGCAGGCCAGAAATACCTCGACCGGTTCAATAACATCAAGGACGACCTCCGCCGAACGCACGCCGCCATGCTCTCGGCTATGGATGATGCCATCGGCGGAGTTTTAAACAAGCTCCGTGAGCTCAACCTTGAGGAAAAGACCCTTGTCATCTTCCTCAGCGATAACGGCGGACCCACGGCGCAAACGACCTCCTCGAATGCCCCTCTCCGCGGTTTCAAAGCTCAGGCGCTCGAGGGCGGCATTCGCATTCCGTTCATGATGCAGTGGAAGGGGACGTTGCCCGCGGGAAAGGTGGACGACCGGCCCGTGATCTCGCTCGATATCCATCCAACCGTCGTGGCTGCTGCCGGCGCCGCGATCGACCCGGCCTGGGGGCTCGACGGCATCGACCTCGTGCCCTTCCTGATCGGCGCAGGGGCCGGAGCGCCCCACGAAACTCTCTACTGGCGGATGTTCGCCAACCAGCGGGCGGTCCGCCACGGCAACCTCAAGCTCGTCTGGTCGGGGCCGGCCGAGCAGGGCGGCCTTTACGACGTCGTCAACGATCCGGGCGAAAGCAGGAACCTGGCGGAAGACCGGTCCGAGGACGTCAAGAAGCTCCAGGCGCTGTATGATGCCTGGAACGCCGAGCTGGCAGAGCCGAAATGGAAACCCGCTCCGCGCGCTAAGATTAAGATCAAGACGACTCCGCTCACTGCCAACCAGCGGGCCGCCCTTCCTCAGCCAGGTCAGGAAAAAGCGTGGTTTGACCGCGTCGATAAGAACAAAGACGGCAAGCTCACGCCCGATGAGTTGCCGCGTCCCGTCCTCTTCCGGAGGATGGACGCAAACGACGACGGCTTCGTCACGCTCGACGAGGTCCGGGCGTTCTTGAGGATCATCGGCCGATGAAATCACGACGAACCGAGGCCGGGGAAATTAATTTTAGGGGAGGGGATGTCTTGGTTCCGAACTTATTGGAAGGGAAAGTCGCGCAGCCCAAAAAAGCGATTTCTTCCCCCGGAGCCGCGAATCCCTAACCCTTTAATTAAAAATTTGCGTTTATCGTCGAAATATGATAATATAATAAGGATTACAAACCGCCGTAGGCGGCTTGGGAATCACGCATAACTTGCGCATCGAATAAAGGAAGGGGCGCGGGCCCTGATCGGTCACATACTCCTCTCCTTTATTTAGATCACATTTTTAAGGGAGACCTGGGGATTTGCCTTCCCGGGTCAAACCCACGTCAAAGGAGACGAGTATGAACATCTATGTAGGCAATCTCTTGCGGAGCCTTTCCGAGACCGAACTCAAAGAAGTGTTCCAGGCGTACGGCACGGTCCAAACCGCATCGATCATCAAGGACAAAATGACCGGAGAATCGCGCGGTTTCGGATTCGTTGAAATGCCGAACAAAGACGAGGCCACGAAGGCCATCTCAAGCCTGAACGGCAAGGACCTCAAAGGCCGTAACATGACGGTCAATGAGGCCAAGCCCCGGACGGAAGGCCCGCGCGGCGGCGGCTTCGGCGGCGGCAGACGGTATTAATTCCGTTTCGCCCGGCGAAATTTTTTTTCAGTTTCCCTGAATTCAAGAGAGGCTGAAGTCTGTACGAAAACAAAGGGGACGGTTAACCCGACCGTCCCCTTTGTTCTTTTCTACCAGGGATGCGAGTGGCGGATATAGCTCGCTGCCCGGGCCGGGGCACAATGCGCCAGCAGGACTTGGAAGACTGCCATGGCGCCCGCCGAAAACGCAACAGGGGTCGGGATCTTTCGTCGTTTCGTTCATATTTATAAAACGTGGGAGGGTGTGCTATAATCACCGACCGGATATCCCCGGCCCGGTCCTGGGATCTATTCTTCGAAACGCTGGTTCTCCGAACTGCTCGGCCTAAAGAGGTATCCCTCCATGGCCCTCAGTCGCAGCGCCGGGCTTATTGACGGCCCACGGCCGGCGCGGAAACGCTCCTGCCCCCCGTATTCGGAAAGGAGAAAAGCCATGCGCAGCGTCCTCTTCCGTCTGACCCTCATCGCACTCCTCACGATTTCCTTCATGCCTTCTTGGGCCGGAGCGGTTTTTCCGGTCCCCGGCGCGCCGCTTCGTCCCCTCCAGTTCATCGATGCTGCAGGACGTTCGGTTCAGCTGGAAGCGCTGCCTCGGCGCATCATCGTCATCGGGAGGGGCCCCCACATCATCCTTCACCTTCTCTACATGTTCCCTGAAGGCCCGGAGCGTATGGCGGGAATGGAGAAGCGGGGAAAGTCGGCCAGCGATTTCCTGGATTTGATCGACCCTGCCTTCAAGGACAAGAAAGGCCTTGGCGTGAGCCCCGGCCCCGAAGCGATTGCCGCGCTCCGCGCCCGATCCGTCTCTGCGCTCAGCGGCGGAGAGCGTCAGCTCGTCATCCTGGCTAGGGCTTTGGTCCAGGACCCATGGATCCTTCTCCTCGACGAGCCGATGTCCCACCTGGACATCGGAAACACCCGCCGCATCCTTCAGGTCATGGCCGGGCTAAAAAAAAACGGCAAGACGATTGTCTTCACAACCCACGACCCCAATATCGCTGCAGCGGCCGACGATGTGGTTCTGCTCCGGGCTGGACGTCTTCTGGCTTTCGGGCCGACCGCCTCGACGTTGAATGCGGAGAATCTCAGCGACACGTACGGAGTCAGGGTGGACGTCGTCATTCTCGACGGCCGCCCGGTTATTCTGACCCGCGCTTAAGAAGAGGCGTCCTTGCGGATCATGACGGCTTTTTTGTTTGACAGGACCGATCGTCCGCAGCTAGACTAATGAAGTGGGATCAAACCTACTCATTACGCACGATCAGCTCATCAATTTTTTGAGAGATTCGGAAACACCTTCTAGATTCCAGCGGACTTCAATCATGTCTCCATATTCATGCGTAATGAGTAGGTTTGACCCCGATGGAGGTGAATCATGAAATCTTCACGGTGCCTGTTGTTCTTTGGACTTGGCCTTGTGACTCTGTTGATCGCCGGGCCGACGGCTTCCGCCCAAAAGCCGTTCACCCTCGAACAAATCCTGAGCTATTCATTTTCCTACGACCTGGTTTCGGCCAAGAAAGCGGATCGCATCGCCTGGCTTGAGTTCAATCAAGGAACCCGCAATGTTTACACGGCGGCCGCGCCCGATTTCAAGCCCGTCCGCCTCACCAATTTCAAGGACGATGACGGGACCGACCTGACCAGCCTGTCGATCTCGGACGATGGCGCGGTGATCGTCTTCGTCCGCGGCCACGACCCGAATAGACAAGGCTGGGTCGCCAATCCCTCGCAGTTTCCCGACGGCAGCGAACAGGCCATTTGGGCGGTCCGGCCGCGTGAGGCGAAACCTTTCCGGTTGGCGGCGGGGTCGAGCCCAGAGCTTTCTCCCGACGGCAAATGGGTGCTTTTTGTCAAGAACGGCCAAATCTATGGAGCGGCCGTTCAGCCGGCCGGAAAAAAGATTCCCGGCCGGGAAGGAGAAGAGCTTAAGCCGCTCTTCCGAACCTGGGGAACCAACAGCAACCCGCGCTGGTCTCCGGATAGCAAGAGAATCGCCTTTACTAGCGACAGGCAGGACCACAGCTTCATCGGCGTCTGCGAACTCGCCGGCCGCAAGATCACCTACATGGCAGCTTCGGTCGACCGGGACACCAATCCGGACTGGTCCGGCGACGGCAAGAAGATCGCCTTCATCCGCAGGCCGGGATCGGCCTTCGCCCAAATAGTCGCTCAATCTCAGACTCAAGGCCCTTCCGGGCAGCCTTCTTCGAGGGCTATGCCGTTTCGAGAACAGGCTCAGCCCCAGCCTGCCCAACCTCAACAGATGGCAACAGGGCCGGGATTCCAAGCGGCCAAGTTCGCCGACGGCCATACGCTCACGTTCTGGGTGGCTGATGTTGAGAGCGGCAAGGCGGAGAAGGTGTGGCATAATCCTCTCGACGACCAGTCTTTTCTTGCCATCAGGCAGATCACTTGGGCGGGCGAGAGCCTGGTCTTTCAATTGGAACGAAATAATTGGCGCCACTACTATTCCGTACCGGTTTCTGGAGGCGCGGATTCAATCCCAACCAACCTGACGCCGGGCGAAGGCGAAGCCGAGTTCGTCGGGTTTTCGCCCGACGGAAAGACTCTTTACTACACAACCAACGTCGGCGATATCGATCGCCGGGACCTCTGGCAATCACCGACCTCGGGCGGCGCACCTGTCCAGTTGACCAAAGGCGATGGCATCGAGACGGAGCCTGCGCCCCTGGCTTCAGGCCGCAGTATCGCTGTCTTTTATTCCGATGCGAAACGACCCCGCTGCGTCGCGCTCGTGCCGGCCCAGGGCGGCGATGCCCAGATCATCAACTCGAAGCTCTCTTCTGATTTTCCACTCGAATCCCATGTGATCCCCGAGCCGGTCATTCTCAAGGCGGAAGATGGGTTGGAGTTTCACAACCAGCTTTTTCTGCCGAAGGATATCCAGCCCGGCGAGCGGCGGCCGGCCATCCTCTTCTCCCACGGCGGTCCCGGTCGGCAGATGCTGCTGGGATATCACTATATGTTCTTCTACCACATGGCCTACGCCGTCAACCAGTACTTCGCCAACAAGGGGTATGTCGTCATCTCGGTGAACTACCGGTCGGGCATCGGCTACGGCCGCGAGTTTCGGATGGCCCCCAATCGCGGCGCGGCAGGGGCGTCCGAGTATCAGGATATCGTGGCGGCCGCCAAGTACCTCCAGTCCCGGCCCGACGTCGACGCCGACCGGATCGGATTGTGGGGCCTTTCCTACGGCGGCCTGCTGACGGCGATGGGCCTTTCGCGGAATTCCGACATCTTCAAGGCCGGAGTGGACATTGCCGGCGTGCACCTCTGGGGAAATTCCCTGGATACCAACAGCCCATCCTTTAAGGCCTCCACCCTGGCCACGATCGACAAATGGATTTCCCCCGTGCTTCTCGTCCACGGCGACGACGATCGAAACGTCGCCTTCTCCCAGACCACCGGGCTGGTCCAATTGCTCCGGGCCCGCAACGTCCATCACGAGATGATCGTCTTCCCCGATGAAGTGCATGATTTTCTGGTGTTCAAAAAGTGGGTCATGGTCCTGAACGCGGCGGATGACTTCTTCAACCGTTTCCTGCAGAAGCCATAGGTTGAAAAAGGCCGGGCCCCAGTCCGCTCCGGGGGTCTCTTTTTATGGTAAAATCCTGAAGATAGCCAAATGAGCCCATTGAAGCAATATTGGAAAAAATGGAAAGCGTTCGGTCGCAAAGCCGGGGATCTCCTGGGCCGGCTGCTGATGACGGTTTTTTATTTCACTCTGGCCGCGCCCTTTGGCTTGATCGTGAGATTTTTCGGCGACCCTCTGAAATTAAAACGCCGACAGCCGCGCTGGGAACCGCGTCCGAAAGAAGAGACTGATTTGAAACGGGCCCGGGAAGGTTTCTGATGGACATCTTGGGAATCTCCTGTTTTTATCACGATGCCGCCGCGGCCTTGATCCGGGACGGGATGCTCGTCGCGGCCGCTGAAGAGGAGCGCTTTTCGCGGAAAAAACATGATTACGGATTCCCGGCCCTGGCCATCGATTTTTGTCTGAAACGCGGGAAGATCAACGGCGGCGACCTGGATTATGCCATCTTTTACGAGAAGCCGCTGGTCAAGTTCGAGAGGATCTTGATGACTTCCCTCGGCGCCTATCCTAAAGCCTGGCGGGTCTTCCGGGAATCGATGATCGCCTGGTTCAACCAGAAATTATGGATCAGGGGCCAGATCGTCCGTCACCTGGGAATTCCACAGAGCCGTGTCCTCTTCGCCGAGCATCACACCTCACATGCGGCCAGCGCTCTTTACTGTTCGCCGTTCGAAGAGGCGGCCATTCTGACCGTGGACGGTGTCGGCGAGTGGACAACAGCGACCGTCGGCCGGGGGCGTGCCGATTGGACCGACGGAAAAGACTCCGCCATTAGCCTGGCAGGAGAAATTCGATTCCCTCACTCCTTGGGACTGCTCTATTCCGCTTTTACAGCCTTCCTGGGCTTTGAAGTCAATGAAGGCGAATATAAAGTCATGGGCATGGCCCCCTATGGCGAGCCCCGCTTTCTGGACCAGGTTTACAAGCTGGTTCAAGTCAATGATGACGGCAGTTTTCGCCTCAACATGGACTATTTCAGCTTTTATCACTCTACGGAACACACCTTCAACCAAAAATTCGCCGACCTGTTCGGCAAACCGCGCATCCCCGAGTCGGATTTTTATACTTTTCGGACGCATCCCCGGCAGGACCATCCCCGCTGGGACAACCGGGTCGCTGAACAAAACCAAAAGTATGCCGACATCGCCGCCAGCATCCAGCGGGTGACGGAAGAGGTCCTCCTGAAAATGGCCCATCATGCCCACAAAACAACCGGCCTGAAAAAGCTGTGCCTGGCCGGCGGCGTGGCCTTGAACAGCGTCGCCAACGGCCGCATCCTGCGCGAGACCCCTTTTGAGGATGTCTATATCCAGCCCGCTGCCGGCGACTCGGGCGGGGCGCTCGGAGCGGCCCTCTATGCCTATCACGGGCTGCTCAAGAAGCCCCGGCGGTTTGTCCTGGAGAATTGCTACTGGGGAGAAGAATATACAGCGAATGAAGTGGCCGATTCTTTAAAAAAAGAGGGGCTGACGTTTGAGGAGTTTCACGACGACGAACCGCTGCTGGATCGCATCGTCGAGGGACTTGTCCAGGGCAAGGTGGCCGGATGGTTCCAGGGACGATTCGAATGGGGGCCGCGCGCATTGGGCAACCGCAGCATCCTGGCCGACCCGCGCCGGGCAGACATGAAAACGATCGTCAACGCCAAGATTAAATTTCGGGAGCCGTTTCGGCCGTTCGCGCCGGTGATCCTGGAGGAGCAAACCGGGCGCTACTTTGACCTGCCCCAGCCGGAGCGTCACTATCCCGCCCGCTTCATGCTCCTCGTCGCACCCATTCACCCGGACAAGCAGGCTCTGATCCCCGCCGTCAACCATTGGGGAACTGGACGGCTGCAGACGTTGAAACGCGAAACGAACCCGCGCTATTACCGGGTCGTCGAGAAATTCGGGCAGGCGACAGGGGTTCCGGTTTTAATGAATACATCCTATAATCTGCGCGGAGAGCCGATCGTCGCCAGTCCGGCGGATGCGCTCCGGACGTTTCGCAACAGCGGCCTGGATATGCTGGCCATCGAGAATTTCCTGGTCACAAAGAAGTCATGACAGGAGGCGGAATGAAAAAATGGCTGAAAGGGGCCGCCGCGAACGCCGGGATGGTCGGCCATATTTTTGTCTTCCTCTGGAAGCGGAAAAAGTGGTGGCTAATCCCCCTGGTGGTCATTTTAGTTTTGTTCGGACTGTTTCTTGTGTTTGCCTCTGTCTCGGGCGTGGCGCCTTTTATTTATACGCTATTTTAATACAAACGCAATAAATAAGGTGACAATGTATGGGCGGCGTTTAGGCCGACCTCAAGCCCCCGTAGCGGAGGGGGGACCCGTCGGCTTTTCCGACGGGGGGAACCGACGGGACTGGTGCCCCGGGGCGCGGGGGCTACGGGCGGCCTAAGCGCCGCCCTAAAGGGGATTTCATTTCTTTATTTTCTCCCACAGGATCTCATCGAGCTTCTGATTCACGGCGGCATTTTGCGGATCGAGACGTTGGGCTTCCTTCAACTCCGCAATGGCTTCGTCCCGTTGTCCGGTTTGGTTGAGGGAGTCGGCCAAGGTCACATAGAGATCCGCGGCATCAGGCACAACTTTTAATCCCCGGCGGCAGATGTCCACGGCGTCTTGGAGCCGGTTGCTCTTCGCATACAACATGGCTAGATTCGTATAAGGCGCGACATAGTGGGGTTGAATCTCGATGGCCCTTTTGTATCGGGCCTCGGCTTGGTCGGGCCACCCTTTCATCTCGTAAGCCGCCGCCAGAATGTTTTCAACTTCGGCTTTGGTGGGATCAATAGCCAGGGCCTTCAGACAGTTGTCGATCGCTCCCTCGGCATCTCCAAGCCGATGCAGGATAAAAGCGATCCCGGAATACCCCCGGACGGAGTGCGGCACCAATTCCGCAACTTTGCGGAGATGTTCGAGAGCATCCCGGTCTTTTTTCAGGCCCTGATAGAGCAGATGGGCATATTTCCAGTGCAGCCACCAATCCTGGGGCGACCGGGCGATGGCGGCTTCGTACTGCGCCGCGGATTTTTGGACGACTTCAACCGAGAGGCGGTTTCTCAGGTTTGTCAGTTCCTGTTCCAATCTTGAAACCTGCTCCGCATGATAGAGCTGGTTGCTGAATGGGGGTTTCTTGATGTAGGCGTTGAGCATCTCTTCGGCGATATTGTATTGGTCCCAATCGGTATAGGCCAGTTTTTCGGCGCACGCTTCCTCGCTTAAGAGGCTGATCGCAGAGCCGCCCGTTCTCTTCATGTCATCAGGCAGCAGGGTTTTGATCCGCTCAAACAGGGTTCGGGCGACGATATAGTTGCCCTTGAAGTTCATGTGGACATGGTCCAGAAAAAGCTCTTCACCGGGGAGGCCGCGGTCAGATTTAGCGGCAAGCGCCTTCTCCATATCGGCAAGATAGATCCCTTTTGATTCTCGGCCGGACGCCGTTTCCCCGATCATGCGGTTGATTTCCTCGTCCGCCCGAAAACGGAGGGTGTCGAGTCCCCTGGCTTTCGAAAAAAAACGCCCGGCGTTTTCATAATCCCCCAGCCGCCAGTCACAGCCTCCCATCCGGAAAACGAGATCGGCAAAGCCGTCGTCGATCTCCAAAGCGGACCGATAATTTTGAGCGGCGCCTTGATCATCGCCGGCTTTCTCTTTCTCGATTCCCTGGCGGTAAAGATTTTCCCATTCTTCCCGGCGGCCGGCGGACAAATCGGCTCGGTGCTTGGAAGCAAAGGGCGGACAACCCTTGAGATTAACGCCCACCGTGCAAAAAATGACCGCGGTGCCGTTGCGGCCGGCCGCCCGGCCGATATCCTCGAGATTGCCGGCCAAGTGCCGGTAGGTTGATTTTAATCGAGGGTCGTCAGACGGTATCTGTCTCTCCAGAAACATTTCCATCCCGCGCCAGACGCCGGGAGCATTCTTTTTCACGGCTAAGCCCTGAGCCAGCCGGCTTAAAAGCTGCCCCAGGCGCAGGGTTTTTAAGGCCATGTTGAAACGGATGAGGGCCAGGCTGGAAAAGGGGGCGAATACGGTTCCGGGACCGTACGGGCCCACGACTTCATTGTTGCCCATGTAGACAATGAGCAGGTCGGCCTGATGCCTGAGACACTCCTTGGCGATAGGCAGGACGGCGTGGGAATTGATCGCCGTAAGGGCGGTATTGATCACTTCGAATTTGATCCGGGGGAATGCTTCTTGGAGAAGAACCTCCAGAATGCGTCCAAAGGCGAAGGCGCTGTCGGGCACTCCTTGGGCCACAGAACTGCCCAGGATAAAAATTCGATAGAGTGAAACGGGTTTTTTATCCATAAAGATGAAGGGATTAAAATCCCGGGAGATATCGGGCGGGAAAAATCTCCAGGGAAACCGGAGGTTGTCGCAAAAAGCCCGGCGGCCGTTCAAGTCGTAGGGGATCATCGGTGATGTTTTGAACCCGTATCCGAATATCCGCATTCCAAGCTCTATCAGTCCGAGAAGCGCCAGAGGGATCAGGATCGTGATCAAAAGACGGGACGCCCACAGGCGCAGGCCGCGACGCCGGCTTTTGTTATCGTTGTTTTCCTTTTGATGGGCCAAGGACGTCTTCTCTTTCAGGGGCTATTTTATTTCCGAAATCAAGCTGTCCAGCTGCTGCCGTTCCTTCTCGCTCAGTCGGTTCGAATATTTTTCCCTGCACATGTTCAGGACCTTCAAGGCCTCTTGCTTTCGGCCGGTTTCGATCAGGGTGATCCCCAGGTTGAAATAGGTGTCGGTAAAGCCGGGATCGATGTCCAGGACCTGCTTCCAGCAAGAAATGGCTTGCTCAAAATCTCCGGCATACCTGAACGCGACTCCCAGCCCGTTGATGGCAGAAACCAGTTCGGGCGAAGCTTCCCTGGCTTGGGTATAATATGTGATAGCCTTTTCCAAGTCATCTTTTTGTTTCTGCCGCCTGAAAAGCGAGAGGTGGAAGGTGCCCATGCTGCTCAAGGCTATGGCATTGTGAGGATCCATGGACAGGGCTTTTTCCAGAGATTCACGCGCTTTTTCCAGATTTCCCTTGTTGAAGTATCCCAGCCCGACCTGGGTCCAGACCATGCTGTTGCCCTTGCCATTGGCGACAAGGTCCAGCAGCCATGTGTTGGCCATCTCGAATTCACCGATTTTCATCAGCAGCCCCCCGATATCGGCCTGAATATCGCCGCCGGCGGGATCGGCGGCCAGGGATCGGTTTTTCAAAAGATTTTTCAGGATTTCCAGAGACTTCTCATTTTTCCCGAGCTCGGCGAGCCGGGAGGCATACTCAAGCTGGAGCCGGACGTTTTGCGGTTCCTGGCCCAGCGCTTTTTCCAGACAGGAGAGAGCCGGGGCGACCCTGCCGGTTTTCTGGTAGATGGTTCCCAGCAAAATATTGGCTTGGCTGAGGCGGGGATTCTTGGCCAATTCCTCGATATAGATTTTTTCCGCTTCGCTCAACCGGCCGGTCGAGGTGAACAACTGGGCCAGAGATAGCTTGAAACGGTCGCTCTCCGGGTATTTTTCAGCCGCTTGTCTCAAGGTTTCTTCCATCTTTCTTGGGTCATTTTTCTTCTTGTCCAGGAGATATTGATAATCGTAAAACTGCGGCAGCTTCCAATCTTTGAAGTCCGATCGGATGCCTTGAAGCTCCTTTTCCGCCTCGCTCCATTTTTCGGAATAGATCAGCCGTTCGACTTCGATCATCCGTTCGATGGCGTCGATTCCCTTTTTCGGGTCGACGGCTCGATTGTCCTCCCGGCTCTGCTCAACCTTTCCCAGGGCTTCCTGTTTTTTCCCCGGGTGCTGTTCGAAATAACGCCTCACCGCCATCTCCATCCTTTGGGCCACATCGCTTTTTGTCGAAACCAGGTTTTCCGTTTCGACGGGATCGGTTTTCAAATCGTACAGCTCGGCCTCCGGTAAAGAGATGTATTTGTAATTTTCGCTGATGAGGCCGGTCAAAGGGGCAAAACCCATTTCCTTGAATCCGAACAGGCTTTCAAAATAGACCGGCTGATCGATCCGCCGATCCCGATTCTTTTTCGAGAGCAGATGTAAAAAACTCTTTCCCTGAATTCCGGCCGGGCTTTCCAGGTTGAAGAGCTGGAGCAGGGACGGCATGAGATCCAGCAGCCTGACCCTGGATGGGACAACAAGTTTTTCCTTGAAGACGGCGGGATTATAAATGATCAAGGGAACCTTGAGGGTCGGCTCATAGCAGAAAAGGCCGTGGCCCCATTCCCGGTGCTCGCGAAGAGATTCGCCGTGACTTCCAGCGATCACGACCACGGTCCTGTCCATGACCTTTTTAGCCTCCAGGGCGCGAACGATCTCTCCGACATAATGATCGACCAAGGCCACTTCGCCGCTGTAAGGGTCGTTTTCAAACATTTTGGCATATTCGGGAGGAGGCTCATAGGGGGCCTGGGGATCGGAGAAATGCACCCAGGCGAAGAATTTATTGGGCGTCCAATTTTCAAGCCAGGATTGAAACCTGGAATAGACCCGGTCTGCGGCAATGGACGTCCGGACATTGTGGATGATAGAGCCGTAATCGAGCGAATCGTCATAGGCATCAAAACCCTGTTTCAGGCCGAATTTGGAATGCAGGAAATAGGAGGAGACCAGGCCATAGGTCTCGAACTCATGATTTTTCATCACCTCCGCCCAGGTCTGCTCGCTCTCGGGCAAGAAATCGGTACCGTCGTTGTGGACCCCATGGGCCAGCGGTTCTCTGCCCGTAAAAATCGTGCAGTGCGACGGCAGGCTGAGCGGGACGGATGCATAGCAGTTCTTGAACATCAACCCCTTTTCCGCCAGGCGATCGATGTTCGGAGTCTGGGCGTTTTTAGAACCATAGGCGCCGATGCGGTCAACCCTCAGGGAGTCGATGGTGATGAGAAGCAGGCTGAAATTCTCACCGCGTCTCAAGCTTGGGATTTTCCGGCTCTTTTGGCAGCCGGGATGAAGTACGAAGATCAAGGCCAGCATGGCCAGTACGGGAGCGAGCGCCCGCGGGCTCATTTTTTGTCCTTGCCCGAGATCTTGTCCCTTAGAGCCTGAAATCATTTTTTTGCCCGCGAAAAATATACCGCCTGCTTATGACAGAAGTCAAGGATACTAATATCAACGTAATAATTAAAATGACAACCCTGTTCGGGCGGCGCTTAGGCCGCCCGCAGCCCCCGGGCCCCAGAGGGCGGGGGGCGATTCCGACCCCGATAGAAAATCACGCAAACGGAGATACTTACGAAAATCTTTCGTTTCTTGACATCGATCCTCCCCGGCGTTATAATTTTTTTATCGGGGAAGGCGACATGATTATCGAGCTAGCAAGGGAGAGCGCACGCATAGGGGAGAAACGGATTCCAAGAGCATAAATTGGAGGACTTTATGAAAAAGATGTCGCGGCTGGGCGGTTTGATCGTATTGTTATTTATCCTGACGGTGAACCCATGCGCGCCGCAAGAAGGGGGTACGCCCCGGAATTTTGTTCTTTTATTCGATATCCTCAACTACACGAGGGACGTAGGCGATGCCGTCACCTTCTTTTACACCCAGGTCTTGGCACCCGGCGATCAGTTGGTTATCTATACTCCGGCCCGGGTTTATGGCTTTTCCAAGGACACCCTGGCCAAGCCCAAGAGGGAATTGAGCGAGGCCATGAAGGAAAAGCTCCGGGGCGATACGGCGGCCTGCAGCTCGAACTATAAAACCATTTTCAACGAGATGAAGAATCAAGCCGGTGCCATCGAGGGCGGCCAGGCGACGAGCGCGGATGGCCTGTCCGGGATCAAAAACTCCCTGACCATGTACCGCCAGGATATGGAAAACCTGCGGACCTTGCGTCAGGTCAACGAGCCGCTCCTGATGAAGATTGTCGATATGTTCAAAACTCAGTCGGGCAAAAATCATCTGGTCATGATCTATGAGGCCGAGTTCAGGCCGATTCCCAACAAGGATACGCTCTCTCGCCTGAGGGCCATTCCTGAAATTGCTTTTATCGTGGCCGAGCTTTTTGCGAGCGACGACCAAAAATCGCCTCTTGACGCCCGGAAATTCAACGATCTGCTGAGGGAAGCGAAGATCAGTCTTCATTTTCTCTATATCAAACCCAAGGATAAATCCTCGGTCCAGGATTTCAAGGAACATTCGGCGGATATGTATGATGTCTTTTCCCAAATCGCCAAGGCAACCGGCGGGATCGTGGAAACTACGGCCAGCCCGGAAGCGGCCCTAAAATCGCTTGTCAAAGCCATCGGTGAAGATTCGAAATAGGAGGAGAAAAGTTCAGAAAATTGGATTTCTATCCAATTTGTTGGATTATTTCTGGCTTGATCCCTATATAAAGGGGTATTTTTGAAAAAAATATTGGCATATATCTTGCTGCCTGTTTTGATGAATCTTTTGACAAGGAGGTGATGCGATTTTTCAGGAAAGCACGAGCAATACGTGTGAATTTTCGGAAAAGAAGTGTTTTTATTTTTTTGAGGAGGTCTGAATGCTTAAAAAAATTCTTTTGACGTCGGCAATCCTTCTCCTTGCCGGGCTGGCTTTTTCCCAGTCGACCCAAACGGGGAACATCTTCGGCCGGGTTCTCTCTCCGGAAGGCGAAGGACTGCCGGGAGTGTCCGTGACCATCACTTCTCCGGCTATGATCATTCCCTCGAGGGCCGTCGTCACGGGAGAGAACGGGGCTTTCCGATTCGCCTCCCTGGCCCCCGGCGATTACCAGATGACGTTCGAACTGCAGGGGATGAAAACGGTGATCCGCAAGGGCGTGAAAGTGCCGGTCGCTCAGACGGTGACGATCGATATCACCATGGAAATGAAAACCGTCGAAGAAGCCATCACCGTCATCGGTCAGAGCCCGACGGTGGACAAGATGCGGACGACGCGTCCGGCCAACATGGATAAGATGTTTCTCCAGTCGCTTCCCGCCCCCCGCAACCTGAATACCTACGTCAACATGGCCCCCGGCATTGACGGCCTGTCCGCCCACGGCGGCTCCACAATGGACAATGCCGTCCTCCTGGACGGCGTGAACCTGATTGATGCGGCCACGGGCGTGCAGGCGGCGGGCGTCAATTTCGGGCTGGATATCATGGAAGAGCTATCGTTGCAGGCCAGCGGCTTGACGGCCGAGTACGGCAGCGTCCGCGGCGCCGTGATCAACGTCGTGACCAAATCGGGCGGCAACAAATTCAGCGGCAGCGCCTCCTTCTATTTCAACCAGGAGAAGCTGAAAGCCGACAACACGCAGGGCACACCGCTGGCGGGAGCGAAGAGCGGCAATAAGCTGGAATACGAGCCGATCATTACCCTGGGCGGACCGATCATCAAGGACAAGCTGTGGTTCTTTCTGAACGGCAGTTTTAACAACTCCGAACGCTTTGTCGCCGGCTATCCCGGAAACTGTGCTCCGGGCAGCGAGAAACCCGTTAAAACCTTTGTTCCCTACCCCTTTCTAAAACTGAGCTTCCAGCCGGGAGCCAATGACAAATTCACTCTGTCTTACAACTATTCCAATCAGCTCAGCGACGACGGCGGCGCCTCCAAGTTCTCTACGGAAAGCGTTACCCAAAAGCGGGAGGCCCCGGGCCATGTTTTAAATCTCCAGTACACCAAGTTTTTCAGCAACAACTTCATCGCCAACCTGAAATACGGCATGGTCCTCTACCAGCTGCTCCTCAATGGCAAAGGCAGCGAGGCCCAAGTCTATGAAGCGAATACCGGTATTTCCTCGGGCAACTCCTGGCGGAACCATGACCTCTACACCCGAAACCGGTTCCAGTTCAACGCCGATGCCACCATGTTCATCGACAACTTAGCCGGCACTCACGAGCTCAAATTCGGCGGCGAGGTCCAATATGCCCACACGACGTGGGATATCTACGGAGTGAGCGATCCGGTCACGGGCGGGTGCTACATCACGAAGTACGGGAACGATTATTATAGCGCCCTGACGCTGAAGGGCAATGGGTTCAGACGCATCGACCACATGATCGATTATGCCGGCTTTTTCCAGGACGCCTGGTCGATCACCCGGAACCTCAACCTCAGCCTCGGACTTCGCCTCGAATACAACAGTATTGTCTATCCCGCCCAGAACACCGAAGAGGGCCCCATTGAATTCCTGGGGAAGACATACAACCGCAGCATTCCGGAAAGCATCAAGATGTACAGCTGGATGAATCTGGCCCCCCGGGTGGGATTGATCTATGACCTCTTTTCCGACGGCAAGACGCTCTTCAAGGCCAGCTGGTCCCGCTACATCATTCCCAACCAGATCGGCTTCATCAACCTGGCCCATCCCAACGGCTGGTTTGGTTATACCCAGTATCTGAATACCGACGGTTCGATCAAACCGGGAGTCGTCTCTCTCTGGGCCATGCCCGGCGGCTTCCAAAACGGCGGCGCCCAGGTCGGCTATAAGGATAACAAGCTGGAAGCCGGCTACACCGACGAGCTGACGATCGGCGTGGAAAAAGAGTTGTTCACCGACTTCTCCATCGGCGCCCGGTATATCCGAAAGTGGGACCGCAATCAGCCCAACATGGTGGATGCCGCGCAGATTGATATCGACAAGCTGTTGTCGACGGGCGAACTCGACTGGAGCAAGAACTGGACCTCGAAAACGGTCGTCGACCCCTACAACGGCCAGACGCTGACCTTCTACGAAAGGATCAACCTGACGGCCACCGAGATCTACTTTGTCAATCCTCCAGGGCTCGATAGGGATTACGATGGGTTTGAGCTGACACTGAACAAGCGGTATTCCCAGGGGTGGGCGCTGAATATTTCCTACGTCTATGCCAAATCCAGAGGTTTGCTGACCACGACCCGAGGTGACGAATCCCTGGGCGGCGCCGTGGCGGGTTTCTACCAGAGTCCCAATGCCCATACCAATGCCCTCGGCGCGCTGCCTCTGGAAAGGCGGCACCAGTTCAAGGTCGAAGGTCTCGTGAAAGGCCCATTCGGGCTCAACCTCAGCGGGTATTTCCGATACCTCTCCGGCCTGCCCACCACCCGGACTGCCTCCAACAACTACCTGGGTTTATCCTTGAAACAAAACGTGTCAATCTACGCTGAAGAGAGAGGTCACACATTTATGCCGCCTACCGTGCAGCTTGACTTGAGACTGGAAAAGACCTTCAGACTCAAGCCCATCACCTTCGGTGTCTTCGCGGATTGCTTCAATGTCTTCAACCGCGGCGTGGCTACGGGCTGGTGGATGAATTCGAGCAACCTGACCACCTACAAATACCAGCAGATGACCGCCATCAACGACCCTCGCATTTTCCAGCTTGGAGCCAGGATCGAGTTCTAATTCTCTCGCAGCAAGCACAAAGGGAGACACTCCGTGTCTCCCTTTTTTTTTGACAACTTTTTAAAATGCGATTTGAAAAGAGAGGGGCTTCTTCTCTTAAAGAATCTCCCTACGGGATCTTGGATATTTTTTTGATGATGTCCTTGGCCAGGGCCACGTCGGGATCATCAGCAGGGCTTGTTTCGATGAACTTGGTGAAGGATTCAACGGCCTTCTGGGTGTTCCCCCTGTTCAGCCAGGCATAGCCCAATTTCAAATAGGATTTGGGCCAGTCGGGCTTGATCCGGATGGCCATCTCATAGTACCGGATGGCCTCGTCGGCATTCCCGGCCTGCATCATGATTTCGGCGACATTGAAAGCCAGGGCGTGGTCGGCGGGATCGATGTCGATGGATTTTTTGAAGTATTGTTCGGCTTCCTTGAATTTGTTCTGCCTCATATAGGCGTCTCCGATGCCGGAGAAAACCTGGGCCGTAAGCTTAGGGTCTTTTTTATCGGCCGCCTCGGCGTTCAATCCGTCAAGGACCTTCTGGTACTCGCCAATGGCCTTGTCGTATTCCTGGAGCTCCATGAGGCAGTTGGCCACGTTGAGCCTGGCTTTGTACAACGACGGATATTTGTCGATGAACGCCTGATAAAGAGCCTGGGCTTCGGCGAACTTCTTTTGCTCAAACAGGGCATTCCCCTGAAGCAGCATTTCTTTGGAGCTGTCGCTGAGGCCCTCCGCCGCCGCATTTCCGACGGCTTTTTTCAGGATGATTTTTTGCTCAGGATTTCTATTGACGCCGGAGACAACTAACGGGATCGTCGACGGGACATAGCCTTCCTTGGAGGTTGTTATTGAGATCGCTCCTTTGCCCAAGCCGATAAATCCCCACTGCCCCTTGGCGTTGGAGACCGCCGTCTTTTTATTAACAAATTGAAGGTACTCCAGGATGATCAAAGCCCCCTCAACGGGCTTCCCGGCTTCATCCACCACGGTTCCCGTCAGGCGGCCCGATCCTCTCCCCTCCTGGGAGTAAATCGCAGACCCTGATAAAGCCAAAATCAGCAGGCACACAGTTACGATGACTAGGACAGCCGTGTTCTTTTTCATCGTCGTATCTCCTTCGGTGTTTTTATCCCTGAATTTTTATTTTATCATGCTTATTGGAAAAACGAAACCCGGACGGCCTAGAACAGGCCGCAAGGGTCGAGAAAGGGCGAAGCTTGATACCGCCCTGGAGGAGAAGGAGGACAGCCTATTTCTTGGGCGTCAGGGCCGTTCTCAGGGCCTGGACGGATTTCTCCGAACCGATAAAAAGCTGCTCGGGAAACTTGCTGAAGGAGAGCAGGTCATTGAAGATGAAGCCGCTGAGGTAGAAATTCAATCCCAAGCCCGCCAGGTACTGCAGCCGCAGGTTCCGGTCTCGATTGATTTCCGCGCCCTCGAGCCATGCCCCCAAATCGGAGGCCTGCCCGGCGTAGGTCGCCAGCATCTGCACCGCCGACTTGAATCCTATTTCCGCCAGCGACTGGGTGATGGCTTGGTGGTCTTGGCGGTTCAGCCGTTCTTCAAGCTCATCCACGTTGATCTTCAACCTTCCCAGCTTGCCCACGACAACGGAATCATAGCCCTGGCCGACGATGTCGTTGCTCCAGATCGTCCCCTCGGGAAAGACATCGAAAAATGTCGCCAATTCGCTCTTGACAGTCTCCGGAGTGCTCTCATAAAAGGGAACCCACAAGGCCACGATCCCGTCCGGGTTCAGATGCCGTTTGCACACATCGAAGAATTCCTTCGAATACAGGGTGGCGGAGCCTTTGATCCAGGGATGGATCGGGTCGGTGGTGATGATATCGAACTTTTCTTTGGTCGTGAGAATATAATGGCGGGCATCGTCGAAGACCACTTCGACGCGGGGATCGTCCAGGACGTCGTAGTTCTCGGGCCCGAAGTAGCGGGCGACAACCCGTGGAATCAGAGGCTCGATCTCGCAGATGACGATTCTCTTGACACTGGGATAAAGGACAAACGTCCCGGCGGTCACGCCCGCTCCGCATCCCACGACGAGGACCGACTTGGGCTCCGGGTGGAATAGCCCCGGGATATGCCCCAACATCCTTTCGATCCGCATATCCGTGGCATCGCTCGACGCTTCGACACGTCCGCTGATATGGAAATTGCGCGTTCCTCCCTCCAACTCCGTGACGGCGACCGAGGCGTTCATGCCTTCGCCCGCATAGAGGACCCGAGCATTGAGTGTTTTTGTCGGCAGATAACGGCCGTAAGCGATCAGCTCCCAGGGAGTCCGGGGTACGCTCCAGGCCAGCACAGCTGCAAGCGCCACAGAGAATGCCAATGAAACCACACCCGCGGTCCTGATCGCGGACGGCTGGGGAGCTCTGCGAGACACGGCATCGTCCCGGAAGAGCCGGACAAGCGGCGCAAACACTACGAGTGCGGCCGCGACGGACAGCCCGATCATCAGCCGCTGAGCCTGCTGTGTGCCGATGGCCGGGATGAGAATCAAGCTGAAGCCGATGGCTCCGACGATCGCTCCGACCGTATTGGAAGCATAGACTTTCCCGACCAACCGGCCGCCGTCCTGTCCGGGCGATGCGGCGGCTGCCAGCGCCAGCGGAAAACTGGCTCCCCACAGGCATGCGGCCGGCAGGATGGCCCAAAGACAGCGGACCAGGTCGACCTGAAAGATGAGCCAGGGACTCCGGGAAAGGGCCGGGTTGATCGGCCAATACGGGAGAGACTTGGCCAGCATATACGAGGTCCAGGCGATCGCCGCCGCCAGAAGGATCTGGCAGGACCCGAGCGCAATCCGCGGCGGCACCTTGCCGCGTGATAAAAACGAACCGATGCCGCTGCCGATCCCCAGTCCGGCCAGGAACACGGCTAAAATGATGGAAAATGTATAAACCGTGGCCCCCATCATCAGCGACAGCAGCCGTGTCCAAATGACCTCGGCGCCCAGCGCGCACAGCCCGGACAGGGCGATCGTGACGTACACGGACCAGGACGCCGGTGTTCGAACCGCGGCACTCTGGCTCTGCTCGCCAGCCGGCGCGCGGTGCGGCGATCGCATCGATAGGCCGAGACTGAACAATGCCACCGCCCCGTTGATCGTTGCCGCGACATAGGTCGCCGTGGCCATATCGTGGACTCTTAACAAATAGAAACCCGCCAGCAGACAGCCGAACACAGCCCCGGCTATGTTCGTGCCGTACAAGAATCCCAACCAGGAGACTCCCTGCGGCGTCGTCTCGACCCACCGGGCGATGGCCGGCAGCGTCGCGCCCATCAACATGGTGGGCGGGAGCAAGCAGATAGCGCTGACCGCCCCTCGCAGCAGAATCCCCCAAAAACCATGGCCCGCATTCGCCGTGTAAAACCGGACGACAAACGGCATCCCGGACAAAACGGCGATCCCGAGGATCCCGATTCCCAGTTCAATCAGGGAATAAACGCGCAAAGGATGCCGCCGAGGCGAGATCAGCCGCGGCAAAGCGAGGCTGCCCAGGCACATCCCGCCCATGTAGGTTCCCAACAAGACGGCCAGCGAAACCGCAGTCGAGCCGATCACGAGCTGCAGCAGCTGGAGCCAGACGATTTCATAGATTAAGGCGGCACATCCGCTGCCGAGGAATAAAACCAGCAACAAAGGAAGGAAACGGCGCGACGAGGGAAGGCTTGATGGCAGACTCGTGTTTAGTTCGATCATAGTGCGACGGCGATTCCTAGCAGGGGCACCGGCCCCGATTCAAACGGGAGAATCTTATTCCAGGCCAAGCCTGAAATCAAGCGCGAAGAAGATGCCCAAAATTACCGACAGAAACGCCCGACGGGTATCTGTGCCTTTTTTAGATTTAGCTGAACGCTACGAAGTTTTGGTGAACCAATACCAACGTAATAATTAAAATGACATTCCCGTTCGGGCGACGCTTAGGCCGCCCGTAGCCCCCGGGCCCCGGGGAACCAGTCCCGTCGGTTCCCCCCGTCGGAAAAACCGACGGGGCCCCCCTCCGCTACGGGGGCTTGAGGACGGTCTAAGCGCCGCCCATACATTGTCACTTTATTCATTACGTTTGTATTAGCAGCCCCATCGGCAGTTTTACGACATTCCATTGACAACGATAATTCCGGCATGATAGGTTCACAATAGGGTCGTTGAGTTCCGGGAGGGGAGTGCCGTCGTACGTTGGACCGGAGCCCGAGCGATCCCGAAATCGAGAAAGGGAGAGCAATATGTCTCGTTCAGATCAGCGGATGGGTATCACGCGCCGAAATTTTCTTAAAGCTGCCGCGACCGCGGCGATCGCCCCCGCGATCGTTCCGTCGAGGATGTTGTTCGGACAGACGGTCCCCAGCGATACGATACAGTTGGGGTGCATCGGCGTCGGCCGGCAGGGCCGGGGCGACATGCAGGAGCTGATTTATCGCGGTCTTGAAGCGGGGGCGCGGGTCGTGGCCGTGTGCGACGTCGACGCCCACCGGCGCGAAGACGCCCAGTGGCTGGTGGATATGATCTATGCCAAGGAGCTGGCCAACGAAGGCTACAAGGGCTGCGATGTCTATGCCGATTTCCGCGAGCTGCTGGGCCGCCAGGACATCGACGGGGTCCTCATCGTCACTCCCGACCATTGGCACGCGCCGATGGCCATCGCCGCCGCCAACGCCGGCAAAGACATCTTCCTGGAGAAGCCTCTGACCTATACGATCGCCGAAGGCCGCAAGGTCGTCGAGGCCGTGCGCCGGAACAACCGGGTATTCCAGACGGGCTCTCAGCAGCGCTCGTCCATATATTTTCTCATGGCCTGCGAGTTGACCCGGAATCAGCGGATCGGAAAGCTGAACACAATTCGCGCCCGACTTCCCCTGGATCAGGGCACGGGCGATCCGCGGCCGATGCCCGTCCCGAAATACCTCGATTATAACTTTTGGCTCGGCCCCGCCCCGGAAGCGCCGTTCACGGAGGACCGGGTCCATCCGCAAGTCGGCTATGACCGGCCGGGATGGCTTCAGATCGAGGCCTACAGCCGGGGCATGATCACCGGCTGGGGCTCGCATATGAACGACATTGCCCAATGGGGCAACGGAGCGGACGATACAGGTCCGGTCGAGATCGAGGCCAAGGGAGAGTTCCCGGATCGGGGGCTGTTCGATGTCCACACCACCTTCCAAGCCGAAGCCCTCTACGCCAACGGCGTCCGGCTCTTCATGGAGTCGGGCGATCCGGCCGGCGTCCGTTTCGAAGGTGACCGGGGCTGGATCTTCGTCACGCGGACCGAGATCCAGGCCTCCGACCCGGAGATCCTCCGGCAGCAGGCCGGCGAGGGCGAAATCAAGCTCTACCGAAGCACGAACCACATGAAGAACTTTCTGGAATGCATGCGCAGCCGGAAGGCGCCGGTGACGCCCGAGGAAGTCGGGCACCGCTCGAACACCGTCTGCCTCATGACGCACATCGCCATGAAACTTGGCCGCAGGCTGAAATGGGATCCCCAGGCCGAGCAGTTTGTCGGCGACGACGAGGCCAACCGCCGGCTGGACTATCCACATCGTGAGCCGTGGACCGTTTGATCAGGAGGCGAGGCCGAATGAAGTGTCGAATCCTATGGCTGGCCGGTTGTCTGTGCATCGTCTTGGCCGCCGCGACCCGGCCTGGCCCACCCGCGGTTGAACTGCGCCGCGATGACACGGCCGGGCGGCTCCAGGCCATGATCGATGGCCGAGAGGCCTTTGTCTATCAATACGCCGAGACGCTTGACCTTCCTCACTATTGGCCGGTGAACAGTCCTTTGGGGAAGAATATGTTGGTGCAGCAGACGGAGCCGTATCCGCACCACCGGTCGTTCTGGTTTGCGGACACCGTCCGGCTGGACGGAGGACGGGAGGTCAGCACCTACAACGCGTTGTACACGGGCAAGGAGACAGAACCGAAGACCTATGGACCTCCGTTTCGCGATCATATCCGCCATATTGCTTTTACCGGCATGGAGAGCGGCGAGGGCCGAGCGGTGATCGACGCCCAGCTTCTCTGGGAGATGGACGGCCGGCAAGCGATGCTCGAAGAACGCCGCCATGTCGTCGTTCAGGCGTTGGGAGAGGGGGAATATCTGCTCGACATAACCTTCACCTTGTTCGCCACCGGAGGCGATGTGGAATTCGTCAGCGATGATGTCCACTATGCATGGCCATACCTTCGCCTCCAAACGCGCTGGAGCGGCGAGAAGGGCGGGACGATCACCGCGAGCAGCGGCGCCACAGGGCAGGAGGCAACCAACTTGAAGGCCGCTCTGTGGATCGATTACTCAAACACCGTCGAAGGTGAAACCGCCGGCGTGGCGGTCTTTCAGTGGCCTGACGGCCAGGAGCATCGCTGGCTGACGCGCGAGTATGGATGTTTCGGTCCCCGGCGCCCCGACGACCGGAGCGGCAAACCCTTCACGTTGAAAAAAGGCGAGTCGATCGCCCAGCGCGTGGGCGTGCTCGTCCACGGGGGCGATGTGAAGACCGGACGGATTGCCGAGCGGTATCAGCAGTACGTCGAAGGCAAGCGGCCGTGATGAAGCGGCGCGAGTTTATTCGCACCGCCTCCTCAGCCGCCGTAGGGTTGGGCTTGTCGGGCTCTCTGTTTGCGGCAGCTCCCTCTAAAACGAAGGTTGCCCGGATCGACCTTTTTCCTCTTTATTATCCCATGATCGGCACCTTTAAATTCTTTGCCGGGCCGCACGGCACGGCCGGTCGCCCCGCCGTGATCGTCAAGGTCACGGCCGATGACGGGACGGTCGGATGGGGCCAGGCCGTGCCGATCGCCCAGTGGAGCTATGAGACGCTGGAGACTGCGGTTGTCGTGTTGCGCGATTACTATGCGCCTGTGCTTGTCGGGCGCGACACGGCCGATATCGAAGGGGCGCATGCCGCAATGGACCAGGCCGTCGCTCCTGGTTTTTCTACCGGAATGCCCATCAGTCGCGCCGGGATCGACCTGGCTCTGCATGATCTGGCCGGCAGGCGGCTGGGCCGATCTCTCGCCGGCATGTGGGGAAAGCCGGCCGGCGGTCCGATCACGCTCAGCTGGACGGTCAATGTCAAGAAGCTCGATGAGGTCGGGCCCATCATGGACGAAGGAAAAAGGCGCGGCTTTCGGAACTTCAATATCAAGATCGCTCCGGATCCCGACTTCGACGTCGCCCTGGCCCGCGAGGTCCGCCGGCGGGCTCCGGATTCGTTTCTGTGGGCCGATGCCAACGGTGGCTACGATCCCGAGACGGCGCTGCGGGCGGCGCCGCGGCTGGCCGGCGCCGGCGTCGATGTGCTCGAATCGCCGCTTCGTCCCAATCGCGTGAGCGGCTACCAAGCTCTCAAGAAACAGGGCGTCCTGCCCATCCTCATGGATGAAGGGGTGATCTCGCCCATAGACCTTGACGAGTTCATCAAGCTGGGTATGCTCGACGGAGTGGCCATGAAACCCGCGCGCTGCGGCGGGCTCGCTTCGGCCAAGCGTCAGATCGAAGTCTGCCTAGAGCATAAATTGATCTGGCTCGGCAGCGGCTTGACCGACCCGGACATATCGCTGGCCGCCGCGCTCGGTCTCTATGGGGCCTTTGGCTTGAAGAAGCCGGCGGCGCTCAATGGACCGCAGTTTTTGGTGGGCGACGTTTTGAAAAAGCCGCTGCGGATCGAGAACGGGCTGGCTTATATACCCCAGGGGCCCGGCTTGGGCGTCGAGGTCGATGAGGCCAAAGTCGTCGAGCTCATGAAACGGAGCGGCGGCGACAAGCTCCTCCGGACGTGAATCGACAAGGAGTGCGACTATGAAAACAATGGGACTTGCCGTCCTGTTGGTCTGTGTTCTGGCGGCCGCCGGCTCGGCCCAGATGCAATTTATCGAGGACGCCGGCCGCGGGACGGTTACGCTCAGGGACGGCCGGAACGAGGTGCTGACCTACCGCTTCGGCGATCAGCTTAAAGAGGGGATCGATCCAAAATATGTCCGGTCCTGCTATATCCATCCGCTTTTTTCGCTGGACGGCAAGGCATTGACCGACGACTTTCCCAAGGACCATCTCCATCATCACGGCGTGTTCTGGACTTGGCCGGTCGTCAAGACGCGCGGTCAGGACACACAGACATGGCATCCGGCCTCGCCCTCTTTGCGTCAGCATTTCGGCGGTTGGCTGAAGCGCGAAGTGAAGAAGGATGGGGCCGGGCTGAGCGTCGAAAACGTCTGGAAGCTGGATGGTCGGGAGATCGTGGCCAGGGAAATCGTCAAGGTCAATATCCACCAGGCGGATCGCATCGGCCGGGCCATCGATCTGGAACTCTGCCTGGAAGCCGTGGGCGGCCCCCTCGAACTGCAGGGAGCGCCGGACCAAAACAAGGGTTACGGCGGTTTATGCCTTCGCGGGGCAGAAATGTTCATCGGAGCGAGGCTCACCACCGATCAAGGCGTGCAGAAAGAAGATGCCGTCAACACGTCGTTCCGCTGGGCGGACCTGTCGACCCGCGATCTCGGTGTGGCCATTTTCGTATCGTCCGATCACCCGGGCTTTCCGGTCGCTTGGCTCATTCGCAACAGCTACGCGGGCGTCCTCAATCCGTCATGGCCCGGTCTCAAGCCCGCTGTCCTCCAGCCGGGGAAGCCGGTCGTCCTGCGCTACAGGCTCTACATCCATCGCGGCGACGCCGTTGCCGGCGGCGTCGGGGAGGCCTATCGACGATATCAAAAGAGCGGTTGAGATGCTCCGTGGCGTGCTGGGGGGACCGCTCGAGAGGGTTCCAAGACTATCCCTGAAACAGGTCTGTCTCTTTGGGCAGATCGCAGTTAGCGGTTTCATACTCCGCCTCCCAGACTCGATTCCAATGTCCGTGCGAAAATTCATGGGAAAATGCTCCTTGGAAGGAAGGCAGGGAGCGAAGCGACCGTTGGAAGGAAAACCCTTCCAAGCGTTTCCTTCCAAGAGTGTCCGGCTTGCCCGAGCCAAATCAATAGCGCACACAGCAGACCCGAGACCGATGTTATCTAAAAAAATGGAAGACAGACGCATTTAATGACGTCTAAAGAAGCGGTTTAATTTATATTGAGGGCGAAACCTTTCTTTAGGATATAATGGAAAGCTCAGACCAAGAAAAAGCCTAACGGACAAGATGACCAAAGTTTATAAAGGACATCAAACTCTCATCTTTGGCTCAAGGATCAAACGCCTCCGGCAAGTCTTTTATCTCTATTTCATCGTCCTCCTGGCGGCCGGTTGCGTCCGATTTCAACCCAAACCGATCACCGCCTCCAAAGTCCTGGACGATTTCGAAACGCGCCAATTGGACGCGGCGGAATTGCGGGATTTCCTCCAAGCCAAACAGGGCTTGAAAGAATGGCCTCCGAAGTCCTGGGACCTTCATGCACTCACTCTGGCGGCTTTTTATTATCATCCCGATCTGGATGTGGCGCGGGCCCAGTGGGGAGTCGCTCAAGCCGGGCGGATCACGGCAGGAGAGCGTCCCAATCCCACCGGCAGCGTCCTCGTGGGATATAACGTCACATCACCGGTCTCGGAAGTTACGCCCTGGATTCCCGAGGCTGCTCTGGAGATTCCCATCGAGACCGCCGGCAAACGCGGCTATCGGATCTCGCAGGCTCGGCATCTTTCGGAAGCGGCGCGTCTGAACATCTTTTCCGTGGCCTGGGAAGTCCGGAGCCGTTTGCGCCAAGCGTTCCTCGACTTCTACGCGGCCCGGGAAACGGAATCCCTGCTCAACCGGCAGCAGTCCGTCCAGTCCGAGATCGTCCGGATTCTCGAGGGCCAGCTGGCCGTCGGAGAAGCCTCTTCGTATGATGTCACCCAGGCCCGGATCGCCCTTGCTAACAGTCGATTGGCTGCGATCGATGCCGCCCTCCAGCGCTCCCAAGCCCGGATTCGGCTGGCCGACGCCCTCGGCATCCCTGTCAAGGCGCTGGAGGGAATCGTATTATCATTCGAGGAATTCATTCAAGTCTGGTCCGACCTTCCTTCGAGCCAGATTCGCCGCAGGGCTTTGGTTAACCGGTTCGATATTCTCGGAGCCCTATCGGAATACGAGGCCGCCCAGTCCGCTTTGCGGCTGGAGATCGCCAAGCAATATCCCGACATCAACCTCGGGCCGGCCTACCAGCTCGACCAGACCGACAGCAAATGGACGCTGGGGCTGTCCTTGGTTCTGCCCATTCTCAGCCGGAATAAAGGGCCGATCGCCGAAGCCCAAGCCCGCCGCGAAGAGATGGCCGCGCGGTTCCTGGCTCTTCAAGCCAGAGTGATCAGCGAGATCGAGACCGCCGTCTCGGCCAGCCGGTCGGCGGTTGATAAAGTCAAGGCCGCCGACGACCTTTTGACAAACCTCAAGAGACAGCAAGAGTCCTCCAAAGCCCGATACGAGCTCGGAGACATCTCGAAGCTCGAGCTCCTGGGTGTCGAGCTGGAGTTCGCTTCCAATGGGCTGGCCCGCCTGGAGGCGCTGGTCAAAGCGCAGCAGGCGATCGGAGAGCTGGAGAACGCCATGCAGAGCCCGCTCGATCTCAAGGAATGGATTGTCGAGACGCCGGGAAGAGTTTCCGGACCAGCCAAGGAACGAAGGAATGAGTAAACAGCGGACGTGGATCAGTTTGGCCATTCTCGTGGTGGTCGGGCTGGCCGTCGTCGGGATCGTGATAATGGTCAAGCCCAAAGGGGGCGGAGAAAGTGAAGAAACGGCCGCCGATATGGCCGTCCATGTCGGAAAAATCTCGCGGGCGACGCTCCATCGTTTTGTCACGGCCTATGGGGTCGTGGAGCCCGAGCCCGCGGGCGCCGGGCGCATCCCCGCCGACGCCGAAGTGGCCTCTCCCGTAGCGGGCGTCGTTGCCCATATCGACTGTCATGAAGGCCAGAGAGTGGCCAAGGGGACGGTTCTCTTCCGACTGGACAGCCGCATCGCCGATGTCGCCTTTGAAAAGGCAAAGAAGGCCTTAATGTTTGCCGAAGAGAACTTTGAGCGACAGAAGAAGCTGCTGCCGGTGGAGGGAACTTCCAAGAAGGCCTATTTGGAGGCCGAACAGCAGCTCAACACGGCCCGCAGCGAGCTGGCCGCGGCCGAGACCGATCTCGCCCTCCTCCAGATCCAAGCGCCGCTCGCCGGAATGGTGGTCAAAATCAACATCGAGCCCGGCGAAGCCGTGGAGCTCAACACCGTGCTGGCCACGATCATCGACCTTGACCGCCTCGTCGCGGCCGTGAACGTTCCCAGCCGCGAAGCCACATTGTTGAAGGTCGGACAGTCGGCGCAATTCGAAATCGCCGGAGCCGCTATAGGAGTCGTGATCTACATCGGGTCGAAGATCGATGAAAAGAACGACACTTTGCCGGTCCGGATCTCGGTTCCCCAGAGCGCCGGATTCCGTCCGGGCCAATTCATGAGCGTCCGTATCGTCTGCGAAGAGCACGCGAACTGCCTGGCCGTCCCGGAAGCCGCCGCGATATCCGATTCCGTGGGAGGCGAAAGCGGGACGATCGTGCTGGTGGAAGGCAGCAAGGCCGTTCGGAAGCCCGTCAAGCTCGGCCTCCGGGAAGCCGGCCTGGTCGAAGTCGCCGGCGAAGGCCTGAAGGAAGGCTTGGTCATCGTCACCGAAGATGCCTATTCCGTCCCCGGCGATGCCAAGATCCATATCATCAATTAGATTATTAAAACCATGAAAAAGAATTCCGCCTTGGGAAGGTTTGCCACCCAGCATTCACTCTCGATCGCCTTTATTTGCGTCGCCCTGTGTCTGGCCGGCGTCTATTCCGCTTTGAATATTTCCTCGTCGGTCTTTCCCCAGACCAACTTTCCCCGCGTCGTCGTCCTTGTCGACAACGGGGTCATGCCCGCCGACGAAATGATGGCGACCATCACCCGTCCCATCGAGGAAGCGATGAAGGACATCCGGGGCGTGGTCACAGTCCGGTCGTTCACGGGACGGGGCTCGGCGGAGATTAGCGTTTTTTTCGGCTGGAAAGTCAAAATGATCGAATCCGAGCTCTTTGTGCTCAGCCGGCTTTCGCAAATCCGGAGCACGCTGCCGGCGACGGCCGAGACCACGGTCTTCCGGCTGACCTTTTCGGCGTTTCCCATTATCGGCGTCAGTCTCACGAGCAATAGGCGTGGGATCACCGAGCTCTGGGAGACGGCGCGCTATAACCTCAAACTGCGGTTTCTCCGGATTCCCGGTGTGGCCCGCGTGGACCTCGTCGGGGGCCGGACTCCGGAATTCCACATCGTCGTCGATCCCCTCCGGCTCACGGCCGCCAATCTGACGTTGTCCCAGGTCACCGATGCCCTGACCAACAACAATTTCGTCGCGTCGGCCGGCATGCATGAAGAGAACCATACTCTCTATCTGAGCGTAGTCGACGGCCGGGTGCATTCGATTCAGGACATCGAGGACTTCGTCGTCACATACGTCGGCGGACATCTGGTTCGTATCCGGGATTTCGCCAAAGTTTTGCGGGGACCCGAGCCGGTCTTCAATATCGTCACGGCCGACGGCGAAGCCGCGGTCCTTCTCAATGTCCGCAGCCAACCCGACGGCAGCACGCTGGACATTGCCCAGGCGCTCAAAAGACAGTTGAGAGAGCTGAAACAAGAACTCCCTCCCGACATGAAGCTCGCCTTTTTCTATGACCAAGCGGAAATCGTTCGCGCCTCGGTAGCGAGCGTCTGGGAGGCCATCATCTTCGGCCTGATCCTGTCCGTATTCATCCTGTTTTTCTTCTTAAAAAATTGGGGGACGACGCTCGTGGCGACGATGGTCATTCCGGTGACCGTGCTGGTCACACTCCTCTCCATGAAGATCACCGGTCTCACTTACAATTTGATGACCCTAGGAGGCATCGCCGCGGCCATCGGACTGGTCATCGACGACGCCATCGTCGTCGTCGAGGCGATCCACACCAAACTGATGACAGGTGTGAGCCGGCTCGAAGCCGTCCAGAAGGGCATCGGCGAAATTTTCCGGCCGCTCGTCGGCTCCACGCTGACGCCGGTCGTCGTGTTCATTCCCCTGGCTTTTCTCGATGGCATCACCGGGGTCTTCTTCCGCGCTTTGGCCATGACCATGGTGGTTTCGCTGCTGACGTCCCTCGTCCTTGCCGTCACGCTGACCCCGTCGCTGGCGGCCTGGTTCATCCGTCTCCGCAAGGGGGATCAACCCCGACCGCAGGCCGAGCAGGGAGGCTTTCTGCTCCGCCGCGTCATCCGGATCTATGAATCCGCCGTTCGTCCGGCGCTCGAGCATCGCTGGCTCACCCTGGGCGCCTGCGGCCTCGTGCTTTTAGCCGGCATCTTTCTCTACGGCCGTCTCGACAGCGAATTCCTGCCGCCGATGGACGAGGGCGGGTTCGTCATCGACTATTTCACGCCGCCGGGGACGAGCCTGGCCGAGACGCACCGCCAGCTTTTGGAGGCGGAAAAAATTCTGCGGACGATTCCGGAGCTGGAAAGCTATTCGCGCCGCACGGGCGCCCGGCTGGCGCTGTCCATCGCCGAGCCGAACACGGGAGATTTCCTGGTTAAGCTCAAAACCAACCGTAAACGGAAAACCGCGGACGTGATCTCCGAATTGCGGCGAAGGTTTAACACCGAACTGCCCGGATTGACCTGGGAATTTCCGGGGATCCTGGGCGACCTGATCGGCGACTTAATGTGGGCGCCCCAGCCCATTGAAGTGAAGTTGTTTTCGACGAGCCAGGCCTGGCTCGAGAAAAAAGCGCCCGAAGTCGAAGAACAGATCAAAAAAATTCAGGGCGTCGTAGACACGTTCAACGGACTGGTCTATACGGGGCCGACGATCAGCTTGCGCCCGCGCTCGCTGGACGCGCGGCGATTCGGCCTAACCACGGATGACTTGGCTGCGGCCGCAAGCACGGCGCTGCTGGGGCAAACGGCCTCCTCGGTGCTCGAAGGGGACCGGGTCGTCGAGATCCGGGTCAAGGTCGATCCATCGCATATCGACCGCCTGGCGAACCTTCGGGAATTGCCGTTGCGAACGCCCGAGGGGGCACTGGTCAAGCTGTCGCAGGTGGTGGATATCGTCGAGGAACCGGGACAGCTTGAACTCCGGCGCGAAGACTCACGGCAAGACGTGGCCGTCACAGCCCGGCTTGAGGGCCGCGACATGGGGAGCGTCATGGCCGAAATCCGCGACACGCTGAGCAAGGATAAGTCCATCCCGCCCGGGACCATCGAATTCGGTGGGCTCTACGAGCAGCAGCAGGAGTCTTTCCGCAACCTGATGTTCGTCCTTCTCATGGCCATTTTTCTCGTTTTCACCGTTATGCTTTTGGAATTCGGCTCGTTTTTTGAGCCCGTATCTATCGTCTTCGGGGCGGTGCTGGCTATGTTCGGGACGGTTTTAGCCCTGTGGATCACCGGGACATCTTTGAACGTCGTCTCACTGCTCGGCGCCATCATCGGCATCGGGATCGTGGCCAAGAACGGCATCCTCATGCTCGATTACGTGAAGGTCCTGAGGGCCGAAGGGCTTGGTCTGACCGAAGCGCTGGTCCGGTCGGGGCAGCGCCGTCTGCGGCCGGTTTTGATGACGTCTCTGGCCGCGGCTCTCGGCATGCTTCCTCTGGCTTACGGCATCGGCTCCGGCGCGGACATGCTCAAGCCGCTCGCTATCGCCGTCATCGGCTCGCTCTGTATTTCCGTGTTGCTATCTCTGGTAGCCACGCCGACCGTTTATTTCCTTCTTTTGCGCTCCCGCACAAAGACAACGGCTTGATATTCTTATTAGCAGATTCCCAAAACGTCCTTCTTTATCTATTTTCCGGAAATATTCAAAGTAACTTTGCGGTGCTTGTCGAAAAAGTTGAAGACGGCGCTCAAGTTTGGCACGACAATATCGATATGATTCCCTTTGGGGACCTCGATGTATTGAACTTGGACTCCCTGCTTCTTCATCTCGGCGACCATCGCCCGGGAGCCGGCCACGGGCAGCGTGGGGTCGGCGTCCCCGTGGACGACAATCTCGGGGATATGCTTCATCTTGGCCACGCTGGAGGGGTCCCCAAATCCCGCGAACGGGGCTAGGGCGGCCCAGATCTCGGGATACTTTGCTCCCAGGTGCCACGTCCCCATGGCGCCCATGGAGTGGCCCACAAGGTAGATCCTGGAATCGTCAATTTTGTAATTCTTCCGCATCAGGGCGAGCACGCTCATGACATCTTTTTCGCTGTACTCCGCCCTGCGCTTGGCGCCCGCGTCCTCGGGGCTGCCGAAGAGGCTCATGCCGTAAAAGCCGTCCACCCGATACCCGAGCGGCGCCGCCACGATATATCCGTGCTCTTCGGCGAGCTTGGGGATCTGCTTGTCATACGAGTCGAAGAAGGAATCTTCATTGGCGCCAAGGCCATGGAGCGCGATCAGCAACGGATAAGGCGTCTTGCCGTTGTACTTCGTCGGCACATACACCCGGTATGGCATGATCTCGTTTGCGCCTTCCAGGAAATAGTGCCTTTCCATGTCTCCGGTCCTGCCTGCGAAGGGATCCTTCTCGTTTTTGATCGAAGTCAGGACATCCTCGGCAGCCTTCAGCTCTGCCGAAACCTGGAATGTTCCCATCTCGAACCGCCCGCGGTTCAGGTTGCGGATGTGATCGACCGGATAGAGCACATCGGCCCGAAACGAATCAAACCCCTCGATCTTTTTCAATTCGGCCTCGATCGAACGAAGACGCTCCGACAGCCCCTTCCATAGACCGACGAGGAGAGTGGTGGTGCCGAGTGATCGTTCTTTTTCCAGGATCTCCGCCTGGAGGAGATAGGTCTCATCCTCAATGCCCGAAAGGTCGAGATCGATCCGGCAGGGATCATCCTGGAGGTCGCGACCCACTCCGTCCTGTGGCCCGAGATCCTTCACTTTTTCTCCCGCTTGAACGCCCCACTGGGTGCGTCCCGGCTTGTGCAGTGTTAACCGGACGGTCAGAGGACCGCTCAGCTGGACTCGCGGGGCATAGATTTGTTCGAGGCGGATTGTGTAGGGCAGGCTTGAATCGACGCAGACTTCCTCGGCGCGCAAAACTAATGAGTTCGAGAATTCAAGGGGATCGGTCCATTCCCGGCCCGATAGAAGCGTCGCACCTTTGGCCAGCAGGCGGCGCACTTCGCCGGTCCTGCCCGTCCGTGCCGCTTCGGCCATTTCTTTATCAACGGCGTCGAGCTTGTCTTTGAGCTCCCCCTGGGGCTTGGCCATGGTCTTCATCGTGTTGTAGATCACGCGCTGAAGTGCCAGGTTGGGGCGGGCCTGAGCCCTGGCGCTGGCTGTAGAGAGAACCAATAAGACCGCGCCCAAAAACAGGAATTTTTTCTTGGTCATAGCCACTCCTTTTTTGCCGCAGAAACGTGGATGCACAGAGGCATGGTTCAGCGTCCCTAAGCCCCGGCGGTCGCTTGATGGAATATTCTTAAACCGCGATTAAATACTTAATTTGATGCCGGCCAGAATGACGACTCCAGATAAATTAATGTCGGCTTTTCTGGCGCCGGCAATCGAGCCTGCCGTGGGCCCGTTCTTGTCATAGAACCCGACCTGAGGGTAAAGACCGCCCTGGGTATTATCGTAATACCACAGATAATATTCGGCATCGCTTTTAACGGTCGTGCCGGCCGGCGTACTGACAATGTCCGACCAGTTGCCTTTGATGTTCGAGACTTTTGTGTATCGAAAATACCCGTCCGCGACCAGGGCGATATTCGGGGTGATTTCAAAATTCAGGCCCAGTCCGCCTTGAAGGCCGAGCGCGGCGATACTGGCGCTGAAGGCCACGGTCTCCGTCGTCGTAAACGTCGGCGTGATCGATGGATTTTGGAAATTGAACTGGACGATGTTGAACACGGGGCCGGCAAAGAAGTCGAGCCTCAGCTTCGGCGCCGGCCGCGCCAGATAATGGAGGTTCAGGAAGAAGGGGATGACCGATATTTTGGAATTGTAGGTGGACTCATTATCGTACGGCACATCGACAAGCATTCCCTGGCTTGTCACCTTGCTTTCATTGCTCGTCCGAAAGTAGCCGCCTCCGAGTCCGATGCCCATTCTGGGGTTTAAATAATTGATGACCTCGGCTTGGAACTTCAGGCCGCTCGACAGCTTTTCATAGGCGCCCGACATGCTTGTCGTCGTCGCCTTGAGGTATTGGTTTTGACCAACGATGCCCTTGTTGTAATCATCGCCGTTGATCCAGGTCAATCCTCCCATGAGCTTAAAGGAAACGGCTTGCGGGTAGACCAGGACCGCCGCGATCAGCAAAAATGACAGGCTTAGAAAAAATTTCCTCATCGGATTCCTCTCTTATAAAGGTTCATTCTTAAATACTCTTTGACCAATTGTCAAGGACTCGATTCGGGCCATAGGCATCCGTTTGTATGATTATTTATCGGTGCCGGAATCGCCCCCGGCCCCCTGGGGAACCAGTCCCGTCGGACACTCTTGGAGGGAAACCCTTATTCAGGGT
>CAZIDN010000032.1:0-33021 GCA_964537875.1 uncultured Eubacteriales bacterium
CATACTTTTGTTGAAAATAAAAGAGTTAACCGTGCCAACTGTCGAACTTGGGTTAGTGATTTTTGAAAAGAGACAGGCCCGCGCAACGCGCCTGGCGAGGACATGTCAACAGGCCTGAATCAGCGTGTTTTTATAACGTATCGCGCGATGTCTTCGTGCGTGGCGAACCAGACATTTTTCCCGGCCCGGATGTGCTCGACGAGTTTCTCCAGCATCATCATCCGGCTGCGATGGCCGATGTACTTGGGATGCATGGTCAGGACAAACAGGGTGCCTTCCTCGTAGGCCTTGTCGAATTCGGCGGCCCAGATTTCCATGACCTCGGCGGGCGTGATATGAGGCCGGACGCTGGTGAACCGGTCAAAGCCGAAATAGGGATAATCGTCGAGGAGCCATTCCACGGGCAGCTCGACGACGCCGGTGGCCTTCCTCTCTTCAAGGATTTCGTACGGCCGGTCGTCGGCCATCAAACTGCTGTCATAGAGAAGCCCGAGCTCCCGGATGATTTTCAAAGTCGCAGGGCTGAAATCCCAGCTGGGCGTCCGGATTCCGGCCGGAGCCCTGCCGGCGGCCTCTTTGAGGACGGCGTAGGATTTCTGCATCAAGTCCCGTTCTTCCTTTTCCGAAAGGAGCGAGTTCCGCTCGTGGATCCAGCCGTGCATGCCGATCTCGTGGCGGCCTTTAGCCAGAATGGCCTTGATCTCACCCGGATGGAGCTTGGCCGTGATGGCCGGCACAAAAAAAGTGGCCGGGACCTTGTATTTATCCAGCAAGGCCAGGATCCTCGGGATCGCCGTCCTGGCCGCGTACTCGCCCTGGGAAAAGACTCCGGGCGAGAGCTCTTTATCGCGCAGGGCGTTTGTCTCTGCGTCAAAGTCGAAGGACAGGGCCACCGCGACTTTCGCCCCGCCCGGCCAGGCCTTGGGCGTGAAGTCCTTGCCGGCCCGGACCTTGTTCACGACGGACTTCACTTTTTCCAGGCTCCACTGCCAGGACTGCTCCTCCTGTTTTTGATTGGTTTGGGCGGCGAGCCAATACACGGAACACGCCGCCAGGAGTCCCATGCCGATCAGAAATTTTTTCATCCTTGACCTCCTATTATTGAAGTCGGTTCTCTTCCATTTCATATGAGGAAAAATCGTCTGGGAAACGATCCAGAAACGGCCTCGCTCCCCATCCGGGTTTTTCACGCCGTTCCCGAACCCTCCATGGTCACTTCGGCCGTCTCCGGATCGTTTTCCTTTTCTACCCACACGATATGGAAGAGAACCCAACCTTTTCAATGATCGTCCAAAATGAATAATCGGCGGCCGCGCCGGGGTCTGCTCAGCAACTCTTTCATCGTGAAGTTGACAGGGGGATTCCCACGGCCGTCGTGTAAACGATGCTTTCCTCTTCTCCGTCCACGCCCAGGATCGAATTGATCTCATCGTCATAGAGGGCCGCGACTTGGCATGAACCGAGTCCCAGGGCTACGGCCGCCAGGGCCAGGTTCTGAGCGATCTGCCCGGCGTCCAGGTACACGTAGCGGTAGGCCCGCTGTTTGTATTTCCACTTTGACCGCTGAAACACGGCCGTCCATAGAAAAACAACGTTGGCCGCTGCAATAAAATGCTGATCGAGTAAGGCCGCCGCAATATCGGCCCGGCAATCGCCCTTCCACATCGGTTCAAGCTCATGGCGACGGACGTCGTAGTGATAGATCCCCGGCTCGAGGCCGCTCACGTTCAGGACCCCCAAATATGTTTCAATCGGATAGAGCGCTCCGGCCGAAGGAGCGGCGCGAAAGGCGAAGCCCTGGGTCTTTTTTGTAATCCCCTGCGAAGCCCAGAGAAGCTGGGAGAGCGCTTCCCGGCTCATGGGCGTCTCCGCAAAATCACGGCAGCTGCGGCGGTCCCGGATCGATTCCCAGAGGGGCATGCCGCCCTGCGTCTCTGGGGCCGGCAGCTTCAGGCGCGGCGCGCCGGGATATGTCTTGTAGGTATCGGGCTTCCGGTTCCAATCGAGAGGCCCTCCGGAGAGCTTTCCGGACTGGTATTTTGTTTCCTTCTGGAATTGATCGCCGATCCCGTCTTTCATATTTCTCTCCCTTTTAAAATAATCATACATGACTTTCCAGCGCTTGTCACCGCGTCGCGTCCCAGAGGCTCCATCTCTAAGACAATTCTAATCATTTTTAGATATAATAGCGCCGGAAGGAGGTGGCCGTGAACCCAAAGAAAAGCTTTATCCATCCTTATATTCCCAACTCGGTGCCCGAAGTTAAAGAGATGATGCTTCGGGAGGTCGGGGTCAAGGATACCGACGAACTCTATGAGGATATACCAGAGGAATTGCGGATGAAACGGGAGCTCCGGCTCCCCCGGCCGCTGCTATCGGAGCTCGAGCTCAAGCGCCATGTGGAAAGAATCCTGGCCAAGAATACATCCTGCGAAGAACTGGTTAGCTTCTTGGGCGGGGGCTGCGCGCAGCACTATGTGCCCGCCCTCTGCGATGAGATTAGCCACCGGGCCGAGTTCCTGACCGCTTACGCCGGGGAGCCCTACGAAGACGCCGGACGCTTCCAAGCCCTCTTTGAATATGAGAGCCTGATGGCCGAAATCCTCGATTTCGATGTCGTCAATGTCCCCACCTATGACTGGGGCCAGGCGGCCAGCACGTCCATCCGGATGGCCGGTCGAATCACGAAACGCCCCAAAGTCCTCGTCGCGGATACGCTGTCGCCGGACAGGCTGGCGGTGATCAGGAATTATTGTCAGCCGGTCCTTGAAATCGAACTTGTCGGCCACGAACCGGAAACCGGACTTCTGCGGTTGGATGACCTGAGGTCGAGGCTGATGCCAGACGTCGCGGCCGTCTATTTCGAGAATCCTTCTTATCTTGGCTTTATCGAGACGCAGGGCCAGGACATTGCGGACCTCGCCCATGCCAAGGGGTCTTTGTCCGTCGTCGGTGTCGACCCGATCTCCTTGGGTGTCCTCAAGCCGCCCAGCCAGTACGGTGCCGATATCGCCTGTGGAGATATCCAGGGTCTGGGCAACCACATGTACTTTGGGGGGTCGCTCGGCGGATTCATCGCGACTCGCGATGAGGAGAAGTTTGTCATGGAATATCCTTCGCGTCTTTTCGGGATCGCCCGGACGGCCGCCCAAGGAGAGTGGGGATTCGGCGACGTGGCCTACAGCCGGACCTCTTTCGACGGCAGAGAAAAAGGGAAGGAGTTTGTCGGCACGGCCGCCGCCCTCTACGGCATTTCGGCCGCCGTCTATTTATCGCTGATGGGGCCGCATGGGATGCGGGATCTCGGCCGTCACATCCTCCAGAAATCCCGGTATGCCGCGAAAAGATTGGCAGAGATTTCCGGCGTAGAGCTCCGATTCGAATCCTCCTTCTTCAAGGAATTCGTCCTCGACTTCAGCAAAACAGGAAAATCCGTGGCCGAAATCAACCGCTCTCTGCTGGCGCACGGCATATTCGGCGGGAAGGATCTGACGGGGGAATTCGCTGAGCTTCGAAATTGCGCCCTTTATTGCGTGACCGAAATGGTGACACAGGCCGATATCGACCGGCTGGTCGCTGCGTTCAAGGAGTGTTTGAAAGCCGGAGGAGGAGAACGATGAAAATCCCAAAAGACAGCAGACTCAGGAATTTTCACCAGGCCAAGTGGGACGAGGAAGTCATTTTCGAATTGAGCAACAAGGGGGAGAGAGGCATTCTGGTCCCCGAGGCGGAGCCGGAAATCCAGGCCGTCGTCGGCGACGGGATGACATCGCTGCCGCCGAATATGGTGAGAGCAGCGCCGCCCGCCCTGCCCGAAATCGGGCAGATGAGAGTTCTGAAACACTTTCTCCGGTTGTCCCAGGAGAACCTCGGCGCGGACCTCAACATCGATGTCGGACAGGGGACCTGCACGGTCAAATATAATCCCAAGATCAACGAGGTTCTGGCCTCCTCAAAAAAAGCGTCGGCGCTCCATCCTTGTCAGGATGAAAGCACGGTCCAAGGCGCGCTTCAGATCATGTATGAGCTCGACTGTTTCTTTCGCGAGATCTCCGGACTGGACCGCTTCACCCTTCAATGCAGCTCCGGCTCGCACGCCATCCTGACCATGGCCTCGATTGTCCGCAAGCACCATGAGGTGCGGGGCGAAGGCGGCCGGAGAGACGAGATCATCACGACCATTTTTTCCCACCCCTCCGACGCGGCGGCCGCTGCGGTCAAAGGCTACAAGATCATCACTGTCTATCATCAGCCCGACGGGCTGCCCGATATCGAGGCGCTCAAAAAAGCCGTATCCAACCGGACGGCCGGGCTTTTCATCACGAACCCCGAAGACACGGGCATCTACAATCCCCGGATCGCCGAATTCACCAGGATCGTCCATCAGGCCGGCGGGCTGTGCGGCTACGACCAGGCCAATGCCAACGGCATCCTCGGGATCACCCGAGCCCGGGAAGCCGGGTTCGACATGTGTTTCTTCAACCTGCACAAGACATTTGGCACGCCTCATGGCTGCGGCGGACCCGCCTCGGCGGCCCTGGGCGTGACGAGCGAGCTCGTCGAATACCTCCCCGTTCCGCTGGTCGAATACGACGGGACGAGATATTTCCTCAACTATGACCTGCCGAAATCCATCGGCAAGGTTCGCCCGTTTTACGGGGCCTTCCCCGTCATCCTCAAGGCCTATGCCTGGATCATGAGCCTGGGCGGCCGCGGGCTGAAGGAAGTGGCTCAGGTTGCGGTCTTGAATAACAACTACCTTCTGAAAAAGATTACCGCCATCAAGGGGGCCGCCTCTCCTTTTAAAACGGGAAAGCACCGGATCGAGCAGGTCCGGTACAGCTGGGAGGACCTTTACAAGGAAACCGGCATCACCACCCACCAGATCGCCTGTCGCATGGCTGATTTCGGGTTTCATCTGTGGTCGAGCCATCATCCGTTCATCGTCCCCCAGCCGTTTACGGTCGAGCCGACGGAATCCTATTCCAAGGCCGAGCTGGACGAGTACTTGGATGGATTAAGGCATGTTGCGGAGGAAGCCCGGAAGGAACCCGAGACCGTGATGAACGCCCCGCACCGCAGCGTCGTCCACAAGATCGACGAGAGCACCTTCGACAATCCGACAAAATGGGCTGTCACCTGGCGGGCCTATTTGAAAAAACACGGCCGGCCGCGAAAATAGGGCAGGGGGAATCCATGAACATCGGAAAAAAAGCGATAGAGCGTTTATCCTTGGAGGGAAAAACGGCCTTGGTCACCGGTGCGGCGTCCGGTATCGGCCGCGGTATTGCCGAGCGCCTGGTTGAAATGGGAGCTGCGGTGGTGCTCCTGGATGTCGACGAGGAAAAGGGAGGCCAGGTAGCCAACGAAATCTCAGGTCGAGGGGGGAGAGCCGTATTCCTGAGATGCGATGTCCGCTCCGGAGAGGATTGCCGGCGGGCCGTCGAAGAAACGATCCGGACATTCGGCCGGATCGACATCCTCTGCAACAATGCCGGCATCGCCATCCGCAAGAACTGCGTGGATCTGAGCGAGAGCGAATGGGACCTGGCTCTGGGGATCACGCTCAAGGGCGTCTATTTGCTGTCGCACCATGTCCTTCCCCATATGATCAAGAGCGGCGGCGGGAGTATCATCAACACAGGCTCAGGATGGTCCTTGAAAGGCGGGCCGAATGCCGCTTCCTATTGCGCCGCCAAGGGCGGAGTGCTCAACCTCACCCGGGCTATGGCCATCGACCATGGCCGCCAAAACATCCGCGTGAACTGCGTCTGCCCCGGCGATGTGGATACTCCTTTGCTCCATAGCGAATGCGCCCAGCTCGGAGAGGATAAGGACAAATTCCTGAAGGAGGCCGCCAACAGACCGCTGTCGCGATTGGGAACGCCTGACGACGTCGCCGATGCCGTGCTGTTCTTCGCCAGCGACCTGTCCAGGTGGGTGACGGGCGCATGGCTGGTCGTGGACGGCGGCGGCCTGGCTTAGGAAGAGATGAAATCAGGCGACCGCTCGAGAATGACAAGGAATTTTATGGTAGTCCCGATGAAAAGACCGGCTTTTTTTTGGCTGGCGCTGATGGCGCTGTTGTTTCTTGGAAGCTCCGGAACACCCCCCCAAACCCCGGCGGACGACTTTCCTCCAGAGATGGAGAACCCGGCCGTCTTCAGCCGGAACGCGGAGCCCCCCCACGCCACATTCATCCCGTTTGACAGTTCCCGCGATGCCCTGAAAAAAAACTTCACCGAATCTCCTTTTTACCTGTCCCTGGATGGACTGTGGAAGTTCAAATGGGTCGCCCACCCGGCAGACCGCCCCCGGGATTTTTTTAAAGAGAGCTATGACGTCAGTCCGTGGACCGACTTTCCCGTTCCCGCAAACTGGGAATTCAAAGGATACGGGCAGCCCATTTACCTCGACGAAGCCAACGCCTTCCGCGGCGATCCGCCCCATGTGCCCCATGATAACAACCCGGTCGGATCGTACCGCCGGAGTTTCACCGTCCCTGACAACTGGAAAGGACGTCAAGTCTTTCTTCATTTCGGCGGCGTGAATTCGGCGTTTTTTATCTGGGTGAACGGCCGGGACGTCGGCTACAGCGAAGACAGTAAAACTCCTGCCGAGTTCAATATCACCGGGTATCTTCGCCCGGGCAAAAATTCTCTCTCCCTCCAGGTGTTCCGGTTCAGCGATGGGAGCTATCTGGAGGCGCAGGACATGTGGCGGATCAGCGGGATCGAGCGGTCCGTTTACCTTTATTCGACGCCTCCGGTTGCGATCCGGGATTTTTATGCCGTGGCCGGATTGGATGATTCTTACAAAGACGGAACGCTGCGCATCCGGGCCTCTCTCAAGAGTTGGCTTGGCTCTCCGGTTCGAGCCTACAGGATGGAGGCCGAGCTGTTCGATTCCCAAACAAGGAGCGTGCTGCGTATGCCGCTGGCTGGTCCCGAGACCATAGATTCGCGAGCAGACGCAGAATTCTTCGGCGAGAAATTTGTATCCTCGCCGCTGGCCTGGACGGCAGAAACTCCCAACCTCTACCGGCTCGTCCTTTCGCTGAGAGACCAGTCCGGGAAAATCATCGAAGCCGTCTCCTGCAATGTCGGGTTCAGGAATGTCGAAATCAAAGACGGCCGGCTCTTGATCAACGGAGTCCCGATCTACATCAAAGGCGTCAACCGCCACGAACATGACCCTCAGAACGCCCGGGTCGTCACCGAGGAGCTGATGCTTGAGGACATCCGGCTGATGAAGCAGTTCAACATCAACGCCGTTCGGACAAGCCACTATCCGAACAACCCGAGATGGTATGAGCTGTGCGACGAGTACGGCCTGTATGTCATCGACGAGGCCAATATTGAATCCCATGGAATCAGCTTCGACCCGGACAAAACGCTGGCCAACAAGCCGGAATGGCAGGCCGCCCATCTGGACCGCACCCGGCGCCTCGTCGAGCGCGACAAGAATCATCCCTCGGTCATCATCTGGTCACTCGGCAACGAAGCGGGCGACGGCATTAATTTTCAGGCGACCTATGCCTGGATCAAGACCAGGGATTCGACCCGGCCAGTCCAGTACGAGGGAGCGAAAAAAAATCCCCATACGGATATCTACTGTCCCATGTACGCCCGCATCTCCCAGCTCAAAGATTATGCCAGGACCGAACAGACCCGGCCGCTCATCATGTGCGAATATGCCCACGCCATGGGCAACAGCGTCGGCAATCTTCAGGATTACTGGGATGCGATTTACGCCAACCGCCAGCTCCAGGGCGGCCTGATTTGGGACTGGGTGGACCAGGGGATTTTGCGGACTAATGCAAAAGGCGAGCCTTTCTGGGCCTACGGCGGAGACTTCGGCCCTCAGGAAATCCCGACCGCGAAGAATTTTTGCTGCAACGGTCTGGTGTTCCCCGACCGGCAGCCCCATCCCCATATCTGGGAGGTCAAAAAAGTCTATCAGTACATCAAAACGGGGCCTTTGGATTTAAAGTCGGGAATGGTCCGTATCGAAAACAAGTTCGATTTCACCAGCCTTCAGAGCTTTGTCTGCCGTTGGCGGATTGAAGGAGAAGGCAAGCTCATCGGGCAGGGGACGCTTCCGCGCCTGGATCTTAAACCGCACCAGTCGGCCGATGTGAAGGTGCCGATCCCCGCCTTCGAGCCCGAGCCCGGTGTGGAATATTTTTTGACGCTCAGTTGGCGGACGGCCGGGCCGCAATGCCTTATCCCCGCAGGCCATGAGGCGGCCTGGGACCAAATGAAGCTCCCTGTTTTCAAGCCGGCCGGAAGGGAGATCGAGGTTGAAAATCTGCCGCCGCTCGCGTTGAGTGAAACCGGCGGCCTTTTTTCTGTCGAAGGCCCGAATTTCTTGATCCTTTTTGACAAAACTTCGGGGACGATTTCTTCTCTCAAATATGAAGGAACCGAGCTTCTCAAGTCCGGGCCCATCCCCGATTTCTGGCGGGCGCCGACCGATAATGATTACGGAAACGACATGCCTGTGCGCTGCTCCGCCTGGCGCGAAGCCGGCGCCAAAAGGATAGTCAAGTCCGTCCGCGCGAAACGCTTCGGGGCTCAACGGATTGACATCGAAGTCAAGGCCGTTCTCCCTGCCGGAAATTCTGGTCATTCTGTAACTTATCGTATTTTTGGCAGCGCCGATATCCTCGTCACATGCGCCTTTGCCCCGGGAGCTCGAGATCTTGCCGAACTCCCGCGCTTCGGCATGCTGATAATCCTTCCCGCTGAGTTTGACAATATGGCCTGGCACGGCCGGGGGCCGCACGAAAACTATTGGGACCGGAACACGAGCGCGGCCGTGGGGCTATACTCCGGCAAAGTCATGGACCAGTATCATCCCTATATTCGTCCTCAGGAAAATGGCTATAAAACAGAGGTCCGTTGGGTCGCCCTGACCAACGACAGCGGTATCGGTCTCCTGGCCGTCGGCCATCCGCTCATCTGTACCGGAGCCAGTCATTTCCTTCCCGATGACTACGAATACGGGCCTGAAAAAGAGCAGAGGCACCCGACGGATATGAAAAAACGCGATCTGGTCGTTTGGAACGTGGATTATAAACAGATGGGAGTCGGCGGGGATACGAGCTGGGGCGCCAAGCCTCACGACGAATATATGCTCTATCCCAAACCCTATTCCTACACATTCCGCCTCCGTCCATTTTCCAAGAAGGACGGGGAGCCCAGGGAACTGAGCAAACGGATGTTCCCGGCAGAAAAATAATGAGGGCCTCATTATGATAAAATGCAAAAAAAATCAGGAAAGGAGATGTCCATGAAAAATCGAGCGTGGAAACGGAGGGACATCCTCAAAGCCGGCGGCCTTTTGGCCGCGTCTGTGCCTTTGGCCGGACTGCCGTTCAAAAATAGGGACAGCGGCCGGCCGATTTCGCTGCCGCAGGATACAAGGTTCAAAAAGCCGGCGCGGCCCGTGACCGCCGTTGTCCTGGGAGCAGGAAGCCGTGGCAACTGGCGGAACTCCAAAGAATCCAACCCGATGATCCTGTCCAAGTCCTGCCATGACCTCGATATCCTGCGCCGGATGATCGGAAAGCCGTGCCGGCGGCTCTCGTCGTTCGGCTCGCTCAAGCTGTTCAAGGCGGAAAATGCACCCCCGGGCAGCACGAGACGCTGCACGGACGGATGCAGAGCCGAGGCGGATTGCCCGTTTTCCGCCCTGAAGATCTATCTCCGGCGCAAGGAGTGGCTGGGCCACCTCCAGATCGAGGACCAAAAGGACGAGTCGATCCTGAAGGCGCTCAAAGAAGGGCCGTACGGACGGTGCGTCTATCACTGCGATAACGATGTCGTGGACCATCAGGTCGTGAACATGGAATTCGAGGGCGAGATCACGGCCGCCTTCTCCATGGAGGCTTTTACTTCTTACGCCGGCCGCCGGACCCGCGTCATGGGGACCAAGGGAGATGTCGTGGGAGACATGACAACGCTCGCACTCTATGACTTCAAGACGCGAACGCAGACTGCCTGGGATGCGAGCAAGGCGCCGGAATCGCTGTCCGGCCACGGCGGCGGCGGCTTCGGCCTGGCCCATGATTTTGTCCAGGCCGTCAGCCAGCAGGACGCTTCGCTTCTGACATCGACGATCGAGGCCTCGATGGAGAGTCACCTGATGGGGTTTAAAGCCGAGGAGAGCCGCCTGTCGGGAAAGACGGTCGATGTGAGAATGGGCTAGCCGTCCAATTCGGCCGCTCTCCTTGTCATTCGATGCCCAGTGGCCGCGGCCTTCTCCACTTATTTTATTTTTTCGAGTTTCTCCAGGTTGGATTTGGCGGCGGCCAGGTTCGGGTCGAGCTCAAGCGCCTTTTTATAATATTCGATCGCTTTCTCCCTTTGTCCCGACATTGCATACGAGTTGCCGGCTTCCAGATACAACCGGGCATCCTTGGGGTAATATTCCATGAAGATGAGGCACATCTCCAGCGCTCCTTCCGTCTTTTTTATGCGTCTCATCTGATTGACAAGAGAGAGGATCTGATCAGGACTGAGCTGCGGGTGTGTCGGGTCGATCTCAAAGGCTCTTTTGTAATTTTGCCGGCCGGCTTCAAAGTCGCCTGCCCAGATATAAGCTGCACCGAGCGCCGCATAGGGAGAGGAAGCGCCGGGATACAGGTCCCGGTCGAGGTTGAGAATTGACAAGGCTTTCTCTGCGGCGCCCTTTTCGAGGAAATAGCGCGCTGCGCCGGCAAACTCCTCGGAAAAGTCCTTGTAGAAAGAGGCGCCGGAAAATGTTTTCTTGAGTTCGCTTCGGATTTCTTCAAAATTTGCGTCCGGAGTAATGGCCAGGCGACGGATATAATCCGTATAGATTTTATTCCAATCCTTTTCCCAGCCAAAAACCAGCCGGGCGAGAGCATTCGTCAAGCGATACGATCTGTTCATCGCCGGCCGGCTCTGGCTCATGCGGATATAGTCTCCAAAGAAAGCGGTCGGCCCGCTCTTGTGATAGCCTTGGAGCTTGTCCTCGCCGAATGCGGCTTTCAGCGCGGAGGCCATATAAGATCCCACCTTGGTCAAGGCTTGATGGGCGGAGGGGTGAATGCCGGCCGTGATCTTTCTCTTGGTTTCGATGAAATTGTTCTTGAGGGCTTGTTCGTTGGCGAAGGCATTGAAATAATCGAACGCCTCGCTAAGATCCTTGTCATTGAGCGCCAGCGATTTTCCACTCCAGGCGAACTCGCTCATCCCGTAATCGAAGGCTTTTTCAAGGGCGCTGTACACCGCCTGCTTGTTCCGGTCGGGAGCATAGGCGGCGCTGTCCAGGTCCTGGTCAAGGACAAACTCGGCCAGTCTTTTGGCATAACCACCGGGATTGGAACCTTCCAGGTTCGAAGCGGCCGCGACGGCGAATTTTTCCGCGGGGAAGATCATGAGATAGGTCCTGGTTTCCGGCTGGGAGCCACTGTGGTAGACCTGGAAATGGCCTTTCCAAGGTTGGGCGGACCAGCCCATGCCGTAGCCCGTCAGGATGCCGCCGCGGGTGGCCATGGACGTGAAGAGCTCCCTTTGCGTCCGGTCGTAGAGGAGCTTTCCCTCTATGATGCCCTGGGCGTATTTGATCAGGTCGAGCACGGTCGAACGCGTCCCGCCGCCGGCAAAGCGGCTCGAGACATCGACGTACTCAGAATTCTTCAGGAGGCCGCCCACGATCCGGTAGCCGCGGATCCGGTTGGGGATGATGTCTGCGGGGTTATCCATCCGCGAGTTGTCCATGCCGAGCGGCTCGAAGACGTGACTCTTGACATAATCGCCGTAAGATTGGCCGGAAGCTCCTTCGATGACCGCACCGAGGAGATTGTAACCGTAGGTCGAATAATTGTACCTCGTCCCGGGTTCGGCCACCAGGTCGAAATCCTGGAAGATGGCGACGGCCTCCCGCGTGTTTTTCGGCTCTTTGATGTGCTCTTCGGCGGCCGAATTTTTATAGTGGCTGACGCCGGCCAGGTGCCCCAATAGCTGCCGGACCGTCACAGGCCATTTCTTCCTGGGGAAATAGGGGACGTAGGTCTGGACTTCGGCGTCGAGGTTGATTTTGCCGGCTTCTGCGAGCTGAAGCACGGCAAAAGCGGTGAAGGTTTTTGTGACGGAGGCCATCCGGAAGGAGCTGTCCGGCTCGGCTGGAACCATATTTTCGAGGTCGGCGTACCCAAATCCTTTAGCCCAGACGAAGTCCCCTTTCATAAAAGCGATGGACAAGCCGGGCGTCCGGTCCAAGGCCATCTGATCGGCGGCGAATTTTTCGAACTCTCGAATGGCCTCGGTATAAGGAGACGCGGTTTGGCCTGTTGGGCCAGATTGAGGATTAAGAAGGGCGGCCGCTAAAAGGAGGATAAAGGGGATGAAGACAAACCGGGCTTCTCTTTTCATGGTCCCTCCATTTTTCGTAGGGCGATAATTCTGGCTTATAGCACAGCGCAAAAGGCCAAGTCAAATTCGCAATTTCGATGAGCGGGGCGTGATATGAACCGTCCTCTCGGCCTTCATTGTTGAATCGCGACGGCAGGCGATGGCATAATAAAAAAGAAATTTGGAGAGCGTAATGACGAAATCCAAAATCCGACCGGAGATGATCGACGATTATGCCTCGATCACCGAAGTGAATGATCTAGCATTCGGCCAAAAGAATGAAGGACGGCTTATTTTATCCTTGAGAAAAACCCAAGAGTTCATTCCGGAGCTTTCTCTCGTCGCGGAGGTCGGCGGAAGGGTTGTCGGCCATATCCTGTTTTATCCTATAAAGATAAAGAGCGATGACGCGAGCTATGGTTCTCTCTGCCTGGCCCCTATGGCGGTTTTGCCCGAGTTCCAGAAACAGGGAATCGGGAGTCAGCTCGTCAGAGAAGGATTGCGGCGGGCTCGCAGGTTCGGCTATAAATCGGTCATCGTTTTAGGGCATGCCGCGTATTATCCGAGGTTTGGCTTTGAGCCGGCGAGCCGATGGGGCATCCGGCCTCCGTTCGAGGTCCCCGACGACGTTTTTATGGCTTTGGAGCTGGTCGAGAATGGATTAAAAGATATCCAGGGGACGGTTGAGTATCCTCCGGAATTCAATGACGTCTGACGTTCTGATAAGGGCTTTGTTCTATTTTTTTATCAGGTGAGTTTCCGTCCGCATTTCGGCCGTCAGCGGAATGGTGAGGAATAAGAAATTGGTTTTGGGCTGCGCTGGCGGGGTGGGCATCTTTGGCTCAACGTTCACATCAACCATTGAGGGAAATGGCAAACCGAATCTCGAAACGATGTCAACTATGGCTGGAGAGCCCTGGATTGTCTGCCTGACCCCTTTCGAGGCGCTAAAAGCGCCGGAAATCCAACAGACCTGTCCTTTCGGGGAAAGAGGAAATTACGAAAAATATTGACCGCCGGTCTCGGCGGCCATCAGAACTTCTTGATAAGCGACCCGAGGCGGCGGGGGCCTCTCCGCCGCAAACGTCAGCTTGAGGTGGTTGATGATGCGATCGACCACAGAGAAGTCGCTAAGGAAAGCGATGACCTTCATCCTCCCGCCGCATTTTGGACAGACCATCGGATCGTGAGCAGACAGTAAGGAAATTTGAGAATCGCTTTATTTCGGTATCATTCATATCGCAGTGATTCCATCGGATTGGCCTGAGCCGCTCTGCTCGTTTGAAAACTCACTGTGATCACCGCGATGGCCAAAGCGAAGACCGCCGAAAGTATGAAAACGCCGGGAGTGATTCGCGTCCGGTAGGCAAAATTCTGCAGCCAATTATGCACCACAAAATAGCCGATTGACCAGGCAATGATATTGGCGGCGCTTTCATCTTCTCCTGGATTCGGGCCTGGGGAAGTCTGGAAAGAATAGACCTTGCGATCGGCCCGTCCGGCCTTCCGCGTCCGGGTCCCTCGTTCACTTGAGCGCGCGGTAGACCGCGGTCGCAATCTTGATGTCCTGAACGGCCACCCCGGTGAGGTCGACGACGGTGATCTGGCTTTCCGACGTCCGGCCTTTCTCCCTGCCGGAGATGACGGCCCCAAGCTCGACGCATCGGTCTTCCCGGATCCGGCCCGCTTCGAGCGCCTTGTGGATCTCGCCCCGGAGCCGGCATTGGGATAGACTGTCGGCCACGATCACGTCGGCCTTGGCGAGGATTTCCGGATCGAGCTCCTGTTTGTCCGGCGTATCCGAGCCGACGGCGGTGATATGGGTTCCCGGCCGCAGGTCGGCGGCCGAGAGGAGGGGCCTTTTCGACGGCGTCGCCGTGACGACCAGGTTGCAGGTCCTCAGGATCGCGGCCGCGCCCAACGTGGTTTCCACAGAAAAACCGCGGGATTCCATCTCCCGTTCGTAATTCTCGAGCTCTTCCGCTAGGGGTCCCCAGACCAGGACATCCCGGCACGCCGAGACGCGTGTCAGCCATTCGAGCTGGAGCCGGGCCTGGACGCCGGCGCCGACGATGCCGATGCGCTCGACCTTTCGAGGCGCGCAATATTTGGCCGCTACGGCGCCCGCGACCGCGGTCCGGACATCGGTCAGATGGCCCTCGTCGAGAAGGATGGCGGCGGATTCGCCGGTGCTTTGCTTGAAGAGAAGCATGCAGCCGTTGCCCGACGGCAGGCCCAGGGAGGGATTGCCGTAGAATCCGGAGGCGATCTTGATGATATAGAAGTCCTCCCCCTCGATATAGCCGGACTTGATGTGGACCTCGCCCTTGTCCAGGATCAATTCGCCGACCGGGGGAACGGTCGCACGGCCCGAGGAATAGGCACCGAAGCCCTCCTCGATGGCCGGGATCAGGTCGAGCGAAGGAAGGACGTCCTTGATCTGGGCCAGTGTCGCGATCTTCACGGCATTCCTCGTGGAGCGGAGCTTATTTTGCCCTCAATTCCACGAGCAGGTCGTGGATCCGGCCGAGCGCCGGCGTCAGGTAATCGTGGGGCAGGCCGAAGCTGATGCGGACAAAACGGTCCAGGCCAAAATGGTCGCCCGGCACGATTAGCACCCTTTTCTCTTCGCGCAGCCGTTCGGCGAATCGCGTGGAAGGGATGTCCAGGCGGTATTTAACGAAGGCGATCGCCGCCGCCTGAGGCGGAGTGGTGCCGAGGATCTCCCGGTGCTCGCTCATCCATTTTTCCAGGACGGGGAAGCCGCGGCGGATGTAGCCGCGGGCGCGCTGGATGAGGCGGGGCCGGACGCGGGGGGACAGGGCGTACGCGGCCAGGTGGTTCGAGAGCATGGCGGCGCTCAAAGTCAGGTATTCGTGCCTCGCCCAGAGCTCGTCAATAACGTCGGCCGGGCCGACGGCCCAGCCGATCCGGAGCCCCGGCAAGCCGTAGGCCTTGCTCAGGCTGCCCACGGCCAGGACCTTTTCGTACTTTCCGTAGAACGAAGGCGTCTGCTCGTCGGCCAGGCGCTCGGCTCCGGCGTACACCTCGTCCGCCAGGATCCAGGCCCCGGCCCGGCGGGCCGTTTCGATGATGGCCTCCATCTCCTCGTTCTTGAGGATGTAGCCCGTCGGATTGTTCGGATTGCAGACCGCGATCAATTTCGTCCTTCCGGTCACCGCCTTCCTCAATCCGTCGAGATCGGGCGCCCAGCCGTTCTTCTCGTCCAGGGTGAAGGACTTGAGGTCGAGATCCAGGTTCTTGGCCAGCCCCCAGATCTGCATGTAATTCGGCAGCATGACGACGACCTCGTCCCCGGCCGAGAGCAGGCTCCAGAGGATGTCATAGTTGGCTTCGATCGCTCCCACGGTCACCAGGACGTTCTCCGGACCCGCGCCGCGATACAGGGCGGCGATGTTCTTTCGCAATTCCGGAATGCCGTTGGCGTGAGCGTAGTCCATTTCAAGCGACAGCAGGCCGGCCAGCCCGTCCGGATCGTCCTGGTAGAGCTCTTTCAAGGTCAGCGGGTGGACCCCGCTTTCCGAGAGGTTGTAGTCGACCTCCTTCTCGAACTTGGACATCATCCGTTCCATCACGAAAGGCTGAAACTTCGGCATGACTCATTCTCCTTCTCTGCGGTGCGGCCGTGACTCTGTCAGGGCGCGGGAGCGGCGCTTCCCCTCCCGGGAAGAGGATATTCCGGGGCACGGACCGGCGTCAAGAGGAACGACTCGGTACAGCCCCGGGCCTACGGTTAAGGATAAGAGGTTGCTTTTCGGCTGTGGTGGCCGAGCGAGCCTCCCGGTGTTGATTTTCCCCTCCAACCATCGTGGGGAAGTATAGATCATAGCTCGAAGAGCTGTCAAGGACAGTTGCGAATTGCTCATGGCCGGCCAAAAAACCGCAGGGATGCTCAAAAGCGCCACAAATCCAACAGACCTGTCCTCCCCTGTAAAGAGAAAATCATGAAAAATATTCGGCCGAGGTCTCGGCGACCATCAAGAGTTCCTGATAGACGATGGGCGGCGGGGGACCCTCGGGCATTCCTCCTCGATAATGATCAACTTATGGGCCACTTGATCTGCCTTCCGTACTTTGCCCCGATGGGCATTAGCATATAGGCCGAAGTATCGAATCGTGACCTGGCCCTTGTCAGGAATATGCGAGGTGACACGGGCAATGAACTCCAGGTAATCCATCGTCTCCTGCTCCGCCCATTCCGAACTGAGGGGTTCCCGGCCGGCAAGATCCGCCAGAGCCTTGTGGGCAAAGATCTCGGCTCTAACGTTCTGCTAAACGCTTTTTTCTATTTTTTTATCAGGTGAGTTTCCGTCCGCATTTCGCCGGTCATCGGAATGGTAATATTCGCCGGATCTCCCGCCGTGATGACGCCCCCCATACTTGCTTTTGTCTCTGTCTTGACGAGGATCCCTTCTTTCACCGCGAAATACAAGGTCTGGGTGCCGTCGATCTTGGCGTCGAACAATAAGGCCATGCCCTGCTGTTCGAGATTCCCCGTCATCTTACCCGTCACCGCGCCCTTGATCCGCGCGCATTCAAGCCCGTCGACCGTCTCGAAGCCTTCTAGAGTGTTCACGATATTAAAAATAATGCGGATATCGCCTGCATCACTTTTCTGCGTGACCGCATCCTCGCTCGGCCAAGAATCCCCGATTTTGACGGGCCTTTCGGGAAGGTCGGGAAAGAACGCCTGAAAACTAGCGCCGAGATCCCTCGTTCCGGCGAGGCCCATATTGTATCGAATGGACGACGCGCCGGAGGTGTCGATTTCCTTGCCCAAGCGGGAGAGGATCATGTCAAAGCTTTTTCCCACGACGGAGCTCGCGTCCGCTGTCATCCCGCCCTGGGGGGACTGGGCTTCGACTTTGAAAGCATTGATCGTCACACCGAGTTGATACTGTCCTTCTTTCAAACCTTTCGGCTGCAGGGTGAATTCGATAGCGGAGTTGCTCTCGGTCGAAACCGACTGACCCATGACATCGAGGTTTTGGGTTTGAGTGTTTGTAATCTGATACGTCAGCGTTTTGCCTTCGGGAAACTGATAGGCCAGGGTGACGGTCGACTGCGGCTTGGCTCCGGCGGTGACGTTTTGGTAGGCGAATCCGGCCAGCCCGGAGAGCGCCAGGATAAACAACAAAATCTTCGATCCGCTGCCTGAAGACTTATTCGATTGCATTCCAGACCTCCTTGACGTTGATTTGGCGAATCCCGAATGATCGTGAGCCTCACGCGGATCACATTCTCGGTGCCGCGAAAGCACTCGGAGCCGAAAATTGTACTTCGGGCCGAGACGCAATGTCAAACGCGTGAACGAGTTCAGCGGCTTGACATCCCTTCCTAATTTGACTAAAACTCAAGACGATGAAAAAGCAGACGGATGGGCTTGTCATCGCCCTATTGGCCTTATTTTCCTTCGGACTTTCGCTCTTCGTGCAAATCTACCTTCAAAGCTCCACATTCACAATCATCGAGCATTCCTATAAGCTCAAGATTCTCTCTTTTTTCTTGAGTACAGTCATGTTTTTTATCCTGCTTTTCCTGGCTTGGAAAATTTGGGCTAAAGCGGGGGACGGGAATTTAGGGGAGACGTACCGCAGGCATCAATTAGAAACATGTTCCCCCGTATGCGCCATGCTCCCGCTGAGCTTTTTCTTTCTCAGCCCTCTTCTCCTTGCCCATTACATGGCCCGATCCGATTTCAAGACGCGCTTGAATCTTCTCGCCTTGTTCATACTCCTTGCCATTCTTTACCTCACTGTCGCGAGACTCAACCGGATTTCAAGCAGGACGCCTTCACGTATTGAAAAAGGGGTACAAAAATTTTCTTTGCTGACTCTCCGAAAAAAGCTTCTGATTCTCTTCCTTGTATCCTTGTTCATCTACCAAGGAGCCACCTTCATCCTAGTTTCAGAGGGGATTACGTTTTCAGGAGATGAACCTAACTATCTATTAACTTCCCATAGCTTGCTCAAAGACGGCGACATCAACCTGGCCAATAATTACAAGAATCAAGACTACTTTGCCTTCTATTTGAGAAAAAACAATCCCCGACTAAAAATGGGAATCTACGGTCGCTACGGCCGCAAAGGGAAAGACTACATCTACCCTATCAACCTTCCGGGAATTTCCGTGTTAATGCTTCCATTTTACTGGCTCAGCCAGTCCTTCAGCGGAAAAATGCTGACATTTATACTCAAGGGCAGTCTCACACTCTGGGCGGCGCTCCTCGGCCTCCAGTTATATCTTTTTGCCCTTGAGCGATGGAAACGGGAGCGCGTTTCGCTTCTTCTCTGGTTCCTGTATTCTTTCACGACACCAGTTTTTTTCTATGCCACCCACCTCTACCCTGAAATCATCATCGCGTTTTTCTCCTTGTTGATCTTCCGCAAGATATCCTCAGGATCACCCCTCTCCCGCTCCGGCTTGCTTCTGCTAGGCTTTTGCCTTGGGACTTTTCCTTGGCTCGGCCTTAAATACAATTTCATCTTCTGGGCTCTTCTTCTTGTCTCCGCTTATTATCTGTGGCACCTCCATAAAGTGCGGCAAGCCGCCTCCATCCTTGCTTTTCTCTTTTTCCCGGTCGTCTCCATGGCTCTCTTTTATTTCTTTGTTTATGATCTTTATGGCACCTTGTCGCCCTTCTCCGTCTATGAGGGCGTGATGACGTCGGATCGGATGAAGGCCTTAACACAGGCGGTTCTCCAAATCCCCCTCGTCGAGCGCATCGATGCATTCTTGGATTATTTTCTCGACCAGAGAGATGGGCTTCTTCTCTATTCTCCTTTTTATTTTTTTACCCTTGTCGGCCTTGTCGAAATGTTCCGCCGAGCCAGACGTGACTTTTGGGCTTTGCTTTTCATCAGCCTTCCCTTCCTCCTTAACTATGCGTTCTTTACTCACCGACAAGGCTATTGTCCCCAGGCTCGAGTGCTGATGCCAATATCCTGGGTGGGAGCGATCGCCATCGGAACCTTTATTATCTATAACTCGAAGAAAATGTTTACCTATCTCTTCCGATTCATGGGCTGTCTCAGCCTTATGATTTCTGCTTTGCTTCTCCGCCATCCCTCTTTTCTCTATCAGCCGACAACTCATGAATTTACTTCCCGGCCTGGCGACCTCTTTGTCTATCTCAGCAACCTTCGCCTTTTCCTGCCGCCTTTTCTCCCTTCCTTCATTAAAATCAGGAATATCGAATACTGGCCCAACTATGTCTGGCTCTTACTCCTCATCGGATTCGTCCTGATTTATATTTTCTGGAAGGGCGATATTTCTTTAAGGCCGGCTTTTCGCTTCCTCCTGGTCTTCGTCATTCTCCTGGGAAGCTTTTTCCTTTGGGTTCTCTACCCGCGGACCGTTGCCTATCCGGCCAAGACGATCTTTTATTCGCCGCAGCGATCGCTTGGCTTTTACCTTTATCCGATGGGGGGAGGAGTCGTTGCCAAAGAAAGCGGTAATTTTTACCTTCATTTCGAGAAATCCTACAAATTTCTTTTCGGCTCCAAATCCAAACTCAAAAAAATCAAGCTGCTCTTTGGATCGCAAAAAGGGGAGTACGACCTCGACATGCATCTTTTTGACCTACCCCTTTTCTCGGGGCGGACGGCTTACGAAACGAAAGAGATGATCATCCAGCCTGCCGCTTGCTACCCTCTCAAAACCCTATTTCTCTATGAAGTTAACCTGACTCTCAAACACCACTCCCTAGAATCGATGCTGGTTGAGCCCTATTTCTTCCAGGTGATTCCGCTCAAAGATTGAAGCAGAGATAAGCCTGTCGATCCAGTCAGGCTCATACGCGTCAATCTAAAAACGCGGGCTGTCCAGCTGGGCCGTTTCCCTATTTAATGCGCGAATATTACATTAAAGGAAAAACGTGAGCAGGAAGAGAATGAGGAGAACCAAGGTGTAGACGGCAAAAAGAGGCCTTTGAAGAAGGCTTTCCGGCTCCTCCATGACTTCTTTTTCTTCTAATGTCTTCTTAAATAAAAGAAAAAAGTAGAACGCTAAAAAGGGAGAAAGTCCGAGTAAGGGGATGAATTTGAAGGAAAGGGCAAAGACGAAATAGGCGATAAAAAAGATCAGAGTGCTCACGGCCATTCCCGCCAGCAGCGATCCTTCGGAGTATTTCTTGTGAGAAATCCTGTAATCAGCGGCCTTTTCTTTCAAAAACCGGAATTCGGAGAGCCGCTTGCCCAACATTAAAAAAATTCCGAATGCCCACCAGGCGATGAGCAGACTCAAGGGAGGGAAAATTTCCGGCGGCGAAAAAGCATACCAGCCGATCAGGAGACGGATGGGATTGTTGGCCGCCTCGGAAATCGCATCGAAGAAGGGAATGTCTTTAGTCCGGATTGGTTTGACATTATAAACAAAACCGGCAAGGAGCAGGGCGAGTAAAGAGAAAAAAAACGTCTTAGAAAAAAATAGCAAGGCTGCGCCAAGGCTTCCCAGGATGAAGAGAACGCCCCATGCCGCAAAGGGGACGATCTTAATTTTTCCGGAGACCAAAGGCCGGAAACGCTTTGTCGGGTGATGGATGTCATAGGGGGCATCAACGATTTCATTGAGGATGTAGTTGGCGATGGAAACCGCCCAGGTCAGAAGAAAGGACAGGAGCAGCCGGGCGGCAAAGCTGAGCCAAGTGAAAGACGAAAGGTCGTTCGGGTTAAGGAAAAAAAAAGCGGCCGTTCCCGACAAAATGGCCGCACTTCTAGGCCACCTTTCCAGGCGCATGGCTTGTAGGTAGGCATTCACGCTTGGACTTCCTTTCTGGCATAAACCTCGAACGAATCGCCGAGCGCTAATTTTATCGGAATTTTTTTCAAAAAAGAAGAGAAAGATGGCTTTTGGAGAAGAACATGAAAGATCTTTTTCCGGGAAAGGAGGTAATGGACGCTAAAGGTCCAGGAATAGCGCCGGACCTGAATGACAGAAAACCCGGCTCGTCTAAAAAGGGCAGCCAGGCTCTGCGGCGAAAAGTAGGCGAGGTGAGCTGGACGAAAATGCCACCAATTTTTTCCTGCCAGCCGGGCCGCCAGGCTGTGAATATCAGGAGTCACCAGACAAACGATGCCTGCGGGCTTAAGAATTTCATAAGCCTTTCGAAGAGCCGCAAAAGGCAGGGGAGTATGCTCGATGAAATCGACCAACGTCACTGCCGAGAAAAAATTGTTTTCGAGCCGGACTTCCTCAAAAAAACCCTGATGAAGGCGAATATGGTATTTCTCCGAGGCTAACTTCACAGCCCAGATGCTTGCTTCAATGCCATCGACCTCCCATCCTCGTCTCCTGGCCAAATGGAGAAGAATCCCGGTGGCTGCGCCTACGTCAAAAAGGCGGCCCTTATCGGGGAGGAATGTTTCGAGATGGGAAATAATCCGCCAGAAATTTTTAGCGCGGCCCGAAGCTTCTTCCTCGTAGAGAGGATCTTCGATCTGGCTGTAGAGAAGGAAGATCAATTCGGGCGAAGGGCACGGGTTCGCAAAAATATGGCCGCAAGCGGAACAACGGCTCAAGTCCCAGATTTTCCCATACTGGCTGTCGGTGATCTTGATCTGAGTTTTGTCCAGCTTGAAAACGTCAAAGTTTTTTTTTCGGAAGAAGGAGATGTCCGGACTTAGGCAGGCCGGGCAACTCGCAACGGTTTCAAAATCTGCGTCGGAAGCGATTCTCTTCAATCGTACTCCTCCCTCCATGAGCAAAACTGAGCAAGGCTTACTGGAATCTTAATACAATTCTGGTCTTTTGGACAAGATTGAGGGTTGATCAACAGCTCGGGCTGGTCCGGTCGGGATATTCCATCTTTTTTTGCCAATCCGGCATATCCGCCCCACGAACTTGTATTGTGCCAGAACGGCTTTCGAGTTTCTGCTGCGCTGGCCGGATGAGCGTTCATCCGCCAATCTTGATTCGTCCCATCGTCAGGGATAATAAATCGCAGAATAATCGGATGTCAAGTTAAGCTCAAAATAGCGGAAACCAGGCTCAGAAGACGCAGGAGAGCATAAAAGCAAGTGACCCGGGCGATGAACTCCAGGTAGTCCATCGTCTCCTGCTCGGCGCCGGCCTGACCATGCCCGCGAGCCGAGGGGACATCCGGCCTCCGTTTGAAGTCCCCGATGATGTCTTTATGGCCCTGGAGCTCATCAAGGACGGGCTTAAAAACACACGGGGGACGGTCGTGTACCCCGCGGAATTCGACGACATAGGATAGGCCTATAGGTGCTTCTTTAAATAACGGGCGGTGATGGATTTTTTGGATTTGACGAGCTCCTCCGGCGGCCCCTGAGCGATCACTTCGCCGCCCCTTTCTCCGCCCTCGGGACCAAGGTCGATGATATAATCCGCGCACTTGATCACGTCCAGGTTGTGCTCGATGACGAAGACCGAGTGTCCTTCCTCGACCAGTTTCTGGAAGCAGCGCAGCAACGTTGAAACGTCGTCGGGGTGAAGGCCGATCGTCGGCTCGTCAAAGAGATAGAGGATGTGCTTGTCCCGTTCATGAACGAGGTGGTAGGCCAGCTTGATCCTCTGCAGCTCCCCGCCCGAGAGAGTCGTGGTCGGCTGTCCGAGCCTCAGATAGCCGAGGCCGACCTCCTGGAGCGGCTTGATCTTCTTGGTAATATCAGGATGGTCAGAAAAGAATTCCAGGGCGTCGTCGATCGTCATGTGCAGGACATGATCGATATTCTTGCCCCGGTATTTGATCTCGAGAATCTCGGCCTTAAAACGCTTGCCCTGGCAGGCTTCGCAGGTCAAAGTGACGTCGGACAGGAACTGCATTTCCACGATCTGCTGGCCGGCGCCTTGGCAGTCCTCGCAGCGGCCGCCGGCCGTGTTGAACGAAAAATAGCCGGGCTTGTAGCCCAGGGCCTTGGCCTCTCGCGTCTGGCTGAACAACTCCCGGATGCCGTCCATGGCTTTTGTGTATGTGGCCGGGATAGACCGGGGCGATGTGCTGATGGGGGACTGGTCGACTAGGATGATTTTGTCGATAAAATCGATGCCACGGAGCTCTTGAAAGCCTTCCCGGGCCTCACCGCTCCAGCCCTGATAGAGGACATCATTCAGAAGCGTGCTTTTACCGGAGCCCGAGACTCCCGTGATGCATGTCAAAACGCCCAGGGGGAGTCTCACATCCAGGTGCTTCAGGTTGTGCTTATGGGCGTCCTTGATGAGGAGGAACCGGCCGGCCTTCCTCCTCTTTTTCGGGATGGGGATTTCTTTTTCCCCGCTGATGTAGCGGGCCGTGAGGGAGCTCGCGTTCTTCAAGAAGTCCTCCATGGTCCCGCTGAACATCACTTCGCCGCCGTGCTCGCCCGCCCGCGGTCCCAGGTCGATCAGATGTTCGGCCGAGGCGATGACCTCGGGGTCGTGCTCGACGACCATGACTGTGTTCCCGATGTCCTTGAGGGATTTGAGGATCTGGATGAGGCGGCCGTTATCGCGGGGATGAAGGCCGATCGATGGCTCGTCCAGGACAAAAAGCGTCCCGACGAGCGACGAGCTCAAGGCGGCGGCCAGATTGATCCGCTGGGCCTCGCCGCCGCTCAAGGTGAACGTCATCCGGTCGAGCGAGATATAATCCAGGCCGACCTCGAGCAAAAATTTCAGACGGTTCTGGATCTCGGCGATCAGCTTTTCCGCCACCCGATTCTCGTAGGCGGGGAGGTCGAGCCTGTTGAAAAATTCGTGGGTGTCCTTGACGGTCAGCCGGACGACCTGCCCGATCGACAGTCCTCCGACCTTGACATTCAGCGCCTGAGGGTTGAGGCGCATCTGTCCGCAGGCAGGGCATCTGACGTATTTGCGGTAGCGGCTGAGAAAGACCCGGACCTGGACCTTGTACTTTTTTGTCTGAAGCCAGTCAAAAAAACCTTTGACGCCGAGATAGCCGTCGCCACCGTCCAAGATCAGCCGCTGCCATTCCTTCTTGAGGTTTTTGAAGGGGATGTTGGTCGGAATGCCCCGCTTGCGGGCCTCGCGCAGCATCTCCTTCATCATGCCGCGCGAGACGGGCTTGGTCCAGGGCTCGATGGCGCCCTCGTCCAGAGATTTTGATTTGTCGGGGACGATTTTATCTTCGTCGATCGCGGCCAGGTCGCCGAAACCGTGGCAGTCCGGGCAGGCCCCTTGCGGGCTGTTGAACGAAAAGAGGTTTGGAAAGGGGTCCTCGTAGGGGATCCGGCATGTCTTGCATTCGAGCTTGTCCGAGAAATGGAATTCGCGGCCGTCCTCGGTCCGGACACGGACTCGGCCGTCCCCATGCTTGAGGGCCATCTCCAGCGAATCCACCAGCCGTTCCCTCTCCTCTCTTTCCAGGCTGATCCGGTCCACGAAAATGTCGAGGACTTCGTTCTTTTTGAACTTCGCATCATCAAGGTTGACGACCTCCCCGTCTCGGAGGACCCGGAAAAAACCTTGTTTTTTAAGATGGGCCAGGCCTTTTTCCAAGGGCCAGGGAAAGGAGATCAATGCTTTTGCCGCCGTGGGGAGCCGAAAGAGGGTTTCGACGATCGCGTCAATCGTATCTCGGGTCACCGGCCGGCCGCATTGGTTGCAGTGGACGACCCCGATCCTTGCGTAAAGCACCCGCATGTAGTCATACGCTTCCGTGACCGTGGCCACTGTGGACCTAGGGTTCTTGGTGGCGGCTTTTTGCTGGATGGCGATGGCCGGCGTGATGCCTTCGATGAGGTCGGCGTCGGGCTTGTCCATCCTTTCCAAAAACTGCCGGGCATAGGCGGAGAGCGATTCGATGTAACGGCGCTGCCCCTCGGCGTAGAGAGTGTCGAAGGCCAAAGAAGATTTCCCCGAGCCGCTCACGCCCGTGACGACGATGAATTGGTTCAGGGGAATGTCGAGGTCGATGTTCTTCAGGTTGTGGACCCGCACGCCCCGAAGGATGATTTGTTCGTCCATGCTCGCTTATACGTCTTAAAAAATCGGTCCTAAACTCTCTATTATAACAGATTTTTTGCTATAATGGACAGACGCCGACAAGGAGGTTTCGATGCGGAAAGGAACAAGACTGGCCCTCATTTTCGGCGCTATCCCGTTCCTGACCCTGGTCTTCGCCCTCCCCTTTGTCAACCGCATCGAGCCGGTCGTCCTGGGGCTTCCGTTTGTCCTGTTCTGGATCCTGCTCTGGGTGGTCCTGACGCCGGCCGTTCTTTTTGCCGCCTATAAAATCGAAAAAAAGCACAACCCGCCCGACGATGAGGACAAACGATGAACGCGGCGCTCCTGATCATTCTCGGGACGATCGCCGGTTCGGCCTTGGTCGGCATCTATGCCGGCCGCCGGGTGAAGATGGACCTGGAGAATTGGACGGTCGGCGGCCGCCGCTTCGGCAGCCTGATCATCTGGCTGCTGATGGCCGGAGAAATTTACACGACATTCACTTTTCTGGGCGCGAGCGGCTGGGCCTACTCCAAGGGCGCTCCCACATATTATATTATTATTTACGGCACGCTGGCCTATACCCTGTCTTTTTTCATCCTTCCGGAGCTCTGGAAGCTCGGCAAGCGGCACGGCCTTCATACCCAGCCCGATTTTTTTATAAGGATCTACGGCAGCCGCTTTCTCGGCGTGCTGGTGGCCGTCGTCGGAATCCTGTCCATCATCCCGTATTTGCAGCTCCAACTGGCCGGGCTGGGCATGATCGTCGAAGTCTCGAGCAACGGCGCGATCCCGTCCAGGCTGGCCATCATCCTCTCGTTCGTCCTGACCTGCGCCTTTGTCTACACCAGCGGGATCCGCGGGAGCGCTTGGGTATCCGTGATCAAGGACGTGATGATGATCGTCGCGGTCGGAGTGGTCGGCCTCGGCGTGCCCCGCATCTATTTCGGCGGCATCGGGAAAATGTTCCGCGCCCTGATCGCCCAAAAGCCGGACCACCTGGTCTTTCCCGGCGCGGCCCCGACCATGGATACGCTCTGGGTCATGTCCACGGTGCTTCTGACGGGTATGGGCTTTTACATGTGGCCCCATGTCTTCGGCTCGGCCTTTTCCGCCAAGAGCGATAAGATCATCAAGCGCAACGCCATCATCATGCCCTTTTACCAGATCCCCATCCTGCTGGTCTTGATGGTCGGCTTTTCGGCGTTCCTCGCCTTGCCCGGCCTGAAAAACGGTGACCTGGCCTTTCTCGAGCTTGTCCATAAGACGTATCCGTCCTGGTTCCTGGGTTTTATCGGGGCCGCCGGGGCCGTGACGGCGATGGTCCCGGCCTCCATCCTCGTTCTCTTTGCCTCCACGCTTCTGGCCAAGAATGTTTATCAGGCCGGCTTCAATCCGAGCGCGTCCGAGGCGGCCGTGATGCGGCTTTCCCGGGCCATGGTCTTTGTCATCACCACGACCGCCCTTATCTTCGCTCTTTTTCTGCCGAATGCCCTGGTCAACCTTCTGCTGATCGGATACGACGGCGTGTCCCAGTTCTTCCCGGGCGTTGTCCTGGGGTTGTTTTGGAAGAGGGTCAGCCGCCGGGGCGTCATCTGCGGGCTTCTCACGGGATTGGCCATCGTCGGCGCGCTCGTCTTCGGCCGCCATGACCCGTTCCTAGGCATGAACGCCGGCTTTGTCGCCCTCGTCGTGAACGGAACGGTCGCGGTGGGCATCAGCCTTTTGGCGCGGCCCGGGCGTCCTCAAGGGACTGTTCATGTGGATTAAGAGCATGAGGGAAGAATTAAGATTTAAAATTATGGTTCTCTTCCATTTCCTGTGGAGAGAGATCGTCCGGGAAACGATCCGGAAACGGCTTCGCTCCCCATCCGGGTTTTTCACGCCGTTCCCGAGCCCTCCTTCTCGGCGGCTCAGAACTCGCTTCCCGGCATCGATTTTACGGACGTTTGCCGGGAAGCTCAGACAACTTCGCCGGCCGGCTTCTTCCGAGCCGGCTGCCCTCGAAGGAGGACTCGGGAAGGCTAAACCCTCCATGGTCGCTTCGGCCGTCTCCGGATCGTTTCCCTTTTCTACCCACACGAAATGGAAAAGAACCAAAATTATTAATCCCCCTACCCCTTGGGCAATCAAGGGGGTGCGTCAAACATGTCGCCCCTACCCCCTTGGGAATTCGGGGGGAATTAATATGTCGCCCCAACTCCCTTAGAGAATTAAAGGGGGGAGGAAAAAAGTCGCTGGGAGAATGACAATGCTGGAAGAATTGAAAAAAGAAGCGGAGGGCTTGGCTCCCCAGCTCGTCCAGTGGCGGCGCAGTCTGCATCGCCGTCCTGAGGTGGCTTTCAAGGAATTTCAAACCTCGGCTTTTCTGCGCGAGCATTTCGAGAAGCTGGGCATGCCCGTAAAGCCGCTGGCCGGCACCGGGTTTCGGGGCGAGCTGGCCGGCCGGCCGGGCGGAAAAACGGTGGCCCTCCGGGCCGATATCGATGCCCTGCCGCTCCAGGAGGAAGGGGATAAGGAATATGTATCCCTGAATCCCGGAGCGGCTCATGCCTGCGCTCATGACGGGCACATGGCCGTGCTCATGGGCGTCGCCGAGCTTCTTTCAAAAAGACGCGAACAATTTCGGGGCAGGGTCGCCTTTATTTTCCAGCCGGCGGAGGAGCTCCCTCCCGGCGGGGCGAAGGCGATGATCGAGGAGGGGGCGCTCGAGGGCGTGGACGCCATATTCGGCCTCCATTTCTGGCAGCCGCTTCCGACCGGCTTGATCGGAGTCGTCAAGGGCCCGATGATGGCCCAGTCGGACAATTTCAGGATCACGGTCAAAGGAAAAGGCGGGCATGGTTCGATGCCGCACCAGACAGTGGACCCCATTCTTGTCGCTTCTCACCTGGTCGTGAGCCTTCAGAGCATTGTCAGCCGCAACGTGGACCCCCTGACGTCCGCCGTGCTCTCCTTCGGGACCGTGGAGGGCGGCACCGTCTATAACATCATCCCCGGCCAAGTGAAGCTCTCCGGAACTGTTCGGACATTCGACCCGCCGCTCCAGGCTCTCATCGAAAGACGTCTGAGAGAAATCAGCGAGGGCGTTTCCAAATCTTTTGGAGCCGAGGCGGCCGTCGAGTATGAAATCGGCTATCCGCCCCTGGTCAATGATCCCGCATCGGTGGATTTCGTCCTGGATGTCGTGAAGAGAATCCTGGGCGAGGAAAGGATCAAGCCGATTGCCCCCGTCATGGGCGGCGAAGACTTTGCTTATTATCTTCAAAAAATTCCGGGAGCGTTTTTATTCTTCGGAGCGGGAGACGGGACGAGATTTCCCCACCACCATCCCGGTTTTGATTTTGACGAAAAAGCGCTGCCGCAGGCGGTCCTTTTGATGACCTCGCTGGCGATAGAGTATCTGAAGGGGGCACGTTAAACGATGAATTTCTTGGTTGTCCTGGCCTTAGCCCTGGCCTTGGCCATGGACGCCTTCGCGGTTTCCGTGGGTGTGAGCTTGATGGATAAGGGCCTGACCGGTGGGCAGGCGTTCCGGCTGTCCTTCCACTTCGGGCTTTTCCAGTTCATCATGCCCGTCCTGGGCTGGGTCGCCGGGCGCAACATCCTGAAGCTCATCGAAAAATATGACCATTGGGTGGCTGCCGGACTGCTCGTTTTCATCGGCGGCCGGATGATCCTTGAATCGTTCCGGCGCGAAGACCATTTGGCCGGGAAAAGCTCTGACCAGACCAAAGGCTTTTCGCTCATCATGTTGTCTGTGGCGACGAGCCTCGATGCCCTTGCCGTCGGGCTGAGCCTGGCGGCTTTGCGCGTTCCCATAATTTATCCTGCCGCCATCATAGGGGTGGTGGCGTTCTTGGTCACGGCGGCCGGGACAAGGATCGGCCCTGCCCTCGGCCGGTTGATCGGAAAAAGAGCGGAATTTGCCGGCGGCCTGGTCCTCGTCCTGATCGCCGTCAAGATCCTGGCCGACCATTTGTAAAAAATCGGGGTTGGTGGTTCTTGTCACGACATGTCCCTGTCCCTCCTCCGACCTTTTAAATCCCCCCTAATTCTCTAGGGGGGTAGGGGGGTTAATGGGTTTTAAATCTTAATTCTTTTTTCCTGCTCTTTCCGCCCACCCACCACCATGAGCTTCGGATGGACAGGGAACATGCCGTGCCCCCCATTTTTTATTTTTGTCGAAACTATTGAATTGTAACCAAAACCACTCGTCAAAAAATCTGATATTGGCCGGCTTTCATGATGGCCTCCGCGCTGCCGTCAGGATAGCCGAGAATGATGGAGCCGATTTTGATCCGCGGCTGGGTGGCGGGAATGTAGATGCGGTCGAGGTGGATGACCTCCTGCGGCGAAGAAAAATCTTTGGACCCGACGATCCCGCCGAAGTGGTCGCTCCTGCCGAAGGCAACATGAAAACCCAGCTTTTCATCTAGCAGCATCTCGCCGATGGGCCGAAGCCCGAGATCCGATAGGACCCCGAAGCCGAGCTCGGCCATGTTTCCGAAGGCGGGCTCTCGCTTTAGATGATCCCGTTCCGCCCTCGCGGATTCGCCCTCGCCGTCCACTCGAACGGCGCGGTTTTCGACGATCGAGAAGAAGATGATATCCGGGCCGACCTGGACGGGCAGCTCACCATGGGTCCTGCTCGATTCGCCTTTTTCACCCTCGTAGGGCACGATGTAGGCCTCTCCGCTCGGCAGGTTGCCCGCCGTGCCCTGCTCCGGGAAGCGGCCCGCGCTGGAGTGGGCGGTCCTGAACCGGAGGTCGAAGAGGACCTTGCATTCCCCGTGCCGGTCCACGAGAAAAAGAACGTCCGCCCAGTCGGCCCGGTCGAGCCGGGTTTTCAGGGCGTCCACGCGCCGGGCGACTTTGGCATAATCGATCTGAAGGGCGGGGATCATCTGGGAAGAAAAACCCGGCATCGTGGCGGCCCGGAAGCCGAAACGCTTTGCCGCCACTTTGAGAGGGGCGGTGGTGGAATATTCCGTCGGCGCTAGAAATATCTGTGTCTCTTGAAAGAAATTTTCAAAGGATCGATTTTGGCCGATATTTTCCAGCTGGTCCGCGCGCTCGGGCAGGCGGCCTTCGATGACGAATCCGCCGTCAGGGAGGTCGGCGTTATTCGAGCCGACATCGGCATAGGCGATGAGCCGCACGCCTTCGAGAGGGATATCCGCGGCGTGTTCCTCGAGGATTTTGGACCAATCCAAAGCCAGCTGCCTTCGTTCTTTCCAGGCTGGATTGTCGCGGCCGGGATCTCTTGGGATATCAACCAGCATTCCCAGGAATCTGTCGCCGGGATGCCGGGGGAAAACCGATTGAACCAGGCCGACCAGGTCCTTGGCGGTGAGATTTGTCATCTGTTCCTCCTGTCATCTATTGCCAAGAAACTCGAATTCCGGCATAGGCGGAAAGACGCGGCGTGCCGTAGCCGTACACGAGCTCGTACTTTTGGTCGAGCATATTATCCAGGCGGCCGAAGACCTGGACCTGCGGGCTGAGGTCGAAGGAAAGCGCTGCGTCGAGGAGGGCATAGCCGGTAAGAATGACGTCCGGATAAGGCCAAATCGAAAAGTTCTTGTCCGGTCTTTTTCCCACATAGACAAGGTCCAGATGCAGCGCCCATTTCTTAAAAAAGCCGTAGTCGAGGCGGGCCGAAACCTTGTCCTTCGGCCTTCTTGAAAGATCGGCGCCGCTGTCGAGGTCTTTGGCTTCCAGGCCAGTGTAGCCGGCCCGGAGCTCGAGATCATTTGCCGGCCTGGCCTCCGCGTAGATCTCCACGCCGCGGGTCCTGGCCTTCCCGATGTTGACATAGCCTGCCTCGAAGCGGAAATCGATCAAGTTCCGGTAATCGTTGGAAAAGTATGTGACGCCCGCGAGCAGCCTGCCGCCGAAAAAACGCTGTTCGATCCCCGCATCCCAACCCGTGTTTTTTTCGGGTTTCAGCCGTTCGTTCCCCACCGGCCCCAGGAATGTTCCGGGCGCAGATAGTTGATAGAGGGAAGGCGATTTGAACCCTGTTCCGAGCGTGGCCTTGAATTTTGTCCCGGTTTTTTCCAAAAAATAGGCCGGGGCCAGGCGGTAGGTCAGGGCAAACCCGGTTCGGCTGTGATGGTCGAGACGGACGCCGGCCGTGGCAAAAAAGCGGTTGGCCAGCCTGACCTGGTCCTGAATATAGATTCCCCTCCGGTCGGCTTTTCGCCGGGGGAAAAGGCTGTCATAGGGGCCCCAGATCCCCAAGGAATGATATTCGGACTCTCCCTGCTCTCGCTCGAGGTCGACGCCGAGGGTGAGCGTGTTTGCCGGGTGTAGGAACAGGTTGTTCTGCCAGTCGATCTTCGTCAAGCTGCTTTTAAAGACGCCTTTTTCCGAATCATAGGGATGGATGTCATCGACGGGATTTTCGTTCCGTCGATCGGAATGGATATAAGAGACGCCCAGCTTTTGTTCCCAGCGGTTGCCCGCCAAGAGCGCGCGGAGCTGGCCCCGCATGAAGAACGAGCGATAGTCCTGGGTGTTGTTCGGGTCGTCCCCGAAGGGCCCGCCGAAGCCATCGATGTCGGTCCGGGCCGTGACGGAGCGAAAGATGATATCCGCTTCGATATTTTTCTTCAGGCTGACTCCGAGCCTTCCGGACAAGGAGAGGTTTTTGTATCCATCCTTCTCCGTGTTTCCGGGATAGCCCGTGCTTGCGGCCGAGATTCCTCCGGTGGCGAAGCGAGACAACCCCAGCGAGTAATGGACGGATTGGCCGGAGCCGCTGAGCCCCGCCGCGGTTTGGAGCGTGTTGTAGGACCCGCCGCTTGAGGACAGGGTGAATCGAGGCTTTCCCCGGCCCCTTTTTGTCAGGATGTTGACCACTCCGCCGAGGGCATCCGACCCGTAGAGAGTGCTTTGAGGTCCCCGGAGGATTTCGATCTGCTCGATGTTGTCCAGAAAAAAATGGGCTAGGTCGTATGACCTTGAGGGATTCATGGGATCGTTGAGCTCCACCCCGTCGAGCATGACGAGGACGTGCTCCGAATTCGACCCCCTGAGGAGCGTCGAGGAGGCGGACCCCTTTCCGCCGTTCTGGATGACGGCCGCTCCAAGGACGTCCTGGAGGAGCTCAAGAACCGTCGATTTTTTTGACCTCTCCAGGTCCAGCCGGGCGATGACCGTGATGGAACTCGCGATCTCCTTGGCCGGCGTTTCGACGCGGGTTGCGCTGACGACGATTTCATGCCGAAGGACGGGGGGTGCGGTCTGGCCCTCCTTTTCCTGGCAGAGAATGGGCGCGGCCAAGGGGAAGACGACCAGGACAAAAAGCAAGGATTTTTTGAACATGCTTCAAACCTCCGAAATTCCCCCGCTTTTTAACTTTTCAACAAAAAAAATGACCCTCTCTTCCTCCCGAAGAAGGGCTGACAAGGTTTAAAGCGGGTCTCCTGACTCTCGGATCATCCTCTTCCCGGGCCTTCCTCTCCCCATCCCAGGGGAAAGTGGCATTGACCGGGATTCGTCCCCGATTACAGTAGCGGGGGCTGTGTCCGTATCTCACGGACTTCCCTCGTCTTTAAACCTGAGTCTCGGTTATCAAAGACACAACAGAATTCTCTCTATATATAGACCATCGGACAGGGCTTGTCAATAAGGGCGGCCGCTTAAGCATCTCCGTCTGTGTGATTTTCTATCGGCGTCGGAATCGCCCCCGGCCCCCTGGGGAACC